>NZ_JBNWDR010000012.1:0-230323 GCF_053521785.1 Agrobacterium sp. A3-95 | reverse complement strand
AAAGCCCTCTCATCGTAGAGGGCTTTCGTGCGTTTTGGGCGTTGGATACCGCAAATGAATTGCTGGCGGTATAGCCACGTGGGGCTCTGATAGCGTGCACCTAGGCCTTTGTAAAACACGAGCCGGAACAAGCACTTCAAGCGCTCAGAGCGGCATTCACTCTGTGATCAGGGTTTCCGCGTCACCGACGTGGCTTTGTTTCGGCAGATTCGGGCAAGGTCGCAGGCAGGCGTTTTCTATCTAAAGCCTCCGTAGCTGCCTCGAGCCGAGCCACGCGCTTTTCCAAGGAGAAGAGATAGTCCCCCTGCAAATCATCGATACCGAGGAATGCTTCTTCCCATAGACGCCATTTTTCTAAGAAGTGCTTCAGCATGTGCTGTTTCCTCTCGATCGATTTCACTGGAATTTTCTATGACGCCCTGTCTTGGGCCGGGCGGTAGCAGACACGCAGGCACTCTCAAGTCTGCAAGGACATGCTCGCTCGAGGGTGCAAAGGAGCAGGCTCACCCCGTGCGCTCCGCAAGAAAGATCACCTCTGCCGGTTGTCGCAATCCGCTCGCGACAACGGACACTTTCAGTCGACCCGCAAGCGCATCGTCGAACGTCGCGCCGATCACGACATCGGCGGTAGCGTCGACCTCTTCGCGCACGCGCGTGGCTGCTTCGTCCACATCGAACAGCGTCATGTCCGGTCCACCGGAAATCGAGACGAGGAGCCCTTTGGCACCTTTGACCGATGTGTCGTCAAAAAGCGGATTAGCAATCGCTGCTTCGGCGGCAGCTCTTGCACGGCCTTCGCCTGCCGCCTCTCCCGTGCCCATCACAGCTCGGCCCATACCGCGCATCACTGACCTTAGGTCGGCGAAATCGAGATTGATAAGCCCTTCCCTGACAATCAGATCGACGACGGAGCTGACGCCTGCATAAAGAACCCGATCCGCCATTTCGAAAGCCTCAGCAAACGTCGTTGCGGCATCTGCCACCCGGAAGAGGTTCTGATTTGGGATCACGATCACGGTATCCGCGCTTTCGGCTAGACACTCTACCCCATGTCGGGCCATTCGCATTCGATGTATGCCCTCAAATGCGAATGGCATTGTTACCACGCCGACCGTCAGTATTCCTGCCTTCCGCGCAGCTCGAGCTATAACAGGCGCGGCGCCCGTTCCAGTGCCGCCCCCCATGCCTGCGGTCACGAAACACATATGCGTCCCGGTCAGATGTCCCATGATTTCGTCGATCGTTTCTTCGGCCGCCGCTTGTCCGACCTCGGCGAGTGATCCGGCCCCAAGCCCGCCAGTCGCGATCAGGCCGAGTTGCACAACTCGTGGAGCTTTAGACATGGAGAGAGCTTGTGCATCGGTGTTTGCTGCAATGAATTCTACCCCTTGCAGCTTCTGCGCCATCATGTTGTTGACCGCATTACCACCGCCGCCGCCGACGCCTATAATGGCAATCCTCGGTTTGAGGTGCAGTATGTCCGGTGTCGTGCCCAAGGTTTGGTTCATTGACGTTCAAGTCCCAAGCGAAAACAGTTTCAGCGTGTGGTGGCGCGACGGTGATTCTCAGCCAGCGCCGTTTGCCTTCGGCCACCGCCGGAACACTGCGCTCGCATTGACACCGCCAAAACCGAAACCATTGGATATTGCGAATTCAGCGTCTAATTGGCGCGCGTGGTTCGCCACGAAATCGATGCCTTCGGCTTCCGGATCCGGAGCATTCAGGTTGAGAGTTGGCGGCGCAATCTGGTGCTGGAGTGCCAGAATGGTGAATATTGCTTCCAATCCTCCAGCCGCGCCAAGTAGGTGTCCTGTTGCTGACTTCGTCCCGCTGACAGCGACAGTCTTCTCGGAACCAAAGATACTTTTGATGGCCCTGATTTCGCCGAGGTCTCCGACCGGGGTCGAGGTGGCGTGGGCATTCAGATGACCTATTTCGCGGGCGGAAATGCCTGCCTGCGCAATGGCGATCTCCATGGCTCTTTTGGCACCGTTCCCGTCTTCTGGTCCTGACGTGATGTGATGAGCGTCGGCTGTCGTGCCGTAGCCGACGAGTTCGGCAATTGGTGTAGCGCCGCGAGCAAGCGCATGGCTCAGGGATTCAATGACAAGCATGCCCGCTCCTTCGCCCATGACAAAGCCATCGCGTGATGTGTCGAAGGGGCGCGATGCCTTGTCTGGTGTTTCGTTGAAAGCAGTCGACAGAGATCTGGCGGCTGCAAAACCTCCGAGGCTGACGATGTTCATGCAGGCTTCTGTTCCGCCGCATATCGCAATTTCGGCTTCATTTGACCGAATAAGCCTCGCAGCATCGCCAATTGCCTGAACGCCGGCGGCGCACGCGGTTACCGGTGCACCTAGAGGGCCTTTGAAGCCATGACGGATTGAGACATGCCCGGCTGCGAGATTGACCAGAAACGACGGTATGGTGAAGGGCGAAAGGCGACGGACACCGCGTTGATCGACGGTGCGGACCGCTTCGGTTATCGCAGGAAAGCCGCCGATACCGGACGCGATAATCGTCGCGGTCCTCAGCCGTTCCTCATTCGAGGTCGGCTTCCAGTTTGCTTGTGCAAGCGCTTCTTCCGCGGCTGCCAGTGCAAATATGATAAAACGGTCGACCTTGCGTTGGTCCTTCGGAGCCACAATGGTGTCGGGATCGAAGCCGCCCTCGGGATCTTCCATCAATGAGGGGACAACGCCCCCGATTTTCGATGGCAGGTCCGCCACCACGTCGTCACCCAGCCGTCGAATACCACTTCGACCCGCGAGCAGGCGCGACCAGGAGATACCGACATTCGCTCCAAGGGGACTGACAGCTCCCATTCCTGTGACAACGATACGACGCATGTTTTACACCTGTTCTTCGTTTAAATTGGCATGCCTTCGGCATCCCGACCGACGGTGCGGTCAGGGCCTGTTCTCCGGATATGCAGTTTCTTCAGTGCCTAAATCGCATCCGCCCGAACCCGACGCGGCGACTGCGTTTGGCTTTTGTTTTCCCTAGCTACCGAGCGCGATCCTCAGGCCGCATGATCAGCGCCTGCGATGCGCCTGATTTCCTCCGCCGCTGCGTCGAGGATTCCTTGAGACGTATTCTCGTCTTCCATGATCCGAGACAGGGTAACGGCGCCGACCATGAGAGACAGGATCGCCATCGCCTTGCCGCTGGGATTGGAGCTTCTGGTGTCATCAAGCAGTTCGTTGAGCACCTCGAAGTGAGCGCGTATCCCATCCTCGAATGGACGCCTGACTTCTTCACTCTGCCGAGTAGCGTCCGACCCCAGTGCCACCAGGGGGCAACCTTCTGCCTTTTCTCCACGGTGGTCCTTGGACAGATAGAACGCCATCACTGCTTCGAGAGGATCGGAACTGTCCGCAGCCGCTTCAGACCATCTGCGTGTAGCGCTTTCCATCGCGCGCCTCGAAGCCTGGGCTGCAAGATCGTCCTTCGATGCAAACTGCTTGTAGAACCCGCCTTGAGTGAGTCCTGCACCCTTCATCAAATCTTTCAGGCCAATGCCATCGAATCCGTGCTCGCGAAACAGACGGCTGGCAACGTTGATCACCGTCTCCCGATTTTCCTCGGCTTGTGCCCGGCTCACTCTCATATCGACCTCCGGTTAGATTTCGTTTGACATTTATAACGCATATAGATTTAGATCGCAATCTAAATCATTTGCACCGCTGGTCAAGAAGAGAACTTACAATGAAAAGCAAACATGTCCTGACTGTCGTGGGTCTTGTCGCAGCGGCTGGGGCCGCCGCCTTTTTCCTCGTTTCTGAAACCCCAAAACGGGAAGCCGAGGCCGCAGACCCAAGGACGGCTTCACCACTGGTAAGGATTGCGGAGGCGAAAAGGACCGGCAGGGCCGACCGGTCATTCACCGGGACGGTCGCATCGCGCGTTCAAAGCAATCTCGGATTTCGCGTTCCCGGTAAAATCGTGGAGCGGCTGGTCGATGTCGGTCAGCAGGTCAAACAGGGCCAACCGCTGATGCGCATTGATGAGACCGATCTTCAGCTTGCACTGACAGCAAAGCGGAATTCGGTCATATCAGCGCGTGCTATTCTGCTTCAGGCGCAAGCCGATGAGAAGCGCTATGCGGCACTGGTCAAGAATGGCCTGGCGGCCACGCCCCAGCGTTATGAACAGGCAAAGGCGGCTCTCGATACAGCGACAGCACAGCTCGCGGCGGCCGAGGCCGAAGCGGAGGTTGCCGAGAATGCGGCAACCTACACCACTCTTGTTGCTGACTCGGATGGAACGGTCGTCGAAACTCTCGGTGATCCGGGACAAGTGGTCGCCGCCGGCCAGACGGTTGTTCAACTCGCAAAGGCGGGCCCTCGCGAGGCGGTCGTCTGGCTGCCTGAGACACTGCGACCTAAGGTGGGATCGGAAGCACAGGCCAGTGTTTATGGAAGCGACGGGCTTAGTGGAAACGCCAGACTGCGACAAATCTCCGATTCGGCTGATCCTCAAACGAGAACCTATGAAGCGCGTTACATTCTTGAGGGTGATGCGGCCTCAGCACCGCTTGGCGCCACTGTAACAATCAGAACACCGGATGCCGAACGCCAGTCGGAAGTCACCGTGCCCGTCGGCGCCATTCTGGACGACGGTAATCGCACAGGTGTGTGGATCGTTGACGGCGCAACGTCAAAGGTGAAGTTCACCCCGATTAAAGTTCAGCAGATTGGCGAGGAGACGGCATTTGTCACGGGGATCGGCACCGGGGAGCAGGTCGTTGCCCTCGGCGCGCATCTTCTCGACGATGGCGCAACCGTCAGGATTGCCTCGAGCCAAGAGGTGAAAAACTAATGCGCTTCAACCTGTCAGCCATCGCGGTTCGCGAACGCGCCATCACCCTGTTCTTTATCGTGCTGCTGGCCGCAGCCGGCGTCTACGCTTTCGTCAAGCTGGGGCGCGCCGAGGATCCGTCCTTCACCATCAAGACATTGACGGTCACGTCAGTCTGGCCGGGTGCAACAGCGCGAGAAATGCAGGACCTCGTCGCCGAGCCGCTTGAGAAACGTATTCAGGAACTGACCTGGTACGACCGCGTCGAGACCACAACGAGGCCAGGTTACGCTTTCCTGACCGTCACCCTCAAGGATAACACGCCGGCAAGTGCGGTTGCAGAAGAGTTCTATCAGGCGCGCAAGAAGCTTGGCGACGAAGCCCGCAATCTCCCCCCGGGCGTCATGGGCCCATTCGTCAACGACGAATATTCTGACGTGAGTTTCGGCCTCTATGCCCTGAAGGCAAAGGGAATGCCGATGCGCGATCTCGTTCGGCAAGCGGAAGTCATCCGCCAGGACCTCCTGCACGTGCCTGGCGTCAAGAAAATCAATATCGTCGGCGAGCGCCCCGAGCAGATTTTCGTCGAGTTCTCCTATGCGAAGCTCGCGACACTCGGCATATCCGCGCAGGATATCGCTTCTGCGTTGCAGCGACAGAACACGGTCACGCCTGCGGGTTCAATCGACACACGAGGCCCACAGGTCTTTATCCGCTTCGACGGAGCTTACAACAGTGTGCAGGCGATTGCCGACACGCCGATCGTTGCTGCTGGACGAACCCTGAAGCTCTCCGATCTTGCAGAGGTGCGACGCGGTTATCAGGATCCCGCCACGTATATCATCCGCCACGAGGGTGAACCGACAATCATGCTGGGTGCGGTGATGCAGGCGGGATGGAACGGTCTTGATCTCGGCAAGGCGCTTGAGGCTCGCTCTGCCGCCATTGCGCAAACGTTGCCGCTGGGGATGACGCTTACCAAAGTCAGCGACCAGGCCGTCAACATCGATGAAGCCGTCGGCGAGTTCATGCTCAAGTTCGCGATGGCGCTTGGCGTGGTTCTGTTTGTCAGTCTGGTGGCACTTGGCTGGCGCGTTGGTATTGTTGTCGCTCTTGCTGTGCCACTCACCCTTGCGGTGGTCTTTCTCATCATGCTGGAGACCGGGCGCTTCTTCGACCGCATCACGCTTGGCGCTTTGATCCTCGCGCTTGGCCTTCTAGTTGACGATGCCATCATTGCCATCGAAGTGATGGTGGTGAAGATGGAGGAGGGCATGGACCGCATCAAGGCGGCCGCCTATGCCTGGAGCCATACGGCAGCGCCGATGCTGTCCGGCACGCTGGTCACGATCATCGGGCTGATGCCCGTGGGTTTTGCCAAGTCGACCGCAGGCGAATATGCCGGTAACATCTTCTGGGTCGTGGGCTTTGCGCTCATCGTATCCTGGATCGTCGCCGTCACCTTCACGCCCTATCTCGGTGTGAAGATGTTGCCCAACATCAAGCCGGTCGAGGGCGGTCATCACGCCATCTATGACACGCCGAATTATCGCCGTCTGCGCTCCGTCATCGAGTTCGCTGTCCGCCATAAGTTCATGGTCTGCGCCGTGGTCGGCATTTCCATGGCCGTTTCGGTCGTTGGAATGGGCGGCGTGAAACAACAGTTTTTCCCGACGTCGGATCGGCCTGAGGTGCTGGTCGAGGTGCGCATGCCCGAGGGCACGAGCATCGAGGCGACGACATCTGCGGTGAAGAAAGTCGAGGACTGGCTGCAAACTCAGCCTGAGACCAATATCGTCACGTCCTACGTAGGGCAGGGCGCACCCCGGTTCTTCTTTGCCATGGCACCGGAACTACCTGACCCTGCCTTCGCCAAGGTCGTCGTGCTCACACCCGATGCCCACGCACGTGAAGAACTGAAGCATCGCCTTCGTGCAGCTATTTCGGAGGGTCTTGTTCCTGAAGCGTCCGTCCGCGTCACCCAGCTTGTGTTTGGTCCTTACACGCCGTTCCCGGTCGAGTTCCGGATCATGGGTCCCGATCAGGATGAACTCTATAGGATTTCTGAGCAGGCTCTGGCGATCATGAATACTATACCCGATGTTCGCCAAGCCAACCGTGACTGGGGCAACCGAACACCCGTTCTGCGATTTGTGCCCGACCAGGAGCGGCTCAATCTGATTGGTCTTTCTCCATCGGAGGCAGCCCAGCAGTTGCAGATGCTGCTCTCCGGCATCCCCGTTACGCAGGTGCGCGACAATATCCGCAACGTGCCCGTCGTCGCTCGCAGTGCTGGCGAAAACCGCCTCGATCCGTCACGTCTTGCCGACTTCTCTCTAATGAGCAGGGATGGCCGTCAGGTTCCGCTGGATCAACTCGGGCACTCCGAAATCCGGTTTGAAGAACCTATCCTGAAGCGTCGTGACCGCACGCCTGTCATCACGATCAGGTCTGATATCAACGAGGCGACGCAGCCTCCGGAGGTTTCCCAGCAGGTTATGAAAGCTCTGCAGCCACTCATCGCGTCGCTTCCCGTTGGATATCGTATCGAGATGGGCGGCAACATCGAGGAGTCTCTCAAGGCGAATACGGCACTCGCTCAGGTTTTCCCGGTGATGATTGCTGCCATGCTGATCGTCATCATTCTGCAGGTTCGCAGTCTCTCGACAATGACAATGGTGATGCTGACAGCGCCGCTTGGTCTTGCCGGGGTGGTTCCGACCCTGCTCCTGTTCAATCAGCCTTTCGGCTTCAACGCCATTCTCGGCTTGATCGGACTGGCGGGTATCCTGATGCGCAACACGCTTATCCTGACAGAGCAAATCAAGGAGAACAAGGCGGCAGGGCTCGATGATTATCATGCCGTTATCGAAGCGACAGTGCAGCGGACACGACCCGTGATCCTGACGGCTCTCGCGGCTATCCTGGCGTTCATACCTCTGACCCACTCAGTATTCTGGGGGTCGATGGCCTATACCCTGATCGGTGGAACGGCAGCAGGCACGGTGATGATCCTGCTCTTCCTTCCGGCCCTCTATGCTGTCTGGTTCCGGATCAAGCCACCCAAGGCAGGTGCCGAAAAAGAGACGGTCGAGCACGTAGGGCAGCCACTGGCGCTCGCGGCAGAGTAGGGGCGTCCATGCGTGCCGGCTCAAGCCTGAAGCGTGATGTGACGGCGGCGTTCAAGGGCAGCAGGAGCCGCAACAATGCGGGGCCGCACACCATCTGGCCGAGCACCGTTGAAAGGCTGGGATTTTCCATCTCGTCCACATCCGGACCGATCTTCCGCCTGGACTAGTAACACGGAGACAAGATCCCGGCACCTATGCCGGGATCATCACTGCGCCCGGCTCCAATGCTGCGCGAGATCAAAGCTTTGCTTTGCTACCGATTGCCCACACCGCGCCAACTGGAATGTTGAAAAACGCAGAACCTCCAATCGCATTTGGATGAAGCTTCCGTGGGAGGTTATGCCGGTACGCGTCGTCGTTTTTTGCGGACTAACTGACGCTGTTGTCGATCCATGCGCGCGTCTGTTCCAGAATCTCGTCCGATAGTTCCGGATCGTCGATTGCCCGGGCGAGTATGACCGCCCCAACCATGGCCGCCCAGCTTCCTATCGCTGTGCGCCGGCGATCTGCCGGGTCCAGTTGCGGGAGTGCCTTTTCGATCCGGCTGATCTGCGCACGAAGGCCTTCTGTCATGGCGGAGCGCGCCGGCGGCGTCTGATGGCGAATTGCTGCAGCGAGACCGGCGGTTGGGCAGCCACCGGCAGCGTTGTCGCGATGGCGAGGCGCAAGATAGGATTTGACGAAATCGCTGAAGTTGCCTCCTCCGACGCTATCTGAAGCAAGGGCATGGGCAAGGGTCTCCGCGACCAGATCGTCTTTTGAACTGAAATGTCCATAAAAGCCGCCGTGAGTAAGACCGGCTGCCTTCATCACCTCCGCAACGCTGACGGCATCGAACCCCTTGTCGCGAAACAGCCGGCTGGCGACATCCAGAATCCGGCGACGGTTTTCCGCCATCTGTTCTCGGCTGACCTTCATTTTCACAATTCTCCCAACATGGTCGTTGACATTTACATGATGGCTATCATATTTAAATCCAATCATGACGATTGTCATGAATATAGGTTCCATCACAGAAAAGAGCAATCCTATGAGCACAAATCCTGCAGTCCTCATCACCGGCGCCTCCACCGGTATTGGTGCAACCTATGCCGATCGGTTTGCGCGGCGCGGCCACGATCTCGTGCTGGTCGCCCGTGACGTGGCGCGAATGGAGGCCGTTGCAAGCCGTCTGCGACAGGAAACCGGCGTGGCCATAGACATCGTCCAGGCGGATCTCACGCAACTCGCCGATCTTGCGAAAGTAGAGACGAGACTGCGCGACGATGACAGCATCGGCATCCTCGTCAATAATGCCGGAACGGCCATCGGTGGAACGTTCATCGAGCAGAGCACCGACGACATGGCCCGGCTTGTTGCACTCAACTCGACTGCACTCGTTCGCCTTGCCAGCGCAATTGCTCCTCGACTCGTCAAGAAAGGTGAGGGTGCAATCGTCAACATCGGCTCCGTGGTTGGTCTGGCGCCGGAGTTCGGCATGACGGTCTACGGCGCAACCAAGGCCTTTGTCCTCTTCCTGTCTCAGGGGCTTAGCCTCGAGCTTGGACCGAAGGGCGTCTACGTTCAGGCTGTTCTTCCCGCCACGACTCGAACCGAAATCTGGGACCATGTCGGCGCCGACGTCAATGCACTGAACAACGTCATGGAGGTGGGCGATCTTGTGGATGCGGCTCTGGTCGGCTTCGACCGTCGCGAGCCGGTGACCATCCCGCCGCTTCCCGATGCCGGTCAGTGGGAAGCCTTTGAAGCTGCGCGCAAGACCATGCTGGCCAACTTCGGCAATGCGCTGCCAGCCGAACGGTACCGCACCGTCGCTTGAGCAGACCGCGCAACCCATACCGCTGCGGCGGCAACACATAGGCAAATCATGACTAAAAAGACGCTTTTCGAACCCTATACGCTTGGCTCCTTGACCCTTTCCAACAGGATCGTCATGGCGCCCCTGACGCGCAATCGTGCCGGTTCGGGCTTTGTCGCAGGTGACCTGACGGCTGAATATTACGGCCAGCGTGCTTCGGCCGGGCTCATCATTTCCGAAGCCACGCAAATATCACAGCAGGGGCAGGGATACCAGGACACGCCCGGTATCTATACCCAGGCGCAGATCGAAGGCTGGCGCAAGGTCACCAGTGCGGTGCACGAGAAGGGTGGCCATATATTCCTCCAGCTCTGGCACGTCGGTCGCATCAGCCATGTTGATCTCCAGCCGAACGGCGCAGCGCCGGTTGCCCCTTCAGCCATCCGCGCCGAGACAAAGACGTTCGTCAACAACGCCTTCGTGGACGTTTCGCAACCCCGGGCCCTTGAACTGGAAGAGCTTCCTGGGATCGTCAACGATTTCCGTCAGGCAGCAGCCAACGCCATCGAGGCTGGTTTCGATGGTGTCGAGATCCACGGGGCCAACGGCTATCTGCTTGATCAGTTCGCCAAGGACGGTGCCAATGTTCGCACAGACGCCTATGGCGGCTCTGTCGAAAACCGTGCGCGCCTCATGCTGGAAGTCACGGCCGCGGTTGTCGAGGAAATCGGCGCTGCACGCACCGGCATCCGCATCTCGCCGGTCTCGCCCGCCAATGGCATTTCGAGTACTGATCCGCAGGAGCAGTTCGATTACATCGTCGATCAGCTCGAAGCCCTTGGCATCGTGTACATTCATGTCGTCGAGGGTGCCACAGGTGGACCGCGCGATGTCGCGCCATTCGACTTCGGATCATTGCGCCGTCGCTTCAGCAAGACCTATATCGCCAACAACGGCTATGACCTCGAACTGGCGACTTCGCATCTTACCGAGGGTCGGGCGGATCTGATCGCCTTCGGCCGGCCGTTCATTGCCAATCCCGATTTGGTTGAGCGATTGAAAAGCGATGCGCCGTTGGCAGAGATAAACCCGGCTACGCTCTACGGTGGCGGTGCCGCGGGTTATATCGATTACCCCTCTTTGGCGGCAGCTGCCGGGCGTTGACTACTTTTGGGGTCGCTCGCTGGTGCGGCCCCATCAAATCAGTGTGCTGTGCCTGATCCGTTGCGGATTGGTGCCGGGTCCCGACACTGAAGGGTTACCCTTTCCCTCACCAAATGAAAGTCACACTTGACTTTAATGATGATATATATCATTAAAAATCATCAATGATGATGATAATCATCATAAAATTAGTGTCGTAAAACCATATGCCTTGGCGGCAATCCATGGTGATACCGAAAAGAGAGAAAGACGCTATGGCGACGTTTGCTACCAAGAGACAGAAGACCGCCTTTGTGACCGGGGCTTCCAGTGGGATTGGCAAGGCGGCCGCCACGGCTCTGGCCCGGGCAGGCTACCGGGTGATTGGCACGAGTCGTAAGGCTGCACCTGACGAGACACGTGATGGCATTCGGATGATTGCTTGTGACGTGACTTCCGATTTGTCTGTCTCGGATGCCGTGGCGCTGGCGCATCAGGAACTTGGCCGTATCGACCTTCTGGTCAACAATGCCGGTTACGCCCTGTCCGGGGCGGCCGAAGAAAGCTCGGTGGATCAGGTTCGTTCGCTGTTCGAAACCAATTTTCTGGGTGTCGTTCGGGTGACCAATGCCGTGTTGCCGATGATGCGCCAACAGGGCTATGGCAGGATATTGAACATCGGCTCTGTCCTGGGCTTAATACCCGGTCCTTTTGGAGCCTATTACTCGGCCAGCAAGCACGCCATTGAGGGCTATTCGGAATCGCTGGACCATGAGGTTCGCCAGTTCGGCATCCGTGTCGCCGTGATCGAGCCTTGGGCAACGAAAACCTCGATCGAGGCCAATTCTCCGCAAGGCGACCGTCCGGTTGCAGCCTATGGCCAGACACTGGCCAGATACCGCACGGCGTTTGACTTGGCCATGGCGACCGGCGACACGGCGGATGATGTTGCGGCCACCATCCTGATGGCGGCGCAGGACAAGGCGCCGCGGTTGCGCTACCCCTCCGGCAAGGCGGCCCGGCAGACCTCGTTTGCCCGGCGTTTCCTGCCGCGCGCGCTGTTTGATCGAACCTTGCGCAAGCAATTCAACATCGCGTGAGCGAGAATGATGGCCACGGCAGGGCCTTCCAACAACATGCTCAGTTCGCGCTGAAAGCCTTGGCTTTTTTAGCCATCTGAGCCGATAATATTTTTACACTGGAGAACGTCCGTGAAAGCCTTCGTTGTCGACAAATACAAAAAGAAGGGCGCCTTGCGTCTGGCAGACATGCCCGAGCCCCGGATGGGCGCGAATGATGTTCTGGTTCGCATTCAGGCCACGGCGATCAACCTTCTGGATTCCAAGGTGAGGGACGGCGAGTTCAAGCTGTTCCTGCCCTATCGCCCGCCCTTTATTCTGGGTCACGATCTAGCCGGAACGGTTGTAAGCGTGGGCGCGAATGTGCGGCAATTCAAGGCTGGGGACGAGGTTTACGCCCGCCCGAGGGATCACCGGGCCGGTACCTTTGCAGAGTTCATCGCAATTGACGCCGCCGATGTAGCGCTGAAGCCCGCGAGCCTTTCGATGGAGCAGGCTGCATCCATACCGCTGGTTGGACTGACCGCCTGGCAGGCGCTGGTGGAGGTCGGCAAGGTCAAGCCCGGCCAGAAAGTGTTCATTCAGGCTGGTTCCGGTGGGGTTGGGACCTTTGCCATCCAGCTTGCCAAGCATCTCGGCGCCACGGTGGCCACCACGACCAGTGCCGCGAATATTGACCTGGTCAAAAGCCTCGGCGCCGATGTGGTGATCGACTACAGGACGCAGGATTTCGAACAGGTGCTATCCGGTTATGATCTGGTGCTGAACAGTCAGGATGCCAAGACGCTGGCCAAGTCGCTGAATGTTCTGAAACCGGGTGGTCGGTTGATATCGATCTCGGGGCCGCCGGATGTTCCCTTTGCCAGATCTCTGGGGCTGAACATGTTCCTGCGCTTGGTGGTACGGATGCTGAGCCGGGGCGTGCTGAAGAAGGCGAGAAGCCGGGGCGTCTTGTATTCCTTCCTGTTTATGCGCGCGGAAGGGCAACAACTTGCCCAGATCGCCAAGCTGATCGACGCCGGCGTGATCCGTCCGGTCGTGGACAAGGTATTTCCCTTTGCTCAGACGGCGGAGGCCTTGGCCCATGTCGAGACCGGGCGCGCCAGGGGCAAGGTCGTTGTGAAGGTCGCAGACTGAGTTCGTATTTTGCAGGAGATGGGGTCGCATGGCTGCGGCCCTATTGCTCCCGCCCGCCATTTTCGACAGAGGCCCGGCAATCGGCGCGGCAAATATCAAGAATTTCATCCGCCAGGGCCGATGCGTCCGGGCAGGCCCGCGATAGCACGATGGCCCCGACAGCTTGCGCCATAATACTGATGGCTTGCGTGCGGGCATTTGAGCCGGCGGGCTGGTTCGCCGCAAGATTGCTCTCCAGCGCGTCAACAAGGCGCTCGATGCCTTCGCCGAAAACAGCTCTGGTTTCGTTTGGCAGCCGCGCTGCTTCCCCGCTCAGTGCGGCGGCCGTGCAGCCTTGGCCACGCGCATCACGATGCGTGCGCGAGATGTAGGCGTCGATCATCTCGCCCAAATCATACCCGGCATAGCGTGCCAACGTTTCGGAAAACCCTTTGGCGGAGGCTGCTGCTATGAGCGCCTCCTTCGAGACGAAGTGGTTGTAAAATCCACCATGGGTCAGGCCCGCACCCTCCATCAGGTCAGCCACGCCAACGCCATCGAACCCTCGTTCGCGAAACATCCCGGATGCAATCGCAACAATCCGGTCATGATTTTCCTGCTTCTTTTCCTTGGTGATCCGCATGTCCGAACCCTTTCGACGGCGCCGTCTCCATGATGTTGGATATCATCATGGATTGAGAGTATTGCTGACGATTATCATTAATAATGCGCTCAACACAAGGAACACGTCGTATCGGCTACTAATTTTCCGTCCTTCGCCGCCGACATCTTGTCGCTGGCTGCAACGAAGCTTCTGTTTCTGGGAAGCTGGCCCGGATTGTTAGTAAAATCAAGCTCGGTTACGTGGATCGGCGTATCCTCACTGGAACGCCCTTATATGCTGGGGTCCCGGATTTCCTGTCGTAGTCTGCGAGCGCAATGACCTGGTTCATTTCGGGGTAATAACCTGCTACCGAGCCGGGCGGAATATTGTAGGCAACGGCGGTAAATCCGGTAGCGGTTTTGGCGCCACTCCCGCAAATTGCTTCGACATCGATGAGGTCTCCGTCTCTTAGTCCCCGCGTTTCAAGGTCCCGCTGGTTCATGAAGATGACGTCGCGGCGGCCGTAGACACCACGGTAGCGGTCGTCGAGGCTGTATATGGTGGTGTTGTACTGGTCATGACTGCGCAAGGTGGTCAGCACAAGGGCTTCGGGGTCGTGCAAGCGTGTGTCCTCATCAAGTCCCGGTGCGACGAGAAATTCGGCCTTACCGGACGGCGTATTCCACACACGATCAGAAGCCGCGACCGTGAGCCGGAAGCCTCCGGGCGTTTTCACGCGCGTATTGAAATCATGAAAATCGGGAAATACGATTTCGATCTTGTCGCGGATCTGCTCATAGTCGCCGGCCATCCCGTCCCAGTCGATGTCGTGCCGGTTACCTAGCGTCGCCTTGGCCATGCCGGCAATGATCCAGGGTTCCGAGCGCAACTCATCGCTTGGCGGTTTGAGGAAACCGCGCGACGCGTGCACCATCGACATGGAATCCTCTACCGTGACGGATTGGCGCCCTGTCGCCTGAATATCCAGATCCGTCCGGCCCAGAACCGGCAGGAGGATCGATGTCTTTGCCAGCAGCAGATGCGAGCGATTGAGCTTTGTCGCAAGATGAACGGCCAGATCGAGTTTCCGCATGCCCGCGAACGTCGCTTCAGGATCGGACATGGCGACAGCAAGATTGCCACCAAGGCACACCAACGCTTTCGACCTGCCCTCAATGATGGCCTCGATTGCCTCTACGGCGTTATGGCCCTTTTCACCAGACGGGCGGAAACCGAAGGCTTTTTCCATGCCAGCAAGAAGAGCCTCATTGGGAATTTCAGTGATGCCGACGGTCCGGTCGCCCTGAACGTTGGAATGGCCGCGCAGGGGACAGATACCGGCGCCTGGCCGGCCTATATTGCCGCGCAGCATCAGGAAATTGGCGAGTTGCTGCACATTGGCCGTGCCATGGGCATGCTGTGTGATGCCCATGCCATAACAGAGAATGACGTTTTTCGCCTTGAGGTAGACATCCACGGCGCTATCGAGCGCTTCCAGTGACAGGCCGGATTTCTCGATAATCTCCGGCCATTGCGTCTGGTCGATATCGGCTTGCAGGGCTTCAAGGCCAATCGTATGCGCCGCGATGAAATCGCGGTCGATGACGCCGGGTCCGCCAGCTTCGATATCGGCCGCGTCCCGCTCGAAGATGCGCTTCATCATACCCTTGAGTGCGGCAAGATCGCCGCCGGTACGAACCTGATGATAGGCAGACGCGATCGGCGTGGATGACATCGTCGCCATTTCGATCGGATCCTGCGGGGCTGCAAACCGCTCCAGCGCCCGCTCCTTTAGTGGATTGAAGACGACAATCGGCACACCCCTGCGGGAGGCCTCATGTAATGTCGTCATCATGCGCGGATGGTTGGTGCCGGGATTGTGCCCGAACGAAAAGATCGCGTCGGCATGATCGAAATCCTCCAGCGTTACAGTGCCCTTGCCGACACCGATCGACAGGGGCAGACCGACGCTGGTGGCTTCGTGGCACATGTTGGAACAGTCGGGGAAATTGTTGGTGCCATAGGCGCGAACGAAGAGCTGAAAGAGAAACGCTGCTTCGTTGGAGGCACGACCGGACGTGTAGAACTCGGCCATATGAGGGCTGGGAAGGGCGTTCAATTCCGAGGCAATACGCGCGAATGCGGCATCCCATTCGATCGGCACGTAGCGGTCACTGGCATGATCATAGATCAGCGGATGCGTCAGGCGCCCCTGATCTTCAAGCTTGTGGTCGGTCCATTGCCAGAGATCAGTCACCGAATGAGCGGCAAAGAAATCGGGGCCAACGCGCTTGGCCGTCGATTCCCAGGTGATCGCCTTTGCTCCGTTCTCGCAGAACTCAAACGAACTTGTGTGCTTCGGATCGGGCCAGGCGCAGCCGGGACAATCGAAGCCTTCGGGCTGGTTTGCCTTTAACAATGTCGCCGCGCCCTCGGCGATGATCTGCTGGTGAGCAAGGGTTTTGGCGACGGCTTTTAGTGCGCCCCAGCCACCTGCTGGCGCTTTGTAATGCTCTATCCCATCCGGCCGCTTCTCGCTCATCACAGTCTCCCTTCAGCGTGTTTGAATAAATCTAGCATCGAACGCATCAGTACGAACCTAGACCGATGTATAGGTCCAGGTAGACGTCTATCGAATGTGCGGCCAACGAGATTGAGCATATTTTGCCCAGATCAAGATTGGCGGTGGAACAGTATCATGGAAAAGACAGGACAGATGCAAGCCGGGGCGGCAAGCGCCACCCACAATGATGCGATCGGACAAGTTGCGCTTCTGGCCATGGCCGTCGCGGGCGGTATTGCCGTCGCAAACATCTACTACAATCAGCCGATGCTCGGCCTTATCGAGGCGGATTTCAGTCGGCAGCCAGTTACCGGCATGGTGCCCACCGCAACGCAACTCGGTTACGCACTGGGGTTGTTCCTTTTACTGCCGCTCGGCGACCTCGTTAATCGCCGCCGGATGATCATTGGGCAATTCGTGGTGCTTGCCGCCGCGCTCGCGCTGGCTGCACTGGCGCCGACGGCCTGGATGCTGGTTGCAGCATCGGTCATGGTTGGAGCATGCTCGACAGTCGCCCAGCAGATCGTGCCCTTTGCGGCATCGCTGGCCGCGCCCGAAAAGCGCGGCGCCACAATCGGCACCGTCATGGCAGGCGTATTGTCGGGCATATTGTTCAGCCGCACCCTGTCGGGCTTTGTGGGCGAACACGCCGGCTGGCGGGAAATGTTCTGGATCGGCGTACCGCTCGCCCTGCTCGCCGCGGGCCTCATGTTTGCGGTCCTGCCGCATCATCGGCCAACCTCGACTTTGCGATATCATCAGGCGCTCCGGTCGCTTGGCCAGCTATGGAAACGCCACCCGGCCTTGAGGGCAGCGACTATCATCCAGGCGTTTCTGTTCGCGTCGTTCACGGCCTTCTGGACCATCCTCGCTCTCTATCTGGCGGGGCCAGAATTTCAGCTCGGTGCCGATGTCGCGGGTCTGTTTGGGATCGTCGGTGCGGTCGGCATATTTGCAGCGCCTCTGGCAGGAGTTGTTGCCGACAGACGGGGACCGCATTTCGTGGTCTGGATGGGCGCCGGATTGACGATCGCCGCCTGGCTGATCTTCGGGGTCTGGGCATCGATCGTTTCCTTGGTTGTGGGCGTCATCGTGCTTGATTTCGGCATACAGAGCGCGCTGATTTCTAACCAGCACATCATCTATGCCCTGGATGCCGATGCGCGTAGCCGTCTCAACACGGTCTTCATGACTGGCATGTTTCTGGGGGGTGCCACAGGTTCGGCGATGGCGACACTGGCCTGGGGGCAGGGCGGCTGGCTCGTCGTCAGCCTTCTCGGCGCGGCGTTCGGCCTCGCAGCCTTCGCGGTGAAAATATTTCATCATCGCCGGCATTCGCTGACGGTTGTCGGAAACTGAGGGCGGAACGATGGAAAAGCTACGTATAGGAATCGTCGGCGGTTCGCTTGCCGGCCTCTTCGCTGGCATCATGTTACAACAGGCTGGCCACGATGTCCGCATCTACGAGCGATCGAAGAGCGGTCTTGCAGGTCGGGGAGCGGGCCTCGTCGGTCAGAGGGACCTGCTGCACATTCTCCGGCTGATTGGCTGCGAGCATGTCGCCCGTATCGGCGTGGTGGCTAAGGAACGCATCTATCTCGATCAGGACGGACGTATCGCCCAGACCGTTAAGGCGCCCCAGACCCAGATCTCCTGGGACTACCTGTTCGAAACTGTCGCTTCCCGCATCGCTTCAGGAAGCTATGTGTTGGGTCGGGATGTCGTCAAAGTGCTGGATGGCGAGAGTGGCGCGGAGCTGATTTTTGGTGACGGTACGCGGGTGAATGCCGATCTGGTTATCGGTGCCGATGGCCTTGGTTCGGTGGTGCGCGCAGCGGTCAATCCCGGAGACACTCAAAACCGCTATTCCGGCTATGTCGCATGGCGTGGATTGATCCCGGAAACGAGGCTTCCAACGGCAGCTAATCTGCTTCTCGACCGGTTTGCCTTTCATGTCAGGCCGGGCGTACATGCGCTCGGTTATCTTGTCCCGGGCTCGAAGGGCGAAATGGACATCGGCAATCGCCGATATAACTGGGTCTGGTATCGCAAAGTGCCAGCAAGCGAACTTGCCCACACGTTCACCGATCTGGATGGGCGAACGCATGCATTTTCGCTGCCGCGTGGTGGCTTGTCGAGCGACCGTCTGGAGGCGTTGCGCGTCGATGCGCTGCAGATGCTTCCGCCGCAATTCGCCCAGGCGGTCGAGGCGGAGCCAAGCCCCTCTATCCAGGGCATTTTCGACTACGAGTCGCCCCGCATGACGGGCCGTTCGGTCGTCCTCATCGGCGACGCCGCCTTTGTCGCGCGTCCGCACACCGCGATGGGCGTGTCGAAAGCAGCGGGCGATGTCATGGCGTTGAGCAACAGCCTGGAGTCCGAGGTTGACCTTCCCAGTGCCCTGCAGCGGTTCGAGGATGATCGCATCGCGGTTGGCCGGGAAATCGTTGCTTATGGCCGGCAACTCGGTGCGTCGGCTATCTGAGTATCGACCGGCTGCCTGTCACGGTACTCAAGAACGATATTTTTAACCCGCTGGCTTCTGCCAGCGGGTTTTTGATTTTGAGAAAGGTCGGATGCTTCAGTTGGGGGGCTTTATCAGGCTTAGTGCGGCGTGGATTTGCGAGACGACGGCGGCACCTTCCCCAACTGCTGCCGCGACCCGCTTGGTCGATCCGGCACGGACATCCCCGATGGCAAAGACATTCGGCAGGCTGGTTTCGAGAGGCAATGGCTTGCGGGAAAAACGACAATGCTCATCGAAGGATTGCCCAGTGACGATGAAGCCCTTGTCATCGGTTTGCACCCGGCTGCTGATCCAGCCAGCGTTCGGATCCGCGCCGATAAAAAGGAAGAGATGATGAAGCGGCAAGGTGTTCACGCTTCCATCCAGGCGGTTGCGCAGTCTTGCGGAGGAGATGCCAGTGGCGTTATCGCCATTGATCGCGTCCACTTCGCAATGCATGTGCAGTTGGACGTTCGGCAGGGCCTTGATACGGTCGATCAGATATTGCGACATCGTATCTTCGAGTGCGCGCCGCACGACCAGATGAAGTGTCTTGACCTGAGGCGCCAGAAAAACGATGGCCTGGCCTGCCGAATTGCCGCCGCCAACCAGGACGATCTCTTCGCCGGCGCAAAGTTTTGCCTCGATCGGCGAGGCCCAATAGGAAACGCCGTTGCCCTCGAAACCGTCAATGTTGGTGATATCCGGCCGCCTGTAGCGAGCGCCGGATGCGATGACGACACTGCGGGCCGTCACCGATTTTCCACCGTCGAGTTCGAGCGCCAGCACACCTGCGTCATCTTTCGGAGGGATTAGATTTTTGACAGCGACGGGAAGAACCATTTCCGCCCCGAACTTGAGTGCCTGATTGTAGGCACGTCCCGCCAGCGCCTGTCCGGATATGCCCGTCGGGAAGCCGAGATAGTTTTCGATCCGAGACGAAGCGCCGGCCTGCCCCCCAATCGAGTGTTCATCGATGACAAGGACGTCGAGCCCTTCCGAAGCGGCATAGACGGCGGTGGCAAGGCCCGCCGGTCCAGCGCCGACTACAGCGACGTCATAGAGCTTTCCGGGCTTGAGGTCCGGCGTCATGCCGAGACATGCTGCGGCCTCCGCATCGGTCGGTTTCTTGAGCACGGTGCCGTTGGGGCAGACCATTAGCGGAAGGTCGGAGGCGAGAATACCCAGACGTTCGATCAGCGCCTTACCTTCACCCTCCATGGCAGCATCAAGCACGATGTGGGGAAAGGCATTGCGGGCTAGGAATCCTTGCAGGCGCGAGAGCGCGGCATTGCCAGCGGTTCCAATCAGAACAGAACCTGCGCCTGCATCGATCAGACCGACGCGGCGCAGGATGAAGGCGCGCATGATGATTTCGCCGACATCGGCCGATCCGATCACCAAGGCCCGCAAATGGGCGGCATCAAAGGGAATGGCCGTGCAGCCCTCGGACCCGGCGCGGGCCCCGGCAAGTGTCGGTCGACCCGACAGCTGGTTGACTTCGCCAGACAACTGGCCTGCTCCATGCGTCGTGATCGGTGCCTCGCCGGAAAGACCTTCGTGGCGAAACACGTCCATCGATCCCTTCAGCACCAGCCAGGCGGGCGCTGCGTGGTCTCCTACCTTGTAGACGAAGTCACCACGTGCGAAATCTTTTGGCTCGCCGCTGGCAAAACGCTTCGCCGTCTCGACCTGATGGGGGTTGAGCACCGGAAACATCTGGTCCAGGCGCGCGCTGAGATCTGCCATCTGTTACCTCCAGCTGGAAATGTCGTCCGCAGGTCACCGCCGATTTTTCGGCGAAGTTCAGTAATATCGCGGTATCGGCCCGCGTTGCGGTGTCTGATCAGGCAGGTTCACCATGGTTTCGTCCACATAACACCAGCCCCAGCCTTCCGGCGGGTCATAGCCCTCGATGATGGGGTGGCGGGTGGTGTGGAAATGCGCGGTCGCGTGGCGGCCGGGGGACTGATCGCAGCAGCCGACATGACCACATTCGCGGCAGAGCCTCAAATGAAGCCATATCTGGCCAGTTTCGAGACATTCCTCGCAGCCAAGCGTCATGGGCTTGACCGATCGGATCGTCGGCAGGTGCGAGCATTGATCAGACATGGTTCCACTCCTGAACGTGTTGGAAATTTCAGTGCTTCAGTGCTTCTTCAAGACACAGTATAAGCTGGTTGAAATCGACTGGCTTCCCAAGGAATGCGAATGCACCGCCATCCATTGCCGCTGCTCTCGTTCGCTCGTCGCAATAGGATGTCATGAAAATCATCGGCGGCTTTTGATCACCGCGCGAGTTTAACACGTCCTGCATCTGGATGCCGCTCAAGCCTGGCATTTTAACGTCGACCAGCATGCAGTCGATCGCGACGCGATCACCGCGGGCCAGAAAGTCTTCCGCAGACGAAAACAGCCGGCTCTCGTAACCGCAGGACAAAACGAGATCGTCAAGGGCTTCGCGGATCGACCGATCGTCGTCAACGATGGCTATGACAGGTGTTCTGGACAATTTGATTGGGCCTTGCCTCTTAAAATCAACTGGCTTCTATATGCGCCATCGAGACACAACATTGCACCATACAAGGGTCTAGGTTTTGGCCTCAAAGGCCCAGCAGTTCCGCCTTGCGCACCAGTTCGGCTACGGAGCGCGCCTCCATTTTGCGCATGACATTGCCGCGATGCAGCTTGACCGTGATCTCGCTGATCCCGAGGTTGAACGCAATCTGCTTGTTCATCAGGCCTTGCACGACAGCCGTCATGACCTCATGCTCGCGGCGGGTCAATGTCTTGGCCAGTTCCACGACGGCGCCATTTGCAGCAGATTGCTGGCGCATTTCCCGATCTTTCTGAAAAGCAACCGAGACGGCGTCGAGGATGTCCTGGTCCCGAAAAGGTTTGGTCAGGAAGTCGATGGCGCCTGCTTTCATGGCACGGACTGTCATTGGTATATCACCGTGACCCGTCATGAAGATGATAGGCATTCGGTTGCCGAGCTTTTCCAGGTGGAGCTGAAAATCAAGGCCGTTCGCACCGGGCAGGCGAACGTCGAGAAGAATGCAGCCAGGTCGGTCCAGATCGGCATTTTCGAGCAGGTCCTGGGCGCTTTCAAAGGATTTTGCTTCTGTTCGAATTGACAGGAACAGATCGACCAAAGCCTCGCGTATCGCAGTATCGTCATCGACGACGTAGACAACCGGCGTATCGCCGTTCGGCGGTTTGGCGGACTTTCTCGCATCATTCATGGGTTGCCTCCATCGGGACGATCATTTCGAACAATGCGCCACCATCGATGTGATTGCTGGCAGACAGCATGCCGCCGCGGGCTTCGAGCATGCTGCGGCAGATGGCAAGGCCCATGCCAAGCCCGGTCGGTTTGGTCGTGCAGAATGGTTTGAACAGGTTTTTGAGAACGTCCGGACTGAGCCCGGGACCTGTGTCGAGAACCTTGATGATCACGCTTTGATCATCCCCAGGCTCGATCGTTACCGATATCCGCCGCATCGCTTCCGGGGTTTCGGCCATGGCGTGAAGGGAATTGGTGATCAGGTTGATCAAGACTTGCTGCAGCTCTATCCGCACAGCGTTGACGGTGGGCACATCGCTTGCTTCAGCTATTTCAACAATGACCCCGTTTCTGACAAGCTCGCTCTCCATCAGCGCGCGTGTCTCCGTGACGAGATCGGCCAGCGAAACCGGCTCGATATCGGGCGGGCGGTTACCAAGCATTGATCGTGCGCTCTGAATGATGTCGCTGGCACGCTGGCTGTCACGAGCGATGCGCTCAGCTGAGCGGGAAACGGCTGCCAGATCCGGCGGGTCGCGATCCAGCCAGCGCTGCAGGGTCTGGGCGTTGACCACCAAGGCGCCGAGCGGCTGATTGAGTTCGTGCGCGAGCGAGGCAGATAACGCGCCGACGGTTGCCGCGCGCGACGCCAATGCCAATTCCGCCTGGGCCTCGAACAGTGCTTTCTGGGCCAGTTCCCGCTCCGTAATGTCGAACATACCGACAATGACACGGTTGAAATTGGCAGGATCTTCAGGAAAGCCAACGGTCAGCAGCACAAATTTGCTGGTGCCATCGCTGGTGATGATGCTGCCCTTGCCTTCGAAATGCGTCTCGTTGTTGAAAATTGCCGCGATGAGATCGAGAAAGGTGGCGTCGTCCTGGGCAATATAGCGGCGCATGGAGCCGGGATTGTTGTTACCCACATGGCCCAGCAATTCAAGTGCCGCCGCGTTGGCGGCAACGGTAGGGACGCTGACGATGCATCGCTCCAGAAAATCCGGGTTCTCCCGAGCGTGAGCACCAAGGTCTTTGACACCATCTGCTTTCAACGCCATCAGCATTGCGCGGACCTGCGAATAGTCGCGCTCCCAAAGTGCAACGCGGCTTTGCTCGAAAATCGTCCGGTAGCGCTCTTCGCTGCTCTGCAGGGCGGCATTGAATTTCACAAGATTGAGGCGCGCGCGCTGATTGCGGATGATCAAGGCGCAGGTGATCAACATTGCAGCAACCGCGACCGCCAGGCGTAGGGTTGCGGCGAGGTCGGTTTGCAGCCCATGAGCTGCAAGATACGAGACTGCCGCCAGACCGATACAGATACCGGTCACCAGTATCGTTCCTTTTTCTGTCAGGGTTTCTGCCGACAGAAGCAAGGTGATGACATAGAGCGTGGCAAGCGCGCTGTGAATGTCGGTATAGGTATCGAGATAGAAGATCAGCGCTGCGAGCAAAAATGCGCAGACGAGCACGCCAAGTTCAAAGCGCGCCGGCAGCCGTCTTTCCGGGTTTACCAGGACCAGCGAATGCAAGGAGATTTCCCACGTTGAGATCGACCGCATTATCAAGCCATCCCTGCTGCCGAAACGCAATTGGCAATTCCAATATTCCTATGCAAACTCAATCTCATAACCGCGCAAAAAAGAATGGCCATTCCAGGACTGGGATGGCCTCAGATGGATCGCGACATCCATGTGAAAGGGCGCGCTTGAAAATTCAGGGCGCATTGGCATCCAGCATCTCTTCAGTGGAGGGCCTGGATTTGTAGCCTCGGTTCGGCAGGCGAGCCACTATACTTAGGTGTCAGTCCGACTAACCAAGCATTGGATACCGCGCAACCAGATCCTCGCCTACAACCATCTCGTCAAACAAACGATGTGGGCAGGAGTTGAAAATGCAGATTTCAAAACATGTTCTTTCTCTCAAGGACCGGCCTGCAGCCTTCGAAAGCCCGGCGGGATCGATCATGCGCCTTGGTCGCGATCAACTGCCAATCCTCAAAGGCCTTTCAATACGCAGGCTGGTGCTCACGGCACACGCGATCAGGGAGCCTCACTGGCATGCGAATGCCAATGAACTGGGCTACTGTGTCCGCGGACAGGCACTGGTGACTGTCGTCGGCAATCATGGCAGCCGCGACGTCTTTCTTATCGGCATTGGCGAAATGTTCTTCGTTTCGTCAGGCACGGTTCACGCGATTGAAAATACCGGTGAAACGGAGGCGGAGTTCATCCTTGCCTTTTCGAACGAGGATCCGGAAGATTTCAGCCTGTCTGGCGCCTTCGACGTGATGTCCGACGCCGTGCTGCTGAGCACCTTCGAGTGGCAACCGCAAAAGCCGCCGAGTTTTGGCAGGCTGAACGCAAACACAGAGATATTCGACCTGCAGGCCCAGCCAGCCGTTGAAAAGCAGGCGCTTCATCCAAACAGGCTCAAATTCCGTGTCGAGGAGTCAGCGCCGCACGTATCGTCGCCGGCGGGCTCTGCAAGGACCGCGCAGGCTCCGGCTTGGTCTGTTCTCGATGGTCTTTCGATGTTTTCTGTCCGCATCAGCGAGATTGGCCTGCGCGAACCGCACTGGCACCCCGAGACCGCCGAAATGGGCTATGTGCTCGAAGGGACCGGTCAGATGACAGTCCTTGATCCCGATGGAAGCGCTGACACCTATTCGATCCATCCGGGCGACGCCTATTTCGTGCCGCCGGCTTACCCGCATCACATCGAAAACACCGGCAGTGGCACACTGCATATCCTGATTTTCTTCAGTCGCAGCGCGCCACAAGATATCGATTACCGAGCAGCGGCGGCCGGTTATTCACGCAGTGTGATCGCTAGCCAGTTGGGCCTTTCCGAGCAAGCCCTCCTGCCTCTTCCTGTCGATATCGACGATCCGCTGATCGTTGCACGGCTCTGAATCCCTGAATCCCTGAAACCCAAACCCAAGCCCAAACCCAATGGAGATTACCATGAACCGCACCCTCGCTGAAAAACATCGCAAGTCGCCTCTTGCAACACCGACTGCCCTTGGCACGAACGCAACCGCCGATATTTCCGGCGCGTTGACGGCGCTGCTGGCCGATGTCTTCGCGCTTTATCTCAAGACGAAGAATTTTCACTGGCATATGAGCGGTCCGCATTTCCGTGATTACCACCTGATGCTGGACGAGCAGGGCGAGCAGATCTTCGCCATGACGGATGACATTGCCGAGCGAGCCCGCAAGATCGGCGGCACCACACTTCGTTCGATCAGCCATATTTCCAGGTTGCAGCGGCTTCTCGACAACGACGCCGATTTCGTGACCCCGGCGGATATGCTGGCCGAGCTTCGCGACGATAATCTCACACTCGTCTCGCTGATGAAGGCGACACACAATCTTTGTGAAGACCATGGCGACATCGCAACCGCCAGCCTGATCGAAAACTGGGTGGATGAGGCAGAGCGCCGTGCCTGGTTCCTGTTCGAAAGCACCCGCGGCGCCGAATGAGCGCGCGAAATTTCGGAGAGGCCCATGATCAACGAACTTTCACTGTCCCGTCGGCAGGTCCTGTTGGCCGGCACCACGGTTTCTCTGGCCTTGGCCATGCCGGCGATGGCTTCCGAAAAGAAAATTTCCCGTAACCCAGAAGGAATTGCATCGATGACCACGAATTTCGTCACCACCAAAGACGGCGTAGAGATATTCTTCAAGGACTGGGGTCCGAAGGATGCACAGCCGATCGTCTTCCACCATGGCTGGCCGCTGTCGTCAGACGACTGGGATGCCCAGATGCTTTTCTTCCTCAGCAAGGGCTATCGCGTTGTGGCCCACGACCGCCGCGGCCATGGACGCTCCAGCCAGGTGAGCAATGGTCACGACATGGATCATTACGCTGCCGATGCCTCCGCCGTCGCCGAATATCTTGACCTGCGCAATGCCGTTCATATCGGCCACTCCACAGGCGGCGGCGAAGTCGCTCGGTACGTCGCACGGCATGGTCAGCCACAGGGACGCGTGGCAAAGGCTATCCTCGTCAGCGCCGTTCCGCCGTTGATGCTGAAAACCGCAGCCAATCCTGATGGCACGCCGATGGAAGTCTTCGATGGGTTCCGTAGCGCCCTGGCAGCCAATCGCGCGCAGTTCTTCCTCGATGTTGCGTCGGGCCCATTTTATGGTTTCAACCGGCCGGATGCGAAAGTTTCGCAGGGTGTGATCGACAATTGGTGGCGCCAGGGGATGATGGGTAGCGCCGTGGCGCACTATGAAGGTATCAAGGCGTTTTCGGAGACAGATCAGACCGAAGACTTGAAGGCGATTACGGTTCCCACGCTGGTGACCCAGGGTGATGACGACCAGGTCGTTCCCTACAAGGCCGCCGTAGAGCTTCAGGCCAAGCTGATCAAGAACAGCACGATGAAGATCTACAAGGGCTTCCCGCACGGGATGCTGACCACGCATGCCGACGTGATCAATCCAGACCTGTTGGCCTTCATCAAGGCTTGATTGTTTCCCTATCCCAAGACGTGTGTGGCGGCTCCCCAAAGGGCCGCCACTACAAATGCGGGGTCAGCGGGTTAGTCAGCAGCTCGTCGCGAAAGCTCGCGGGCCAGATCAAGAAACGCTTTCACTCCAGCCGACAGATTTCGGCGCCCGGGATAATACAGGCAGAGCCCCGGATACGGTGGTGTCCAGTCCTCCAGCACCCGGACAAGGCGCCCCGCTTTGATGTCGGGGAGCACTTCCTCTTCCATGGTATAGCCCAGGCCGGTACCTTCCAGCACCGAAGTCCTCACAAGGCCCGCTTCATCAAGTGTGATCGGGCCTCGCACATCGATTTGCACCGGTTCGTCGTCTTTTTCAAACCGCCATCGAAACAGTGAGCCGTCAGGCAAGCGAACGCGAATGCATCTGTGATTGAGAAGATCCGGAGGAACCACGGGTTTGGGATGTTGTGCGAAATAGTCCGGAGAACCAACAACAGCGTGTCGCTGGGGCCGGCCGAGCGAAACGGCAATCATGTCGCTGGGAACGAGACCTGCCACCCTGACGCCCAGATCAAAACCGTCATTGACGATATCAACCATTTTTCCTTCCGTGACCAGATCGACATTCATCTCGGGATAGCGACGCAGGAACTCAAGCACGAGCGGTGAGATGATGGCGCGTGCTGCAAACGGTGCCGCATTGATGCGTATCGTTCCAGACGGTGTCTCGCGTTGAGAGCGCACCGTTTCCAGAGCGGCATGAAGGTCCTGAAGCGAAGGCGCAACCTGCTGTACAAAGAGCCTGCCGGCATCTGTCAGCGAGACGCTGCGCGTGGTGCGATTGAACAATCGTACGCCGAGCCCCGCCTCAAGCCTGCCGATGGTGTGGCTGAGCGCAGTTGTGGACATACCGAGATCGATAGCCGCTGCGCGAAACGTCCCGCGCCTGGCGATCGCGATGACTGCTTCGAGTTCCCTAAGGTTTAACTGTTCCATTATCCCGATCTGTTCAACATCACGTGCATGTTTATCCCACTTATCAATGCAATGGTAGAGCACTAACTTAGGGGCACCTCACAAGGAGAAATAAGATGGATATGCCCCAAGTTGTGAATATGTATTTTGACGCTGACACCCGCAACGATGCCGACGGGCTGTTGCAAACGCTTGATGTCGATGCGGTGGTCGAGGACGAGAATGCCCGCTATCAGGGCACTGCCGCCATCCGTCAATGGTGGGTGGCCGCCAAGAGGTCGGCTCAATACGTTGCCGAACCTGTGGAAACCACGATTGACGGTGACAAGACACTCGTGCGGGCGAGGGTGAGTGGCAAGTTTCCCGGTAGTCCGGTGATGCTAATCCATGCCTTCACGATCAAGGACGACAGGATCGTCAGGCTGGAGATCCGGTCATGACTGACTTTCTCAATCTGAACGGCAAACGCGCACTCATTACGGCTGGAACCAAAGGTGCTGGCGCTGCGACCGTCAGCCTGTTTCGCGAACTCGGCGCAAAGGTGCTGACGACAGCGCGTGCCCGTCCGGAAAACATGCCGGAAGAATTGTTCGTCGATGCGGACCTGAGCACCGAAGAGGGATGTGAAATCGTCGCAGAGGCCACGCGGCGGCGCCTTGGCGGCGTCGATGTCATCGTCCATATGCTGGGTGGCTCCTCAGCATCGGGGGGCGGCTTTTCTGCCCTGTCGGAGGATGACTGGCACAAGGAAATATCGCTTAACCTTTATCCGGCTGTCCGGCTGGATCGGCAACTGGTCCCGGATATGGTCGCCCGGGGAAGCGGCGTTGTCGTGCATGTGACATCCATCCAGAGAGTCCTGCCGCTTCCGGAATCGACAACAGCCTATGCCGCAGCGAAAGCGGCACTTTCGACCTATAGCAAGGCGATGTCGAAGGAAGTGTCGCCCAAAGGCGTGCGCGTCGTTCGGGTTTCGCCGGGCTGGATCGAAACGGAAGCCTCCGTCCACCTTGCAGAGCGCCTGGCGAAGCAGGCCGGAACTGACCTTGAGGGTGGCAAGAAGATCATCATGGATGGACTGGGCGGCATTCCGCTCGGCCGCCCGGCAAAACCGGAAGAGGTCGCAAACCTGATCGCCTTCCTCGCTTCCGACCGCGCGGCTTCGATTACTGGTACTGAATACACAATTGATGGGGGGACGGTGCCGACAGCGTAGGTTCCGAGATGCGCCTGCAGATCAGGCGGGCGCGTCCCACCCGCCGATCTGTGAATAGATCGCGTCGCGGAGATGGCGGACGTCGTGGTTCAGATCGGCCAGCTCCTTTGGAGTTTGCATTGAAGCTGCAAGCAAGGTGTCGCTGAGGCAGCCCGCCCTGTGCTGCAATGCGCGGCCTTCCTCGGTCAACGCGATCACCACCTGCCGCTCATTGCTGAGGTTTCTGGTCCTGCGCAACAAGCCGGCTGTCTCAAGGCGCTTCAAGAGCGGCGTCAGTGTGCTCGATTCCAATGCGAGGGCGTTTGCAATGGCGCCAACGGTTTGCTCATCTCCGCTCCAAAGCACGTTTAGCACGAGATATTGCGGGTACGTCAGCCCCAGCTCATCCAGAAAGGGCTTGTAAGCGCGCTGGATGGCAATGCCGGCAGTATAAATTGCGTAGCACAGCTGGTCGTGCAAGGGCGGTGGATTGTTGTGACGTATGGTCATTCTAGGCTCCTTCACACATACATATAGTCAATCATACGGCAAAAATAAATATCGCGATAAGAATTATCTTGACGGAAGGGTCAGCATCTGTCAGCTTATGTGTATCGCGATAACAGTTATCGCAAAACAAAAAGGAAGAAGCCATGACACGCAAGTCCGCAACCGCCCTTTCTGCAATTGCCACCGCCGCATTGTCTGCCGCACTGCCGGCAAACGCTGCCGACACCATTTCCCAGAACCAGTCCGTAAAAAACGTCGTGCTTGTCCATGGCGCTTTTGCTGACGGCTCTGGCTGGAAGGGTGTCTACGACAATCTCACAAAGCGTGGTTACCGCGTGACCATCGTCCAGAATCCCCTGACCTCTCTGGCGGACGACGTTGCCGCCACAAAGCGTGCTCTCGAGCGGCAGGACGGTCCGGTCATTCTGGTCGGACATTCCTGGGGCGGCACGGTCATTACAGAAGCGGGCGTTGATGAAAAGGTTGCTGGCCTCGTCTATGTCTCTGCGCTCTCACCAGATGCCGGCGAAACGACAGCCCAGCAATATCAGGGGTTTGCTCCCGCATCGGAATTCGTCATCGAAACCACGAAGGATGGTTTTGGATATGTCAGCCCGGCAAAGTTCAAGGCTGGTTTTGCTCATGACGTTAGCGATGCCGATGTTGCGTTCATGAGGGACGCTCAGGTCCCGATCAACATGTCGGCGTTCGGCACGAAGCTCGAACATGCTGCCTGGCGTACCAAGCCCAGCTGGGCTGTGATCGCTACTGAGGACAAGGCATTCGACCAGGCAATGCTGATCCATATGGCCGAACGCATCAAAGCCAAGATCACCAAGGTCTCAGCAAGCCACGCCCTGTTCATGACGCAGCCGACGGTCGTCGCTGATACCATCGATGCTGCCGCCAAGGCCGTCTCGGCAAAGCAGAAATGATAGATTCCGCGTTATCGGGACAATCCGCACTGTCCCGATAACGACCGGAACGTATTATTTCGAATTTCACAACAAACTATGAATTATTAGTTCAATTGTTGTGCCCGCGACTTGGTAGCAATATCCACACATCAGACGAGCAACGGCGTCGCCTGAAACACGAAACCATACATTTGCAGGACGTGAGATGACCCAGAACGACTTTTCCATAACGCGCCGTGGCGCACTGCTTTCAGTTGGTGCAGCCGCAGCGGCGATGGCCATTTCACCCGTATTCACCTTCGCAGCAAACGCTGCCCCCACCAACACATCAATCGAAGGAAACAAGACCATGGGTACTATCACCACCAAGGACGGCGTCGAAATATTCTACAAGGATTGGGGCTCCAAGGATGCTCAGCCCGTCGTCTTCCATCACGGCTGGCCGTTATCGTCTGACGACTGGGATGCCCAGATGCTGTTCTTCCTTGCCAACGGTTACCGGGTCGTTGCCCATGATCGCCGTGGCCACGGACGCTCTGCCCAGGTTTCCGAAGGGCATGATATGGACCACTATGCCGCCGACGCTTTCGCTGTCGTCGAAGCGCTGGATCTGAAAAATGCCGTGCATATCGGCCATTCCACTGGCGGTGGCGAAGTGGCGCGCTATGTGGCGAAGTTTGGTCAGCCGGCCGGTCGTGTCGCCAAGGCCGTTCTGGTATCGGCAGTCCCGCCGCTGATGCTGAAGACCGCAGCCAATCCCGAAGGCCTGCCGATCGAAGTGTTCGACGGCTTCCGTTCGGCGCTGGCGGCCAATCGGGCGCAATTCTTCCGCGATGTCCCGGCCGGCCCGTTCTACGGTTTTAACCGCGATGGCGCCAAGGTTCAGGAAGGCGTAATACAGAATTGGTGGCGCCAGGGCATGATGGGCGGTGCAAAGGCGCACTATGATGGCATCAAGGCCTTCTCCGAAACCGACCAGACGGAAGATCTGAAGGCAATCACGGTGCCGACGCTCGTTCTCCACGGCGAAGACGATCAGATCGTTCCAATCGCGGATTCTGCACTGAAGTCCGCCAAGCTGCTGAAGAATGGTTCGCTGAAGACATATCCCGGCTTCTCGCATGGCATGCTGACCGTGAATGCCGATGTGCTGAACGCCGATCTTCTGGCATTCATTCGATCCTGACGATAAGAGGTGGCCGTGGCGGAACCTGCCACGGCCACTGATGCAATCCTTGCCGTACTACCGATCGAGACGACGATGCAGTTGACGCCCGAGCTTGTAGCCCTGACCATCAGAGACGTCCGTGACGACGGCCCGGAGCCGGGCTGGACGCCGTTATCTGAAACAGAACTTGACGCTCTGGTTGCCGCTATCGAACGTGAAGCCGATAGCGATCCGATCTGGGTGTTTGCATACGGTTCCCTCATCTGGAATCCTGAGTTCAAGCCAGCCGGCAGGCGACGTGCCACCGCCCATGGCTGGCATCGTTCGTTTTCCCTGAAAATCGAGCGCTGGCGGGCAACGAGCGCGCAGCCAGGTCTGATGATGGCGCTTGAGCGTGGTGGACAGTGCGACGGTGTCATCATGCAACTCTCGTCCGAGCGGCGGCGTGACGACCTTCGAGCTCTCGTCGCCCGCGAAATCAGGTATCGGGAAGTCATCGACATGGTGCGCTGGGTAAAGGTCAAAACGCCTGACGGCATCCAGAAGGCTCTGACATTCTGGGCGAGCACAAAGCGCGCGGGTCTGACGGCGCCGCTACCGGTGGAAACGACGGCAAAACTGATCGCCAGCGCCTGCGGGGAGGGCGGTTCCTGCGCCCAGTATCTGCACAACACGATCGTCGATCTTCAGGCAGAGGGCATTCGCGATCGAAACCTCTGGCAGTTACAGGCGCGGGTCGCGGCCGAGATCTCCGCACAGCAAGGACGCTGTGGCGGGACAGTCCGGGATATCAATCAAGCATGACCATCTGCGCCGCAACCTGCTCCTCGAAGAATTTGGAGAAGGATGCAATGCGGGGAGGCAGAGCCTGATAGGGCGGGTAGTAGAGGGTCAACCACAGATCGGGTGGGGCCCAGCCCTTGAAGACGTGCACGAGGCGCCCACTCTTGAGGTGTTCCGAGACATGAAAGTTCGGCAGCATGGCAACGCCTGCTCCATCTGCGGCCATGTCGGCCAGAACCTCACCATTATTGGCGCTGAAGGCGCGCCCTGCCGATATCGTCATGCTCGAGCCGCCGTCCGAGAGAACCCAGTTCTCTCGCCGGCTTTCGCCGCTATAGGCGAGGCAATCGTCTGGCGTCAGCTCGTTCGGATGCTGCATCTCGACAAACCGGCTTCCCGGTGCCGCAACCAGAATGCGCGGCACGACGCGGATTTTCCTCCATATCGTGAACTTGTCCGATGGCTGAGACGAGATGCGGATCGCCAGATCGTAGTCATCATCAACGATATTCACCAGTCCGTCGGACAGTGATATCTCGAAGCCCATCTTCGGGTATCGCTCTTTGAAGCCGGAGAGGATCGGTGGGAGCACCGCCTTGCCAAACCACGTCGGCGCACTGATCCTGAGACGCCCTTCGTCGGCTTTGTGAGCGTTCATCACGTCGCGGCGCGCTTCTTCAAGCGTCTTCACCGCCGGCTGAATCTGGGCGGCGAAGATCGCACCGTCTGTTGTCAGCGACACTTGCCGGGTCGTACGGACAAACAGCTGAACGCCGAGTTCGGCTTCAAGTGCCGCAATAGCCCTTGTGACTGCAGCCGGCGTCATGTCGAGTTCGCGGGCAACCTGGGCGAAATTTCGCTTTTCGGCCGCAAGGAGGAAGGTTCGCAGAGCTTTGTAATCGTTCATTGGGATTGTTTCAAAAAGAGCAACGCAGTCGAAATTAATATTGCAATTCTCTGGTGTGATCAATCGGTCTAGATATTCGTCAACAGCCAAACACTAACGGCGACATTGAAAGGCAAGGACATGATCAAGGATATCAAGGGACTGCATCACGTAACCTCAATGGCTTCGGATGCGCGTCAGAACAATCGCTTCTTCACCGACACACTGGGCCTGCGTCGCGTCAAGCAGACCGTTAACTTCGACGACCCGAACGTCTACCACCTTTATTATGGTGACGAGAACGGCTCCGCCGGCACCGTCATGACCTACTTCCCTTTCCCGAACATGATGCTGGGTCGTCCCGGTGTTGGTGAGGTCGGGGAAACCCAGTTCTCCGTGCCAAAGGGCGCATTGAAATTCTGGCAGGATCGGTTTACCGCGCACGGTGTCGATGGCTTGAAAACTGACACCGTCTTTGGCGCCAACAGACTTCAATTCATGGGTCCGGACGGTGACAGTCTGGCGCTGATTGAATCTGCCGATGACAACCGCGCGCCGTGGCTGGCGGACGGCATTCCGGCCGATGCAGCTATCCGCGGTTTTGCCGGCGCCCGGTTCAGCCTGCACGATACTGCCGCGACAGAAGAGCTTCTTGGTTTCATGGGGTATCAACGCGCCGAGAAGGAAGGTGACGTGACCCGCTTTATCATTCCCAATGGAAACGGCGCCGATACGATTGATGTCGCAGCACTGCCGAAAACGTCGTTTGCCCGTCAGGGCGCCGGTTCGGTTCACCATATCGCCTTTGCCGTCGAAAACCGCGAAAAGCAACTCGAAGTTCGCAAGGCACTGATGGACACCGGTTATCAGGTTACGCCCGTCATTGACCGCGATTATTTCTGGGCAATCTACTTCCGCACACCAGGCGGCGTGTTGTTCGAGATTGCCACGAACGAGCCGGGGTTTGACCGGGACGAGGACACGGCACATCTGGGCGAGGCGCTTAAGTTGCCGAGCCGGTATGAAGCGTTCCGTGACCAGATCCAGGCAAACCTCGAGCCGCTGACTGCCTAACAACCCCCGCTCACTGGTGTCTGTGGCAACTGATCGGGCTTCTATGGAGAAATGCCAATGGATCAATTGGGAGCAATCAGAGCCTTTGTTCGCGTCGTCGAGGCCGGATCCTTTGCAAAGGCTGCCAGCACGATGGGTGCGCCACGGTCCACCGTGAGCAAGCTTGTTCAGGATCTTGAGGCCAGCTTGAGCCTCAAATTGCTGGAACGAACGACACGTTCACTCACGGTGACACCCGAGGGCGTTGCTTATTACGAGCGCGCCCTCCGGCTGATCGCCGATTTCGATGAAATGAACAACGAGGCGACCCGCGGGCGCCTTGCCACCAGGGGAAAACTTCGTGTTGACGTAGGAGGGACCTTCGCCAATACGATTCTGATCCCTCGGTTGCCAGAGTTTTACGCGCTCTATCCAGAGATCGAGTTGCACCTTGGTGTGACAGAACGTCAGGCCGACATCGTTGAAGAGGGAATAGATTGCGTCATTCGTGCCGGAGATCTGCCAAGCGCATCTCTTGTTGCGAAGAAACTATGCAGCGTCGAGATAGTAACCTGCGCCACCCCGGCGTACCTCGAAAAATACGGCGTGCCAGCTTCGCCATCGGATCTGCAGCGTGATCATGTTTTCGTTCAGTACTTTTTCGCGCGCAGCCTGAAGGCCGCACCAGTGCGATTGATGAATGGTGACGAGAAAATAGAAATCTACAGCCCGATCAAGCTCTCCACCAGTGATGCGACTGCGCATTTGCATGGAATATTGGCGGGGCTGGGTATTGGACAGACATTTGAATTCTTGGCACGCGCCCATATCGCTCGCGGCGCACTGGTCCCCATCCTGCAAGATTGGGCGCCACCACGTTATCCTGTTCACATAGTTAGGCCAGCGGGCCGGTTTCCGAGCGTGAAGTATCGGGTATTTGCAGACTGGGTTGCGGGCGTGTTTTCTGCCTACGACGAGGGTACCGCCACGTCCTGATAGCTTTATCCATATCCATGGATAGTTACTCCACAACGGCGGGCTTCTCCACGTTCTCCTTTGACGATATCCCACGGCTGATGTGAGCCCGTGGCTCTATCCCGAATGGGAGTAGGCTGTGACAGGCTTGGCTCCTTGGTCGCACGAACCCACCTGCAATTTGGAATAACGGTTGTTCAGATCAAGTATAAGGCGACGTGATCGCGATATGGGGCGTGAATGCCAACGGTGACCCGCAATCTTGTCGCGTCAATACTCAACGGCAGACTGCCAAGGATTACGCGGCTCACACACCGCGCAACCGTTGTTCACTGGCAGTGCCGCGCAGGGCAAATTCAGCCAAATTGCTTCCCACCGAACAGCGAAATCAAGGACGCTGCAGAAGTCTTCAAGGCCGACTCTGCGCATCAAATTTCCTTTAGAAGTTTTCGGAACGCGTGGCCGCGTATCGCAGCCCCGTGCGAAGTCCGCAGCTCAGCCGGATCGAGAGATTATTGTTGCGATAAAAGCAATTCATTCGCAATTAATATTGCAATTCTACGGGGTCGCAACTCGCGCTACCTTTTCTTTCAGCAGCCGAGGCAGCAAGCGAAAGAAAGCATCGGTTTCAACTTCCCGACGGTCTTGGAAGCTGTGTCCCAGGGCACGGCATCCGACCGAAAGGTCCTGCTCATTTCATAACCGGCCGCATTCGCGGTCCAAAACAACCGAAGAGGAATTGACATGTCCAAGCTTGAAGTTCTTACCCCCGCCAACAGCCAGCTCATTTTCATCGATCAGCAGCCGCAGATGGCATTCGGCGTTCAGTCGATCGACCGCCAGACCCTGAAGAACAACGTCGTTGGCTTGGCCAAGGCTGCCAAGATTTTCAACGTGCCAACCACGATTACCACGGTTGAGACCGAGAGCTTCTCCGGCAACACCTTCCCCGAACTTTTGGCCGTCTATCCGCAGAATGACATCCTTGAACGCACCTCGATGAACTCCTGGGATGATCAGAACGTACGCGATGCGCTGGCAAAGAATGCTGCCAACGGCCGCAAGAAGATTGTCGTCTCTGGTCTGTGGACCGAAGTCTGCAACACGACCTTTGCACTCTCTGCTTTGCATGACGTTCCGGAGTACGAAATCTACATGGTCGCCGATGCTTCCGGCGGCACCTCTTCCGATGCGCACAAATATGCAATGGACCGCATGGTGCAGGCTGGCGTCATACCCGTCACCTGGCAGCAGGTCTTGCTCGAATGGCAGCGCGACTGGGCTCGCAAGGAAACCTACGATGCGGTCACCACACTGGTGAAGGAGCATTCCGGCGCTTATGGCATGGGCATCGATTACGCGGTCACTCACGTCCACGGCGGTGCCGAACGCGTCAGCCATGGCAAGCGCATCGGCCCGAACCCCGCGAAGTAAGCCAGATCAACCGCTCCGGTGACGCATCGGAGCGGTTGTCCGTTTTAACGAGGATGACTCTCATGAAAATCTATCTTCTGTCTCTTGGCGCGGGTCTGCTGGTCGGCATCGTCTACAGCCTGCTCAACGTGCGCTCGCCTGCTCCGCCGGTTATCGCGCTTGTCGGCCTGCTCGGCATTCTCGTCGGTGAGCAGATCATCCCGCTCGCCAAATCGCTCTGGAGCAAGGAGCCGGCAGCGGTTTCCTGGCTCCAGCAGGTGAAGCCGCACATGTTCGGTCACATGCCGAAGGGCGGAAATTCTCCGGAAATTGCCCATCGTTCGCAAACCAATTTGGAGGAGCGGAGCTGATGACGACGCGCCGAACCTTCCTTGGAGCGGCCTCGAGCCTGGCGTTTTCGAACCTCTTCTCAAAGGCCAATGCCGCCGATCCCAACCAGACCGGAATAGATACCATGCACCCAGACTTGATCCTCCATAACGGTCGTTTCACGACCCTTGACCGCACCAATCCAAACGCGACCGCGGTCGCCATCAAGGATGGACTGTTTCTTGAAGTCGGTTCGGACAGCGAGGTCATGTCCCTTGCTGGTTCCAACACCAGGATCGTCGATCTCAAGGGCAAGCGCGTTCTGCCCGGCCTCATCGATAACCATACCCACGTTGTGCGTGGCGGGCTAAACTACAATATGGAATTGCGCTGGGACGGCGTGCGCTCGCTGGCAGATGCAATGGACATGCTCAAGCGCCAGGTGGCGATAACGCCAGCCCCGCAATGGGTGCGTGTTGTCGGCGGGTTCACCGAACACCAGTTTGCGGAGAAGCGTCTGCCGACGATCGAGGAGATCAACGCGGTCGCGCCAGATACCCCAGTATTTCTGCTGCACCTCTATGACCGCGCGCTCTTGAACGGTGCTGCACTGCGCGCTGTCGGTTACACCCGCGATACGCCCAATCCACCCGGTGGCGAAATCACCCGTGATGCCAACGGCAATCCGACTGGTCTGTTGCTGGCCAAGCCTAATGCCGGCATTCTCTACTCCACCCTTGCCAAGGGACCCAAACTGCCTCTCGACTATCAGGTCAACTCCACCCGCCATTTCATGCGTGAGCTCAATCGTCTTGGCGTAACGGGTGTGATTGATGCAGGCGGTGGCTTCCAGAACTACCCTGATGACTACGAGGTCATTCAAAAACTCTCTGACGAGAACCAGATGACGGTGCGTCTGGCCTATAATCTCTTCACCCAGAAGCCCAAGGAAGAAAAGCAAGACTTTCTCAACTGGACGTCTTCGGTCAAATACAAGCAGGGCAACGACTATTTCCGTCACAACGGTGCCGGCGAAATGCTGGTCTTCTCCGCGGCGGACTTCGAGGACTTTCGCCAGCCACGTCCGGAAATGGCGCCGGAAATGGAAGGCGAACTCGAAGAAGTGGTGCGCGTTCTGGCCGAGAACCGTTGGCCATGGCGCATGCACGCCACGTATGACGAGACAATCTCCCGTTCGCTTGATGTCTTCGAGAAGGTCAACAAGGACATTCCGCTTGAAGGTTTGAACTGGTTCTTCGACCATGCCGAAACCATCTCGGACCGGTCCATCGACCGCATTGCGGCCCTTGGTGGCGGCATCGCAACCCAGCATCGCATGGCCTATCAGGGCGAATATTTCGTCGAGCGATATGGCCAAGGCGTTGCCGAAGCGACCCCACCGATCCGAAAGATGCTCGACAAGGGCGTCAACGTTTCCGCCGGCACGGATGCGACCCGCGTCGCCTCCTACAACCCCTGGGTCTCGTTGTCCTGGATGGTGACCGGCAAGACGGTTGGTGGCATGCAACTCTATCCGCGTGCCAACTGCCTCGATCGCGAGACGGCTCTGCGGATGTGGACTGAAAAAGTCACATGGTTTTCGAATGAAGAAGGCAAGAAAGGCCGTATCGAGAAAGGCCAGTTCGCCGACCTTGTCGTTCCCGACAAGGACTTCTTCTCCTGCGCCGAAGACGAGATCTCGTTCCTGGTATCGGAGCTGACCATGGTTGGCGGCAAAATCGTCTATGGAGCGGGTGACTTCAAAACGCTCGACGAGAACGACGTGCCGCCTGCAATGCCCGACTGGTCTCCAGTCCGCAAGTTCGGCGGATATGCTGCATGGGGCGAGCCGGAAGGTGCTGGCGCGCGGTCTCTAAGGCGCACGGCTATCTCGACCTGTGGCTGCGCCAGCGATTGCGGCGTGCATGGTCACGACCATGCGGGAGCCTGGACCTCGAAACTGCCGATCGCCGACCTCAAGGGTTTCTTCGGCGCTCTTGGCTGCTCTTGCTGGGCAGTCTGATCGTGTCCTCGCTTGGGCGACTTCTGTTCGCCCAAGCGATCCGACCCTATAATTGCAATATTGGCAATTAAATCGAAACTATTGCTGCAATTGTTGGCAGAGCGATCACCGGCCAATATCGCTCCATCAAACGCGGCCGCTCGATCACGTCAGCGACCAAAAAGGAGCAGGATATGACCTACCAATCCCCTATATCGAATTCGGCCTTGAGCGGACTTGCACGCGTCGTCGGCTCTCCCATTACGAGAACTGTATCGCTGCTTGCTCTCTGCGCTGCCTACATCCAGGGTCCACTCACCAAGATTTTCGATTTCAATGGCGCGCTTGCTGAGATGAATCATTTCGGTCTGCAGCCTGCCGCTCTCTTTGCCGTCGTCGTCATCGTGTTCGAGCTTACGGCCTCCGCGATGGTGGTCTCGGGCTTCCTGCGCTGGGCAGGCGCACTCGCACTTGCAGGCTTTACGCTTCTCGCAACGTTCATTGCTCTTCGCTTCTGGGAAATGGCGCCCGGCATGGACCGCATGATGGCAACGAACGCCTTCTTCGAACACATCGGTCTGGCCGGTGCATTCATCTTCGTTGCAGCGGCCGACCTTGCAAAGGGAGCGGGTAAATGAGCGCCGCGAAAACATCCGGGGGCACTTTTGCTCCTCTCGCACAGCCCGTCTTCGCGGTCCTTTGGATTGCAACGGTTCTCGGCAATACCGGAAGCTTCATGCGCGATGTCGCAAGCTCATGGCTGATGACGGACCTCTCGGCATCGCCTGCTGCAGTCGCCATGGTTCAGGCGGCCGGAACATTGCCGATCTTCCTGCTTGCCATTCCGGCAGGCGTTCTCACCGACATTCTGGATCGCCGCAAGTTCCTGATTGCGGTCCAGCTCCTGCTGGCCTTCGTAAGTATCTCGCTGATGGTCCTCTCGCAGACAGGCATGCTTTCCGTGAGCGCACTGATCGGCCTGACGTTCCTCGGCGGCATTGGTGCCGCATTGATGGGCCCGACCTGGCAGGCGATTGTTCCTGAACTGGTGAAACGCGAGGACGTGAAGAGCGCTGTCGCTCTCAACTCCCTCGGCATCAATATCGCTCGTTCCATCGGCCCAGCTGCTGGCGGTTTGCTTTTGGCAGCGTTCGGGGCGGGGATCACCTATGGCGCAGACGTTGCAAGCTACATCTTCGTTATCGCGGCTCTGGTGTGGTGGCCACGTGCCAAAAACGCCAACGACGCTCTACAAGAGAACTTCTTCGGCGCGTTCAGGGCTGGCCTACGTTACACTCGCTCAAGCCGCCCCCTGCATGTCGTCCTTCTTCGTGCCGCCATCTTCTTCGCATTCGCCAGTGCCGTCTGGGCACTTCTTCCGCTGGTTGCCCGTCAACTGCTGGGTGGTGATGCCAGCTTCTACGGTATTCTGCTTGGTGCGGTCGGCGCCGGTGCGATCGGTGGAGCATTGGTCATGCCGAGGCTACGCGAACGCCTGAGCTCGGATGGTTTGCTTCTTGGCGCAGCGGTGATCACCGCAGTCGTCATGGGTGTTCTTTCGCTCGCCCCGCCGAAGATCGTCGCCATTATCGCTCTTCTGTTCCTTGGTGGTGCTTGGATCACCGCCCTGACGACCCTGAACGGCGCAGCCCAGGCTGTTCTGCCCAACTGGGTGCGTGGGCGTGGCCTCGCTGTCTATCTGACCGTATTCAACGGAGCCATGACGGCGGGCAGCCTCGGCTGGGGTGCTGTGGGCGAAGCCGTTGGAATTCAGACGACATTGCTTATCGGTGCAGCTGGCTTGCTCGTTGCAGGGTTCATCATGCACCGCGTAAAGCTCCCGGCTGGTGACGCCGACATGGTGCCGTCCAACCACTGGCCGGAACCGCTGGTCGCCGAGCCTGTTGCTCATGACCGTGGTCCTGTCCTGATCCTCATCGAGTACAAGGTCGAGAAACAGCATCGTTCAGCCTTCCTGCGTGCTCTCGACCACCTCTCTCAAGAACGCCGCCGCGATGGTGCCTATGGGTGGGGTGTGACGGAAGATTCCGCCGATCCGGAAAAGATCGTCGAGTGGTTCATGGTGGAATCCTGGGCTGAGCACCTCCGCCAGCACAAGCGGGTTTCCAACGCCGATGCAGACGTGCAGGGAAAGGTTCTGACCTACCATGTTGGTCCGGACAAACCCGTCGTTCGTCACTTCCTGACGATCAACCGGCCAGGGGCGGCGTAAACATTCCATAAAACGGGCGGCTCTGGCCGCCCTTTTTTATGCCATTTGACGCAGGAAACCTGGAGCCGACTAAACTTTTCTCATTCATCCGTTGTCGTGAAAAGGTACCAGATGGATGTCGGCCATCATGCAAGCGACATCTCAAAACACGAGCGCTATCGCGCCAATCGTTTTGGTTTTCTCGCCCATCCTCCCCGCCAGAAAAGCCTGACCAAACGGCGCATATACGGATCGATTAACCGGCTCCTGCTGCATTCGAAGCGAAAAAGCCGCAATCCAGCTTTACAACTGTCTGAAAGACGTGGAGGAGCGTGGCACCGTGAAACATCCTATCCCAGCGCTGTTTGTATGTATGGCGTCGCTCGTCGCCTCAACCGCCCCCGTTTTCGCAAATTGCGTTTCTCTGGTTGGGCGGCCTGAATGGCCGCTCATTGCAGGGGCAGTTTCCTCAGCACAGGTTTGTGAGCAGCTCCCAGCCGGACCCAACCAAACTCGCAGTTTCCGCGTGCAATCCGCAGAATTTTGCCGTGGCGTGGATCAAAACTCCACTCTTAGAGCTACGGCCATAGTTACTTGCGAAAGCCCTCCCGACGCGCTTTTCGAGATGCCACCGATGCAGTCGGAGATTGCGGTGATCGTTTCAGTCAACGAAAGAGCATGCAAAATCACCGATGCTCAAATTCAGATCGGCGGTGAGCTGGGAAGCCTCCTGCCCGGCACGGTGGATGCCAGCGAACTCGCGAGGCGCTGGACGGGGTCGCAATTGTCGCAACTCTGCCAGATGCGTTAGTTTTATGAGCGCGTGGTCTACTCCATCTCTAGAAAGACAGCCTGGGTGACAGTGGGCGGCTGACGGTGGCTGCCCCATGGATCGCGTATGCCGATTTATGAGCCTCGCTAATAAGTGTTAGCGAAAAGGCGCATCTAATCATCTTCTTTTGCTTCCCTATGTTGGGATATGGCGTTTCTCCGAGTGCGCCAGACCATCAACAACGAATGGAGCTGGAGATGAGAGATCACTCACATTTGGAACTTTCGCGGCGGGACTTACTTGTTTCCTCGGCGGCGGCAATTGCTGTCACGGGAGTTGCGGCAAAAGGAGCCGCAGCACAGTCCTCGGGGGAAGAAATGAATTTCAAGACAAGTGTTTCCTTCAAAGTGAACGGCGAGATGCATGATCTCGAACTCGACAATCGCACGAGCTTGCTCGACGCCTTGCGCGAGCACCTTCATCTAACCGGCACAAAGAAAGGCTGCGATCACGGACAGTGCGGCGCTTGTACCGTGATGGTGGATGGACGCCGGATCAATTCGTGCCTGACGTTGGCTGTGATGCACGACGGTGACGAGGTCACCACCATCGAGGGCCTCGGACAACCTGGAAACCTGCATCCCATGCAAGCCGCATTCATCAAACACGACGGTTTTCAGTGTGGTTACTGTACTCCCGGACAAATCTGTTCCTCCGTGGCGGTCTTGGAGGAAATCAAGTCGAACATCCCAAGCCACGCCACTGCAGACATTTCCGCAAAGGTGGAAGTCACCGCGGCAGAAGTTCGGGAACGAATGAGCGGAAACATCTGTCGATGCGGCGCCTACTCGAACATTCTCGATGCAATTGCCGAAGTCGGGGGGATCGAAGCATGAGAGCCTTCACATACGAGCGAGCCACAACGGCTCAGGCGGCAGCGAAAGCGGCAGCAGCCAATCCGGAAGCCAAATTCATCGCCGGCGGGACAAATATCCTGGACTTGATGAAGCTGGAGATCGAGCACCCGGCGCATCTCATCGACATCAACGGAGTTGGTCTCGACAAGATCGAAACCACCTCTGATGGCGGTCTGCGCATAGGGGCTTTGGTCCGCAATACCGATCTGGCAAGCGACGAGACTGTCCGTCGCGACTATGGTTTGCTTACCCGCGCCCTGGTCGCCGGGGCGTCTGGTCAACTGCGAAACAAGGCCACCACCGCGGGCAATCTCCTCCAGCGCACGCGCTGTCCGTATTTCTATGACACCAACCAACCGTGCAACAAGCGGCAGCCGGGAAGCGGATGTTCGGCCCTTGGCGGTTTTTCGCGACAGCATGCAGTCGTCGGAAGCAGCGAGTCCTGTATCGCCACCCATCCCAGCGACATGGCTGTTGCGATGAGGGCGCTCGACGCAACCGTCGAAACGGTCAATGGCGACGGCCGTGGCCGCGCAATCCCGATCGCAGACTTTCACAGGCTTCCCGGCGATACCCCACACATCGAGACGGTCCTGGAGCCGGGCGAGTTCATAACTGCGGTCACGCTGCCGAAGCCAATTGGGGGCAAGCATATCTATCGCAAGGTGCGCGATCGGGCCTCCTACGCGTTTGCGCTCGTATCCGTCGCTGCGGTGATCCAGCCGGATGGCACCGGCCGCGTGGCTGTAGGTGGCGTCGCTCACAAGCCCTGGCGAACAGGCTCAGGTGACCAGGAGCTGAAGAGCGGTGCAAAAGCCGCAAGTGCGGCACTTCTCGGCGACGCTCGCCCGACGGAGCAAAATCGCTTCAAGATAACCCTCGTGGAACGAACGATCGGTGCGGTGATCGCAGAGGCAAGGGGATAACGACCATGAAATTCGACACACCTGCAATCAACAATCCCATCGACCGGATGAAAGTCGTCGGTCAGCCTATCCCCCGCATTGACGGCCAAGAGAAAACGACGGGCCGAGCAATGTATGCCTACGAATGGCACGATCCGAATATTCCTTACGCCTACGGGTATCCGGTCGGTGCCGCGATTGCGAAGGGCCGTATCCGGTCGATATCGACCGACGCCGCAAAGCGGTCCCCCGGCGTTTTGACGGTTGTCACCACCTTGGACGTGGGCAAGCGCGAGAAGGGTAAATTCAACACAGCCAATCTTTTTGGTGGCGATGAAGTCCAGCACTATCACCAGGCGGTGGCAGTGGTTGTCGCAGAAACCTTCGAGCAGGCGCGCGCCGCAGCTTCGCTTGTGACAGTAGAATATGAAACTGCGCCCGGGAGCTTCGATCTCAAGAAGGCCAAGGACAGTGCGGTCAAGCCCGACGAGAAGCAGCAGCCCGACACGGCAGTCGGTGACTTCGAGGGAGCCTTCAAGAGCGCACCGGTCACTCTCGACGAAAGTTATACCACTCCAGATCAGTCACATTCCATGATGGAGCCCCATGCGTCCATCGCTGCGTGGCATGGCGATAAACTGACCGTTTGGACGTCCAGCCAGATGATTGATTGGTGGCGATCCGATCTGGCGACTACACTTGGTATCGACAAGGACAATATCCATTTGATGTCGCCATTCATAGGCGGAGGTTTCGGGGGTAAGCTTTTCTTGCGGGCCGACGCGGTGCTCGCTGCCTTTGCAGCAAAGGCTACTGGACGTCCGGTCAAGGTCGCGCTTCCCCGTCCGTTCATAGCGAACAACACGACGCATCGGCCGGCGACGATCCAGCGTATTCGCATTGGAGCGACACAGGACGGCAAAATCACCGCGATTGCTCACGAAAGCTGGTCGGGTGACCAGCCTGGGGGCCAGCTGGAAACGGCTGTCAATCAGACGCGACTGCTCTACGCGGGTGAGAACCGGATGACTGCCATGAGACTGGCCACGCTTCACTTGCCAGAAGGCAATGCGATGCGGGCGCCCGGCGAAGCGCCGGGGTTGATGGCCCTCGAGATCGCCATAGACGAGATAGCCGAAAAGGTGGGCGTCGATCCGGTCGAGTTTCGGATACTCAACGACACTCAGGTCGACCCTGAGAAGCCCGAGCGCGCTTTTACCCAAAGGAACCTGGTCGGCTGTCTCAAGCTCGGGGCGGAACGGTTTGGCTGGAACCAGCGCGGCAAGCCGGGGTCCCGACGAGAAGGAAACTGGCTGATCGGATCGGGTGTTGCAGCCGCTTTGCGAAACAATCTTCTCCTCCCATCCGCAGCAAGGGTTCGGCTCGGCGCTGACGGCATTGCAACGGTTGAAACCGATATGACCGATATCGGGACCGGCAGCTATACCATCATCGCACAAACAGCAGCTGAGATGCTGGGCCTGCCGGTCGATCGAGTAGCAGTCCAGCTGGGCGATTCCCGCTTTCCGGTTTCGGCGGGGTCGGGCGGGCAGTTCGGCGCGAACTGTTCTACCTCCGGCGTCTACGCAGCCTGCGTGAAGCTTCGTGAGGCGGTGGCGCAGAAACTCGGCTTTAACACTGATGACGTCGTGTTCGAGAACGGACAGGTTCGATCAGGAAACCGTTCGGTAGCGCTTACGGAGGCGGCTGCGCCAAACGGCCTTGTTGGCGAGGATGGAATGGAATGGGGCGATCTTTCCGAAGCCCATCAACAGTCAACGTTCGGTGCCCACTTCGTGGAAGTCGGCGTTGACGTGGCCACGGGTGAAACGCGCATTCGACGCATGCTGGCCGTCTGTGCGGCCGGACGGATCCTGAACCCGATAACAGCGCGCAGCCAGGTTATTGGTGCCATGACAATGGGTGTGGGTGGAGCCCTGTCCGAGGAGTTGGCGGTCGATACGAAGCAAGGCTTCTTCGTCAACCACGATCTGGCTGGCTACGAAGTTCCGGTGCATGCCGACATTCCTCATCAGGAAGTGATTTTCATGGACGAAGCAGACCCCATGTCGTCGCCGATGAAGGCCAAGGGCGTTGGCGAGCTTGGTCTCTGCGGGGTTTCTGCAGCCGTCGCCAACGCAATCTATAATGCCACCGGGGTGAGGGTGCGTCACTATCCTGTGACGCTCGACAAGATCATAGGCGGGCTGCCGGATGTTGCATGACGACATCGCCGCCCTCACAGATATCTGTCCTCAGGAGGATATCCAAGCTGCGACAAAGCCGACGCCGGTCAGGTCGTTGCTCACCGATGATACGGAAGAAATATTTGGCTTTGCGATAAGGGAGCTTGCAAAGGGCAGGGTGGCACTTGCCACCCTTGTCGAAATTCGCGGGGGAGCGGCTCGCGCGCTTGGCTCCCATGTCGCCATTGCGGCAGATGGTCGTTTTTGTGGCTATGTGTCGGGGGGCTGCATCGAGACAGCGGTCGCTTCCGAGGCGCTCGACGCAATGGGCGAGAACAGAGATAGGGAGGTGAAGTTCGGATTAGGCTCCCCCTTTTTCGATATTGCCCTGCCGTGCGGCGGTGGGATTACCGTGTCGATCCACGTGCTGCAAAATACCGAGATGTTGAGCGGCGTTCTTGAACAGCTTCATCAGCGCCGGACCACGGGCCTGCGCTACACGAGGCAGACCCAACAGCTCCAGATCGTCGAGCCGCCATCGCGGGCCGGTTACGCCGACGACCACTTTTTCACGGTCTATCGGCCGCGCACGCGTGTCGTGATTTCCGGTCAAAGTATAGAGGCCGAGAGGGCCGCTGATATAGCCCAATCCTCCGGCTTCGAGGTGGTGGCCTGCACAGCGAGCGAAAAAGTTGTGCCCGATATCGATCAGTACACCGCTGTTGTTCTTCTCCATCACGACCTTGATGCGGAGCAGTCCGTTCTGCAAGCCGCGTTACGGTCACCCGCATTCTACATCGGCGCCTTGGGGAGCACCCGTACACACCGCAGACGGGTCGATTTCCTTGTCAGCTCCGGTTTCTCCCGGGCAGATACTGATCGGATAAGGGCGCCGATCGGGCTTTTCGGGCCAACCCGCGATGCGAACTCTCTTGCCCTGTCCATCCTTGCCGACATCGCGGCGAGCCGCTTGTCCCTTTATGCGTGAGGTTCGGTGTGGAAGCGGCAGGAGATAGACGAGTGTCAGTTGCCGTGGTTGTCCTGGCCGCTGGACGATCGAGCAGGATGGCGGGTGCCGGGCACAAGCTTCTTGCGCGTTTTCGGGAAACCAGCCTCGTTCGTCGGGCCGCATTGGCAGCGCTTGGGGCCGGCAATCGTTCTGTGGTTGTTGTGACCGGATACCGAAGCTCGGACGTCGAGGCCGAAATTGCAGGGCTCGACCTGATCATCGCGAGAAACTCCAACTTCAGTGACGGAATGGCAAGCTCGATCGTGCTCGGCGTCCAGCGTGCCGCCTCGCAAGATCCCGACGGGATTATGATCATGCTTGCGGATATGCCGCTGCTTGAACCTGCGGATATTGACGCACTCACCGGCGCTTTTGCGGAGAGAAACGGAGAGGCGATTATCCGCGCGGTGTGCGAAGGAAATCCGGGAAACCCGGTTGTCTTTCCTCGCGCCGCATTCCCGCAGCTCATGGAGCTTATAGGCGACAGCGGCGCGCGCAAGATAATCACGCAATGTGGTCTCGACGTCATCGACATAGAGATCGGCGAAAGCGCCAAGGTGGACATAGACAACACAGAGCAGCTCGTTGCTTTAGGTGGCCATCCAGAAATCGACTGATCATCGAAACCTCATGTGTGCAGAGGCGTGGATCGCATCTTTACATCGACACCCCTTTTTATTGTCCATCACCGAACATTTGTCGTGCTTAACGCGTTCCTTCAGTTGCGGCACAATGATGTGCCCATGGAGGTGGTCATGACCAAATTCGCGCTTTACGTTCCGCTCGAGGCAATGCCCGGCAAAGAACAGGAGGTCGCCGAGTTTCTGCGATCAGCCTTACCGCTGGTCAATGCAGAGCCCGGCACGATTTCCTGGTATGCGATACAGGGAGGCCCAAGTTCGTTTGCAATCTTCGATACATTCGACGATGAGGACGGTAGGGATGCGCACTTAAATGGCCAAGTCGCTGCAGCCTTGATGGCGAAGGCAGAGGCAGGGGACCTGTTCGCCAAGCCGCCGCAGATACACATGCTGTCTATCCTCGCCGAAAAGCGTTCATAGCCCAGACTATTCGGCCCTCACAATGTCGAACAGATGGGCTCAGATCGGCAACAAAATGAGATAATATCTCGTTCACCAATGGCGGGCGGCTGGGGTTGCGGTAGCAATCATAAAAACATCCGTTAGTGGTCGGCAGTTCGAACAAAGTCAGCGCGTGCAGAGTTCTTCCGCCGCTTCGAGCTAATACCTTTGACTTTGACGGACCTTCAGCATTGTGCAACCGTCGCCACATAGACCGGCGTCGGCGCTTAGATCCTCGTCGAGAGCTTTGAGTCCTTTGTGCAGGGAAAGATACTCTCATGCGGATCGTGATCTTCGTTCCAAAGGACGTGCATTCTCTGGAGCTTGCAGGGCTAATGGACGTGTTTGCCGAAGCAAATGCCCGTGTTGAAAAGTTATTCTACGAAGTTGCTGTCTTGGCAGGGCACGAGGGCACGATCCGCTGTGCATCGGGGCTAAAAATCCTGACCGACTGCGCTTTCGATGCGTACCTTGGTAGCCCCGATACATTGCTTGTGGCCGGGAGCGTCGGAGTTCCGCAAAGTCCGGGCGGGCGTGTTGTCGACTGGATTGTTAAAATCGCGGCTCAGGCGCGGCGCTACGGCTCCGTCTGCACGGGGGCATTCGTGCTTGGCGAGGCAGGTCTACTAAAAGACCGGCGTGTTACGACGCACTGGCAGTTCGCGTCACTGTTGGCCGAGCGCTTCCCCGAGACGCGGGTGGAAAGCGACCGGGTTTTTGTCCGTGATGGCGCGATGATCACGTCGGCCGGTTCCAGCGCGGCTATAGATCTCGGCCTTTCCCTCGTCGAGGAGGACTTGGGCCGGGAGATTGCGCTCTACGTTGCTCGCCGGCTCGTCGTGTTTCTGAAGCGACCAGGCGATCAGTCACAGTTCAGCGTGCATCTGGCGGCACAGGCTATCGACCGCAGCCGTCTACACAACGTCCAGCAATATGTTCTGAACCATCCGGCGGCGGACCTTTCTGTCAGCGCCTTGGCGAAGATCGCGGCCATGAGTGTGCGGAACTTTACGCGTGTTTTTTCGCAGGAGGTCGGTATATCGCCATCAGACTATGTCGACCGGACCCGTATCGACGTTGCGCGCTTCCTTTTGGAAGGGAGCCGCCTGCCAATCGCATTGGTGGCAGCGAGAAGTGGTTTTGGATCGACACGCGCGATGCGCCGTGCCTTTGTTTCGCACGCTGGAGTGACGCCGTCCGACTACCGTGATCGCTTTCGGACGTCTGGCGATGGCGCGAGAATCAGTTTGTCCGAAAACGGCTGACGCTTGTCCTGGAACCGCCTCGGCTGCGGGTTGCCCCGTCCGTGTTCGCCGTCCATGGTTCTTGTCATGGAAGAATTCGAAAAACGCATGCAGTCGCACCTCATGCAGCCCGCGCCGGTCATGTCGGACAATGCGCTTCTCAGCTCCGACGCTATCAGGCCAATTCTTGCGACGCTGGTCGAAGAACTAACCGATGGGATCGCGATCGCACAGCGTTTGGGCGCCAGTTCGCCCTTGCTCTATGTCAATAAGGCCTTCGAGCATCTGACTGGCTACGCTCGGAACGAGGTCGTCGGGAAAGATTGCCGCTATTTGCAGGGCAACGAGCGCGACCAACAAGAGGTCGTCCACATTCGCGCTGCGATCGAGGCGGCGGAGCCTCTGGACTCAACGCTGCGTAACTATCGAAAGGACGGGGCGGCGTTCTGGAACAGTCTCAGTCTCCGGCCTGCCTGGGTGGGCGAAGAACTATTCTACGTCGGCATACTGCGCGACGTCTCGGCGATTCGCCAGGCGCACACCGCGCTGGATCGTGTCGCGAACCTCGACGCGACCACGGGTTGCCTGAACCGTCAAGCATTTATCCTGGCTACCGAGGAGCGTTTCGCAACCAATGCCAAAGCGACGCCCTTGGTCGTGAAGCTGGATGTGATCGGTTTTCACGATTTCAACACGGGATACGGTTTCGAAGTCGGGGATGCCCTGCTTTATGAAACCGGGCGGCGGCTGCGGGACGTGGGCGCTGCCCAGGTGGGACGCATGGGCGCCAATGAGTTCGCTTTGGCTTTTGAGCTCACGGATGGATCAAGTGCGGACACTATCGTGGCAGCGGTATCCGCTTCGCTTGCCGCTGACTTCGTCGTGCGAGGTGCAAGTGTCTCACTGCGTTTCGCCGTCGGCTATGCGGTGGGCCAGCCTCGGGCGAGACCCATTTCGCTGATCCGCAATGCCGGCATCGCCCTGTGGGCCGCCAAGTCCGCCCCTCTGGGTGGTCCGCGACGGTTTCGAGAATCGGATCACGAACAGGCAAGCCGACGCGTGCGAATGACTCGCGAATTGAAGGTCGCGGTCGCAAATGATGAATTTGTGTATCACTTCCAACCCCAGGTAGACCTTGCAACCGGCGAGTGGGTGGGTGCGGAAGCTTTGATACGCTGGAATCATCCTCTGTTTGGCAGCCAGCTCCCCGGAAGTTTCGTCGAGACTGCCGAGCGATCAGGTCTGCTGCTTGATCTGACCGAACGAAGTCTGACGACCGTCGCGGCTTATGCACGGCGCATTAACGCGCATCGCGACAAGGCTTTGCGCTTTGCGGTGAATGTATCCGCCGGGGAGTTCCTGCAGCATGACATGGCCGAAATGCTGGATCGGGTCCTGTGCCTGACCAAGGCCGACCCGGCATGGTTGACGCTTGAGATCACCGAAAGCATGTTCCTCAGCGATACACCCGGCGTGATGGACGCATTTCAGCGGCTGCGACAGAGCGGCGTCGGCCTTTCCGTCGATGACTTCGGCACAGGCTATTCGAACCTGCGCTCGCTCGAAACCTTTCCGGTTACCGAGATCAAGATAGACCGCGCCTTTATAAGCGAACTCGCAACGAGGCCGTCCAGAAGGGTGATTGTCCAGGCCGTTATCGATCTTGGACGCGCCCTTGGGTTAACTGTGGTTGCAGAAGGCGTGGAGACCGAGGCCCAGCGCAAAATGCTTCGCGAAATGGGCTGTCCGGTCGGCCAAGGCTACCTTTTCGGCCGTCCCATCGACGCCGAAGTTTTTGCAGCCGGCTTGGCACGGATTGGGAGCGACGGGATGGAAACAGCCTAACGTCAGCGGGAGTAAGGACCGATTTGGCCCCGCGAGTAATCGCGGAGCCAAGAGACGCTGATCAGATGAGGCTGACGTTCTCGGCCTTGGACTTTCCAGTCTTGCGGTCCTGTCCAACATCGTAGCTGACCTTCTGGCCATCCTGAAGAGAACCACCAAACCCTACGGCGGAGATGTGGACGAAGACGTCCGGGCCGCCGTTGTCCGGTGTGATGAAGCCGAAGCCCTTGTCCTGTGCGAAAAATTTGACGGTACCTGTTGCCATGTTATCCTCGTTAATTGAATACGACGCGGTAATACTATTGTTCGATGGCGGTGGCCACAAGGCTTTATGGCCTTCTCGAGACAAGTCGCCGTGGATGAGTGGTTTTCAAAAACGCCTGTTTTGCGGTCTCAGTCACGATCAGCGCGCGATCTTTTGAATTTCAGCACGAATTAATTCGTATTTCCATTCTGCTCCCGCGCACAAAAATCGAAGCAACGAGTTGCTTATGAACAAATTTGTCGCGTTGAGCGGGCCTGATCTTGATCGGAAAAGCAGCGCAGTTTGAAGGCGTAGAGAGTTGCGGCCGCCGAGACCGCTTGCTCTATGTGCATACAGCGTCTCTATAGCGGTCAAAATGCTTAAAGTTTAGTCATTTCCAGGGTTGCGGATATTTTCATCGATCTATCTTGCGGATACGCTATTTGCGTGCTTGTATAGACAACCTAGGCAGTCATCACAGTTGCCGAGCCTGAAGGCGCAGACAGAGCGCAGGAGAGATTTGCATGATCGTCTTCGACAACGTCACCAAGCAATATGCGGGCGCGGCTACTGCCGTAAACGGTTTGTCCCTGACGGCGCCAAACGGCAAACTGACCGTGTTCGTCGGCCCTTCGGGTTGCGGCAAAACCACATCCTTGCGGATGATCAACAGGTTGATCGTACAATCGTCCGGTTCGATCCTTCTTGACGGCGAACCGACAGATGGCATGGACGTGGCACTGCTGCGTCGTCGTATCGGTTATGTCATCCAGCATGCCGGGCTTTTCCCCCATCGCACCGTTGTTCAGAACATAGCGACCACTGCGCGGCTAAACGGAGCGCCGAAGGAAAAAGCACTGCGCACGGCGCATGAGTTGCTTGAGCGTGTAGGGCTGACCGCCGCCTTTGCCGATCGCTATCCATGGCAGCTTTCGGGTGGCCAGCAGCAACGCGTCGGCGTTGCACGTGCACTCGCTTCCGATCCCAAATTCATGCTGATGGACGAACCCTTCAGTGCTGTCGATCCCGTCGTTCGCACACAGTTGCAGGACGAATTTCTTCGCTTGCAGCGTGAGATTGGCAAGACCATCATCATGGTAACCCATGATATTGACGAAGCGTTGAAGCTTGGCGATCAGGTTGCTGTTTTGCGTGCCGGCGGAACGCTTGCGCAGATCGCCACTCCAGAGGAATTGCTGGCGCGCCCGGCAGATGCCTTCGTGGCGGACTTTATCGGCCGGGACAGAGGGTATCGCTTCCTGAGTTTTGCAGAATTTGACGGAGCAGTCCCTCTCGGTGCGGAGCCGACAGCCTTGCTCGGCGCAACACCGGACAGCCTTCGTGGCGTTGCAACGGATCGCTGGGTTCTGGTGACTGACGCCGAACATCGTCCGATCGGATGGGCCGATGCGCAGGGTCTCAGGCAACCACTGCGTCAGGGAGATCTCAATCTCAGTGGTACGCTGGCGCCGGAAGGCAGCAGTTTGCGCCATGTGCTCGATGCAGCGTTGAGTTCGCCCTCCGGCCGCGGGGTCATCGTAGGGTCAACGGGCCAGCTTGTCGGCACCGTCACACTCTCTGATGTCGCCAAAGCCATCGAAGCCGCGCGGGTCGGTCGCTTCGGAGGTCAGCCATGAGGTTTGATTGGCTCTACCGGGAATCCGGGCGGATTTTCGAGCTTTTTATCTGGCATCTCGGCCTTTCGGTCATCCCGGTGGTGATCGGCCTGCTTCTTGCCCTGCCGCTCGGTTGGATTGCGCAGCGGGCCGGTTTATTCCGGTCGACCCTGCTGGGGGTTGCCGGACTTCTTTACACAATTCCGTCGCTTGCGCTGTTCGTACTGCTGCCGCTGGTGCTCGGCACCCGTATACTCGATCCGCTAAACGTCGTCGTCGCGCTGACGATCTACGCGTTGGCGCTTCTGGTGCGAACAGTGAACGATGGTTTGGAATCGGTTTCGCCAGACGTCCTCCAGGCGGCCAATGCCATGGGCTACAGACAGGTTGCGCGTCTGGTGATGGTGGAGCTACCGCTCGCCGTTCCTGTGATTGCCGCCGGATTGCGTGTGGCCGTGGTTTCAAATGTCAGCATCGTTTCCGTAGCGGCACTGGTTGGAACGCCGCAACTTGGTCTGCTCTTCACGCAGGGGCTTCAACTGCGGTTCCTGACGCCGATCATAGCAGGCATCGTACTCTGCGTGCTTCTTGCAGCCTTGCTGGACGGGCTTGTTCTGTTCATTTCACGCCGCCTGACGCCGTGGCAGCCTGGGAGTGCGGCGCGATGATCGAATGGTTTAGCGATCCAGCTCACTGGACAGGGAGTGATGGTGTCATCGTTCTCGTCGGTCAGCATCTGGCTTATAGCTTTGCGGCCCTTTTTCTCGCCTGTCTGATTGGCTTGCCGGTTGGGCTTTATGTGGGGCACACGGGACGCGGTGTCGTCTTCATCGCGGGTCTTGCAAATGCGCTACGCTCCCTTCCAAGCCTCGGCCTAATCGCACTTCTTGTGATTGTTTTTGGCCCCGTTTTCGCATCCGATATGGCTTTTATCGTACCCAGCCTTATCGTGCTCGTGCTTCTGGCCGTGCCGCCGATCATGACTGGCAGTTACGCCGGTATCGCGGCGGTGGATCCCGCTGCGGTGGACGCTGCAAGAGGCATGGGGAAACGTCCGCTCGATATTCTGTTCGATGTGGAACTGCCCTGCGCTCTGCCATTGATCTTTTCCGGTCTGCGCAGCGCCACGCTTCAGATCATCTCGACCGCAACCATCGCCGCTTATGTTTCTCTTGGTGGTCTCGGTCGCCTGATCATCGATGGGCGGGCGCAGAACGATTATTATCAGATGGCCGCAGGTGCCGTTCTCGTCGGTGCGTTGGCCCTGACCGTGGATCTGATCATCGGCGTCATATCGAGGGTCACCGTATCGCCAGGCCTGACGCGTCGAGCGAAGCGGTAGAGGTTCTAAAATAACGCGGTTTTCTATTCCACGACTGTTTCAACATAAAGGAGAAGCTCGCATGGCATTCAGGATCATCACTGCCGCCAGCGCATTTGCGCTCATGGCACTTTCCGCTGCTTCGGCATTGGCGCAAAGCAATCCGCTGGCCGCGCCAGCCACTCCGAGAACCGATACGACGACAATCATCGTCGGTTCCGCCGACTTCCCCGAAAGCCAGCTTCTGGCGACGATCTACGCCAAGGCCCTTGCCGCCAAGGGTGTTGCCGTCGAAACGAAGTTGAGCATCGGTAGCCGCGAAGTCTATATCCCTGCGTTGCTCGACGGATCAATAGATCTGTTGCCGGAGTATGCTGGTGCGACGCTGAGCTATCTCGACAAGAACGCCACGGCCCATTCGCCAAGCGATGTGGCCGCAGCGCTCAAGGCGGCTCTGCCGAAAGGCGTCTCGATGCTGACACCCTCCGCAGCACAGGATTCCGATAGCGTGGCTGTGACGCGCGCGACCGCTGACAAATACAAGCTGAAGACGATTGCCGATCTCGCACCCGTAGCCTCGCAGCTCGTACTTGGCGGTCCACCGGAATGGAAAACGCGCAAGGAAGGCATTATCGGTCTGAAGGAACTTTATGGCCTCGAGTTCCAGTCGTTCAAATCGCTTGACGTCGGTGGCCCGCTGACCCTTTCGGCACTCATCAACGGTCAGGTCCATGCTGCAAACCTGTTCTCGACCGATCCGGCCATCGCTGCAAACGATCTCATCGTGCTTGAAGACGTCAAGAACCTCTTTCCCGCCCAGAACATCGTACCAGTGATTGCCACACCGAAAGTTAGCGACGTTGTGACAAGCACTCTCGATGCTGTTTCTGCCGCCCTGACGACGAAAGATCTCGTCGTTATGAACGGTCGTCTGGCCAATCACGACAGTTTCGATGTCGTGGCGGGCGACTGGCTGGCCGAACACAAATTGAACTGAATCCATCGGCAAAGGGCGTGGCATTGCCCCGCCCTTTGCCGACAACCCTGCGTATTGGTGACGTCATAGCTATGGATCACGACAGAAAGATTTTCCGGGAAGTGATGCCGCCGATATCTGAGGACGCTCGTGACGCGCAGGGCACCGAAGACCAGAGTTCACCGCTCTATGTAAAGCTGAAAGACTATGTCCGCAGTCGCGTCGAGGCGGGTGAGTGGAAGATCGGTCAACGTGTTCCATCGGAAAACGAACTGGTCGATATTCTCGGTGTCAGCCGTATGACGGCCAACCGCGCTTTGCGTGAGCTGGCCGACGAAGGGCTTGTGGTGCGTGTACGCGGCAAAGGTTCGTTCGTTGCGTCCAAGAAGCGCACATCGCAGTTCCAGAGCGTACCCAACATTGCCGAAGAAATAACACGCAACGGCGGTGTTCACAGCGCGCGGGTCATACTTCTTCAAATCGAAACCTGCGATCCAGATCTTGCCGAAGCGCTCGCTGTTCCGGCGGGCAGCCTTGCTGCGCACTCGATCATTGTGCATGCGGAAGACGGCGTGCCGATGCAAATCGAGGATCGTTTCGTCAATTCGGACTGCGCGCCCGATTACATCAAACAGGATTTCAACCTCGTAACACCCAACGGTTATCTCACGCGAGTGGCACCGATCGTGAAAGCCGAGCAGCATATCGAGGCGGTCAGCGCACAGCCCTGGGAGTGCAAGCTGCTGGCGATTTCCAAGACGGAACCATGCCTGCTCGTGCGTCGTCGCACATGGTCGACAAAGGGGATCGTGTCTTCCGTCCGCCTCCTTTATCCCGGCAGCCGCTATCGTCTTTACAGCAGTAATTGAGACACGGGCCAACGCCGGCAGTATTCAAGATGGAAAATTCCCGCTCCTCGCAGCCGTTTCTGCATCATAGGAAAACGTCATGACTGTTCTACTGGATGATGGATTGAGTTGGCGCGATGTGGCCCATATCGGCAAGGGCGAGGCACTGCGTGTGTCAGACGCGGCCTATCTGCGGATTGACCGGGCGAGCCAGATCGTTGACAGCATCGTCGAAAGCGGTGTGCGTGCCTATGGCATCAATACCGGGGTCGGTGCACTGTCGGACACTGTGGTGGATCGCACCGCGCAGGGTCGGCTTTCGCGCTCCATTATTCTCAGCCATGCCTGCGGTGTCGGCCCGTTGTTGGATCCTCGCGAAGTTCGGGCAATCATGGCGGCGCAGATCGCCAATTTCGCCCATGGGCACTCCGGTGTCCGACGCGAGATCGTCTCGCATCTGTCGACGTTTCTGGAACAGGATTGTATTCCCGACGTGCCGTCCCGCGGATCGGCGGGCTATCTGGTGCACAACGCGCATGTTGCGCTTGTTCTGATCGGAGAGGGCCAGGCCCGGCTCGGCGGGCGCGTTATGAGTGGACGGGATGCCCTGGCGGCAATGGGCCTTCAACCCATCGTGCTGGGTGCCAAGGAAGGGCTGAGCCTCGTCAATGGTACAGCCTGTGCGACCGGTCTTTCCTGCATGGCACTCGCGCGGGCCAATCACCTGCTAGATTGGGCCGATGCCATAGCGGCGCTGACGCTTGAAGCAGCAGGCTGCCAGATCGACGCTTTTGACGAGACGGTTCTCGCGCTGCGTCCCTCGAAGGGAATCGCGGCCGTCGGGGCTGCTCTGCGATCCCGGCTTGAAGGCAGTGGGCTGGTTGCCGCCGCTCATGGCAGGCGGACACAGGACGCGCTAAGCCTACGTGCCGTGCCGCATGCGCATGGTGCTGCACGCGACATCTTCGATGCCTGCGCCTCCATCGTTGACCGAGAGCTCGCCTCCGTCACCGACAATCCCGCGATCCTTGGCACGCCCGAGCAGCCCATCGTCTCGTCGGAGGCCCATGCCGTTGCCCCGGCATTGGGGCAGGCGGCAGACAGTCTCGCCATCGCCATTGCACAGATTGCCTCCATGAGCGAGCGCCGTATCGACAGGCTGGTCAATCCTCTGGTGAGTGGTCTGCCGCCATTTCTGGCGACCGATGCCGGAAGCCATTCAGGTTTCATGATCGCGCAATATACGGCCGCAGCCCTTGTCGGCGATAGCAGACGTCTTTCCGCGCCTGCCTCCACAGATGGAGGGCTGACATCGGGATTGCAGGAGGATTTTCTCTCTCATCCCACGGCAGCCGCCAACAAGCTGCTCGCGGTTCTCGACAATGCCGAATATATTCTGGCCATCGAATGGATGGCCGGGGTGCAGGCCCATGATTTCCTGGAAAATGTTGCCGGGCGGGCAGCCGGAACAAATGCGGTCTACAATCTGCTTCGCGAGCACCTCCAGCCCTATTCGGATGACCGGCCTCTGTCTTCGGACATGGAAAAGGCAAGGCTGCTCCTGCGTGATTTCTCGCCACCGGATATGTGATTGAAGGCCGTGAGGCTCGTGCCTTACATGGTGAAAGGCAGATCGATACCCTTGGCGCGGATGAAGGGCAGGCCTTTGCGCCGTGCAGTCCAGCCGATAACGTGGAGGCTCCGGGCGGCCGGTTCATGCCGTTGCGCAAGCATCCAGGATTTGCAGTCGATCGCGGCAATGTCCGCCCGGCCCTCGGCCACTGCGATGACGGAAGCGCGGTGCGCACCGGTTTCGAGACAATTTTCAAACAGATCGAGGCCCGCGCCTTCTGCTTCCAGATCGCGTTTCAAGCTGAGATAGCCGGATAATGACTTGTGCTCGTTGAATGCCAGTATTTTCCCGCTAAGAAATCCTTTCGGCAAAGCGGCCTCACCGGTTTTCGAAGGTTCTGCACCCTCTCCACCGTCGGCTATGCGGGCAATGATGGCGCTGGAATAGAACTCGCCTGCACCACCCTTGATGCCATTATAATCGCTCTGTCCAATCACCTGCACATGATCCTGCAGGCCAAACTCCATTGGCCCCCAGCAGGTGCCGGAGATCAGCAGAGCCGGATGCCGCCAGAGCACCGCAAGATCCAATGCATCGGGATCGAGCGTGGCAGGGTCTGCGGCAATGATGGCGCCGTCCTTTCCACGAATACCTCCCGGAACCGCCGGCATATCGCCGTTGCGTCTGGTGAGGCCTTTGGGAGCGTCGATACCCTCTGCTAAAAAACGGGTGCGCATATCGGCCCACAGCCTGTCCGTCTCATTGCGCAGTTCGGGCCAGTCATACATTGGCAGTGCCGCGATCCATGTCACGATGGAATTTCCAGTCTCACGTCTTGTTCCTGCATCGCATGGTCAGAAAAAATCAGAGCGGCAGGCACGACGGGTGACGCGATTAAAACTTGCTCGTCCCGTCTCAAGACAGGATGCGCTACCGGTTCCTTGGCCTTGAAGGCGAAAGCGCGGAACACCTCGAAATAATTGCTGAACACATATCCGTCATTCATCTTCTGCCACTCCGCCCGCCTCTCGCTGTAGAGGGAGGGCAATTTATACCAGGCGGCTGTCGGCATTTTGTGATGCACGAAATGCAGGTTGTTATAGAGAAACAGTGGAGCCAGGATGGAGTTTTCAACAATGATCGTTCTCCCATCCGGCTGTTCGGACCATTGATGTTCGCAGTAGGAGCGAATGGCAATGATGGATATGCCCAGATAGGCCGCCACACTGACATAGAGCCAGATTGGAACGCCGAAAATCAGGGATATGACCAGCAGTGTCGGAACAAGTCCGGCCAGATGCAGGGTCCAGGCATAGATCACCCGCCGATCACCCTGCGCGATCTTGCGCCATTCGGATATCGTGAAACCAACAACCATCAGCGGAGGACCGATGACCAGACGCCCGATGAACGTATTGTTCCATCCCAGCAGGACCTTGAGGAACGACGGCATCTTTTGCCAGTCGCCCATGGCCCGGTAATAGCTTTCCGGATCGTCGAATGGGTCGGTCAGACGCTCGTCTGCATGGTGTTGCAGATGCGTGCGCTTGTAACTGCGATAGGGGTAGAAAATCCCGAGCGGCAGAAAGACCAAAGCTTCGTTCAGTCGTGCATTGCGCGTGGGGTGCCCATGCAGAACCTCGTGCTGGAGCGAGGAGTGCAGGGCAACTGCAATGCCCATGAGCACCAGAGAAACGATTGGAAACAACGGATACAGAAAATATCCCGCGAAAATCCAGAGACCGTAACAGACCGCCAACAGCGAGACTGTTGGCCATTCAATTCGGTCACGCGTTCTTCTGCGGCGCACGCCAGTCAGCCGCGCCGTCTTCTTTGCCAATATGTCTGTCATTTCATACTCTTGATGCCCCTGTCACCGCAGGGTCGCACCAGTCTCAGCCAGCCACAACGGGTTTATGGTGACCAACTGTTGATTTTGATAACAGTTTAAGCATTATGGTGATAATTATAAACAAACGGGTGAATTATGGACAAGCGCGCGCTCGCAGAATTGTTTCGTGCCCGCCTGATCCAGCTGGTGAACAGGTCAGAAGACAGCCAGGCGTCTTTTGCCGCCGCCATTGGCATTGATCGATCAGCACTTTCGCAATTGCTTTCCGGTGATTCGGCGCGGCTTCCGCGTGTGGAGACGCTGCTGAATATCGCCGAGCGACATTCCGTCTCGCTCGACTGGCTACTCGGTCTTTCCCATGATCAGGGGTTGATGGGGGAATTGCGGCCAAGTTTCGAGATCGAGGAGGGCGGCGCTGATTATACGGATACGCTGTTGATGAAGTGGCATGCGGAAGCGGCAGGCACCAAAATCCGTTATGTTCCGGCACGCATTCCCGATCTGCTTCGCACACCCGAGATCATCGCTTTCGAGGCCATGGGCGCGCATCAGAGTGTGATGGCGCAGGCCAGCGAAACGGCGTTTCGACTCGATTATAATCGTCAGCCTGGTACCGACATGGAAGTTTGCATGCCGCTCGAAACGCTGGAAGCTTTTGCGCAGGGGCGCGGTATGTGGAGCGGTTTGGACCGCGAGACACGTGCCGAACAACTCAAACATATGTCGGGACTTATTAGCGAGCTATACCCATCATTCCGGCTGTTTCTGTTCAATGAAAAAGAACGCTTTTCCGTGCCCTATACGATCTTCGGTTCGCAACGGGCAGCACTTTTCGTCGGCGCCATGTATCTTGTGCTCAACAACGCTGAAGCCATCCGTAAAATGCAACGTCACTTCGACGAGCTGATACGTTTTACCCGCATTCATGCCCATGAAACCGCGGATTTCGTTATGAATTTGGAAGTCGCTTAGTCCTGTGACGGGTACCAGCTTTCGCACATCATCGAACCTGCTTGCTACGTGGCGATATGGTCGGGATTGAACAGGAGAGGAAGGCCGCCATGGCCGCGAAATAACGACCTCCTCCACAAACCGGATCTTTTGTAACGGCGCCAGAAAAAGCCCGGCAGTGCCGGGCTGTAATCTATGATGTTACTTCGGCCGAAAACGCGGATTTGATCAGTGTTTTGGTATATTCAGCCGCCGGCCGCTCGAATATCGCGTCCGTTTCTCCCTCTTCGACAATCTTCCCGTTTCTCATCACGATGACATAATCCGAAATGGCTTTGATGACAGAGAGGTCGTGGCTGATGAAGATGTAGGAAAGGTTGTGCGTTTTCTGCAAATTACGCAAGAGATCGATGACTTGGCCTTGAATGGATCGGTCCAGCGCCGATGTAGGTTCATCGAGAATGACGACATCTGGCTTGAGGATGATCGCGCGGGCAATTGCGATACGCTGACGTTGCCCGCCTGAAAACTCGTGCGGGTAGCGGTTGCGGGCGGCGGGATCGAGGCCGACTTCTTTCAGCGCTTCTATTGCTCGCTCGTCGCGCTGCGCGCGGCTGAGCTGTGGGTCGTGCACAAAGAGACCCTCAGTGATGATCTCTCCAACAGTCTGCCTTGGCGAAAGAGATCCATACGGATCCTGGAACACAAGCTGCAGCTGCCGCCGCAATGGCCTCATTGCCGTTCGGCCAAGTCCGGTGATTTCCGTCTTGCCGAAGAAAATGCGGCCCTCTGCAGTGACAAGGCGCAGAAGCGCGCGACCGAGCGTGGACTTGCCTGATCCGGATTCACCGACGATGCCGATGGTCTGCCCTTGATGAAGGCTGACATTAACGCTGTCCACGGCCCTGAAAGCCCGTGACTTCGACAGGAAGCCGCCCGGAATCACATAATCGATCGTGACGTTCTGGCCAGAGAGAACGACCGGCGCTTCTTTGCCGACCGGCGGCTTGTGGCCGCTGGGTTCGGCATCGAGAAGCATCCTCGTATAGTCCGCCTGCGGGCGCTCGAAGATCTCTTCCGTCGGACCGGTTTCAACGATCTCGCCTCGGCGCATAACCGCAACACGATCGGCAAAATGCCTGACGACACCGAGATCGTGCGTTATCAGCACCACTGCCATGCCGAAGCGCTGCTGCAACGACTTCAGAAGATCGAGGATCTGCGCCTGGATTGTCACGTCGAGCGCGGTGGTTGGCTCATCCGCGATCAGAATATCCGGCTCGTTTGCCAGCGCCATGGCGATCATGACGCGTTGGCGCTGGCCGCCGGAAAGCTCATGCGGGTAGCTGTCGATGCGCCGCTCCGGGTCCGGAATACCGACAAGTTTCAGAAGCTCGAGAACGCGTGCCCTCGCTTCCTTCTTGCTGCCGCCCCGGTGATGGACGATTGGCTCGGCGATCTGCGCGCCGATCCTGTAAAGCGGATCGAGCGAGGTCATCGGCTCCTGGAAAATCATGGTGATTTTCGCGCCACGGATTTTGTTCAGCTCGTTGACCGGCAAGCCTACCAACTCGCGTCCACGATATTGCGCCGAGCCTTGAATGACGCCGTTGGAAGCCAAGAGGCCCATGATGCCCATCATGGTCTGGCTTTTGCCGGAGCCGGATTCCCCGACGACAGCGAGCGTTTCACCCTGCTTTACGTGGAGATCGACACCTTTGACGGCGTTGACGGTGCCGTCTGGCGTGGCAAAATCGACCTTGAGATTGCGGACGGTGAGAATGTTTTCAGATGTCGTATTCATGTCAACGATCCTTGGGATCGAGTGCATCACGCAATCCGTCGCCTACGAAGTTCAGCGAAAAAAGCGTCAGCACGAAGAAGATTGCCGGGAATATCAGCAGCCACGGGGCCGACTGAATATTGTTGGCGCCTTCGGAAATGAGCGCACCCCAGCTCGTGAGTGGTGCCTGAACACCAAGCCCCAGGAAGGAGAGAAAGCTTTCAAGAAGTATGACCTTCGGGACGACGACCGTCACGAACACGACCACGGGACCGATGGTGTTGGGGATGATGTGACGGCGGATGATCTGCCAGTCGCTCAAACCCAAGGCCTGAGCTGCCGCCACAAATTCCCGCCGTTTCAAGGCAAGCGTCTGGCCACGCACGATACGCGCCATATCCAGCCACTCCACTGCGCCAATGACAAGGAAGATCAGGATGAAGCTACGCCCGAAGAAAACCACGAGAACCACGACGAGGAAGACGAAGGGCAGCGAATAGAGGATCTCGACGAAACGCATCATTACATTGTCGACGCGCCCGCCGATGTAACCCGCCGTAGCGCCGTAAAGCACGCCGATGCCGAGCGAAACGAGGCTGGCGAGAACGCCGACTGCAATGGAGATCTGGCCGCCCAGCATTACGCGAGCCAGCATGTCGCGACCGTTTGAATCTGTACCGAAGAAGAAGTATTCGCGATTGACATCGCCTTCCAACTTCAGCGTTCGACCATCATCTCCCGTAGCAACGACTTTCGTGTTTTCGAATTCGTTGGCGCGGTCGAAATAACGTGTCGTGCGCGGGTCAATCGGGCTGCTGGAGGTAACCGTTGCCGTAAAGGTCTGCCCTTCGACGGCAAACTCCTTCAGTTCGACGCGCGCACGGCCTGCCACACCTTCCATGACGCTCTGGAGGTTGTTCACGTCCGGGCGCGGCTCGAGGCTTGGCGCGACGGAGACGTAGGACGAAAACACCTGATCATAGGTGTGTGAAAGGAAATGCGGGCCGATAAACGAGAAAAGTGTGATCAGCACAAGCATGATGGAGCCAGCCATGGCGGCCTTGTTTCGTCTGAAACGCAGGGCTGCCAGCTGGAACAGGCTTCGGCTTTTCACCGATGGCTGAGGGGCGATATTGCCGGAGATATCAGTCATGTCTGACCCTCGGATCGAGCAGGCCGTAGAGAATATCGACCACGAGATTGAACAGGATGACGAAAATGGCGATGAGAACGACCGTTCCCATGACCAGCGTGTAGTCACGATTGATGGCGCCAAGAACGAAGTAGCGGCCGACACCGGGAATGGTGAAGATCGTCTCGATGACCGCCGAGCCCGTCAGCAGCGCTGCGGCGCAAGGCGCAAGATATGAAACGACCGGCAGCATCGCCGCGCGCATGGCGTGAATCACCACGACGCTGCGAGCCGGGAGGCCATAGGCCCTGGCGGTGCGGATATGGTCCATGCGCAGAGCCTCGATCATTGCACCGCGCGTCAGACGCGCGATGACCGCAAGCTGCGGCAAGGCGAGCGCGATCATCGGAAGAATGAGATAGCGTAGCGACCCGTCACCCCAGCTACCTGCGGGCAGAAGCCCCAGCAAGACGGCGAAGATAAGCGTGAGGACAGGTGCGACGACGAAGTTCGGCACGGTGATGCCGATGGTCGAGATGGACATGATGGAGAAATCGAAGGTGCTATTCTGCCTGAGTGCGGCAAAGGTGCCGGCAAGAATGCCGCCGACCAACGCCAGCAAAAGAGCATAGCAACCGAGCTCCAGCGAATAGGGCAGGCCTTTGCCGATCAACTGGGCGACGGTGTTGTCCTTGTAGATGTAGCTCGGACCGAAATCGCCGGTGGCGGCGTTGCCGAGATAGATGAGATACTGGCGCCACAATGGTTCATCCAGATGATAGGTTCTCATCAGGTTTTCCATGGTTTGCGGGGGCAGGGGCCGCTCGAGGTTGAACGGACCGCCCGGTGCGAAACGCATCAGGAAAAACGAAATCGTGACGACGATGAACAATGTCGGCACGGCGCTCGCCAAACGGCGCAGGATAAATGAAATCATGATTTTCAGGCTCCGACATGGCACGGTGGTTTCGGCCACCGTGCCAGCACTGCTTATTCGGAAACGCTCAGGAAGCGGCTGAGGTGTTCGTTAGCAGCATTGTCTTCCCAACCCTTCACGCGGTTGGAAACCAGCCACAGGTCCGCCTGTGTGAGAAGCGGAGCAACCGGCTGTTCCTTCATGAGGATGGTTTCTGCCTCGTGCAACAGTTTGGAGCGAGCAGCAGGATCCTTTTCGTCATAGGACTTCTGCATCAGCGCATCATATTCGGCATTATTGAACTTCGAGTAGTTGAAGGTCTTGTTGGAGGATACCGAAAGGGCGAGGAAGTTTTCCGCATCCGCATAGTCGGCAACCCAGCCTGCACGCGCAACGTTGTACTTGCCGCCTTCCTGCAGGTAGCCGTAATGCGAGGCGACGTCGAGGTTCACCAGTGACACTTTGGCGCCAAAGGTATTTTTCCACATATCCGCAATAGCGGTGGCAACGCGCTCATGGTTCGGGTTGGTGTTGTAGCGAATTTCGACGGAAAGCGGCTTGCCGCCCTCGCCGTAACCGGCTTCCTTCATGAGTTTAACGGCTTCGTCTTCACGATCGAGTTGCGACAGCGTCGCAAACTCTGCTTTCGCAGGCTCACCGTAGGAGTCCATGCCCGGAGGAACCATGGAGTAGGCGGGAACCTGCGAACCGCTGTAGATTTCCTTGGCGAGAAAATCGCGGTCGACTGCCATGGACAGGGCTTGACGGACGCGGACATCATTATACGGCGCTTCACGCGTGTCGAAGGTATAGTAATAGGTCGCAAGCGTCGGCGAAACGTGAACCTGTTCGCCATAGGCCTTGCGCAGACGGTCGATCTGGTCCGCGGAAAAGTTGTAGGCGAGGTCCATTTCCTTGGCTTCGAAACGACGAACGGATGCGGCCTGATCGTCGATCGGGTAGAAGATGACCTTGTCGATCTTGGTGTTCGATGCGTCCCAGAAGTTGGTGTTCTTGACCACCGTCAAGCTGTCATTGGGAACATGCGCTTCAAGCTTGTAAGCACCGTTCGAGACCATGATGCCCGGCTTTACGAAGTTGGTTCCGTTCTTGTCAAAGCTTGCCTTCGAGATCGGCAGAGCTGTCTGGTGGGCAAGGAGTTCAAGGAAGAACGGTGTTGAGCGCTCGAGTGTGATCTCAAGGGTCTTGTCATCCACGGCCTTTACGCCAAGCTGGTCAACCGAAGTTTCGCCCTTGTTTATTTTCTCGGCGTTCTTGATCGGATAAAGAATATTCGCATATTTTGCTGCGGTCTTCGGGTCTTCGACGCGCTGATAGGAGAAAACAAAATCTCCAGCCGTTACCGGAGTGCCATCCGACCACTTCGCATCTGCACGCAGTTTGAACGTGTAGACGGTACCATCCTCAGACAGCGTCCAGCTTTCCGCCGTACCGGGAACGATCTTGCCGGCAGCATCGTAAATGGTGAGACCTTCATAAAGGTCTTTGAGGATAAAGGCTTCGATATTGATCGAGGTCTGTGCCTGATCGAGCGTCTGAGGCTCCCCGGAATTGCCGCGGTGAAGAACTGTTTCTGCAAGTGCGGAACTTGCGCCAATCAGAAGCGATCCTACCAGCAGCGTGGCGCGAGTTGTTGTTTTTATCGACATAATTTCCCTCCCGTGAAGAGTGTGAGTCTACAAACAAGGCCAAATTGCTCCGAAGGGCAACCACAATAAATTGTGAGTTTATGCATACACCGTGACTGCTGATCGAACAGAATAAGGGCAAAGCCATGGCCCGCACGCTGGACATTGCCTCGCGTTACGCGACCTCCGGGACGGTTAAATCGATGCGGGAAGCCGTCGGCCCCATCGATATCCTCGTGAAAACACCGATGCCGCCAGCATCAAGCAATGCTGAAACGGCGAGGATAATCTTCTCTTTCGAGTCCGGCTCGCGAAAGCGCGCAGCCCGTCGAAAATCAAAGCCCGGGTAAGTTTACGGCATCATACATGTCATCGTTTGCATATGCCGGGTAACACTTCATTTAGTAATTTTGTGAAATCTAAAATACGCAGGTTCCAAAGTTTCATCGGCGGGGCTGGTAGAACGAGTGGATCCAACGCGCCCAGCCTTTGGCGGCCCGGAGCGGATATCCGCTTGTCGCCCTATGAGGAGGGGCACAGCTACCCGCGATGTTCCGTTGTTTGTTTCTCTGGCTTCCTGCGCGGACAGCTGGAGGAGCGCTTGCCCTGAGGCTATTCATGTCTTTCCTGAAGAATACCAAAATAAAAACAAAGGTCTTATTCGTCATATCAGTGATGAGTTTGATGTCGCTTTCCGGAATCAGCTACGTCAGCTTGCAGTATAAAAATACCGACAATGTTTACAGCGATTTCATCGCCAATGAGGCGCTTGCTGCGGTGCTGAACGCCCGAACGAGCGGCAATCTCAATGCACTCGGCATGCAGATGCTTCGCGCCAGCCTCAATGACTCGACCAGCAGTGATTTCGAGGCCGCTGTCAAAACATTCAAGGCCGACCGGAAGCAACTGGAAGAACGGCAGAATAAAATAATGCAGCTGGTGCCGGCCCGGACGGATGCCGCTCGTGATATCCTCAAGGGCGTTGCCGAGGTTGAGGAAATCGGCAATCAGGTCATCGCTCTCATGCAGGCGGGAAAAAATGCTGAAGCTCAGCAGATGGCGCTTAACGTCCTTCGAAAAATAACTGAAGTCTCACCGAAAATCAGCGCGGGGAACGAGCAACTGATCCAGGTGATGAACGATGGGAGAGAGCGCCTCACGGCCAGCACCAACACGACAATCTGGACGGCTCTGGTCAGCATAGCACTTGTTTCCCTGGCATTGATCGCGCTCGGCCTGCTTATTTCGTCGCGTGGCATTACCACCCCGATTGCGCGGCTTCGCGAGCGGATGGGGTCGTTGGCGGCAGGCGATACAGCCAGCGAAATCGAAGGTATGGACCGCAAGGATGAAGTCGGCCAGATGGCCGCTGCTGTTCAGGCATTTCGCGAGAACGCCATCGAGCGCCTCCGGCTTGAGAATGAAACGGAAAACCATCGGTCGTCTTCAGAGCAGGACCGGATAGAGCGCGAGAAACAGAAGGCGAAAGAAGCTGCTGACGTGCAATTCGCCGTCGACAACCTTGCTGCTGCCCTTTCGAAGATCGCTCAGGGCGACGTTACTTACCGGATCGCTCAGCCGTTCGTGTCCAGCCTTGACGGTATTCGCGGCGACTTCAACAGGGCAGCGGAACAGCTGCAATCGACTCTGAACCAGGTGGCGCAGAACGCGCGCGGCATCGACTCCGGCGCGAACGAGATCAGGGCCGCAGCCGACGATCTGGCCAAGCGTACGGAACAGCAGGCAGCGGCCGTCGAGGAGACAGCTGCTGCACTGGAAGAGATCACCACGACGGTGAAAGACTCGACCAAACGGGCGCAAGAAGCGGGCCACTTTGTCAGTCGTGCAAAAGTTGGTGCGGAACAGTCGGGAGAAGTGGTGCAGAAAGCTGTCACGGCTATGGAGCAAATTGCTGCATCCGCTGATGAGATTTCCAACATTATCGGCGTGATCGACGAGATTGCTTTCCAGACCAACCTTCTGGCGCTGAATGCAGGCGTGGAAGCTGCGCGTGCCGGTGAGGCGGGCAAGGGATTTGCGGTTGTTGCCCAAGAGGTTCGCGAACTGGCACAGCGTTCCGCCGGTGCCGCCAAGGAGATCAAGAATCTCATTACGACATCGAACAGTCAGGTTCAGCAGGGTGTGCAACTGGTTGGCGAAACGGGCAAGGCACTCGAACTCATCGTCACGGAAGTACAGGAAATCAACCGTCACGTGATGGCGATCGCGGAATCGGCACAGGAGCAATCCTCTGGTCTCCAGCAGATCAATACGGCTGTGAACCAGATGGACCAGGACACCCAGAAGAACGCTGCCATGGTGGAAGAAAGCACGGCGGCAAGCCACGGGCTTGCACGCGAGGCTTCGTCGCTCAACCAACTGCTCGCTCGGTTCAAACTGTCAGAAGGCGGTTATAGCGAAATCTCCGCACCGGTTCGCGCAGCCTCATCCGCCGACAGGCCTGCAGTTTCTCCTGCGCGTGCACTCGGCGGAAAGATTAAAGCTGCGTTCTCGGGCAATGCTGCCCTGAGCACATCGCCGGACAACTGGGAAGAGTTTTGATAAATGCGGGTCTTTCACGCCTGACGTCTGATGAGAGACTGAAAGCACTGTTTTAAAAAACTTGCACCGGCGATTGGACTCTGATCGCCGGTATCTTGCCGATCGCACATCGAATCCGTGGCGATTTTTGATCGTATCTCCCCCAAAAAGCGTCCGCTCTGGGGAGAAGTGCCAGTTGATCATTCCGGTACTATTGGCGATTGCCCGCATCACCGACAACTTGCAACCGTATTGGTAGTTATAGCGGTTGTTCTGCGCAGGCGGATCGATATATCTAGGGCCTGGTTCGTCACTTTAATCTGCGGGTACATGGAAACTTCGCTTTATCTGCCCGTCAAAAGTTTCCTCGAGGAAGCGGGCTACACTGTCAAAGGCGAGGTTGGCAGTTGCGACCTCGTGGGCTTGAGCGATAACGATCCGCCTGTTGTCGTCATCTGCGAGCTGAAACTGAGCTTCAATCTGGAGCTTATTTTGCAGGCGGTTGATCGCGCGGCTATGGCAGACGAGGTCTGGATTGCGGCACGGGTCTCAGCCAAGGGCAAGGGCCGCGAGGCTGACAAACGTTACCGCGACCTCTGCCGCAGGCTCGGGATCGGCATGCTCGGCATTTCCGATGTTGGCGACGTCAGCGTCATCGTCAGTTCCATATCACCGATGCCGCGAACCAATCCGAAACGACGTTCGCGATTGATACGCGAACACAAGAGGCGACGCGGAGATCCGGCGGTGGGTGGAAGCACTCGCGCACCAATCATGACCGCGTACCGCCAACAGGCACTCGACTGCGCTTTGGCGTTGGCATCAGGGCCGCTGCGCGTGCGTCAGGTCAGATCCGGCATACCGGATGCCGGGAAGATCTTGCTTGCAAACGTCTATGGTTGGTTTGAACGTCTGGATAGAGGCGTCTATGGCTTGACCCCTGCCGGACAGGAGGCGCTGCAGCGATGGCCGCAACAAGAAACGCCGGCAACGATCGTCGTACCCAGCTGATTTCTATTCAGCAATAGAGCTTATTTGCCGCAGATTATGTAAAAACATGACTGCACACCTTGGAGTTGATTTCATTTCCTCTTGATTTACCTTGTGTATTTCCGATGATGTAATACGGACTTGATAAATAACCGACTCTGTACTCGATGAGTCGTGCAAATGAACATACTTGGCGCCAAACAGAAATTGCTGTATTTTATGTCTGTCCGGTCCGACAATCCGGACCTGCTGAAAGCGCAATATCGCGCTTTCACCCGGCAGATGCCGATGATGTATTTCATACTGATTTCAAGTACATGGGCGCTGGCCACTACACATCTGCAACTGGCGCCGTTTTGGCTCACCATTGGAATTCCCGCTTTTTTCACACTCGGCTGCACCGTCAGGGTTGCATTCTGGTGGAGAACCCGCGGTATCGATCCCCCTCCGAAGGTGGCCCATGCAGCGCTTCAGCGCACAAATCGCCTGGCAGCCGGTATCGCCATTATATTCACGCTCTGGTCTTTTTTGCTGGTGCCCTATGGGGACGCCTATACGCAGTCCCATGTCGCCTTCTACATGGCGATTACCGTCATCTCCTGCATCTTCTGTCTGATGTATGTGCGTTCGGCCGCCTTCATGGTCACGGCCATCGTCAACGGCGCCTTCATCATCTTCTTTTTGGCCTCAAGGCAACCGACATTCATCGCCATTGCCATCAATGTCCTGCTGGTCTGCGCTGGCATGATGTCCATCCTGTTGACCAACTACCGCAATTTCGAGCGCATGATTGTTTCGCAGCAGCGTACGGAAGCGCTCAATAACGAGAACCTGCTGCTTGCCAATATCGACAGCCTGACGGAACTGCCCAACCGCCGTGCCTTTTTCGCCCATTTGGCAGCCGAGATCGAAAAAGCAAGGGTGGCGGGAACGCGACTGGCGCTTGGCGTTATCGATCTCGATGGGTTCAAGCCAGTCAACGACCTTTACGGCCATTCCGTGGGCGACAGGCTGCTCGTCAACGTCAGCAAACGTCTCACCGAAACTCTGACGACCAGCAAGGCATTCCGCCTTGGGGGAGATGAGTTTGCGATCGTTGCCCCAATCATACCTGATGATGCGCAACTCGTCGTAAATGCGAACGTGATCTCGGAACGGTTGAGGGCGCCCTATCATCTGCCCGAGGGAACGGTGCATGTCGCTGCTTCCATGGGGATAGCCGTATTTCCGTGCCTCGCTTTGACGCTTGAGCAACTTTTCGACCGCGCGGACTATGCGTTGTACCACGCCAAGAAAACGCGGCGCGGCGATGCCGTCCTATTCGATGCGGAGCACGAAAAGCAGATCAATATCGAAGCCCGTATCGAACATCTGCTCAAGCAGAAAGAGATAGAAAACGAGCTTTCAGTCGTGTTCCAACCGATCGTCGACATACGCGATGGAAGAGCTGCGGGTTTTGAAGCACTGGCGCGCTGGCACAGCCCGGTCCTTGGCCATGTCCCGCCTGCCCAGTTCTTCGCCATTGCCGAGCGGGCCGGTATCGTCAGCTCGCTGACACGGCCTCTTCTTCGAACCGCTCTCGTTTCCGCATCGGCATGGGAGCCATCCCTTAGACTGTCCTTCAACCTCTCGGCCCATGACCTCAATTCCTGCGAAGGCGTGCTGTCATTGATCGGCATCATCGAAAACAGCGGCTTCGACGCAACACGTATTGACCTAGAAATTACCGAAACGGCCTTTGCGCATGATTTCGAACAGGTCAGGCAGTCGGTCGAAATGCTGCGGCGGCTCGGTTGCGGCATTTCGCTTGATGATTTCGGCACCGGTTATTCCAGCCTGACACGGCTGCACGCTCTGCCCCTCACCAAGATCAAGATTGACCGCAGCTTCGTCACGGATCTGCACGAAAAGCCAGCCAGCTACAAAATCGTGAAATCGCTGCTCACGCTCAGCCGCGACATGGGGCTGGAATGCGTGGTGGAAGGGGTCGAAACACGGGAGGAACTCGCGGCCCTTGAAGGCCTCGGTGCTACGCTGGTGCAGGGTTATATCTATGCGGCGCCACTACGAGAACAGGATGTCCGTGAGTTTCTTTCCGGACAGGAAAAAAAGCGCATGATCCTGTCAGCCTGAAGTGGCCTGGGTTTTTCGGGCCCGATTTTCCGGCTGCGATGCCTGCCTGCTGATGTTGATCTGGGGAAGGACAGGAAAACAGGGCTCGGCTACTTCTATCGTGGCCTAGAAATGCGTGCTTTGAATAGACGTGTTTGCTTTGTCTGCCCGGCAGGTTTTAGCGTCCGCCTTGTTTTCCGCGCAATCCAGGCGCAGTATAGGCTTCGTTGTGCTGGCAGCACGGCTCCCCGGTGTCAGAGAGGCACCACCTCTTCTTCGTTGTCCTTTAATGAATGTTTGCGCTGACGGTGCCGCATTTCTTTGCGGTAATCACCGAGATGTCACCTGTTGCGTCACGAGCATGCAGGTTGACGGGCGATTACGCTGCCACCAGTTGCACAACGCAGACCATCTGCATTTCTCCAGTGCCATTTCATGGCATCTGGTCGTTTCGCTCCTGGATTTTCTTGGTACCGCCCGGACACGACACCGCATTTAGTCCTTAGGGATGTCTGGCTCAAGCACCACTCCGATCGATAGGGACTTTCGACCGAGAGACAGGAACGCAGCAGTTGCAATGTAGAATAAAACCAGCTCCACGCGGATCAAAGCCGCGCTGAAGCCTCGGATGAAAGGCAAGACCATGAATAGTTATAACGACCAAAGACGCCAGGCGCTCAGGATCGAAGTTTGGGAGAACGAAGGCGGGACTTCCGTAGCCGATACGCTTGACTCCCAATATGGAAGAAGGATCGAGAGGGACCAAACCTGGACCATATATCATGTATTCACCGGTGTGCCGGTACGGGTGGGTGGCCGCAGGCTGACTGAACTCAGCATATCGGAAGCAACCGATGGCATGCTTTCACTCAATCGTCGCAACGTTTTGCGAAGGGAAGAACGCAGCAGGTGTGAAGCATGACACTGGCGTTCCCCAACTCGGCCCGCAGTTTTGACGACGTGCGTAAAGCTGTGCGGTTTTTCGGCCATGACGGCATGTTCGAAATCCGGTTTTTTGTCGAAGCCGCTGCACTCGCCAAGGGCGGCGTGCATGCAACAGGCATGTCGGAAGCCCAATGCCTTTCGTCTTTTGACGCAATGCGCACGCCGATCTACGAGGCTGCCAAGAAGGTGTATGCCAAGTACCGGCGCAATTTGAACGTCCTGACGACTTCCGACTTCGGTTAGAGCACATCCTGTTTACAAAAAATTGTCTGACGTGCTCTCGCTATTTGTTTTTACGCATTTTCCGGGCGTAAAACTGCTACGCACTTTAGGAAATGCGCGACCATTGCGGGATCATGGAATGGCGCGCGGGCCGACGTCTACGGTTGCGACACCGCGAGCCAATGCATCATCGATTTCAGTTGGTGACACCTGAAGGAACTGTCGGCGGTTCATGGCGACAGCGATCGCGGGAATCTCTAGATGGGTTCCCACGCGGCGATACGCCGTGAAGCTGAGGCCCTCTATCAATTCCTCGTCTATGACCAGGCGATAAGTGCCCGCTCCCAAGGGTTCCGAAAGGGCCTCCAGACGGAACGGATGCGTGAATGTGATTTCGGTCTCTGTGGTTCTTTCGATCATGTCCAACACCGCTTTCCGTTGCGTTAAAACCTGCACAGTTACAGCCGGTTATCGCAACTATGCGCCGATCAGGATGTAAACGATCAGCGCCACACTTGCCGCAGACAAGACGTAGCCAACAAGCGTTGCGAGATTCTGTTTTGTCGGTTGGTGGAATATGGAAGACATGGCGTCCTCCTTTGTCGGGGCCAGGGTATTCAACCCTTAAACAGCAGCGCCCGTACAATGGCTGCTGGAACAAACACAGTGGACCCGTTTCACTCGTTTAGCAATGAAACAATCTTGATAATCAGAGGTGCTGATTGAAGACACCTCTATGTGAAGGCGAGGAGCGCCGTCACTCGTCCCCCCGATGGCCTTTGTCCGTCGGAAGGCCGCAAAAATCTCCGATATGCCAAAATTCGAATGCCTCACCAAATGATCTTGACAGGGAGCAAGTTTTGGATTTCCTTGTAAACCGGTTTAGTAAATCGCTTTACAAGCCTATCAAGAGGCCAAAGGCCCACGGGAACAGGAACGGGAAGAATGATGGCGCCAAATCGTGCGACCAGTCTGAAGGATGTTGCCCGCACGGCGGGTGTTTCCGTCGCCACGGTGTCGCGGCTGCTCAACGGCTCGCTGGAATTGCCTGCGGACACGAAGGCCCGCATCGAAGACGCCATTCGCCAGCTCAACTATGTTCCAAACCCGCATGCCCGGCGTCTGAGCCGTGGGCGCTCCGATACGATCGGTCTCGTCGTTCCCGATATCGGCAACCCGTTCTTCGGCATGCTGGTTGCAGCAGTGGAAGAGGAGGCAGACAGGCGCGGTCTTGCTGTATCGCTTTTCGCAACGTTGAACCGGCCGGGACGCGAACTGTCCTATCTGCGGCTTCTTGCCCGCAACCATGTCGACGGGCTGGTCTTCGTTACCAACCACCCCGATACGGACGAGCTTGCCGAGCTTATCAGCGCCACCGGCAAAGTCGTTGTGGTCGATGAAGACGTCAGTGGGGCATCCGTGCCGAAGCTGTTCTGTGATAATGAACAGGGCGGCCGCCTGGCTGGCGAACACCTTGCCGGATATGGCCACGAACGCGTGCTTTATGTCGGCGGCCCGGCAGAAATGCTCAGCACGCAGCGGCGTTTCCTTGGGTTGGAGGCAGCGTTGCGGACACATTGCGGCTCCGAGCCGTCGATCATGCGTTATTGCGGCGACTATACCGCGGAGTTTGGTCGCGAAGCGGCCTTGCGTTTTCTCTCCGAAGGCCGTCCCGCCACGGCAATTTTCGCCAGCTCCGACGAAATCGCCATCGGGATGATTGAAGTCTTGCGGGCGCAGGGTGTGCGCATTCCGCAGGACGTATCGATGATCGGCTTCGACGATGTCGGCCCGCTGCATCTGTTCGATCCGCCGCTTACCGCCATTCGCCAGCCGGTCAGGGCCATTGGCCAGCGCGCCCTGTCGTTGCTCGCCGAAACCAATTGGGAACAGGAAACTCCGGACCATCCGGAAGAGCTGCTTCCCGTAGAAATCGTCGTGCGGAGCTCCGTTGCGCCGCCGTCGAAACAATAATTGCGACGGACAAAACCAACAGAGGAAGAACGCAAATGACAATAATCAAACGCAGATATTTCTCCGCAGCCCTTGCCGCCACCGTTCTGGCCGGGGCGACGCTTTCCGCCGGCATTGCCGGTGCCGCGGAAAAGACGATAGCCCTGGTGCAGATCAACCAGCAGGCCATCTTTTTCAACGACATGAACAAGGGTGCGGAAAAGGCGGCAAAGGAAGCGGGCGTCAAGCTCGTCATCTTCAATGCCAATAACGATCCGGCTGCGCAAAACAGCGCCATCGAGACCTATATCCAGCAGAAGGTCGATGGGATCGCGGTCGTTGCCATCGATGTCAACGGCATCATGCCTGCGGTAAAGCAGGCCGCCGAAGCGAACATCCCAGTGGTCGCTATCGACGCAATATTGCCCGAAGGGCCTCAGAAGGCACAGATTGGCGTCGACAATGCCAAGGCTGGTGCCGACATGGGCAAGTTCTTCGTCGACTATGTGAAGTCAGACATGGGCGGCAAGGCCAAGATCGGCGTCGTCGGGGCCCTCAACTCATTCATACAGAATATCCGCCAGAAGGGCTTTGAGGACACGCTCAAGGATCAGTCCGGCATCACGGCGGCTGGCGTCGTTGACGGACAGAACGTGCAGGATACGGCTCTTTCCGCAGCGGAAAACCTCATAACCGGCAATCCGGATATGACCGCAATCTACGCAACAGGTGAACCGGCCCTTCTCGGCGCCGTCGCTGCCGTCGAAAGCCAGAGCAAGCAGAAGGACATCAAGGTCTTCGGCTGGGATCTGACCAAGCAGGCGATCGCTGGCATCGACGCTGGTTATGTCGCGGGTGTCATCCAGCAGGACCCGGCGGCTATGGGTGCTGCGGCCGTCAAGGCGCTGAAGACTGTTTCTGATGGTGGCAGTGTCGAAAAGACGATTGCCGTGCCCGTGACCATCGTTACCAAGGCCAATGTCGAGCCCTACCGGGCGGTCTTCAAATGATCGCCGGCGGACAGCACCCAACCGCTGTCACCGGCGCTGGGGGAGATATTCTCCCCCAGCATCTCTCCGGTGCGGCGCAAGAACCGCGCGTCTCGCTTCGCGGTATCGTAAAGACTTTCGGTTCACATCAGGCGCTGCGCGGCGTCGATCTCGACATCTATCCCGGTGAATGCCTGGGCCTTGTCGGTGACAACGCGGCTGGAAAATCGACGCTGACGAAGGTTATTTCCGGAACCTACATTCCGGATGAAGGATCCATTACGCTCGAGGGGGAAGAGGTCCGTTTCTCCGGTCCCGCCGATGCGCGCAATCGCAATATCGAGATGGTCTTTCAGGATTTGAGCCTCTGTGACCATATAGACGTGATCGGCAACCTGTTTCTTGGGCGCGAGATCACCAAGGGTCCGTTCCTCGACCGGCAGACGATGTTGGCCGAGGCCCGCAAGATGCTGGATGCGCTGGAAATCCGTATTCCAAGGTTGACGGCCAAGGTGGAAAAACTCTCCGGCGGACAGCGGCAGGCAATCGCAATCGCCCGTGCGGCGTCCTTCAATCCCAAGGTCCTGATCATGGACGAACCCACTTCGGCGCTTGCCGTGGCAGAGGTGGAGGCCGTTCTGGCGTTGATCAACCGGGTCAAGGCCAAGGGCGTCTCCGTCATCCTTATCACTCATCGTCTTCAGGATCTGTTCCGCGTGTGTGATCGCATCGCCGTCATGTACGAGGGAACGAAGGTCGCCGAACGGCAGATCAACGAGACCAGCCTCGAAGACCTCGTCAAACTGATCGTGGGAGGTCGCCATTGACCGTCTACACTGAACGCGCCAAGGGCTCACCCGTCGCCGATTTCATCGCCGAAAACGCGCAGGTCTTGTCCATAACGGCCTTTTTCATCGCCTGCATGCTGTTCTTTGCCGTAAGCACGGATACGTTCCTGACGGCAGGCAACCTGCTGAACGTCGTGCGTCAGGCCGCTCCCATCCTCATCGTTTCCGTCGCCATGACGCTTGTCATCATCACCGGCGGCATCGACCTGTCGGTCGGCTCCATGGTTGCGCTGATCAACGCCGTCGGTGCCATCCTCATGGCGGCGGGCTATCCCTGGCCTCTGGTGCTGGTCGCCATGCTCATGCTCGGCGCCGTGCTTGGTCTCTTGCAGGGCTGGTTCATTGCCTATCAGGGCATTCCGGCCTTCATCGTTACGCTCGCAGGCTTGTCCATCCTTCGAGGGGTCGCACTCTATATCACCCAAGGGTATTCGGTGCCGATTCCGGATGCGCCCGGCTTCTTTTTTCTCGGTCGCGGAGACCTGTTCGGTTTCCCGGTGCCGGCGCTGATCGGTATCCTCATCACTGTCGTGGCCTATGTGGTCATTTCGTCCACCCGCTACGGACGCCGGGTCGTGGCGGTAGGCTCCAATCTGGAGGCTGCCCGTCGTGTGGGTATGCCGGCAAAATGGATCCTTGCATCGGTCTATCTGGTGGCAGGCGTGGCATCCGCAATCGCTGGGCTGCTGATCGCGTCACGCCTCGGCTCGGGTTCCTCCAATGCTGCTGTCGGCTTTGAGCTGCAAGTCGTGGCAGCGGTTGTGCTTGGCGGTACATCGTTGATGGGCGGACGCGGAACCATTCTCGGCTCCGTGCTTGGCACCATGACCATTGCCGTGATCGGCAACGGGCTGATCCTGATGCATATTTCGCCCTTTTTCACACAGATCGTCACGGGCGCGATCATTCTTGCCGCTATCTGGCTCAACACACGCATCTTCACCACCAACTTCCGCTTGGGTTCCAGAAAAAAGGGTTGAGGCCATGGTGGATGAACTCTCGAAAGGCCATATTCGCTCCGGCAATTTCATGACGGTTGCCGGCCCCGTCCCGGTGGAAAAGCTCGGCGTGACGTTGATGCACGAGCATATTCTCAACGATTGCCGCTGCTGGTGGCACGCCCCGAAAACGCCGGAGCGGCAATATCTGGCGGAGGGCTTGGTCTGCCAGGAAATCCTCGGCGAACTTCGCCAGGATCCCTTCGTCAACAAGCACAACATCACGCTGGATGATGAGCCGCTTGCGATTAAAGAACTGCATGAATTCGCCGCTCAGGGCGGCCATACAGTGGTGGAGCCGACCTGCCAGGGTATCGGCAGAAATCCGCTTGCCCTCAGGCGGATATCCGAGGCGACCGGGCTCAACATCGTGATGGGGGCGGGTTATTATCTGGCCTCCTCCCATCCTGAGAAAGTGGCAGCGCTCAGCATCGACGACATCGCCAATGAAATCGTTCACGAGGCGCTTCAGGGCGTCGACGGAACCGGCGTGAAAATCGGTCTGATCGGAGAGATCGGTGTGTCCTCGGACTTCACCCCCGAGGAGCAAAAATCGCTGCGGGGTGCGGCGAGGGCGCAGGCCCGTACAGGTTTGCCCCTCATGGTGCATCTTCCGGGCTGGTTAAGGCTGGGTCATAGGGTTCTCGATGTAGTCGAGCAGGAAGGCGCGGATGTCAGTCACACCGTTCTGTGTCACATGAACCCGTCGCATGATGACCTTGGCTATCAGGGAGAACTTGCCGGCCGCGGTGCCTTCATCGAATACGACATGATCGGCATGGATTTCTTCTATGCCGATCAGCAGGTCCAATGCCCGAGTGACGACGAAGCGGCCAAAGCCATCGTCCAGCTGGTGGAGCGCGGATATCTGGACCGCATCCTGCTTTCCCACGATGTTTTCCTGAAGATGATGCTGACGCGGTATGGCGGCAATGGTTACGCCTATATCCTCAAGCATTTCCTGCCGCGATTGAAGCGGCATGGTCTGGATGACCTCACCTTGCAAATCCTCATGCGGGATAACCCGCGCTCGGTCTTCCAGGCGAAGACGTGACGAACCCATAGAAATGGAACGAAAAATGACAAAGAAAATACTTCTCGTGGGCGAAAGCTGGGTCAGCTCCGCCACTCACTACAAGGGCTTCGACCAGTTCGGCAGCGTCACCTTTCACTTGGGCGCGGAACCTCTGGTAAAGGCGCTCGAAGGTAGTGAATACGAGCTGACCTACCTGACGGCTCATGATGCTGTCGAGAAACTTCCCTTCGATATGGCGGGGCTGGATGCGTATGACGCGATCATCCTCTCTGACATCGGTGCCAACTCGCTGCTTTTGCCGCCTGCGGTTTGGCTGCACTCGAAAACCGTTCCAAACCGTCTGAAGCTTCTCAAGGCATGGGTCGAAAAGGGTGGCGGCCTGCTGATGGTTGGCGGATATTTCTCGTTCCAGGGTATCGATGGCAAGGCCCGGTGGCGTCGCACCCCCGTGGAAGATACGCTTCCCGTGACCTGCCTGCCATGGGATGACCGCGTTGAAATTCCAGAAGGATCGACGGCCGACATTCTGATGCCGGATCATCCCACCGTTGCAGGTCTTTCCGGCGAATGGCCGCTTCTCCTCGGTGTCAATGAGGTAGAGGTGCGCGAGCGCGCAGATGTGGACGTGGTCGCCCGCCTGCCTGCGGAGCAGGGCGGTCATCCGCTTCTGGTCACCGGCGTTTTTGGCCAGGGTCGGACAGCGGCGTGGACATCCGACATTGGTCCGCACTGGCTCTCTCCCGCCTTCTGCGAATGGCAGGGCTACGGCCGTTTGTGGAAAAACATTCTGGGCTGGCTGACAGAAGCTCGCTGAGCGCTGCGGCAGGTATCGGTGGAGAGGATCGTCAGTTGGACAAAATATCCGCGAGCTCAAGGATATCGGGAAAGGCTGAAAGCGTGCCCCGACGACTGACGGTCAGCGCAGATGCCTTTGCGCCATGCCTCAACGCCCGTTCATCCACACTGACGTTTCTCAACGCGGCGGAGGCCAGCGTGACGGCCATGAAGCAATCGCCAGCACCCGTCGTGTCGACAACGCCAGTTTTTTCGGCGGGCACGGTCAGGCATTGGTTTGTCGTGCCGAGCATCGAACCCTCGCCGCCAAGGGTGAGGATGACCTGGCGGACACCGGCTGAAATGAGCAATTTTATTGCTGTCGAGCCGGTATCCCCGGTCAGGGCTGCCGCTTCGCCGCGGTTGAGGAAAGCGATGTCCGTGAGCGGCCAGAGACTTTCAAACCATGGTTGGAGAGGTGACGGATTGAATGCGGTGATCATTCCCGTTGCCTTTGCCTGCGACAGTGCGAGACGGGTGGTTGTTTCGCCCAAATTGCCTTGCACGACGAGAAGGTCGCCGGGGCTGGCTGTACCAAGGGTTCCGGCCACGTCTTCCGGGGTCAGAGATTCTGCGCAGGCCGTGGTCGTGACGATGCTGTTTTCACCATCGGGCGTATTGAAGATGATGGAGAGATCGCTGGTCTGCCCATCCATGCCAATGAGGTCGGCGGTCAGAGGTTCGGTTGCAAGGCGGGCGCGGATGGTCGCAGACCTGTCATCTGTACCTACAGCAGCAGTCAATGTGGTATCGAGCCCGCATCGGGCCATGACAATGGCTTGATTGCAGCCTTTTCCGCCAAGATCGCGGAAGGCCTGCCGGCCGAAAATCGAAGCCCCGGCTTCCGGCAGGGCGGAAACGGAATAGGTTTCGTCGAGCGCGATATTGCCGATGACGAAGGCACGCATGAAAAACTTTCGAGAGGACAAGGCATGCAGATCATATCCGACAATAGGGCGAACGCCATCCAGGAAATCTTTGGTCGTGACAAGGCCTTGATCGGCATGGTGCATTGCCCGCCGTTTCCCGGAGCACCGAGGTATCGTGGCGCGGCCATGGATGCCATCTACGACGTCTGCATGCGCGATGCCGAGGCTTTGATCGAAGGCGGTATGCATGGTCTTCTCGTTGAAAACCATGGCGATATTCCCTTTTCCAAGCCGGAGGATATCGGTCATGAGACAGCTGCCTTCATGAGCGTGGTGACTGACCGGGTCGCGCGGGCGACTGGCGTTCCGCTCGGTATCAACGTGCTTGCCAATGCGCCGATCCCGGCTTTCGCCATTGCCATGGCGGGCGGAGCGAAATTCATCCGCGTCAACCAGTGGGCCAATGCCTATGTCGCCAACGAGGGTTTCATGGAAGGGCGTGCGGCGGAAGCGATGCGTTATCGATCCCTGCTCAGGGCCGAGCACATAAAGGTTTTCGCCGACAGCCACGTCAAGCATGGCGCGCATGCGATCACGGGTGATCGTAGCATCGATGAGCTGACCCGCGACCTTGCCTTCTTTGATGCGGATGCGGTGATCGCTACTGGCCAGCGAACCGGCAACAGCGCAACGATGGCGGAAATCGAAGAGATCGGGCAGGCCACACATCTTCCGCTTCTGGTCGGTTCTGGTGTTGGGGAAGCCAATATCGTTGAAATCCTGAAGCGCACCAGCGGTGTCATCGTCGCTTCGTCGCTAAAACAGGGCGGTGTCTGGTGGAACCCTGTCGAGCCTGCCCGTGTGCGATCGTTTGTTGAGGCGGCGCAGCCAGGGCTTTCGGGTTGAGGGCAAACGGGAAATGATGATGACGCAAACTCTTTCGATCAACGGGCCGCGACTTATCGATCGACTCGACCGGTTTGCGCAAATAGGCGCGACGGCAAAGGGTGGCGTAAACCGCCAGGCCTTGACCGACCTCGACCGGCAGGCGCGGCAATTGCTGACGGAGTTGGCGCTGCAGCGCGGCTTCAAGGTCTTTCAGGACCCGATTGCCAATCTGTTCATTCGCCGCGAGGGGCGTAACCCGGATCTGTCGCCGCTGCTTATCGGAAGTCATCTCGACAGTCAGCCTGCAGGCGGTCGTTTTGACGGTGCGCTCGGCACGCTCGCAGCTTTTGAGGTTCTGGAAACACTCGAAGATTGCGGGGTGGAAACCGAGCGGCCGGTGGAGGTCGTGTCGTTCACGAATGAAGAGGGCTGCCGCTTCGCGCCGGGCTGCATGGGCTCCATGGCCTTTGCGGCCGGTTCAATTCCAAGCGCCTGGGAGACCATGCGCGCGACTGACGGTGCGCTTTTCGCAGATGAACTCTCCGCCACGCTGGAAAGTCTCCCGGTTGCCGCGATGCGGCCTCTGGGCACGCCGGTTTTCGCTTATCTCGAGGTCCATATCGAGCAAGGCCCTTCATTGGAAAAAGAGGGCTTACCGATCGGCATCGTCACCGGCATACAGGGAACGCGCTGGCTGGAGGTGATTATCGAAGGGCAGACCGCCCACGCTGGAACAACGGCGCTGCAATATCGGCACGACCCCATGCAAGCCACGGTCAACGCGCTTGCTGAACTCTATCGCGACATCATGCCAGCCGATCCGGCCGCGCGCTTCACGATTGGCCGAATGGTCCTTGAACCCGGCGCGGTGAACGCGATCCCGGCAACGGTGCGCTTCACGATCGATTTTAGACACCCTTCGCTGACAACAATCGGCGTCATGGAGCAGACAATCCGCATGGCTATCCAGCAGGCAGCGGCGGACACAGGCTGCTCGGCGACTATTTCGCAGATTTTCGACATGCCGCCGGCAAGTTTTCCGGATGAATTGCTTGCCGTATTGGATCAGGCCGCACAAGAGCGGGACTTTGCAACAAAGAGAATGCTCTCCGGCGCATTCCACGATGCGCTTTTTATGAACCGCGTCGCGCCATCGGCCATGATTTTCGTACCCTGCCGGGATGGTCTCAGTCACAATGAGGCTGAATATGTGGAGCAGGAGCATAGTATTGCGGGTGGCAACATGCTCTTGGCTTCGCTTCTCCAGCTGCTGGCGCCGACGGCAGCGTTGTAAATCGAATGTTTGCGGGGCGCTTTCGCCCCTTCGTAGGGTTGCTCCGTTTGCAGATCACTGCGCGCTGGCCGATCGCGAGTGTAATTCGGTTGAGAAAAAGCCGAAATGAATCAGCGCTGTAGCAAGTGGTGGTATGAAACTGCCTTTTGCTTGAAACTTTCCTCCTGTCGCTCTCGTCACTTGTGCTGTTCCCCGAGACGGGAACGATAGGCCTTCAGAGGCGCGCTTCCGCGCCGAGGCGATTAGGGAAGAGGAATATTCAATGTTCAAGTCCGCAATCCGTACGCTCGCCCTTGCGACGGCAATCTCGACTCTTGCTTCGGGTGCCTTTGCTGAAAATCCAAAGGTCGGCGGTGCAGCAATGTACGAAAACAAGAACATCATCGAGAATGCCGTCAACTCGAAGGATCACACCACGCTGGTCGCCGCCGTCAAGGCTGCCGGTCTCGTAGAAACCCTTCAGGGCAAGGGACCGTTCACGGTCTTTGCTCCGACCAATGAGGCCTTTGCCAAATTGCCGAAAGGTACAGTCGAAACTCTGCTGAAGCCTGAAAACAAGGCGCAGCTGACCAAGATCCTGACCTGTCATGTCGTGGCGGCCGATGCCATGTCTAGCGCCATCGAGAAGATGATCAAGGATGACAACGGCACCCATGATGTGAAGACGGTCGGCGGCTGCATCCTCAAGGCGAAGGAAAGCATGGGCAAAATTACCCTGACCGACGAAGCGGGTGGTGTTGCGCATGTGACGATCGCCGACGTCAAGCAGTCGAACGGCGTCATTCATGTCATCGACAAGGTTCTGCTTCCGAAGATGTGATTGCTCTTATCTTCTGCATGCCTGATCCGGCCACCTCCTCGGTGGCCGGATTTTTTTGTGCTCGACGTTGCTTCTATCGGTGAGGCAATGGTTTGCCGGCATCGCGTACGGCAGGCCGCGGGGAGGAATGCCGGGCGCATCCCTGAGGGCACGACGGCAGACGGCATGCCTGCCCGCATGTTCTCCTGTTCCGTTATCGAAAACAGAAACAGAGTGCGCTATCTTGCCTTCCGGCCCTGGTTGACGTACTCGAAATCGATAGGACCCTGGGCCGATTAACAATAGTGTTTCGTGGCGCTGCGTTTCGGCGCCATACACCTCATGACGTTGGGATTGCGATGAACCTTTACTTGGATTACCTGGCTGAGATCGAAAGCAGAAAAACTCAAGGGCTCGCTCCCAAGCCGATCGACGATGGCGGATTAACCGGCGAAATCATTGCCTTGATAAGGGATACCGGTAGCGAATATCGCGCGGATGCCCTCAAATTCTTCATTTACAACACCTTGCCAGGCACCACGAGCGCTGCCGGCGTCAAGGCCGCCTTTCTGAAGCAGATCATTCTGGGCGAAACTGTCGTTCCCGAGATCACGCCCACTTTCGCCCTCGAACTGCTGTCGCATATGAAGGGTGGCCCCTCCATTGAAGCGCTGCTCGACATCGCCCTTGGTGATGATGCCGGGCTTGCCCAGCAGGCAGGCGAAGTGCTGAAGACGCAGGTCTTCCTCTATGACGCTGACATGTTCCGGCTACGTGATGCCTTCAAGGCGGGCAATACCGTCGCGAAGGGCGTTCTTGAGAGCTATGCCAAGGCTGAGTTCTTCACCAAGCTTCCCGATGTAGAGGATGAGATCAAGGTCGTGACCTTCATCGCCGCCGAAGGCGATATTTCGACCGATCTTCTGTCCCCTGGCAACCAGGCGCATTCGCGCTCCGACCGGCAGCTGCACGGCCAGTGTATGATCACGCCGGAAGCGCAGGCGGAAATCGTCGCGCTGCAGAAGCAGCATCCCGACAAGCGGGTGATGATGATCGCCGAAAAGGGCACGATGGGCGTCGGCTCGTCGCGCATGTCGGGCGTCAACAACGTCGCGCTGTGGACCGGCAAGCAGGCCAGCCCCTATGTGCCCTTCGTCAACTTCGCCCCGATCGTTGCTGGCACCAACGGCATTTCGCCGATCTTCGCCACCACTGTCGACGTCACGGGCGGTATCGGCATCAACCTGAAGAACTGGGTGAAGAAGCTCGGCGAAGACGGCAAGCCCATCCTCAACAATGACGGCAATCCGGTTCTGGAGCAGAAATATTCGGTTGAGACCGGCACCGTTTTGAAGATCGACGCCAAGAACTACAAGCTTCGTGACGAGAACGGCACGGAACTGGTCGATCTCTCCTCCTCATTCACACCCCAGAAGATGGAATTCATGAAGGCGGGCAGCTCCTATGCCATCGTCTTCGGCAAGAAGCTCCAGACGTTTGCGGCTGAAACGCTTGGCGTCGAGGCCACCCCGGTCTTTGCGCCCAACAAGGAAATTTCCATCGAAGGCCAGGGCCTCACGGCCGTCGAGAAAATCTTCAACCGCAATGCCGTTGGCGTCACGCCCGGCAAGGTGCTGCATGCCGGCTCCGACGTGCGCGTGAAGGTCAACATCGTCGGCTCGCAGGACACGACCGGTCTGATGACGGCGCAGGAACTTGAGGCGATGGCGGCAACCGTCATTTCGCCGCTGGTGGATGGTGCGTACCAGTCGGGTTGCCACACGGCCTCCGTCTGGGACAAGAAGGCGCAGGCGAACATCCCGAAGCTCATGTCTTTCATGAACAACTTCGGCGTCATCACTGCCCGCGACCCCAAGGGCGTCTATCATTCGATGACGGACGTGATCCACAAGGTGCTGAACGACATCACTGTGGACGACTGGGCGATCATCATCGGCGGTGACAGCCACACCCGCATGTCCAAGGGCGTGGCCTTCGGTGCCGACTCGGGCACTGTGGCGCTGGCACTGGCGACGGGCGAGGCGACCATGCCGATCCCGCAATCCGTCAAGGTCACCTTCAAGGGCAAGATGCAGCCGCATATGGACTTCCGCGATGTTGTCCATGCGACGCAGGCGCAGATGCTGAAGCAGCATGGCGACAACGTTTTCCAGGGCCGCATCATTGAAGTCCATATCGGCACGCTGCTCGCTGACCAGGCCTTCACCTTTACCGACTGGACGGCCGAGATGAAGGCCAAGGCGTCGATCTGTATCTCTGAAGACGAGACGCTGATCGAGTCGCTGGAAATCGCCAAGTCGCGTATCCAGATCATGATCGACAAGGGCATGGATAATGCCGCCCAGACACTGAAGGGCCTGATCGCCAAGGCAGATCAGCGTATTGCCGAAATCCGCTCGGGCGAAAAGCCCGCTCTGGCCCCTGACGACAATGCGAAATATTTCGCTGAAGTCGTCGTGGATCTGGACGTGATCGACGAACCGATGATCGCCGACCCCGACGTCAACAACACCGATGTCTCCCGGCGCTACACCCATGACACGATCCGTCCGGTGTCCTATTACGGCGGCATCAAGAAGGTCGATCTGGGCTTCGTCGGTTCGTGCATGGTGCATAAGGGCGACATAAAGATCGTCGCCCAGATGCTGAAGAACATCGAGAAGGCCGAAGGCAAGGTCGAGTTCAAGGCGCCGCTCGTGGTCGCGGCACCGACCTATAACATCATCGACGAGCTGAAGGCGGAAGGGGATTGGGAAATCCTGCAGAAGTATTCTGGCTTCGAGTTCGATGATCTCAAGCCGAAGACTGCCAACCGGACAGAATACGAGAACATCCTCTATCTGGAGCGCCCGGGCTGCAACCTTTGCATGGGCAACCAGGAGAAGGCGGAGAAGGGTGATACTGTTCTGGCAACCTCGACCCGTCTCTTCCAGGGCCGCGTTGTTGAGGACACTGCCGAGAAGAAGGGTGAATCGCTGCTGGCCTCGACCCCTGTCGTGGTACTGTCGGCAATCCTTGGCCGCACACCGAGCGCTGAGGAATACAAGGCCGCCGTGGTAGGTATCGATCTGACCAAGTTCGCACCGCCGAAAGCCGCGCCAATCGATTCCCTGTCTGTCCAATACTAAAGTATTTCCGGGCGTAGGACTTTTACGTCCGGAAAAACGTTTGAAACCAAAGATATAGAGCGCGTCCACCGAATTCAGTTGAAACCGGACGCGCTCTAGGGTTGAAATTACCCGTCAAATTCTTTGCAAAACGCCACAATCACGCGAAAAAACGCCGGCACATAACTTCTGATTAATACGCCTGCGGCAGAATAGGAATGATAATTACTTTCGATTAAATATCTATCCGGCAAGAAGCGGCGAGTATGTCTGAAATACGCTCATTTATTGCGGACGATCTCGTGTCCGTGGCTGACATGTTTCACCGTTTTTTGCGGAAGAAGGATGGGGCCGCGACAGATGATCTGACCTCATATTTGCGCGCCGTCTTTCTCGAAAATTCAAACATAAATCCGGATATTCACTCCAAGGTCTATGTGCGCGACGATGGCCGCGTGTCTGGATTTCTGGGTGTTTTGCCCGTGGCAATGGAACTTGATGGCCAGAACATACAGGCCGCTGTCTGCTCTTCCTTTGTCGCTGAAGACCGTGAGACCGATCCCTTTGCCGGAGCGCGTTTGCTGCGCGAAGTTTTGGGTGGACCTCAGGAACTGACATTTGGGGAGACGATCAACGACGTTTCCGCCGATATGTGGAAGACGATGCGCGGCCAGCTGCTCGCCTCCTACAGTCTCGATTGGCTGCGGATTTTGCGCCCGGCTTCATTCGGGCTGGAAATAGCCGCTGATCGTTTCTCCAGCACTTTCCGCGCGCTGACGCCGTTCAGCAAGATCATCGATCGCACCATTTCGGCGCGTGGCCATGGGCGAGCATTATCCTATTACGCATCACATCCGGACAAGGTGGACAGCTTTACCGACGACGACGCGAGCGATACCGAATTCGCGCGTCTGGCACGGGAACTCGTCGGCCACTTTCCGCTCCATCCCGTTTGGACCGAGGAAAGCCTGTTGCACATGCTCCAACACGCCAAACGCAAACGTCTGCACGGCGAACCAGTCCAGCGGATTGTGAGGGCCCGCGGCGGCAGGGCGGTGGGGCTTTTTCTTTACCACGGCAATCCAACGGGCATCGGCCGGACGCTGCAGATCATGGCCGTGCCCGGGCAGGAGCAGATCGTGATCGACCGGCTGATCCGCAATGCCTATGATCGTGGTCTCGCGGCCATCAGAGGTCGCACCCAGCCGGCACTGCTGCGGGCGATGCTCGGTAAGAAATGCACGTTTCTGCATGCGTCATCCACCATCGTGCATTCGCGCAATGCGGACCTCCTCAAGGCAGCGACGGATGGAACGGCATTTTTTAACGGCTTTTGCGGTGAAAGCTGGACGCGCCTCATCGGTGACAGCTTTGGTCAGGCGGTCGAGTAATGTGCGGAATTGCTGGATTTTATCGACACGACATGCCGGCCGAGCGCGCAAACGAGCGCCTTGCGCTGATGGCGTCGCGTCTTAAGCATCGTGGTCCAGATGCGCATGGAGCCCTGCTGCGCGGCGATGTCGGCCTTGCCCACGCACGGTTGGCGATTGTGGGCATTGCCGATGGCGCGCAGCCGATGCGCACCGTCGAAGACGATCTTGCCATTTCCTTCAACGGTGAAATCTTCAATCACGTCGAACTGCGCGAAACGCTGTCCGCGCGCGGCCACCATTTCCGCACCCACTCCGACACCGAAGTCATCCTGCATGACTATCGAGACAAGGGGCTGGATTGCCTCAACGAATTCAACGGCGATTTTGCCTTCGCCCTGCACGACGCCCGCAACGACACGCTGGTGCTTGCGCGTGACCGGATGGGTGTCCGGCCGCTTTATTATACGTGGCATGAAGGTACGTTTTATTTCGCATCCGAGATCGGGGCGCTTCTGGCGTTGCCGGGAATGACGGCCGAGATTGATCCGGTGGCGCTGGATCAGATATTCACCTTCTGGTTCCCGTTGCCGCCGCGCACCGCCTTTCGCGGCATTCACGAATTGCCGCCCGGTCATCTGATGATCCTGCGCGATGGCGCGTCCACGGTACGGCGCTGGTGGCAACTTTCCTATCCTGACGGCAAGGACGCAGCACCGCCGGCAAGCCTTGGCGCGCAGGTGGAAGAGCTGACGGCGCTTCTGGCCGACGCAACGCGGATCAGGCTTCGCGCCGATGTGCCTGTCGGCTCCTATCTGTCCGGCGGGCTCGATTCCTCCCTCGTTTCTGCCCTGGCTGCGCAAAGCGTTAGCCGAGGCCTGCGCACATTTTCGCTGGCCTTCGAAAGTGCGGAGCACGACGAAAGTATCTGGCAGAAAACAATGAGCCAGCATCTTGGCGTCGCATCCGAAACCACGGAGTGCTCAACTGCGGACATAGCGCAATACATGCCTGAGGTCATGGAGCACGTGCAGACGCCCATTCTTCGCACAGCACCGGTGCCGCTTTACCTGCTTTCCCGGCATGTGCGCGAACGGGGAATGAAGGTGGTGCTGACCGGTGAAGGTGCTGATGAGCTGTTCGCTGGCTACGATATTTTCCGCGAAGCGCGGGTACGGCGCTTTTGCAGCCGCCAACCGCAATCTGCTCGCCGGCCGAAACTGTTCCAGCGGCTTTATCCCTACCTTCCGGGGCTGAAACAGCAGACGCCGGATTATCTGGCACGCTTCTTCTCCTTCGGCGCAGAAGCCACCGACGAACCGCTGTTTTCCCATCGGCCGCGCTTGCGCTCTACGGCGGCGGCGAAAATCTTCTTTTCAGCGGAATTGAAAGCGCAGCTTGGCGACTACGACGCTGCGGCCGATCTTGCCGCGCAGTTGCCGGAGGATTTCCGCCGCTGGCATCCGCTTCATCAGGCGCAGTACCTCGAGACAGCATTTCTCTTGCCCGGCTATATTCTGTCCAGTCAGGGAGACCGGGTCATGATGGCAAATGGAGTGGAAGGCCGGTTTCCGTTCCTCGATCCCCGTGTGGTGGACTTTGCCGCAGCGCTCCATCCCGAGGCGAAACTGCGCGGTCTGAAGGAAAAATATATCCTTAAACAGGCTGCAGCCGAGCTGGTGCCCGATGCGATCTTAAACCGACCCAAGCAGCCCTATCGCGCGCCCGACGCAGAAGCCTTCGCGGATGCCGGCTATCTCGACACCGTACTTTCTACCGGTCGAGTGAGGACCACCGGCCTGTTCAATGCCCAGGCGGTGGAAAAGCTGACAACCAAGGTGCGGCAAAAACAGGCGACCGGCTTTCGCGACAACGCCGCCTTCGTCGGCATACTCTCGACCCAGCTTCTGCACGCTGCCACGACCCAGAATTCCACAATGTCATCGCAAAAAATCGAAGGAAGCTCCAAATGACCAATGAAAGCACCGGCATGAAAGCCGAAATTCGCGGTTTCATCATCGAAAACTTTCTGTTCGGTGACGAAAGCCGGCCTTTTGGCGACGATCTTTCGTTGATCGACAATGACATGGTCGATTCCACGGGAATCCTCGAATTGGTGAGCTTCATCGAGGAACGCTACGGCGTCCGCGTTGCCGACGGCGATATCGTACCGGCCAACCTCGATACGATCGACAACATCGCCGCCTTCATCGGTCGCAAGCAGACCGCCTGAAATTTCGGGAAGCGCCAATTGCGTATCGACCACTACCTGCATCGAAGTGCGGAGCGCCATGCCGGCAAGACGGCGCTGGTGGCCGGTGAGACGCGCCTGAGTTACGGCGAACTCAAGACGATGAGCGAGGCTTTCGCCACTGCTCTGATAGCGCGAGGCGCAAACCCGGGAGACCGTGTCGTCCTTGTGCTGGACAATGGCTGGCGCATGGCGGTTGCGGTTTTCGGTTGCTGGATGGCGGGCGCTGTTGCCTGCCCCATCAACCCATCGTCCAAGGCCGCACGCCTTTCGCAAATTCTGGACAGTTGTACGCCCTTTGCGGTGGTTGCCGAGGCCCGGCTGGAAAAGGTCGTTTCGGATGCGGCCGGTTCTTCTCCGTTGTTGCGCATCGTTTCCGGCGCGCCGAACCCAACGGCCGATGGTGTCGATTTTGACGCGATGCTCGAGGAACCGATAGGCGCGCTGCCGCAAAACCTGCTCGATACCGATCTGGCAGTAATCATCTATACATCTGGCTCCACCGGCGAGCCAAAGGGCGTGATGCTGGCGCATGATAACATGGATGCGGCCGTCCCTTCGATTACCTCGTATCTCGGCAATAGGCCGGAAGATATTCTGCTCGGCGTATTGCCGCTTTCGTTCGGATATGGCCTGAACCAGCTGCTTTCCAGCGTTTTCGTCGGCGGTACGCTGGTGATCGAGAAATCCTTCGCCTATCCGCATCTGATTTTCGAGCGTATCCGGGACGAGCGGATCACGGGCTTCGCGCTGGTGCCGACCATGCTGTCCATCATGATGCAGACGCGCGATCTGTCGCCGGCGCTGTTTGAAAGCCTGCGCTACGTCACCGCCGCCGCTGCACCCCTTTCGCCCACCCATAGCGACTGGCTGCGGACTTTTCTGCCGCATGTGCACCTGTTTTGCATGTATGGCCAGACGGAGTGTACCCGTATCAGCTTTCTGCCGCCGGAAGACCTCGACAGGAAACGCGGTTCTGTCGGCATCGCCATTCCGGGCACTGCCATCGCGGTGGTGAACGAGGACGGAGACAGCCTGTTGCCCGCAGAGGTCGGCGAACTCGTGGTCAGCGGGCCGCACGTCATGCGCGGTTATTGGCGCAACGAGGCTGCCACAGCGCGCGCGCTGCGCGTTGATGCCGCAACGGGCCGGACGCGTCTTCACACCGGCGACCTGTTTACCTGCGATGCCGAGGGTTATCTCACCTTCGTTGCCCGCAAGGACGATATCATCAAGTCGCGTGGCGAAAAGGTTGCGCCGCAGGCTGTCGAAGCCGTTTTGCAAGCCATGCCGGGCGTCTCGGACGCATTGGTCGTCGGCGTTGCGCATGAGGTTTTCGGTCAGGCGGTGAAGGCGATCGTGATCGCATCCGACGAGGCGATCACCGCAAAAGACGTCATGCGCTACTGCGCTCTGCACCTCGAAACCCACATGGTGCCAACACTGGTTGAATTTCGCGATTTCCTGCCGACGACGGATACCGGCAAGGTCAGTCGCCGCCTCGCTGCTCAAGATACGGAGAACAATCGATGACGAACAATGCACAGAGCCTGCCTTTCTCGCCGCTTGAACTTGATGCGGCGGCGGAGGTAGAGCGTATCGCCGAAAAAATCCGCCAGTCGCTTCGTTTCAACCTGCGCAAGCGCGGGCTGGTGCTCGGCATTTCCGGCGGTATCGATTCCAGCGTCTGCGCCGCACTTGCCGTTCACGCGCTCGGGGCAGCAAATGTTATTGGCCTGTTCATGCCGGAAAACGATTCCGACCCGGACAGCCTGCGCTTGGGGCAGGCTTTGGCGACGAAGCTGGGTATGGACTGCGTGCTGGAAGATATCGGCCCTTCGCTTGCCGCCATGGGTTGTTATGAAAGGCGCGATGGCTTCATCCGCGAGGTTGTGCCTGAATACGGGCCGGGCTGGGCCTCCAAGATCGTCTTCGACAACGCCATGAGCACCGGCGCCTATAATATTTCCTCGCTGGTCGTCCGTTCGCCATCGGGCGAAACGCGCAAGGTTCGTCTCTCCGCAAAAGCCTATCTCGGCATCGTTGCGGCGACGAATATGAAGCAGCGCACGCGCAAGCAGTTCGAATATTATCACGCCGACCGCCTGAACTTCGCGGTGCTCGGAACCCCGAACCGGCTGGAGTACGACCAGGGCTTCTTTGTCAAGAACGGCGACGGCGCTGCCGACATCAAGCCGATCGCCCATCTTTACAAATCACAGGTCTATCAACTCGCGGCCCATCTCGGCGTCCCGCAGGAAATCCGCTCCCGCCCGCCGACAACGGATACCTATTCCATGCCGCAGACGCAGGAAGAGTTCTATTTCGCGCTTCCTTACGACAAGATGGATATCTGCCTCTACGGTCTGGAACACGGCATGCCTGCAACCGAGATCGCCACGGCGACCGGGTTGACGGAGGACAATGTCCGGTTCGTCTGGACCGATATCGCCGCCAAGCGAAAGGTTGCGCACTATCTGCACCACGCCCCTATCCATTTCCATGAGGGCGCTCAGGCGAAATCCTGAGATTGTTCCAAGCGGCGCCGGCCTGGGCGATCAGGCCGGCGTATGAAACAAACCTCGATATGAATATGTAGCCGCCCGCCAGCAGAAGAGCTGTGAAAGCGGTATGCGGGCGGCAATTACATTTGTTAGTCAAGGCGTTAGTATTGGCAGTGCTTCGCCACCATTCAGTCCGCTGCGAATTCGCACGCCAACAGGGTCTTGTCGCCAAGTGCCGCACCTTCGCGCGCCACAATGGAGACTTTTCCCGGTCCAGCCAGACCTTCAGGCGGCTGCTGGTCCTGCGGAAGCTGCCGGGCATAACCCTTGGTCGATGTACCCATCAGGTCTGAGGTTTCCGGTTTCAAATCATATTTCGCGGCCAGAGCATCGGCACGCTGGCCCTTGATCAAAACACCGACTGCACCATTGGCGAAGAAGACTTCGTCACTCTCAAACCCATCGCGGCCGATCTGGTTCGGAAGCTTATAGATAGCCGCACCCAAAGACGATGTGTCGGCCTTTGCAAGTTTTTCGGCGGCATCATAAATTTCGGTCGCCGATGTCATCGAATAGGGCGGATTGCACAGGGCCGCATCATAGAATGCGGGATCGATTTCGGCAGCCAAAGCGCTACCGGCATGAAGCGCAGTAATGGCTACGGACATTACGACGGTGCCGCGAAGGAAAGGTGTGAATGCAAACATTGGCGTCCCTTAGAATTTGCCTGTCGTCCGTTTGAAGAGATTGCGTCAGGCTTTGCCATTCCTTGGAGCACCATAATTCACGCCCTGTCGATATACGCGAAGCGTTTTCCCCAGCTCGCCAGAACAAAACTCGTCATCCGACCGCAAGGAAAGCGGGGCGGAAGACGGCATTTCCATAGCGGGAATGAAAATGCTCTGTTGTTGCTAGCCCGGCCGATTCAATACAGCTTGGCCGGCTTCGTGTTTGACAATCCGCAGCATGGGCTGCCCGCCCATCTCGGCGGATTCAAACCGGGCAAGAAGGTCGAATGAGGTTATGGCTTCGCCCGCCTTGAAGCACTTTCCGTGGACGGCGAGATGTCCGAGCCCAAATACGGTAAGAAGAGCCTCCGTTTGGTTATCCGACGACGTGTCGAAGAGCAAATTCGTTTGGCCGAAATGCTCGAGACCCGTAGTCCAGGCTCTGGTCGCGCCGTTCTCCCGGATCACGAAGGCGCCATAGGCAAGCATTGTTGCTGTCTGTTGCGGCTGATCCAGGTGACTGTTGGCGTAGCTCAGACAGTCGTCGAGATCGGTGCGGCCGACGATTACGTCGAGATAATGCAACATAACGGCGCGCATCGGTGCAAGCTGGTGGATGCCGAGCAGGGTCATGGCGATCTCGTTATGTGCCACTGTGGGGTCGTCGTCATCCGCCACGATCATCAGTTTGAATTTCGCCTGATGGGTCGCACGGCAAAGGTCATCATGCGCAGCTTTTGCATTGATGCAGAACGTGTTCGTCCAGTCGACTTCGACCCGCGCTACCGCAGGATAGTGAGCAGGAATTGCCAGCGTTCCCACCGCCTCGGGAATGCCAACGAAGACGCGGGTTCCGCCGCGAAAGCCGTCAAAGACGCCTTCGCTCTCCAGTTGCTCACATTCATACCCTTCAAGGCCCCAGGCTTCGATCAGCGCCTCAGCCGACAGGGTGGGCAAATCGTCAAAATAGAGTGTTGCCGAAAAATATTGAACATTGTCGCTTGTCACTACGATAACCTCATATTTCCGCTGCACTAGTCCGGCCGTTTTCACGAGCGGCGATAGCCCGTCTAGTCGATTTTTGCGACAATATGATTTGCGCCGTCGTCAGAGCGATTATTCACTGATGGCTCAGAACGGTAACCGTTCGAGATGATCCCGAAGCGCCCATGTCAATAAGACACAGTTCGCCCGTACAGGTCGACGATTGGCAAAAAACGGTCTGGTGGCTTTGCAGTCCCGCTTTATGCGGCAGCGCCAAGAAGTTCCGCCTGACGACGGATCGCAGTCTCGATCACATGCCACAGTGTTTCCGCAGCGGAGCGCATGCCGAGGATGGCAAGGCGGTCCGGCGCGCGCCGGATGACGAAAACGCTCATATGTTCCATGCCTGTGCGCGTAACGGTCCCTTGCCCGAATACCGAGGGATCGAGGTTCACCAGCTTCTGCATGAGCGCGACAATCGGCGCCTCGCCTGCGTCGCTCTCGATTTCGAAGGCGACGAAGCCATCGGTCTGTTCCGTCACGGAACAGGAAGGGCAAAGGCTCGTGAGTTCTGCGGCGAAATCCGTTTCGGCCCGGTCTGCGGCCTCAATCAGCCATTGGCCCGGCCCCGTCCAAAAAGCTGAAACCGGGCCTTGCTGGACCCATTTTCCGGGACCCGGCAAGGTGAGGTCAAAAGGCACCGGTTCTTTGACGTTGCGGCGCAGGCTGAGCGATGCGAGGGCAAGCCCCGAATTTTCCTCAAGTCGCAGCGTGCCATGGCGGGCGCGCCGCGAAGTTTGCGCGCCGAGTGCGGTTGTCGGCTTCAAATCAGGCACGGAGTCTCTCTCCCTCAGGGTCGATGAAATGGGGCGAGACCACACGCAATTCGACCGACTGTCCCTGCAAGGGGTTGGCCGCGACGACGATCTCTCCGATACGGTTTGCACCATCGGCAAGGAAACCAAGACCGATGCTGAAGCCGAGGTTGGGCGAATAGCAGGCGGATGTGATCCAGCCTTGATCGGTCTCGGTATTCTGGCTGGCGCCGCGGGTAAACAGATGTGAACCTGACACCACAGGGTCCGTTGCCGCAAGCGGCTGCAGGCCGACGAGCACCCGGCTTTCGCCGACAAGCCCTTCGCGGCGAGTCATGACGGTACCAACCGCGTCTTTCTTGGCCGAAACCATCCTGCCCATGCCCAGCATCTGCGCCGTCGTCTGGCCGTTCAACTCGTTTCCGGCAGCATGGCCTTTTTCGATACGCATGACACCAAGCGCTTCCGTCCCGTAGGCGGTGGCTCCAAGATCCGCACCGATCTCCATCAGCCGGGACATCAGGGCATTACCGTAGCGGGCGGGGACTGCAATCTCGTAAGCAAGTTCCCCTGAAAACGAGATCCGGAACAGCCGTGCTCGCAATCCCCCGCAAACCGTCAGTTCGGCGCAGGCCATGAAGGGAAAGGCTGCGTTGGAAAGGTCGAAACCATCGACAATGCGTTCGATAAGGCGGCGGGCGTTCGGACCAGCGACTGCGAGCTGTGCCCAGGCATCCGTTGCCGAGATCAATTGCACATCCAATTCCGGCCACAGGCATTGGCGGGCGAATTCCATGTGACGATAGACCGGGCCGGCCTGGGCCGTGGTCGTGGTGACGATATAATGATCCTCACCCAGACGGGCACAGGTGCCGTCATCATAGGCGTGGCCGTCTTCCCGCAGCATCAGGCCGTAACGGACCATGCTGACCTTGAGGCTCTTCATTGCATTGCAGTAGAGACGGTCGAGAAATTCAGCCGCATCGGCGCCCTGAACATCCACCTTGCCAAGCGTCGTCACATCGCAGATGCCGACGCCCTTTCGGGTGGCCAGAACCTCGCGGTCGACGGATTGCCGCCAATGGGTCTCCCCGGCTTGAGGAAAATATTGGGCACGCATCCATTGACCGACTTCGACGAAAACGGCGCCATGCGCTTTAGCCCAGGCATGGCTGGGTGTGAGGCGGCGCGGACGGAAATGTGCGCCGGTGTCGCCGCCGCCGAGTACCGCCATCGAAACCGGCGTATAGGGAGGGCGAAAAATCGTCGTACCCGTATCCGGTATCGATTTGCCCGTCAGTTCGGACATGATTGCCAAAGCAGTGGCATTCGATGTCTTGCCCTGGTCAGTTGCCATACCAAGCGTTGTCCAGCGCTTGAGATGCTCGATGGGCCGCATGTTTTCCTGATAGGCGAGCTTGATGTCCTTGACCGTGACGTCGTTCTGAAAATCGACCCAGGCGCGCCCTTTCCCCGGCACATGCCACAGGGGCTTGATGCCGATTTGCGTATCCTCGGCCTCCGGCAGGGCTGGCCTGGATGCGGCAATCCCCATTTGCTCCAGAGCCGTTATGGCAGCGGATGCACCGGAGATCAGCGCCGCCCCCGTGCTGCCTTTGCCGGCCGCCGCCCCTGCAACGAGCATATGCGAGGGTACGTCGCCGGGCAGGAATGCCTGTAGCCCGTCATCCCATACCGGGCGACCGCGCTGGTGCGATGTAAGATGAACATTGGGGTTCCAGCCCCCGGAGATACCAAGCGCACCGCAATCGATGGTTTCGTCATAGCCATCCTTGCGGACATCGATGGAAACCAACCCCAGCCTGCCTTTGCTGCCGGTAACTGTCGCCCCCGCAATCAGGCGGTATTCCGCAAGCGCCCGCGCATCCGGGCGCGGATCGATGACTGCGGCGATCTCGACACCTTTCGCAGCCAGGTCGACAGCGGTCCGATGGCCGTCATCGTTATTGGTGAAGATTGCGACCCTGCCTGCCGGACTGACTGCCCAGCGATTGGCATAGGCACGCAGCGAACCGGCAAGCATGATCCCCGGCCGGTCGTTATTTTTAAAGGGGATATGCCTCTCTGTCGCCCCGGCGGCAAGCACCGTGCGCTTTGCAGTGATGCGCCAGAGGGACTGGCGTACGCCCTTTGGTGCGGCAAGATGGTCGGAAACCCGCTCGACCGCACCGAATATGCCATGGTCGAATGAGCCGAAAACCGTGGTGCGGCGCATGACGCGCAGGTTTGGCAGGGTTGAAAACTCCGCCTCGAGCGTTCCGATCCAGTCGGTTGCAGGGGCGCCGTCGAGCAGGTGGCTCTCTGCAAGCAGGCGACCTCCGAGGCGATTGTCTTCGTCCGCCAGAATAACCTTGGCACCGGCACGCGCCGCGGTCAGGGCAGCAGCCAGACCGGCCGCTCCGGCGCCGATGACCAGCAGATCGCAGTGAAGGAACCCCTTGTCGTAACTGTCGGGGTCCGGTTTCATCGACAGGCTTCCAAGTCCCGCAGCCTTGCGAATGGCGGGCTCATAGAGCTTTTCCCAGAACGCCTTCGGCCACATGAACGTTTTGTAGTAAAAGCCTGCGGTCAGGAAGTCGGCAAACAGATCATTGATCGCAAGGGCATCGAAAGACAGGGACGGCCAGCGGTTCTGGCTTTTCGCCTCCAGCCCGTCGAACAGTTCGACCGTCGTGGCGCGGGTATTCGGCTCCAGCCGCGATCCCGTGCGCAATTCGACCAGCGCATTCGGCTCTTCTGAGCCGGCAGAGATCACGCCTCTGGGGCGATGATATTTGAAGCTGCGCCCCATCAGGCGGACATCGTTTGCCAGAAGTGCCGAGGCGAGCGTGTCGCCGGGATGCCCCTGATAATTCTTTCCATCGAAGGTGAAATGCAGCACCTTGCTGCGGTCGATCAAGCCGTCCTTCAGTCTCATGCTTCATCTGCCTTCTGACGGAGCGCTACCTCGTTTGCGAGTTCCGCTCCGAGGATTTCATGGGTGACGGTGTTTCGCGTGACCACGAGCCAGCTGCGATCACCCTGTTCGTGAAACCACAGTTCCCGATGCAGGCCGGCGGGATTGTCACGCAGATAGACATAATCGTTGAAGTCTTTCGCAGCGCTCTCGGCCATTCCGTCCGGGCGACGCAACAGGGCGGCATCGCCGAGATAGGTGAATTCCTGAGCGTCGCGCGGCCCGAGCAGTGGGTGAGGGATCAGCATTGTTCAAGCCTCAGTGAAGGTTCGGTTGGGCGCCGGCGCCCTTTTCGTCGATGACATAGCCCTTTTCGAACCGGTCGAGGCGGTAGGCCTTGGCCGTATCATGCGGGGTATCGGTGGCCAGCAGGTGCGCGAATGCATAGCCGCTGGCCGGCGTCGCCTTGAAGCCGCCGTAACACCAGCCGGCATTGAGATAGAGGCCCTTCACAGGCGTGTGGTCGATGATCGGTGAACCGTCCATCGACATGTCCATGATGCCGCCCCATATGCGCAGCAGGCGCGCCCGGCCGATCATCGGCATCAGCGCCATGCCGCCCTCGGCGACATCTTCGATGACGGGCAGATTGCCGCGCTGGGCATAGGAATTATAGCCGTCGATATCGCCACCGAAGACCAGGCCACCCTTGTCGGACTGGCTGACGTAGAAATGGCCTGCTCCGAAGGTTATGACGCCCGGTATGGTCGGCTTCAGCCCTTCCGAAACGAAGGCTTGCAGCACATGGCTTTCAATCGGCAGACGCATGCCCGCCATGGCCATGACGCGGCCGGTCGATCCCGCCACGGCGATGCCGACCTTTCCGGCACCGATGTAGCCACGGCTGGTTTCCACGCCCTTGATCGTTCCATCCTCGATGCGAAATCCCTGGACTTCGCAGTTCTGGATAAGATCGACCCCTGCCAGATCGGCGCCGCGCGCGTAACCCCAGGCAACGCCATCGTGGCGGGCAGTTCCAGCGCGGCGCTGGTAAAGGCCGCCCTTGATCGGAAAGCGTGCGTTGTCGAAATTGAGAAACGGGATCATGGCGCGGAGATCGTCTTGTGCCAGCAGTTGCGCATCCGCACCGGCCAGCAGCATGGCGTTGCCGCGACGGCGGTAGGCGTCGCGCTGCGCGTCGGTGTGGAACAGGTTCACAATTCCGCGCTGGCTTACCATCGCATTGAAATTGAACTCCTGTTCAAGCCCTTCCCAGAGTTTCATCGAAAATTCGTAGAATGGCTCGTTTCCGGGCAGCAGATAGTTTGAGCGGATGATCGTGGTGTTGCGCCCGATGTTTCCCGATCCCAGCCAGCCTTTTTCCAGAACGGCGATCCGCGACTTGGAAAAGGTTTTGGCTAGATAATAGGCCGTTGCAAGTCCATGACCGCCACCGCCAACAATGATGAAATCGTAATGAGGTTGCGGATCAGGATTCCGCCACAGTGGGCGCCAGCCCTTGTGGCCGGTCAGGGCCTGTTTGAAAACCTGGAGAGCCGAATAGCGCAAATCTGTGTTCCTCGAAAACAGGGCGGTTGTCCAAGTTTATAGCGCGATACCGCACGATTTTTTTATCCGTGACGGACGCATTATTGTCCAGTTTGGCCAAGTCGGCTAAGCTTATCCTGGGGATTGTCTTGGAGCAGGTCATGCACGCCGAAGGGTCGATGTCGATCGGGTTCATACTCATTGATGGTTATGCGCTGATGTCGTTGGCTGCGGCGGTTGAGCCGCTGCGCGCGGCCAATCACCTTGCCGGCAAAACGCTCTACCATTGCCGGTTTTACTCGGCGAATGGCGGGTTTGGCGCATCCACGTCAGGCGGAGGTTTCGATACCGCGCCCGTTTCGCGGGCTTTGTCTGAGAAGCTGGATCTGGTCTTCATCGTCGCGGGCGGAAATCCCATGCTCTATGAAGATCCGGCACTTGTGCGCAACCTGCGCGCGCTCAACCAGCAGGGTGTCAAGCTTGGAGGCATTTCCGGCGGCGCGGCGATCCTTGCCAAATCCGGTCTGATGACGGGCAGACGTTTTACCGTTCACTGGACCCACATCGATCCGCTTAGTGAATATGCCAGCGATCTCCTGATCGAGCGTGCGCTCTACGTCATCGATCGCGATCGCTACACTTGCGCGGGCGGCGTTGCCGCCATTGACATGATGGGGGCTTTTATTGCGAAAGACCATGGTTCTGCCTTCGCGCGCGATGTCAGCGAATGGTTCATACATCCGCGTTTGAGAACGGCCGATGAACCTCAGTTGGGCCGCGCCGGCCAACGTTTCAACGTCCACCACCCGGTACTCGAAGCTGCCATTGAACTCATGACGACCCATGTTGCGGATCCCCTGTCGCCGGAGCAGCTGGGCCAATTGTGCGGCAGCAGTATTCGCCAGCTCCACCGTCTGTTTTCCAGCCATTTCGACCAGTCCATGATGTCTTTTTACCGTGGTCTTCGGCTGGCAAAGGCGGATGAGCTGCTGCAGCAGACCTCGCTTTCGATCGTTGACGTGGCCTTGCTGACGGGGTTCTCGACCGCTGCCCATTTCACCCGTTGCTACACCCAGAAATACGGCGTCCCGCCCAGCAGAAGGCGTCGTGCCGGGAGAGATTTCGAGCAGCCGTCCGATGGTACCTGACGCCCTACCGGAACAGCGTGCGGTTTTTGCGATGACACTTCGGCAAGGCCGTGCGTCATGCCTGACGTGAAAGGGCCGTTTCGCGCTCCGCATCATGGATCAAGCCCATGATACCCTCGCTCATATCGGCATAGACGCCATTGTTTGCGACCACGCCTTTAACCCGATAGCGGTCCATGACAACAATGCGGTCGGCCAGTGCCACCATCTCCGGCATGTCACTGGTAATGACGAGAATGGCGGTGCCGCCGTCTGCAAGCTCGCGCAGCAGATCGTGCAGATAGGCCTTGGTCTTGATGTCGATGCCAACAGAAGGTTCGTCTACAATCAGCAGCTTCACGTCGGCGGCAAGCCACTTGGCGACGCTGATCTTCTGCTGGTTGCCGCCGGAAAGATTGCCCACGGTCTGGCTCAGGCTCGGCGTCTTCACCTCAAGTTTCTGCAGGAAAGGGGTGACCGCCGCACGGATGCGGCTGTCGGAAAGCACGCCGAATGCGTTTGAGAGCTTGCGCCAGATGGGAACGCCCGCATTGGCAAGAACGGAATGCTGGAGAATGAGGCCCTCACCCTTGCGGTCCTCGCTGACATAACCGACGCCGTATTCGTGGATGGCTTCGGCAACGGAGCGGATGCGGGCCGGGCGATCTTCGATCCGGACTTCGCCTTCCGTGACGGCGAATTTGCCCATGATCGATTTTGCCAATTCGGTGCGCCCAGCGCCCACCAGCCCGTAAAGGCCGACGATTTCACCCTTGCGCACGGAAAGACTGACATCGCGATGGCCGATTGCGGTAGAAACACCTTTGAGCTCAAGCACCAGCGGATTGTGCTCGACCGCGCGTTTGCGCCAGCCACCGCCGCCTTCGGCACGTCCAATCATCAGGCGCACCAGGTCCTGGCGTCCGAGACCTTCCATAGACCGGCTTTCGCAGGCGTTTTCGCCATCCCGCAGCACCGTCACCCGGTCGCAAATGTCGAGAACCTCTTCCAGCTTGTGGCTGACGAAGACAAGGCTTGCGCCATCATCGCGCAGGCGGCGCAGAATGCGGAAGAGGTTGTCCGTTTCGCTCGGGGTCAGCGATGTCGTGGGTTCGTCGAGCAAAAGAACCCGGCTTTGCAGGGAAAGCGCCTTGGCAATTTCCACGAGCTGCATTTGCGCAACGGAAAGCTCGGATACCGGCATCGCCGGATCGACTTCCAGATTGAGAGCCTGCAGCCAGCGGCGTGCGTCGCGGTTCAGCGCGGCGTAGTCGATGGGTTTGAGATAGTGCGCCCCAAGCTTTTCCATGTGGATATTCTCGGCAATCGAGAAGCGCGGGATGAGGTTGCGTTCCTGATGGACGACACCGATGCCGCGGGCAATGGCCTCGCGCGGGTTGCCGAAGCGCACTTCCTGCCCATCGACAAGGATCTGGCCGCTGCTCTGATGGTGGACGCCGGTAATGACCTTGATCAACGTCGATTTGCCGGCGCCGTTCTCACCCAGCAACGCGTGGATCGATCCCGGCTCCAGCGAAAGATTGACGCCCTTGAGCGCCCGAACGCCGGGAAACACTTTTTCGATGTTACGCGCCTGAAAAACAGGTTGCTTGTCCATGATGTCAGGCCTTTCCTGTCTTTTTGCCGAGATGCGTTTCGCGCAGGCGGTTGATGCCAACGGCGGCGAGGATCATTGCGCCGAGCACCACTTGCACGAGGAACGGATCGATTGAGAACAGTACGAGTGCCTGCGTGATGATGGCGACGATGACGACGCCGAGCAGGGTCGCCCCGACGCTGACATGCCCGCCAGCCAGTACTGCGCCGCCGATAACGGGTGCGGCAAAGGACAGGATGAGCCAGTCGTCACCAATGGAAGGCTGGCCGATCTGCAGGCGGGATACGAGCAGAATGCCGGCGACCGACGCCAGAAGGCCGGAAATGCCGTGCGCCACGATCATTGTCGTGCGGATCGAAATGCCGGAAAGCTCTGCCGCATGGCTGTTGCCGCCAATGGCAAGGATGAAGCGACCTATCGGCTGGCGGCGCAGCATGAACCACAGCGCGAATGCGATGATGATGGTGGGTGCTGCGAGCCACGGAACCGGGCCAACGAGCAGTGCCGAGCCGAAGGCTTTCACCTGTTCCGGCACGCCGTAGAACGGCTCCGCCCGGGTGATGCCAAGGTTGATACCCTTGTAGATCGACAGGGTCGCCAGTGTGATGACGAAGGCGGAAATGCCGGTGATGGCAATCAGCAAACCGTTGAGCATGCCGCAGACAACACCGATCAGTACCGCAGCAATGGCGGCCACCGGTGCCGGAAGTCCCCAGACCTGCATCAGTCCCGCAAAGGAGATTGCGGCCAGTCCGCCGATTGCGCCCACGGACAGATTCATCTGGCCAATGGCAATGATGATCATCTGGGAAAAGGCGATGAGCGCATTGACCGCGATTGCAAGAAGCAGAATCTGGATGTTGAAGGAAGAGAGGAAGTTGGGGCTGAAGCCGCGGATAAGCGCGATTGCCAGCACCGTGACCAATAGGGGGCCGAACCAGTCGGTTCTGGCAAGGCGTAGAAGGGTGTTGTCGGTCTTCATCGTCCAGTCCTCAAGCCAGGTTGCGTCGGGCGAGATAGCTTCGCCGCGCCTTGTCCATCAAAACCGCGAGCAACAGCAGCAGGCCGAGAAATGTCTGGACCCAGAATTCACCGAGCTGAAGCAGCAGCAGGCCGCTGGTGAGCATGGTGACCAAAAGTGCGCCAAGACAGGTGCCGAGCACCGAAACCTTACCGCCCTGCAAAAGCGTGCCACCGAGAACCGGGCCGAGAAAAGCTGGCAGAAGCCAGTCCTGCCCAAGCTGGCCTGCCATGGAAGGAATGGCGGCGCCCGTGCGCGTCACCAGCATCAGGGCGGCGAGTGCTGCAAGCAGGCCCGACAGCACGTGACAGGCAATGAAGATACGGTCGACCCGAATGCCGGAAAGTTCCGCCGCTTCCGGGCGTGCGCCTGCCGCCAGCATTTCGCGGCCAAGAACGGTGCGTCGGTAGAGAAAGGACAGGGCAAGCGCCGTTGCGAGCGTGACGAGAAGCAGCGGCGAGAAATAGGTCGCGAGCTTCATTTTTCCGAAGGCTGCGAAGATCGGCGGTAGGCCACGGTAGGCCTCGGCGCGCGTCAGGAAGATCATCACGCCGAAAAAGATGCTCATGGTGGCAAGCGTGATGATGAAGCTGTGCAGCCCCGTGCGGATGACGGTCCAGCCATTGACGAAACCGAGCGCCGCGCCGGTGGCGAGACCGCCAATGAGGGCGAGCGGCCACGGCACGCCAAGCACCTCGATCAGATAACCACAGGCCATGGCCGCCGAGACGCCGATCGCTCCAACGGCAAGATTGAGGCCGCCAGTCACGATCACCGCCATCATCGACAGGCCGATCATGATGTTGATCGCGGCACTGCGACCAAGCGTGAACAGATTGAAAGGCGAAAGGAAGCCGCTGGCCGCGACGCCAAAAATGACGGCGAAGACGACGATCAGCAGAATGAGGCCAAATTCATTGGTCAGAAAAAAGCGGCCTTGCGAAAGGCTGGACCCCATTCTTCTGTCGCCCTCCTGCGAGCCCTTTGTGAGCAAAGTATCGTTCACGGTCATGAAACTGTCCCGGTATTGGTTCGCCCGAAGCGCCTGCGCGGGTCGCCTGGTCATTGCGCTGCCGCCTGAAAGAATATTTTCTGGCGGGGCAGATTGCCGGGCGCGGTCGTTTGCCGCCCGGCAATCGCTCGAGGCATGATTAGTTGCAGCTCAGATAGGTCGTATCGAAGTTGGTGAGCAGCTTTTTGGTCTCGGCGCGCATGGCATCGATGTAGTTGTCCACCTTGGCGGCATCGACATAGGCGGTGCCGGAATCGATGAACTTGGTCGTCAGCGCATTGGATTTGAACGGCGCATCTTCCTTCACCTTGCAGCCGGACTGAAGTTTGCTCAGTGCAAACGCGCCGATATAACCCTGGCCATAGGGGTTCTGAAGCATCGTGCCGTCGACGAAACCGTCCTTGATCGCTTTCAGCACGACTTCGTCGTGGTCGATGCCGACCATGTGGATGCGCTTGTCGCCGATCTTGCGCAGTGCGTTGGAGGCAACGACCGCAGGAACCCAGGCTGTGGTCACGATACCGTCCACTTCGGAAGCGTGGGCGGCCAGGTAGGCGCTGATCTTTTCTTCCGCCGGTTCCGGTGCGTCGATATCGGCGATGACCTGAACGACCTCGGCGCCGGCTTCGTCAGCTGCCTTTTTCACGGCATCGATACGAAGCTGGGTGTTGGGGTCAACAAGGAAGCCGGTAAAATGGGCGATGCGTTTTTTGCCCGTTCCCATCGCCTTGATCAGCTCCTTGGTGCCGAGATAAGCGGAATTACCGGTGTCGGTACCAAGGCAGAAGGCGGCGGGCGAGGGGTCCTTGAAGCATCCGGCGCCAGCAATCACATTCGCGCCGTTGCCGGTCAGTTCCTCTGCTGTCGAGACCGCGCCGACGGGATCGCCTGGGAAAATCAGGAAGCCGTTATAACCCTGGCTCAGAAGGCTTTCGAGAAGCTGGTTCTGCTGTGCCAGTTCCCACTTTTGCGGCACCTTATAGTCGGCGCCAGCCAGGCCGAAGTCCTTGGCCGCGTCCTTGCCGGCCTGTTCCCAGGCGGCGAAATAAGGGTGCGGACCGCCCGGAACGAGGGCGATCTTGCTGGCGTCCGCCGCCTGCGCGGCACCGCACGCTCCCGCGCCGATGATTGCGGCAGCGACGAGGCTGCGCATGAAATACGTCATGTTTTTCTCCTCCATGAAACGGCCTGCTCCTTAAAAAAAGCGACTGGAACCTCCCTTAATCGCTCTTTCTCCCAACAGCCGACTTGCGTAAGCACCATGGACACTAGTATACTTGTATCCAAGTAGCAACGAGATTTTCACGACCGCCTTTTGAAGGGGAGCGTTCATGACGAAAAACACCACTGCCGGTTTCACTGGGCGCGGCGCTCATCAAGAGGCCCCCGGCTCCGGAATCGAAAGCGTGGAGCTTGTGGTCAATCGTTATGGCTCGGTTGCCGATCAGGTTCATGCGGCGTTGCGTCAGGCGATCGTCGAGGTCCGCCTAGCGCCCGGGGCGCCGATCAGTGAAAACTCGATCTGCCGTCAGTTTTCGGTGTCGCGCACCCCGGTGCGTGCGGCGATCCAGCGCCTGTCGGAAGAGGGTCTTGTGGACGTCTATCCGCAACTCGGCAGCTTTGTTGCGCCGATCAGGCTTGGCGAAATTCAGGACAGCCATTTTATCCGCCGTTCACTCGAAGTGGCTTTGCTGCGCGAAGTCGCGCCGAAGTGGACGAAAGAAATGAGCCGTACGATGCGCGACGTCATCGCCGAGCAGGAAAGAGTGATTGCCGCCAACGACGCATCCGGTTTCTTTCATGCCGACGAGGCGTTTCATCGCCTGCTCGGCACGTTTTCCGGTCGCGAAGGTGTCTGGCAGGCGATCCTTGCTGCCAAGGTGACCCTGTCGCGGTTCCATCGTTATTGGGCAAAGCCGGAACGATTGCCCGCCGTCATCGAAGAGCATCTGGCAGTCGTGGATGCTCTCGACCGTGGCGATGCCGAAGGTGCGGAAAAGGCGCTGGTGACGCATCTGGATATGGTTTTCGTGATCTACGAACAGTTGCCTGAAGAAGAGCGGAAGCATTTGTCCATTTGATAGTGGACGTGGAGGAGACAGAATGGAACTGAAACACAAGACGGCGCTCGTGACAGGCGCTTGTGGCGGCATCGGCCGTGCCGTGGTTGCGGCGCTGGTCGCGCAAGGGGCGAGGGTAATCGCCTTCGATCGCGACGTCGAAGCTGTTGCGGCGCTCGCGGAGGGGTTTGGCGGTGCTTGTGATCCCGTCGCCGTCGATCTCGGCGATGCGACGGCGCTGCAGGCCGTCATGAAAGATGTCGCCAACCGTTTCGAGGTCATAGACATTCTCGTCAACAATGCCGGTGTGCTGTCGCCGCACAAGCTGGGAGCGACCACGCTTGATGACTGGCACAGGCTGATGGCCGTCAATCTCGATGCCGCCCTGCTGCTGACGCAGGCCGTCGTTCCCGCCATGAAGGAAAACCGCTGGGGGCGGCTGATCAACATCTCGTCCTATGCCTGGAAGTCCGGTGGCCTGACGGCGGGCACGGCCTATTCGGTCTCGAAATCGGCGCTGGTGGGCCTCACTTACTCGTCCGCTCGCGAACTTGCCCCTTTTGGCGTCACCGCTAATGCAGTCGCGCCGGCCTATGTGGTTTCGCCGATGATCATGGAGCAACTGTCAGAGGAAGACCGCCAGCGCCAGCTTGCGGCCATTCCCGTCGGGCGGTTCTGCCAGCCGGAAGAGGTGGCTCATGCCGTAGGTTTCCTCGCCTCGCCGCTGTCCGGCTTCATGACCGGCACTGTCGTTGACATGAATGGCGGCCTGCAATTCGGCTGAGATACGGAGATAAATGACCATGACAGAACGCCTCTCGTCCCTTGCGTTGCCGCATCTGCCAAAAAACGTCCTTTTGCCCGCCTATGACCGCAAAGCGGTGACACCGGGCATCGTGCATCTCGGCGTTGGCGCTTTTCACCGCGCCCATCAGGCGGTCTTCATCGATGATTGCCTGGCGCGTGGCGAAACCGGCTGGGGCATTGTCGCTGCCTCGCTGCGCAGCCCCGATACTCGCGATGCCATCGCGCCGCAGGACAATCTCTATACATTCTGCCTGCGTGACGGTGAAAACGAAACGCTGCGGATTGTCGGTTCAATCCTCGAGACCATCGTCGCTCCTGAGGATCCGGAGCGGCTGCTGCAAGCCATGACTGATCCGCGGGTCAGAATCGTCACTTTGACGGTCACGGAAAAGGGTTACCTCGCCGATTTGTCGGCGGGCACGCTTCTTCGTGACCATCCCGATGTCGTTCATGATCTGGCGCATCCGCAAAAGCCGCGCTCCGCGCTCGGTTTTCTGCTGGAAGCGACAAGACGCCGGCGGGCCGCCGGGGCTGTGCCGCTGACTTTGCTCTCCTGCGACAATCTTCCGTCCAACGGTCGCATCCTGCACCGTCTTCTGGTGGAGATGGCTGGTCTCACCGATAATGATCTCGCTGCCTTCATCGCGGAAAATCTCTCCTGCCCCTGCGTCATGGTGGACCGCATCGTGCCCGCCACCACCGCAACCGACCGCGAGCGCGTGACCGCGCGTCTCGGCTGCGAGGATGCCTGGCCGGTAATTGCGGAACCCTACTTCCGCTGGGTAATCGAGGATCGCTTTCCGCACGGTCGCCCCGGCATCGAGCTGTCAGGTGCCGAAATCGTTGATGAGGTCGAGCCGTATGAGCATATGAAGCTCAGGATGCTGAATGGCGCTCACACCGCCATGGCCGCAATCGGTCAATGCAGCGGGCTTGAGACGATCGCCGATATCTATGCCGATGCGCGTGTACGCGGTTACGTCGACCGTTACTGGCGGGAGGTTGGTTCGACATTGAGCCCGGCCGTCAGTGGTCCGGATTACGTTGCCGGTCTGCGCCAGCGTTTCGCCAACCCCGCCCTTCGTCATCGCGCCGCCCAGATCGCCTCTGACGCTTCACAGAAAGTGCCGCAACGCATTCTCGCGCCGCTTGCGGAGCTGCGTGCCGCAGGCGCGCCGAATACGGCCGCTCTTTTTGCGGTTGCCATGTGGATACGGTCCTGCGCAGCGCTGAACGAGCGGGGAGAGGCAATTGTCATGGCCGATCCGGCATTTTCCGAATGGAGTGCACCCACCGGCAACGGCGAAGAGCAGGACGCGGTCATCGACCGGTTTTTAACATTCCGTCGCGTCTTCGGGCCTGAATGGCAGGCGGATGAGGCATTCGTAACGGCGCTTCGGGCGGCCTATCGCGACATCGTCCAATACGGCGCGCTCGGCGCCATCGAACGGCATTTTTCGGAGGAGTAGAATATGAAGGAAACCTGGCGCTGGTTCGGTGAATCGGACCCCATCACCTTGCAGCATGTGCGGCAGACCGGCGCCAGCGGCGTTGTAACGGCGCTGCACCAGATCCCCGACGGCACGGCGTGGCCGGCCGAAGAGATCGCCAAACGCAAGGCGATGATCGAGGCGGCCGGCCTGGAATGGAGTGTCTGCGAATCCATTCCGATGGAACAGTCCATCAAGCGCGGCGATGCCGATGCGCCGAAGGCGATTGCGCGCTGGAAAGATACACTCTCCCGTCTCGGTCGCGCGGGTGTTCCCGTCGTCTGCTACAATTTCATGCCGGTGGTGGACTGGACACGCACGAACCTGCGCTGGCAGGCACGCAATACCGGATTGGCGCTGCGCTTCGAAATGGCGGATTTCGTCGCCTATGACGTCTTCATCCTGAAGCGTGTTCGTGCCGCTGAAAATTACGATCCCGCGCTCGTGGCGCGAGCCGAACAGCGTTTTGCGCAAATGAGCGAAGATGACCAGTCGCTTCTCGAGCGTAACATCATCGCCGGCCTGCCGGGCGGCGCCCTGGTGCAGACGCGCGAATCCATCGCCGCTCTGATTGCTTCGTTCGATGGCATCGACAGCGCGACCATGCAGGGCAATCTTCTGGCCTTTCTGAGAGAGGTCGTGCCGGTGGCGGAAGAGGTGGGCGTGCATCTCGGCATCCACCCTGATGATCCACCGTTCTCCCTGTTCGGCCTGCCGCGCGTTGTCTCGACACCTGCAGATATTCGCGCCATCCTCTCGGCCGTTGAAAGCCCGAACAATGGCATCACCCTTTGTACCGGCTCATACGGCGCCCGCAGCGACAATGATCTTGTGGCGATGGCACGGGAGTTCGCGTCTCGCATCAATTTCGCTCATCTTCGGAACGTGACCGTTGAAGCGGATGGTTCCTTCTTTGAGGACGATCATCTGGATGGCGGAACGGACATGATTGGAGTCATCGAGGCATTGTTGCGCGAGGAGCGGGCCGCCGCCAAGGCTGGCCGCCGCACCAATATTCCAATGCGGCCTGACCACGGCCATCTGCTGGGTGATGACATCACCAAAAAGACCAATCCCGGATATTCCTACATTGGCCGCATGAAGGGGCTCGGCGAACTCCGCGGTGTCATCCGCACCATTGAGCGCCAGCTTCGCCGCGAGGAGGGTACCGCATGAAAACCCGCAAACTTGGTCGCACGGCGCTGTCGCTGAGCGAACTTTCCTTCGGCGCGGCCGGTATCGGTAATCTCTATCGCAGCGTCAGCCGCGAAGATGCGATGGAGACGCTGCAAGCCGCCTGGGACGCCGGCATCCGCTATTTCGATACCGCACCCTATTACGGGCAGGGCCTTTCCGAACGCCGCCTCGGGGATTTTCTTCAGGGGAAACCACGCGACGAATTCGTGCTGTCCACCAAGGTCGGGCGGATTCTGAAACCGGCTGAAGCGGGCGTGACACCGGATTACGGTTTTGTCGATGCACTGCCTTTCGTGGTGGAATACGACTACAGCTATGATGGCATCATGCGCTCGCATGAGCAAAGCCTCGCCCGGCTTGGTCTCGGTTCAGTGGATATTCTCTATGTCCACGATCTGGAGGAGACCACGCTTGGGGAAGAGGCCTATCGCCATCATTTCAGGATATTCACCGAAAGCGGCATCGAGGCCCTGCACGAGTTGAAGGCGACAGGCCGGATCGGCGCGTTCGGTCTTGGCGTGAATGAGGTTCCGGCTTGTCTGAACCTCATGGAGATAGACGAGATCGACTGCATTCTTCTGGCGGGTCGTTACACGCTGCTCGACCGGTCGGCTGCAGCAAAGCTGCTGGGGCGTTGTGCGGAAACCGGCACCTCGCTCGTCATCGGCGGCGTCTTCAACTCTGGCATTCTTGCGACGGGTGCAAGGCCGGGTGCGACTTTCAACTATAGTGAAGCAGCAGCAGATGTCATGGAGCGGGTGCGCGCCATGGAGCTCCACGCTGCCGGGCACGGGGTTGCACTTGCGGCCGCTGCCCTGCATTTTCCGCTGCAAAATGCCGATGTCGCAAGTGTCCTGATCGGCACCGCAAAACCGGACAGCCTTTTGCGCAACCTGTCTATTTTCGAAACGGCCGTGCCGGATGCCGCCTGGGCGGGTTTCGACGCGCTCGCCCTCGAAAATTGACCGCAACGACAGGGAGGAGGACGCCATGGATCTGATCGATACTCACCAGCATCTGATCTTGCGAGGCAAGCTCGGTTATGCCTGGACACGAGGGGAACCCAGCCTTGCGGGAAGCTTCACCCGGGCTGATTACGCAGCGCTTGTCGAGGGATGTGGCGTAGTCGGCACGATCTTCATGGAAAGCGGGGTGGATGACGGCGACTATCAGGCCGAGGCTCGCCTCATCGCCAGCATGATCGGCGAGGGTGCCTTGCCGATGTTCGGCCAGATCGCCAGTTGCCGACCGGAAACGGATAATGGTTTCGAAGCCTGGCTAGAGGAGTGCCGCCACCTCAACGTGGTCGGTTTCCGGCGCATTCTCCACGTCATGCCCGACGACCTCAGCCGCGAGGAAAATTACCGACGAAACGTGCGCACGATTGGAAAGGCCGGATGGCCGGTCGATCTGTGTTTTCATTCCCGCCAGCTTGCCATTGCCGCCGAACTTGTCAGGGCCTGCCCCGATGTGCGCTTCATGCTCGACCATTGCGGCACGCCGGACATTGCCGGAAACGATTTTCGGGAGTGGAGCGGGCGTATGGCCGACTTGGCGACGCTGCCCAATCTCTTCGTCAAACTCTCCGGCATCACCGCCTATTGTGCACCGGGATGCGCGACGCTGGAAAGCGTGACACCCTATGTGGAAACCGTGCTCAACCTGTTCGGACCTGAGAGAATGGTCTGGGGCGGCGACTGGCCGGTGGTCGATCTCGGCTCGGGTCTACCGGAATGGATCGGTATGACGAGTGAGCTTCTTTCAACGCTCTCGCCCGACGAGCAGGCATCGATCGGCCACCGCAATGCCAGACTGTTTTATTTGGCGACATAGCGTGCAGCTTTTCATGCCGATTGTGCATTGCGTCGGCCGGATATGCCAAGAAGCGCGCCGGCGCGCGCTTCATACGCCTGTGCTTTACTCGGCTGGCTGCGCTGCGGTTGTCGTCGCAGAGCGGTTGGTCTCTCCAGAAAGGCTGCGCTGACCGAGGCTGATAATGGTGACTGTCGACAGGGTGGCGGCAATCGATACCCAGAAGCCGTTGCTCGGGCCGAAATTATCGATCACCCAGCCGGAAATGAAGGCGCCGAGCGCCATGCCGATACCGATGCCGGTCATCACCCAGGTCACGCCTTCCGTCAGCATCGATTCCGGTACGCGGCGCTCGATCAGGCCAAATGCGGTGATGAAGATGGGAGAGATTGCAACGCCGCTGAGGAATACGGCGAAGGCAAGCAGGGAAACTGTCGTGCTTGCAAAGAGGAGCGGCAGCGCGGTGAGCGCAAGGACGCTGACGGCGATCAGCAATTGCCGTTGCAGCGGCATTTTGGGGTTGATCGCGCCCAGAAGCAGGCCGACGACAAACGAACCGATGGCATAGACGCCGATGACGAGGCTGGCAGCTTCCGGTTGACCGAGTTCTTTGGTGATGGCAACGGCACTTACCTCGGCTGTGGCGAAAGTGGACCCTACGAAGATCAGGGCGACCGTGATGATCTGGACCGAACGCAGCCGGATAGCCGAATGTTGCCTGCTGCCACTTTCAACCGCGCGTACCTTGGGTTCGGTCGATCGTTGCAACAGGAAGGCAAAGGTACCGAGCGCCAGCGAGGCGGTGCTGATCATCATACCTGCTTCCGGAAAGAGTGAGACCGCGAGACCGACGGAGAGCGAGGCGCCGGCGATGTAGACAAGTTCGTCGGCGGCGGATTCAAATGCAAAAGCAGTGTTCAGCTCAGGCCGGTCACGGAAGATTTCCGTCCAGCGGGCGCGCATCATCGCGGGAATACTCGGCATGGCCGCGGCGAGGAAGGCCGAAAGAAAGAGCGTCCAGGCAGGCCATCTCTGGTTGGTCGCGATAATCAGGATAGCAAAGGCGATGACCGATATGATGGTGGCCGGGACAAGGACGCTGCTCTGGCCCTTGCGGTCCACCAATCGGGAAATCTGCGGCGCAACGGCGGCATTGGTCAGCGCGAAGGTTGCCGAGACCGCACCGGCAAGCCAATATTCGCCATGGGTCTGGGAAAGCATGGCTACGATGCCGATCGGTGCCATCGCAATCGGAAGACGGGCAAAGAAGCCTGCGGCGGAAAAGCCTTTGGCGCCCGGAGCCCGGAAAATTTCTCTATATGGATTAGACATCGGGATGCACCTTGTTTAGGGAGTACCCACCACAAACATACGTGGCGTATGCAAATGAAATAATTGCATACGCCACGTATGTCAACTAGTATACGCGACGTATGTAGAATTCGGAGAAAAAATGCGCAAACCTCGCAGTGAAATGATTGCCGAGACGCGGGCGAAGCTTCTGGTCGCTGGCCGCAAGGCATTTGGCAGCATCGGCTATGCCGAAGCTTCGATGGACGACTTCACTGCCGAAGCAGGGCTGACCCGCGGCGCGCTCTATCACCATTTTGGCGACAAGAAAGGCCTGCTGCTGGCGGTTGTGGGTGAGATCGACGCCGAGATGACGAAAAGGCTCTGTGACATCTCGTCTAGGGCCGCGACGCGTTGGGAGGGTTTTGTCGAGGAAAATGTCGGTTACATTCTCATGGCTCTGGAGCCGGAAATCCAGCGGATCATGTTCCGTGATGGACCGGCCGTTCTCGGCGACCCTTCACGCTGGCCAAATGCCAATGGTTGTATCTCGGCCGTTGCGCGAAGTCTCGATGCGCTGAAGCAGGAAGGGACGATCGTCGACATTGATCCGGAGGCCTGTGCGCGTTTCATCAATGCGGCGAGCAGCAGTGCAGCCCAGTGGATCGCGAATTCCGACGACCCCGAAACGACCTCGAAACGCGCCGTAGACAGTTTCCGCACCTTTCTGGAAGGGCTGAGGATCACACGCTGATCCGCTTGTCGCCGGTTCTGCGTACACATCAGTGTCAATCTCGTTCCGGCTGAGTGGGTAACCCTGAGCCGGCGATATTCCCCGAAGCGCGCTGAGCGAATCGTGCTGTCTCTCTCCCCCGTAGACTCGTTGGCGCGCCAGGGATGATAAGAAATTGCGGGCTCATCGATACAGTTTTTCCTCCTTGAAGAAAAACCGGCCGATCCGGCTGATTTCTGTTTACTTTTGTCGAAATTGCAACGCATCACGCTGTTTGAATTCGCTGTAAGGCCTTTCGCAAACTACGGAGGATGAGATGAAAGCACTGGTGCTGGAAGAAAAAGGAAAGCTCTCGCTCAGGGAGTTCGACATTCCCGGCAAGCTCGGACCCAAGGATGTGCGCATCCGTACCCATACCGTCGGGATTTGCGGCTCGGACGTCCATTATTACACCCATGGCAAAATCGGCCATTTCGTTGTGCATGCGCCGATGGTGCTGGGCCATGAAGCTTCCGGTACGGTAATCGAGACCGGTGCCGAGGTTGCGCATCTTAAGGCGGGTGATCGAGTCTGCATGGAGCCGGGCATTCCCGATCCGACCTCGCGCGCCTCCAAGCTTGGCATTTACAATGTTGATCCGGCGGTCAGCTTCTGGGCAACGCCACCCGTTCACGGTTGCCTGACACCGGAAGTCATTCATCCCGCCGCCTTTACATACAAGTTGCCCGACAACGTTTCCTTTGCCGAAGGCGCCATGGTGGAACCCTTCGCCATCGGGATGCAGGCAGCGCTCAGGGCGCGTATCCAGCCCGGCGATGTTGCCATCGTGACGGGCGCCGGCCCGATCGGCATGATGGTTGCGCTGGCGGCGCTAGCCGGCGGTTGCGCAAAGGTGATCGTTGCCGATCTTGCCCAGCCGAAGCTGGATATCATCGCAGCCTATGACGGCATCGAGACCGTCAACATCCGCGAACGTGACCTGTCGCAGGCCGTGGCTGATGCGACGGATGGCTGGGGTTGCGATGTCGTTTTCGAATGCTCTGGCGCTGCACCCGCCGTGCTCGGTATGGCGAAACTCGCACGTCCCGGCGGCGCCATCGTCCTCGTCGGTATGCCGGTCGATCCGGTGCCGGTCGATATCGTCGGCTTGCAGGCAAAAGAGCTGCGGGTGGAGACGGTTTTCCGCTACGCCAATGTGTATGACCGTGCGGTCGCTCTCATCGCGTCCGGCAAGGTCGATCTGAAGCCGCTGATCTCCGCGACCATTCCCTTCGAAGACAGCATTGCCGGTTTTGATCGTGCGGTGGAGGCAAGGGAAACGGACGTGAAGCTGCAAATTCTGATGCCGCAATAATCGCTTCCGGCAAGCCGCCTGCCGATGCAGGGGCGTCAAAAACCCTTCGGAAAAGTATAAGCTCGACCTGCCGGTGATCGGCGGGTCGAGCTTTAAAAAATCATCACATCGATCTTTAAGATGCGCATTTTCTGGGCGTATGGCGTGCAACTGCGCGAAAAAATGGGCGCAACCGCTGGCTTAGTTGTCGGCGGATGCACGGCACTCTTCAATTTCTGACAAAAAACAGTCAAAAAAGTATCGGTAATTTCCCCGGTATGATGTGGAAGTAAATGTGCCGCAGGCCATATGCTCCCCATCAACGCCTGGGACGAGCCATAAAGAGGAATGGCTTTGCTCCGCGAATACGGCGGACGTGACCGATGGGAGGAAACATCGATGCAGCCCGATCTGGAACTGGTACATATCCGCAAGGGCGAATCCTTCGCCGCCTGGCGGCATGGCTATCCGTTCCGCACCGTGCGCTGGCATTACCATCCCGAATATGAAATTCATCTGGTCGTGGCGACGTCAGGCACGTTCTACATTGGCGATTTCGTCGGTCGCTTCGGCCCGGGCCAGCTAATCATGACTGGCCCAAATCTCCCCCAAAACTGGATCAGCGAGATCGAGCCGGACGAGATCGTTCCCACGCGCTCTCTCGTCATCCAGTTTCCGGAGGCTTTTATCGAGGATGCCTGCGCTTCCATGTCCGAGATGGAGGTAGTTCGCGCCCTTCTGGACCGCAGCCGCCGCGGCATTCTGTTCGACGATGAGACCAGCGATCGCGTTCGCCCGCTGATACTGCGTTTGATCGAGGCGCAGGGGTTGAAGCGTCTTGCGATTTTTTGGGAAATTCTCGATCTGCTGGTCAATGCGCCGGCGCCCGAGGTGCTGGCGAGCCTGAGCTACGAGCTGGACCTGACGGGCATCGGCGATAGCGGCATCAACCGCGCCTTGTCGCATCTGCGCCAGCACCTGACCGAACAGGTCGAGGAAATCGATCTGGCCGACATGGTTGGCCAGAGCCAGAGTGCCTTTTCCCGTGCCTTCAAGCGACATACGGGAACGACTTTGGTGCGCTATCGCAATCAGCTGCGCATCGATCTGGCCTGCCAGATGCTTCTGGTGGATCAGGACGTGAAGGTGGCGGAAGTCTGCTACGACGTGGGCTTTTCAAACCTTTCGAATTTCAACAGGCATTTCCTGAAGCTGAAGGGAATGTCGCCATCGAGGTTTCGTACGGTATTCGCGGCCCAGAAGGCAGCGGTCATGGCGGATTAAACCAAGATACATCGCGGATTTTTCACCAATTCGGGCAGAGGACTGTCCGGAAACGGGCTCTTATTGCCCAGATTTTCCAAACGGGAGGAAGTTACTATGAGAATGAAATCCAAGTTCCTGATGGCATCGGCCGCACTTGCAATGATGGCCGCTCCGGCATTGGCACAGGACAAGCTGAAAATCGGCATGACGTTCCAGGAACTGAACAACCCCTATTTCGTGTCTATGCAGGAAGCGCTGAAGGAAGCCGCGGCAAGCATCGGCGCTGATGTTGTCGTCACCGACGCCGGCCACGATGTGGCAAAGCAGATTTCGGACGTGGAAGACATGCTGCAGCAGAAGATCGACATCCTGCTTCTGAACCCGACCGACAGCGCCGGCATCGAAGCCGCCGTGCACGCTGCCAAAGCTGCCGGCGTGATTGTCGTTGCTGTCGACGCCAACGCAAACGGCCCGGTCGACACCTTCGTCGGCTCGAAGAACCGTGACGCAGGCTACAAGTCTTGCAAGCATCTCGGTGATGCGCTCGGCGGCAAGGGTGAAGTCGCAATCCTCGACGGTATCCCGGTCGTGCCGATCCTGCAGCGCGTCGAAGGCTGCAAGGCGGCGCTTGCCGAATTTGCCGACATCAAGCTTGTCGACACGCAGAATGGTCGTCAGGACCGCTCCGTTGCGCTCGGCGTCGTTGAAAACATGATCCAGTCCCGTCCGAACCTCGCCGGTATCTTCTCGGTGAATGATGGCGGCGCAATGGGTGCACTCGCTGCGATCCAGGGCTCCGGCAAGGACATCAAGCTGACCTCGGTTGATGGTGCTCCCGAAGCTGTGAAGGCAATTGCCGACGGCGGCCCTTTCATCGAAACGACCGCGCAGTTCCCGCGTGACCAGGTGCGCGTTGGCCTTGCCATGGCGCTTGCCCAGAAGTGGGGCGCCCGCGTCGTTCCGAAGGAAGTACCGATCGACGTCATGGTCGTTGACAGCAAGAACGCCGGCGACTTCAGCTGGTAAGAATTCCTCCCCAGGTCCCGTCCCCGCCTCGTGTGGGGGCGGGACATGTCCCGACCATCGAGGAGGGTAAAATGCTGGAACTGAATGGAATAAGAAAAAGCTTCGGCAAGATCGAGGTCCTGCGAGGCGTTGACCTGCAGGCGCGCGCCGGCGAGGTGCATGCGCTTCTGGGAGAGAACGGCGCTGGCAAGTCGACATTGATGAAAATCCTGTGCGGTATTTTGCAGCCCTCGGAGGGCACGATCCGCATTGACGGAAAGGACCGCCGCTTCGCCAATTACGACGAGGCGATTGCCGCCGGTATCGGCATCGTGTTTCAGGAGTTCAGCCTGATCCCCTATCTCGATGCTGTTGAAAACATGTTTCTGGCACGCGAAATCCGTGGACCGCTGCGCCTGCTGAACAAGCGCGCGATGCGTAAACGTGCCGCCGAAATCATGAGCCGTCTAGCCGTGGACGTTCCGCTCGATGTGCCGGTGCACCGCCTTTCCGTTGCCCAGCAGCAATTCGTGGAAATTGCCAAGGCGCTTTCACTCGATGCGCGTATTCTCGTTCTCGATGAGCCGACTGCGACGCTTACCCCGTCCGAGACCGAGCATCTCTTCAAGGTCATGCGCGAGCTGCGGCGTCAGGGTGTCGCTATCATCTTCATTTCCCATCATCTCGAGGAAATATTCGAGATCTGCGACCGCATCACCGTCCTGCGTGATGGCGAACTCATCGGCTCCTGCCTCACGTCTGACGTCGATAATGACCGTCTGGTGGAGATGATGGTCGGCCGGCGCATCGAGGCCAATTTTCCGCCCAAACCGAAGATCGATACAGCTGCGCGCAACGTGATCGAGGTCGAAGAGCTTCAACTGAAAAAAGGCGGGCCGGTCTCGCGCTTTACCCTGCGGCAGGGTGAGATACTCGGTTTTGCCGGGCTTGTCGGTTCCGGGCGCACGGAAACGGTGCTGGCCATGCTTGGCGCGCATTCCGCTTCGCGCCGCAAGATCAAGGTCGATGGCGTCGAGACCCGCTTTTCCGGCCCGGATGAGGCGCTGATGCGCGGCATTGGCCTGCTGCCGGAAAGCCGCAAGGAAGAGGGTCTGATCACCAGTTTCTCCATCCTGCAGAACATCTCCCTCAACAACTATCGCAAGTACCAGAAGGCTCACTGGTTTATCGACCTGAAAAAAGAGCTGGAGCACACGAAAAAGGCGATGGCGCAGGTTCAGGTCAAGGCACAGGGACCCTATGCCCGCGTGGACACGCTGTCCGGTGGAAACCAGCAGAAGATCGTTATCGCCCGCTGGCTGAACCATGACATGCGCGTCCTGATCTTCGACGAACCGACGCGCGGCATCGATGTCGGCGCGAAGGCGGAAATCTATGCGCTGATGCGCGAATTCGCAGCCAAGGGCTATTCGATCATCATGATCTCTTCGGAGCTGCCGGAAGTGATCGGCATGTCGGACCGCGTCTGCGTGTTCCGCTCCGGGGGCATCGTCGCCACCGTCGAGGGCGCAGACATCAATTCAGAAACAATAATGACAAACGCCACCACCGGGAGGGTTGAACATGTCGCTTGATGCAAATACCGGCATTGCCGAAAAGACGAGCGGTTTCGGCCTTGGCAGCATGCTGCGCTCGCCACTCGCCCTGCCTCTGGCGGGCCTGATTGTCGTATCGATCCTGATGGGTCTTGCGAGCGACAATTTCTTCAGCGTGAACAACATCATGAACGTGCTGCGACAGGTTTCAGTCGTCGGCATTCTGGCCGTGGGCATGACATTCGTCATCCTCACGGGCGGCATCGACCTGTCGGTCGGCGCGGTCATGGCGCTTGTCGGCACGCTGTCTGCAGGCCTGATGGTGAATACCGGCCTGCCTGCGTCGCTCGCCTTGCCGGCCGGGCTGTTCATCGGACTTGGCATCGGTATCTTCAACGGAGCACTTGTCGCCTGGGGCAAGATGCCGGCCATCATCGTCACGCTTGCGACGATGGGAATGGCGCGCGGTCTCGGCCTCATCTATTCCGGCGGTTATCCCGTCAGCGGCATTCCGAGCTGGATTTCCTGGTTTGGCGTCGGCCGCGTTGGCGTCGTGCCGGTGCCTGTTATCATCATGGTGGTGATTTACGCCGTGGCCTGGGTGCTTTTGCAGCGTACGGCTTTCGGTCGTCACGTCTATGCACTCGGCGGCAACGAGTTGGCCGCGCGCCTCTCCGGCGTCAAGACCCGGCGCGTCAAGCTTGCCGTCTATGGTATCTCAGGCGTGACGGCAGCGCTTGCAGCTCTCATTCTGACCGGCCGGCTCATGAGCGGACAGCCCAATGCGGGTGTCGGTTTCGAGCTGGATGCCATTGCGGCCGTGGTTCTCGGCGGCACGGCGATTGCCGGCGGACGCGGGCTCATTCTTGGTACCCTTATCGGCGCGGTGCTGCTCGGCATCCTGAATAACGGTCTCAATCTGATGGGCATCAACCCTTATCTGCAGGATGTCATCAAGGGCGGCATCATCCTGCTGGCCATCTATATCGGGCGCGAATGGCGCTGAGCCGGCCCGGAAACATCTTCATAAACGCAGGAGAATTAAATGTCTGAATTGCTGCAAGGCAAGATCGCGGTCATCACCGGCGCCGCGTCCGGTATTGGCCTCGCCACCACCGAGGCGCTGCTGGAAAACGGTGCAACCGTCGTCATGGTAGACTGGAACGAGAAAGCCCTGAATGAACTTGTCGGTAAACTCGGCAAGCGCGCCATCGCGCAGGTCACGAACCTTCTGGATGCAGACAGCTGCAATGCCATGATCCCGGAAATCCTTGAGAAGGTCGATCACATCGACATTCTCTACTGCAACGCAGGCACTTATATCGGTGGCGATCTCACCGAAACCACGCCGGAAGCCATCGACAAGATGTTGAACCTCAACGTCAATGCCGTGATGAAGAATGTACAGGCCGTCGTGCCGCACATGTCGGAGCGCAAGACCGGCGACATCATCGTCACCTGCTCGATCGCCGGACATTTCCCGACCTATTGGGAACCGGTCTATTCGGGTTCGAAATGGGCGATCACCAGCTTCGTGCAGGGCATGCGTCGCCAGATGATCCCGCATGGTGTGCGCGTCGCGCAGGTCTCTCCCGGCCCGGTCGTCTCGGCCCTTCTGGCAGACTGGCCGGAAGAAAATCTTCGCAAGGCCAAGGAATCGGGTAGCCTCATCGACGCGAGTGAAGTGGCCGATGCGGTTGTTTACATGCTGACCCGCAAGCGCACCGTCACCATCCGCGACATGCTGGTGCTGCCCACCAACTTCGACCGCGTTTAAACTACACTCCCAAGGAGTATCGCAAATGGCTTCCTACCTGATTGGCGTCGATGTCGGTACCGGCTCTGCCCGTGCCGGTGTCTTTGATGTGGCGGGCAGGCTTCTGGCCACCGCCAAGCGCCCGATCACGATGCATCGTGAAGACGGCGGCATAGCCGAACAATCGAGTGGTGAGGTTTGGAAAGCCGTTTGCGACAGCGTGCGGGAAAGTGTCTCGCGCGCCGGCATAGATCCCGTAGCCGTGGTTGGCATCGGTTTCGATGCCACCTGCTCGCTCGTGGTGCGCGGGCCTGAGGATGAGACCCTTCCGGTCGGCGCGCCGGATCATCCAGAGCGCGATATCATCGTCTGGATGGATCACCGCGCCGTCGAACAGGCGGAGCGGATCAATGCGGGCGAACATGCCGTTCTGAAATATGTCGGTGGCCGGATTTCCCCGGAAATGCAGACGCCCAAGCTGCTCTGGCTTCGCGAAAACAGGCCGGGTATCTATGCGCGCGCCGAGCACTTCTTCGACCTGACGGACTTCCTGACCTGGAAAGCCTCAGGCGCGCTCGATCGTTCCGCCTGCACGGTTACCTGCAAGTGGACTTATCTCGCCCATGAGGAACGTTGGGATGCGGAATATTTCACCCGCATCGGGCTTGGCGATCTAGCGGAGCAGGGATTCCGCCGTATCGGTGAAAGCGTCGTTCATCCAGGCACGGCGCTGGGTAATGGTTTGACCGATGAGGCCGCAACAGCCATGGGGCTGGTTACTGGAACTGCCGTTGCCGCCGGTCTGATCGATGCGCATGCGGGGGGTGTCGGCACGGTGGCTGCGGGCGGCGACGCTTCGCGGTGCCTCGGTTACGTCTTTGGTACCTCTTCCTGTACCATGACAACCACCTCGGAGCCGGCTTTCGTGCCGGGTGTTTGGGGTCCCTATTATTCCGCCATGGTTCCCGGCGCATGGCTCAATGAAGGCGGCCAATCCGCCGCCGGTGCGGCCATTGATTATCTGGTGCAATTGCACCCGGCATTTTCAGAGGCAAAGGCGCTTTCCGAGGAAGAAGGCAAGTCATTACCTGCATGGCTTGCCGACCGTGCACTTGCTTTGGCCACGTCTGCTTCCGCTGCCGTGAAGATTGCCGAGAATTTTCACGTGGTGCCGGAGTTCCTCGGCAACCGCGCGCCCTTCGCCGATCCTCATGCCCGTGCCATCATTGCCGGTTACGGCACCGAGACGGGGGTGGATTCGCTTGTCGCGCTTTACGTGGCGGGGCTTCTCGGCCTCGGTTACGGGCTTCGCCAGATCATCGAGACGCAGGCGCGTCATGGCGCTCCCGTGGAAACGATCAGTGTCAGCGGCGGCGCGGGCGCGCATCCGCTTGCCAGACAATTGCTGGCGGATGCGACGGGGCTCCCTGTTGAACTCACTGAATGCGAGGAGCCGGTGCTTCTGGGATCGGCAATGCTCGGTGCGGTTGCTGCCAAGGCCTATCCCGACCTGATTTCCGCAATGCCCGCCATGTCGCGTATTGCCAAATATTCGGCGCCGGACGCTGCATTCAGCCAAGTGCACCAGTCACGCTACGACGCGTTTCTGGCACTGCAGAATGCGGCGCGCGCCATTCGTTCTGCAAACCATTCCTGAAGCGCCACACGCTTCCATCGTCCGGCCGTCTTGGCCGCAAAATAAAGAGGATTCCATGCAGTTTTCTGGAAAATCCGTCATCATCACCGGCGCAGGCAAGGGCATCGGCCGTGCCTGCGCTATCCTGATGGCCGCGCGCGGTGCTGAGGTCGTGGCAATCAGCCGGACCCAGTCCGATCTCGACAGCCTGAAAAGCGAAATCGGTGGCCGCTCGATCCGCGTCGATCTTGCCGATGTGGCTGCAACGCGGTCCGCAATGGCCGAAGCGGGTCCTTGTGATTTTCTCATCAGCAGCGCTGGCATCAACGTGCTCGAAAGCGTGCTTGATATGAGCGACGAAGGTTATGAGGCTGTGCTCGGCATCAATCTGCGTGCCGCGCTCGTCACCTGCCAGGAATTCGCCCGTGCCCGCGTGGCAAAGGGCGGCGGTGGCGCAATCGTCAACATCACGTCAATTGCCGGTCATCGGGGTTTTCAGGATCATCTCTGCTACGCGGCCTCGAAAGCGGGGCTTGAAGGCGCAACCCGCGTTCTTGCCAAGGAACTCGGGCCGCACGGCATCCGTGTCAACGCCGTGGCGCCGACCATCACGCTGACTGAACTGGCTGCCGAAGCATGGAACGATCCGGCCAAGAGCGCACCAATGATGGTTCGCCATCCGCTGCAGCGCTTTGCGGAGGCCGAAGACGTGGCACAGAGCATCGCACTGCTTCTGTCAGATGATAGCAGCATGATTTCCGGCGCGGTGTTGCCCATCGATGGCGGGTTCCTTGCCGTCTGACGTTTAAAGGGATGCGCGGGGTGCAAATGCATCGCCGCGCATCCTCTTCCAGGACTGGATATCCCGCTCAGGTCAGATCCGGATGTCTGCCAACCAGCTGGTTGCGTTTTGCCTGAAGAATTTCCTTCTGTTCTTCAAGTTTGAGCAATTCGTCGTCTATCTCATCGACGCTTTTCTCAATGTGCAGATATTGCTCTGCAAGAAGCGACTTCGCTTCCTTTCGGCTAGACGCATTCGGCGTGTCGCCATAAAGCGGCCGGTTGGCGGTTTCCTTGAGGAAAAATGTCGTCACAATGCCAAAGATGGCCGCGACCATGAGATAGTAAGCCGGCATATAGATATTTTCCGTTACCTCCACCAACCATGCGGTGAGTGTCGGCGTGAGCCCGGCAACGATGATCGAGATATTAAACGCGATAGCCAGCGCGCTGTAGCGGATGCGGGCCGGGAAAAGGGCCGGGAGGGTGGATGCCATGATCCCGATCAGGCAGTTAAGTGCGACCGCCAGGATGAGCAGGCCGAAGAAAATCTGAACAACCTGTCCGCTGGCGATGAGATGAAATGCCGGCAGTGAAAGAAACAGGATCGCCGTGCTGCCAACCGCCAGAAACGGCCTGCGTCCGATCCGGTCGCTCAAAAGCCCGATAGCGGGCTGGACGAACAGCATGCCAACCATAATCGCGATGATGATGAGGACGCCATGGTCCTCGCTGTAATTCAGCGTCTTCGACAGATATGTTGGCATGTAAGTGAGCAGCATGTAATAGGTGACGTTGGTCACGAGGACCATGCCTATGCATATTGCCAGCGAGCGGGAATGTTGGCTCACGATCTCGGCGATGGGAACCATGGGGCGCTCTTTCAGCGACTGCCGGTCTTCTTCTTCGGAGCGCTGCAGGCGTTCGGTGAAGGCTGGTGTTTCTTCTGCCGCGTGGCGCAGATAAAGCCCGATCAGCCCGAGGGGTGCCGCCAGGAAGAACGGAATGCGCCAGCCCCAGTCGAGGAACTTGGCTTCACCCATCGCGGTGCTGAGCAGCACGACGAGTCCCGCGCCAAGCACGAAGCCGGCGATGGAGCCGAAGTCGAGCCAGCTTCCAAGGTAACCGCGCTTCCGGTCAGGCGCGTATTCCGCCACGAAAATGGCCGCACCGGTATATTCTCCGCCAACGGAAAACCCCTGGGCAAGCTTGCATAACAGCAACAGAATGGGTGCCCATATGCCGATGGTGGCATAACCGGGGATGAGGCCGATACAGAAGGTGCTCGCGGCCATGATGATGATTGTCAGTGAGAGGACTTTTTGACGCCCGAATTTGTCGCCCATGGCGCCAAAAAATACGCCCCCCAATGGGCGGATGAGGAAGGGGACGGAGAAGGTTGCGAGCGCCGCCACCGTTTGAACGGCGGGTGACGCGTCAGGGAAGAAGACCTTGCCGACGGCATAGGCGACGAAGCCGTATACGCCGAAGTCGAACCACTCCATCGCGTTACCGAGAGCGGCTGCCGTAACTGCTTTTTTGACCTTCTCGTCATCGATAACGGTGACGTCGTCGATGCTCAGCGGAGTGGCCTGTATCTCGTTGTTCAATCGCTGTCCCCCTGAACTGCATTGCGCCCGAATTTTTTGAGCGCCATGAAAATGCTCGATACGCTTAAGCGTTCCATCGGTCGGCAGAACAATCGGGCCTTAGCTCATCTTATGGGGAGGGAGTATGGGCGGGGTCGCCCGACAGGAGAAAAAAGAACGCCCGGCTGGTAGCCGGGCGTTTTTTAAAGATTAGTGGTGATGCTCAGGCATTTCCTTGAGCTGATCCTTGGTCCACGATGTAATCGCGTGGACATCGCCGTCTTCATCGCGCATGAAATCGAGATCGCTGAGCGGTACTGCGACGGGCTTTGCGCCGATGCCGAGAAAGCCGCCGACGTCGATGATCGCGGTGCTTGCCGCGCCGACGCCATGGACATGATCGACCTTGCCGACCTTGTGGTCATCTGCGCCATAAACTGTTGCACCTTCCAGAACCGACGGGGTCAGTTCGGTTTCAACGAGGCGTACGTGATTGGCGTGATCCATTTTTCTTCCTCCTGCTTGTGTTGCGATATGGAAACTCCCGCAGTGCAAAACCGTTCCATCGCGTCTGGGGGATTTTGGGCCAAACCGGTTGTCTGAACGCTTTGGGGACTGGTATGAACTCCAGCGGACCGCCTGCCGCAAAATCACGCTTGAAAAGATTGAACACGTGTGCAATATGAACGCGTGTTCAATCTTTTGAGAGATGGTTATTCCGCATGGACCTGATGCCTTATCCGGATACGTTGGCAGCCCGTGCCGAACTGTGCCGCAGCGTTATTCTTTCCGCCGGGGAACTGGTGCTGAAAGGCTTTCAGGGCGAGGCGACACGCAGCTTCTCGATGAAGGGCCCGCAGGACTTTCTGACGGTGACGGATGCAGCCTCCGAAGCGCATATTCGCGGCGCGATCTCGGCCTGCTTTCCTAAGGACAGTTTTTTCGGCGAGGAGGGCGGCGGTGTGATCGGTGATCGCGTCTGGGTCGTTGATCCCGTGGACGGCACCGCAAATTTCGCCCGCGGCATTCCGCACTTCTGCATCTCCATCGCCTATGTCGAAAACGGGCAAACCGAAATCGGCGCTATCTATAATCCGGCTCTGAATGAACTTTATTTCGCCCAGCGCGGCGAGGGGGCAACGCGTAACGGGCAGCCGATCCAGGTTGCGCAGACGGAACGTTTCGATGCGGCCTCGATCGAAATGGGCTGGTCGACCCGTATCGCGAATGCCACCTATCTTGATGTCGTCAAGAACCTGCTCGATATGGGCACCAACGTGCGCCGCGCCGGTTCCGGTGCGCTGGCGCTTGCCTATGTGGCCGATGGCCGCTCCGATGCCTATCTCGAATTGCACATGAATTCATGGGATTGTCTTGCGGGACTGCTACTCGTCAGCGAAGCTGGCGGCGACGTCTGCCCTTTCCTGGAGATCGGTAGTCTTGAAGATGGCGGGCCGGTGCTGGCCGCAGCCAGCGGTGTTGCAAGCGGCGTCAGCCGGGCATCGAAGATACCTTTGGCAGAGCGGCAACCTTCGGATCGGCAGCGGGCCGTATCGGCCTGAGTTTAGACGAGCGCCCGTCCGTGAAGGGTGCTTGGTGCATGTGGAGGAATGAGATGGATGGACCCGTTTATGCCCGGCCTGCGATCAGCCTGATTGCGGAAGGGCTCGGCCCGCGTAACGTTGCGCTCTATATCGGCGGCAGCGATGGTGCGAGCGACCTTGGGCTCCTTCACCGGCACGGCATTACCACCGTCGTCAACTGCGCCGTCAATCTGGATATCAATCTCGTGCAGGCGTCGGCGGAAGATGGCGACAGGTGCGCGGTGGGGTATGGCGATATCCGTTATTATAAGCTCGGTCTTATCGACGGCGAAGGCAGTCCGGACACGATGATGCTGGGGGCCTATTATATTCTCGACGGCGCATTGCGGCAGACCATGCCAAAACGCGAAACCTATCCGTTCCCCGATGGCGGCAATGTGCTCGTCAATTGCCGCAGCGGCCGCAGCCGCTCGGTATCGCTGGTCGCGCTTTTCCTGCACAAGCAGCAGCCGCATCTTTACCCTAACCTCGACGATGCACTGGCTGTGATCCGCACGAAGCGGGAATTGCGGCCGGACGAATGGTTCGAGACACCGAAACCGATGCTCTATGCTGCTGCCCGCCGCGCTTCCGACTGGATCGATATGGTCGAAGGCAGAAAGACTGTCCAACCATGCTGAAACGCACGCTTCCTTCCGTCGCCGTCATTGCCGACGCCCATTTCCATGACACGGCGGCCGATTTCGGTTTTCCCGGCATAGAGGTCGATGGAGAACGCATCACCATGCGTAGCTGGTCGGATACACGCGAATCCACCCGTGTTTTCAACGAAAGCGCCGATGCGCTGCATGCTGCACTCGAAGAAGTGCGGCAGCGGGGCATTCGCCATGTGGTGCTGCTTGGCGACTATACCGACGACGGCCAGCGCGCGACATCCGAAACGCTGAAGGGTATTCTGGAGCGTCATCGTGATACCCATGGCACCGCCTTTTATGCGCTGCCCGGCAACCACGATATTTTCGGCCCGCGTGGCCGACATCATACCAAGGAGTTTCTGACGGAGAACGGCAAATGCCTTTCCGTTTCAAGCGATGCGCGGCGGGCCGGTGATCGGGTGGTGATCAGCAACCGGATGTATTGCGAAGGCTACCCCGTTGGCCTTGGCCCGATGGCGGCTTTCGGATATTTCCGCCAGCCGGACTATCTGCATTGGGAAACACCGTTCGGGCTTTCCGATGCGCCGGAAGATCGTCTCTACGAGGTGCGTTCCCCCGATGGCACCAATATCTACCGGCTGATGGACGCATCTTATCTGGTTGAGCCGGAGCCGGGCCTCTGGCTGCTCATGATCGACGCCAATATTTTCGAACCGCTTGACGGCGCTTTCGAGACGGGTGAGGAAGCGGCTTTCACCGACAGTACCTCTGGCGGCTGGAATGCGCTTTTGCGCTGCAAGCCCTTCATCATCGACTGGATTGCCGATGTGCGCGAAAGAGCGCAGGCGCTCGGCAAGACTTTGCTCGGCTTTTCGCACTATCCGGCGCTCGATCCCTTCGATGGCGCAAGCGGTGCCGAAAGTGCGCTGTTCGGCGAAACCAACGTCGTGCGCCGTACGCCGCGCAAGGCGGTTGAGGATGCGCTGGTTGAGGCGGGGCTCCAAGTCCATTTCAGCGGACATCTGCATGTGGAAGGCGTAACCCGGCGTGGGGAAGGGGAAACCTCGCTCACAAATATCGCCGTGCCGTCTCTGGTTGCCTTTCCACCCGCCTTCAAGGTCGTCCATCCCCAGCAGCACGAGATTTCCATCGAGACGGTGGAAATGGCCGCGCTGCCGATTAACAGCCGCATTTGCCGGGGGTATGCGCAGGAAATGGCACTTGCGGGCGAGGATGAGGACCGCGCATTTGCGGCCGGCAATTATGGTGATTTCCTGCTTGGCCACAAACGCGCGCTTATCAGGCATCGTTATTTCATCAAGGAGTGGCCAGCCGGGATCGTGTCGGCGATTGCGGATAAAACCATATCCGAGGTTATCGGCCTGCTTGGTGAAAAAAGCCTTGCCTCGCATGATGCCGGGCTTTCCTCCGATCTGCCGATGTTCGAGCTTATTGCTGACTGGTATTGCCTGCGTCAAAGCGCGGGTCTGGCGCTTGTCCATATCGCGCCTCAACGGCTTTCCCTTTACCGGATGCTGGCGGAGCGGTTCGGCCGTGAGCCCGATCACCACGACGGTTCGGTTAAGAGTTTTATCGAAATCTTCTTCGGTGCCCTTGGGCTGTTTCTCGACCGTGCCGAAGGCGGTTTGCGGCATCTGGAGCTCCGTGTCACACCGCAACTCCAATCCGTTGCGGTGTGATCCGTAGGTTTTTTCGACGCAATCCGCGATGTGAACGGGGCAGATCAACGTCCCCTCGGGGAAGAGTGGCGGCAAGCAGGACAGGCGAGGTGATCTATTGGAATCGGTCGTTGTCAGCATCAATCTGTTCGGCGCGGTGGCGCTGCTGCTTTTCGGCCTTGGGCAGATCAAGGACGGAATGTCGCGTGCCTTCGGTGCCAAGCTTCGCATCGGGCTTGCCGCCGGTACACGGGGTGGGTTTCGCTCCTTCATCGCCGGTCTCGTGGCGACGATCGCCCTGCAGAGTTCGACAGCCACGGCGCTGATGGTTGCCTCCTTCGTTGAAAAAGACTTGATCGCACCGGCGATGGCGCAAATCGTGCTGCTCGGCGCGAATGTGGGCACTGCGACGACCGCGTGGATTGTCGCACTCGGTCTGGGCTGGCTGTCGCCGATGCTGATCCTTGCCGGTGTCATCCTGTTGCGTGGAAAGTCGGTGCAGCGGCAGGGTGCGGGTGCTGCCCTTGCCGGTGTCGGCCTGATGCTGCTTTCCCTGCATCTTCTTTCTGCGGCGACGGATCCGATCCGGCAGTCGCCGGCGCTTAACCTCTTCATTTCCATGCTCGGCAATGCCTGGCCGGTCGCGTTGATCTTTTCCGCGGTGCTGGCCGTGCTGGCATCATCGAGCCTTGCCATCGTCGTCCTCATCCTGTCACTTGCGGCAAGCGGCGGCATTGAAACAAGCCTCGTTATCGTGCTGGTACTCGGCGCCAATCTCGGCGGCGCGGTTCCTCCGGTGCTGGCGACGTTGAAGGCGCCGGTCGCGGCGCGCCGGGTGGCGCTTGGCAACCTCATCGTCCGGACCACCGGCTGTGTCGCAGCCCTGCCTCTTGCCGGGTACGGCGCGGCACTGCTCGACATGTCGCCTTTCTCGCACGCCAATCTAGCGGTCGATGCGCATCTCCTTTTCAATCTTGCTGTTGCCGCGATCGCATGGCCGCTATCGCCGTTGTTGCTGCGGATGACGACCGCGCTGCTGCCGGAAAAAGAGGGAGCCGAAAGCCGCCGCAGCTATCTCGACAGTCATGATCTGGGTCAACCGGTTGCGGCGCTTGCCGGTGCAAGCCGCGAGGTCATGCTGGTTGGTGACCTGATCGAGCGCATGCTGCGTCAGGCGAATGACGCCATGCGCGACAGCGATCTTTCCAAACTCAATGATATCAGCACGCTGGAAGGCCGGGTCGATAGTATCCAGCATGCCATCAAGGTCTATGTCTCAAAGGTGGGCCAGGATGGTTTGTGCCAGAAGGATCAGCGACGTGCGATGGATATCGTTGAATATGCCATCAATCTCGAACATATCGGCGATATCATCGAGAAGGGCATCCGCCCGGAAATCGCCAAGAAGATCAATCTTGGTCTCAGGTTTTCCGATGATGGCAAAAGCGAGCTGGAACGTCTATTCTCCATCACGCTCGACAATATCCGCATGGCGCAATCCGTTTTCGCCACCCGCAATGCCGACCTTGCCCGTCGGCTGGTGGAGGTGAAGGAAGATGTGCGACGGCTGGAAAAACAGTCATCGGAGCGACATCTCCAGCGCCTGCGCGACGGCCTGACCGACAGCATCCAGACAAGCTCAGTGCATCTCGACATGTTGCGCGATCTGAAGCGCATCAACGCCCATATCGCCGCCGTCGCACATCCGATCCTCGATGAAAGCGGTCTCCTGATCGAAAGCCGGATCAAGCAGGCGGGTTGAAGCCATGCCAGTAAAACGGCGCTGTGGTTTTTGTCCGGGAGTGCTCTTCTAGCGCGCGGTGATCCTTTCGACCATCTCAACGGGCACGACCTGAAGCCGGGTCTCGGGCTCGTCGCTGTCGAGGGCGGTCAGGACCTTCTCGGTCAGCGCGTCAAAGGATTGGGCAACGGTCGTCAGCTGATAGCTTTTCCAGCCCGCCTGCGGAATATCGTCGAAACCGACAATCGACAGGTCTTCCGGAATTCGGCGGCCCATCTCTAGCCTTGCTGCATCCATGAAGCCGAGTGCCAGCAGATCAGTCACGCAGAAGGCGCCGTCTATTGTCTTGTCCGTCAGCAACTCGCAGCCTGCCTGATAGCCGCTGTCATAACTCGTCGGACCGCCCGACCATGGAACGACCTCGATACCCTCGATGCTCATGCGCTGGGTGAAAGCGCCGGCGCGGCGCAGCTGTGCCGGTGTCTGGCTGCCGCTGGAAACGACCGCGACCTTTCGGCATTTAGCCGCCATAAGCCGCATGGCGGCGAGATCGGCGCCGTGGGAATCGTCGCTCAGCACCATGTTCGTATCGGTCCGGTCGAGGCGCTGGTTGATGAGGATGAGGCGCACGCCATTAGCAATGCATTCGTCGACAATCGAGGCTGGCGGCTCGCCGGAGAGTACGACGATGGCCTGGGCGCGAAACTCGAAAAGCAGTTCGATCAGCGGCGCGATATCCTTGCGTGCATCGGCCGCATTCAGCAGCAGGCATTGCAAGCCGCGACGCAGAAGGCCGATGCTGAGGAGGTCGAGCTGTTTTGAAATAAACGGCGAGCTGAGATTGGCACCGACCACCCCGATGAGATTGGATCGGTCATTGTTGAGGCCCTGGGCCAAACGGTTGACGCGGTAGCCAAGCTCATGCGCGGCTTTCAACACCTTGCGCCGGACGGCCTTCGATACGCTGCCGCCGGGGGTGAATGTGCGCGAGACGGCGGAGCGCGAGACACCAGCCTTTTTCGCCACCTCTTCGGCCGTCACGAACCCTCTCGCCATTCAACTTCCCCGTTGCAAAACCACATGTCTGATATCACAGGCCATAAGGGCCGACTATTCCAATCGAAATATTTCAGGTGCGAAGCGCTCTTGCTGATGGAAGGCGGTTCTCGCTTTCGCCGGCAAATATATCGTCCTTTCCATTTTCATTCTGCGGGAAAAATTGACTGCTTGTGCGTCGATAAGAAAATTTGCAAAACGCGTTCAATAAAACCATTTAAAAACAATGACATATATCAATGATCACGTGTGCATTTTTTCGTTGACAAAATGCCGTTTAGGATGGATCATGCATTCCAAGGTTAAGCGCTATATGGAATATTTATTCCACGTTTTGCTTGCCGGCGATGTTTCCGGGAGGAGCTGGATCATCGTTGCTCGCGGGCCTAATGTGCCCGCTGCTGAAGCATTGACGCATTGCTCATGTTCGACGCACGCGCCGCCTGTTCCGCAGGTTGCGCGCAGGCAGATGCTTGCCGGCGTGTCCGAGCAATGTTGCGGCCATATGGGGAGGAATAATGGCTCTTTTAAGCGAATCAACGAAGGCGGAGGCACTGGGGCGTCCCCCGGCGACCGCGCCTTCGGCATGGCAGGCCTGGCGATATCGCCTCAAGGTCGCGCTCAGGGAGCCGACGACGCTCATCGGCGTGCTGACGGCGTTACTTTTCACCTATCTGATCGTCGTTCCGATCATCTCTATCGTTCTGGATGCCGTCCGTGTCCAGTTCGGCCACGAACGGCGTCTTGGCAAAGATGTCGGTGATCTCACGCTCTATTATCTCGACAGGGCGTTCTTCTCGCCCGTCGCAACGGATCTTTTCTGGCATCCGCTCTTCAACACGCTCACCGTCGCTTTGGGGGCGATTGCGCTTTCGCTTGTTATCGGCACGGTGCTTGCCTGGCTTATCAGCCGCACGGACATGTTCGGTCGCCGCTGGTTCGCTACCGCGCTGATCGTGCCCTACATGCTGCCCGCATGGACCTTCGCTCTCGCCTGGACGACGCTGTTCAAGAATCGCACCGTTGGCGGCCAGCCCGGCTGGTTCGAGGCGATGGGCCTGACACCGCCGGACTGGGTGGCCTATGGGCGCTTCCCGATCACCATCATCCTTGCCCTGCATTACACACCTTTCGTTATCCTGCTGTTCGGCTCGGCGCTGCGCCGCTTCGACTCGCAGCTGGAGGATTCGGCCCGCATTCTCGGCGCTCATCGTTATCAGGTGGCTTTGCAGGTCATCCTGCCCTTGATGCGCCCGGCGCTGCTATCTTCCATGGTGCTGATCTTTGCAAAGTGCCTCGGCGAATTCGGCGTACCCTATGTTCTCGGGCTTCCCGTGAAGTTCGAAGTCCTCTCGACATCGCTGTTCCGCAGCATCGCCTCGCGGCAGACTGGCGTTGCCGGTGTCGTTGCGGCCTCGATCATGCTCATCGGCATCATCACGCTGATGATCGATGCCCGCTTGGTTCGCGAAGCCCGCCGTTTCGTGACGATCGGCTCGAAGGGGTCGATGAACCGGCAAAGCCGCCTCGGCAAAATGCGTCTTCCGGCAACGGGCTTTGCGGCCGCTGTTTTCATTCTCAGCGTCGGCCTGCCTTTGCTCACCCTCGCTCTCTCGACCGTCATGAAGATGCCGGCCAAATTCACATTCGACAATTTCACGCTCGATTACTGGATCGGCAGCAATCTCAACACGGTGGCCTTGCAGACCGGCGTTCTTTTAAGCCCCGATCTATGGGCAGCCGCGAAGAACACGATGATGATCGTTGGTCTTGCCTCGCTCACATCTGGCGTCCTCGGCCTTCTGGTCGGGTATGTCGTCATCCGCACGCCGGTGCGCGCCCTGTCGGTCTATCTGCGTCAGGTCACGTTCCTGCCCTATCTCGTGCCCGGCATCGCTTTTGCTGCCGCCTATCTCTCGCTGTTTGCGGTTCCACGCGGGCCGATGCCGGCGCTCTACGGCACGGTGACGATCCTTATCCTCGCACTGATTGCCGACCAGATGCCCTATGCCTCGCGCGCCGGTATCTCGGCCATGACACAGCTTGGAAAGGACCCGGAAGAGGCAGCACAGATAGCCGGTGCCGGTTGGTTCCGCCGCATGGTCTCGATCGTCATCCCGATCCAGAAGGGATCGCTGGTGACGGGGGTTCTCCTGCCCTTCATCTCGGGCATCAAGGGCTTGAGCCTGTTTGTGATCCTCGCGGTGCCGAGCACGGATGTTCTGACCACCTATTCGCTGCGGCTGGTCGACTACCACTATACGCAGGCCGCAAACGCCGTGGTGCTGATCATCGCTGGCATTGCCTATTTCGGTACCCTGTTGGCCCAGAAGCTGACCCGCACAAATCTTGCAGAAGGACTTGGAAGCTGATGCCTACCATCAACCTGCGCGGGGCGCAGAAGAACTACGGCGTGAATTCCGCAAATGCGGTTTCCGATCTCGATCTCGAAATCCGCGACGGCGAATTCATGTGCCTGCTTGGCCCTTCCGGCTGCGGCAAGACCACGACGCTGCGCATGATCGCGGGTCTTGAAAACCTCTCCGGCGGTGAAATCCGTGTCGGCGACAGGGTGATAGATTCCGTCAATGACGGCATATTCGTGCCGCCGGAAAAGCGCGAAATGGGGCTCGTCTTCCAGAGCTACGCGCTCTGGCCACATCTGACCATCGAGCGCAACACCGATTTCGGCCTGCGCCTGCGCAAGCTGCCGAAAGCCGAGCGGGAGGCACGCGTCGAGCGCGTCATGCAGGCGCTAGACATTGCCAAGTACCGCGACCGTTATCCGTCACAGCTTTCCGGTGGGCAGCAGCAGCGTGTGGCGCTGGCCCGCATGCTTGCCGTCAATCCCGGTGTGCTGCTTCTGGATGAGCCGCTGTCCAACCTCGATGCCCGGCTGCGGCTGGAAATGCGCGCCGAGCTGAAGCGGCTGCACAAGGAGTTCAAGACCACCATCGTCTTCGTGACGCATGACCAGTGGGAGGCAATGACACTTGCAACGACAATCGCCGTCATGAACGAGGGCACACTCCAGCAGATGGGTACGCCGAACGATATCTACGACCGTCCGGCCAACCGCTTCGTCGCCGAATTCGTCGGCAGTCCGCCGATCAATATTCTGACCTTCGGCCAGCCCGGCGTGTCTGATATCGCCGACAATGCGGAGGCTTATTTCGCAACACGTTATCCGCAGTTGCGCGGCATCGCCTCGGTCGGCATGCGGCCAGAGGCGATGGGTTACACGGCAAGGTCTGAGGATGTACCGCAGGGCAGCCTCTTCGGTGAAATGACGGTGACCGGCGTGCTTCCGACGGGCGGCAGCTGGATTCTCGAATTGAGCAGCGAGAACCACACGCTGTTCCTGACCACCCATGCCCTGCCGCGCGTCGATAGTGGCGACCGTGTGTTTTTCCACGTGCCTCCCGACGCCCTGCATGTGTTCGACGCAAAAGGGCAACGGATTACCGAAGCGGACGCCGTGCTGAGGAGCAGTAGCTACAACTGACAACGATGAAAAGACTGACAATCGCTTGCTGAAGGAGGAGCAGTATGAAGCGGAAAATGACGGGCGGCCTTAGCCGTCTCCTGTGTGCAACGGCAATTCTGGCAACGTTTGGCGGCGTGGCGAAGGCGGGGGAGCCTTTCGACCTCAACGCCCTGATCGAGGCTGCCAAAAAGGAAAAGCCGATCACCGTCTATGACAGCACGGGCAAGATCGTGGAAATGGCGAAGAATTTCGCCAAGAAGTATGGCGTGGGCGCGGAGGGTGCGAAGGTAAAGGCAACAGCGCAGCTGGAGATGGTCATCCGAGAGGCGCGGGCCAACAATATTCAGGGTGACGTCTCGATCATAAGCGATGCCCCGGCGGCGATGGCACAGCTTATTCCAATGGGCTTTGTCGAAAGCTGGTTGCCGCCGGATCTCGCTGGCAATATTCCGCCAGAATATCAGGATCCGCTGACCGTCGTCACCAGCGCCAATGTCTGGGCCTACAATACCGAGCTTTTCGACAAATGCCCCGTTTCCAATATCTGGGAACTGACCGACCCGAAGTGGAAGGGCAAGGTGGCGATGCAGGATCCGCTCGGCAAGGCATCCTATGTCGACTGGTTCAACCAGATGGCTAAGCATGGCGATGGAGAGGTGAAGGCGGCCTATAAGGCGCTTTACGGCAAGGACCTCAAGACCGCAGAGTCAAGCGCGACAGCGGCCTGGGTCAAGGCACTTGCCGCCAACGCGCCGCTGCTGACCGATGCCGATGCAGCGGCGGCGGAAGCCGTTGGCACGCCTGGCCAGAAGCAGCCCTTCATGGGCCTCATCAGCTCGGCGAAGTTTCGCGATAATGCCGACAAGGGCATGAAACTCGGCCTCTGCAAGGAGCTGAAGCCGTGGATCGGCTGGCTTTATCCAGGTGTCGGCCTGATCACCAAGGGCACGGATAGCCCCAATGCTGCAAAGCTCTTCATTCACTACGTCATGACTGCTGAAGGCATCGCGCCGCAGGCGATCGACGGCAAGATGTCCACCAACAAAGACGTGAAACTGCCCGCCGACGAACCTTCGGGTATCGGCGCCGTGCTCGACCGCGTTCTGCCCTACAGCATGGCCACCAGCCTGGAAGACTGGGATGCGCGCGAAACCTGGCAGGACTTCTGGCGTGTGAATTACAAGAAATAACGGGGGGACCGACACAGTGAATATCATGACCAAGAACCGATGTGGTGGCGAGCGGCGGCGGCGGATGGCGGCTTCAGCCCTTTCCCTTATCTTCTCGCTGGCGCTTGGCGGTGTTGCCCACGCGCAGGACGCCTTTAATCTCGATGCGCTCATCGACGCCGCGAAGAAGGAAAAACCGATCACCGTTTATGCGGTGACCGGCAAGATCGTCGACACCGCACAGGCCTTCACCGCCAAATATGGCGTGCAGGCAAGCGGCAAGAAAGTGAACGAGGCAACTCAGGTCGAGTTGATGATCCGCGAACATCGCGCCGGCAATGTCGTCGGCGATGTCAGCGTCGCAACGGATGTCGCCTCCGCCATGGGGGAACTTCTGCCGGAAGGCATTGCCACCAGCTGGTCGCCACCGGATATGGAAAGCGATATTCCGCAAAAGCTGCGCGATCCGCTCGTGGTCGTTTCGGATCCGCATGTGTGGACCTACAATACCGAGAAATACGACAAATGCCCGGTCACCAACATCTGGCAGCTGACGGAGTCGCGTTGGAAGGGCAAGCTTGCCATGCTCGATCTCTTCGACAAGCCGCTTTATGCCGACTGGTTCAACCAGATCGAAACCCATCATGATGCCGATGTCGCCAAGGCCTATGAGGAGCTTTACGGCAAGAAGCTGGAAACGGGTGAAAAAAGCGCGACGGCTGCCTGGGTGAAGGCCTTTGCCGAGAACGCTCCCCTGCTGACGGACTCGAGCACGGTTGCCGATGCGGCGGGCGCTCCGGGACAGACCGATCCCTTTTTCGTCATCACCTCGGCGGCGAAATACCGCGATAATGAGGCCAAGGGGCTGAAGCTCGGTCTTTGCAGCGGCGTAAAACCGTTTTCCGGGTTCCTCTATCCCGGCTTCGGCCTGATTGCCGGGCAGACCAAAAGCCCGAATGCTGCAAAGCTCTTCCTTCACTATCTGATGACGGAAGAGGGCATCGCGCCGCAGACGGTCGATGGCAAAATCTCCGGCAACACGAAAATCGGTCTGCCGGCGGACGAACCATCGCGGGTAGCCGATCATCTCGACGAGTTGATGGCCTTTGATGCCGCAACGGCGGCCGACGACCTCGACAAGCGCGAAGGCTGGCAGGATTTCTGGCGTGTGAACTACAAAAAATAGCGGCAGGGCAGGCGTGAGCCTGCCTTGCCTTTTCCTTGGGAGGGGAACGATGAGAAGAAGCAGATTTTTACCGATGACGGCGATAGCCATCGCCGTTGCAGGCATATCCGCAATGGGGGCTGCAGCCGAAGAAACCTTCGATCTCGATGCGATCTTGGCGGCGGCGAAGCAGGAGAAGCCGATCAATATCTACGACAGCACCGGCAAGATCGTGGAGATGGCCGACAAGTTCAGCGCCAAATACGGGTTAAAGGCGACAGGCGTGAAGGTTTCCGCCAACAGCCAGCTGGAAATGATCATCCGCGAAAGCCAGTCCGGCAATGTGCAGGGCGACGTGGTGCTGATCACCGATGCGCCATCGGCGCTCGCGCAGCTTCTGCCGGCGGGTTTTGTCGAGAATTACCTGCCGGGCGACATGGTTGCGAAAATCCCGGCGCAGTTCCAGAACCCGCTGGCAATCTCCACCAACGCCAATGTCTGGGCTTACAATACGGAAGCCTATGATAAATGCCCGGTGACCAACATCTGGGAACTGACCGAGCCGAAATGGAAAGGCAAGGTCGCCATGGTCGATCCCTTGAGCAAGAGCACCTATACGGACTGGTTCAACCAGCTCGAAGCCCACGGCAACGAGAAGGTGGCGGCCGCCTACAAGGCCCATTTTGGCAAGGATATCGAAAAGGATGCGGCCGCAGCCTGGATCAAGGCGCTGGCGCAGAACGGCCCGCTTGCCACCGATGGCGATGACCCGGTGGCAGAGGCCGTCGGCGCACCCGGCCAGAAGCAGCCCTTCTTCGGCCTGCTCAGCTCTGCCAAGTTCCGCGACAATGCCGACAAGGGCTACAAGCTCGGCCTCTGCACTGGTCTCGATCCCTGGGTCGGCTGGACCTACATCAAGCTTGGGCTCATCGCCTCCAAGACCAAAAGTCCGAACATGGCGAAACTCTTCGTCCACTACATACTGACGGAAGAGGGCATCGCACCGCAGATGAAGGACGGCAAGCTGCCGACCAATATCGACATCAAGATGCCGGCTGACGAGCCGTCGGGGCTGATGAAGGTTGCCGACAGGCTGATGGGTTACGAGTCCGCCACCGGCCTCAACGATTTCGATCGTCGCGAGGAATGGCAGGATGTCTGGCGCGTTAACTACAGGAAATAATCCAGGCTGGCGCGGTCCTGCCGCGCCGGTCCCTCCTTTGCGAAAAAAACAGACTGGATATGCCGATGCAAAGCCCTTCTTCGACTGAAAACAAATCTGGAAATGAGGAGGCGCTTTCCCGCTCGGTGCGGCTGATGAAAATCGCCGAAGCGGCGGCGCGTGCCGTGCGCGATCCGCTGCTGGTGGCATTCCGCTCTGATATGGCGGTGGATTACAAGGTCGATCTCCACGACATCGTCACCATTCACGACAAACGCGCCGAAGCCGCGATCCGCGCCGTCATTCTCGAACGGGAGCCGAATTCGGCGATCATGGGCGAAGAGGGTGGCCAGATCGGCAACGGCGAGGTGCAATGGTATGTCGATCCGATTGACGGCACGGCGAATTTTGCCCGTGGCCTTGCCTTCTGGTGCGTATCGATTGCCGCCGTCATCGGTGGGGAAGCCGTTGCCGGCGTGGTGTACGACCCCGTGACTGACCAGATGTTTTCCGCCGACCTCGAGGCTTCTTATCTCAACGGCGACAGGCTGCGCTCCCGCAGCGTCGCAGATGAAACCCGGGCGACGCTTATCACGGGCTATCCGGTCTCGCGCGATTTCCGGCTGGATGGGCGGGATGCGGCGCTTTCCAATTTCGGTGCGCTTGTCGAGACCTTCTCGACGCTGCGCCGGCCCGGCAGCGCTGCCCTCAGCATCGCGCATGTGGCGGCAGGCTGGACAGATGCTGCTGCGGGCTTCGGCGTCAACGCCTGGGATGTGGCAGCAGCCATCCTCATTCTCAAGAATGCCGGGGGAACATACGAGCCGCTGACCTTGGGGAAGGTGGCGGAGGGGTCGGCCGATTTTCTCTGCCCCGGCTATATCGCCACGGGCGAGGGGGCGAATTACCAGACATTGCAGCGGGTGGCGCGATCCATATCCGCAAGCCGCATAGCCAGGGCAGCGATCCCGCCAAGCCAGACGGCTGCAAACGCCTGAACAAGCAAGGACATGACGGCCGCCACATCGGCGCCGATGGAGACAAGACATGCCGCAACCGGAAAAGACCCTACCTCGCGAACAGGAAACCGGCGAATTGCCGAAGCTCAGCCGCATCTATGAGCGGCATCCGCTTTATGGCGTCGATCTCTTCATTTCAGGTAAGGAAGGCGCCAGCGATCTGAAGCTTCTGCGTGAAAACGGCATCACCACCGTCGTCAATTGCGCCGTCAATCTCGACTTCAACTTCGTGGAGCAGCCGCAGATCGTTTCCGATCATGAAGGCAGCGTCTATGGACCCGGCGAAATACGTTATTACAAGATCGGCCTGATCGACGGCGATGGAAATCCCGATACCCAGATGGTTGCGGCCCATTACATCCTGCGGGCGGCGCTCGAACAGATACTGCCCGACAAGCCGTCCTATCCCCGGCGCGAGCGCGGCAGCGTGCTGATCAATTGCCGCGGCGGCCGTTCGCGTTCCGTCGCTGTTGTTGCGCTCTTTCTGCATATGACGTTGCCGGTGGAATTCCCGACGCTCGACGATGCCATCAGCTTCGTACGCGTGAAGCGTGAGCTGCCTGAAAACGAATGGTACAAGGCGCCGAAACCGGTGCTTGCGGAAGCAGCCCGCCGCGCCGCCGGCTGGATTACCACGATCGATGCCGCCCACTAGAGCGGAGGACGGTTTTCACCGGTCGGCCGCTTGCTTGGTGATGCAAATGTGGAGACGTGCCGTTGCTTGCACGTCACGTCGCCATTTCGAAACGGGTTCGGGATTTTTCCAGCTCACGCCTCGGGAAGCGTGGTGTTCCAGACCCGGACCTTTTCGATGTTTCTGTCCGAGCAGGAAACGATCTCGAACTCGAACCCGTCGCCGGAAACACGTTCGCCGATCTCGGGAAGGCGATTGAGGCGCCAGAGGATATAGCCGGCGACGGTGGAGTAACGATCGTCCTCGTCCACCAGATCGATATCCAGCAGATAGGATACCCGTCTGACGTCGACAACGCCGTCCAGCAGCCAGGAACCGTCCTCTGCCCGTTCCGAAATCTGCGATTCCTCGCCCTCATCCGGAAATTCGCCGGCGATAGCCTCGAGAATGTCGGTAGGCGTCGTTATTCCCTGAAGCGTGCCGTATTCGTCGACGATGACGGCCATCTGGAGCGGGGATTTGCGCAGCTGCTCCATGACCTGCAACGCGGTGGCGCTTTCATGCACGACGAGGGGTTGGCGCAGCGAGCGCTCTAGGTTCAATTTGCCGTCATGCAGAAGATCGCGTAGCAAGTCCCTTGTTGCGGCGACACCGAGGAACGAATCCAGCTTGCCCTGCGCGAGCATCAGGCGGGAATGGTCGAGTTCCAGCAGGCGGTTCCTTAGCGTATCGTGGTCGGCGTCGACATCGAGCCAGTCGATTTCCGTCCGTGGCGTCATGATTGATACAACGGGGCGCTCGGCAAGCGTAAGGACACCGCGGATCATGTCCTTTTCCTCGGATTTGAACAGGTCGCTTCGTGCCGCCTGTGCCGCGATGACGTCGGCTGTCTCGCCAAGGGACTGTTCTTCGCCGACACGGCCGCCCAGAAGCCGCAGAATGGCATCGGACGTCCGCTCGCGCATATCACCGGCGGTGATGCGTTTTTCGCGATTGCGCCTGCCAATCTGGTTTGCCGCCTCGATGAGCACGGAAAAGCCGATTGCGGCATAGAGGTAACCCTTGGGAAGGTGGAAGCCGAAACCTTCGACGATCAGGCTGAAGCCGATCATCAACAAGAAGCCGAGGCAGAGAATGACCACGGTGGGGTGTTTCGACACGAAGCTCATCAGCGGCTTCGATGCTGCCATCATCACGGCCATGGCCACGCAGACGGCGGTAATCATCACCCAGAGATTGTTGACCATGCCGACGGCGGTGATGACGCTGTCGAGCGAGAACACGGCATCAAGCACGACGATCTGCACGATCACCTGCCAGAAGACGGCATGGACGACCTTGCCCTGTTTTGGCTTATGCGCGCCCTCCAGCCGTTCGTGCAGTTCCATCGTTCCCTTGGCGAGCAGGAACGCACCACCGAGAATGAGGATGAGGTCGCGCCCGGAGAAGGAGAAGTCCGCGACCTGAAATAGCGGCCGCGTCAACGTCACGATCCATGAAATCGAAAACAGCAGCAGAATGCGCATGACAAGCGCCAGCGACAGACCGACGATCCGCGCCTTGTGGCGTTGATGCGGCGGCAGCTTGTCGGCGAGGATCGCGATGAAAACGAGGTTGTCGATACCGAGGACGACTTCGAGGACGATAAGGGTAACGAGGCCGATCCAGATATTTGGATCTGCGAGGAATTCCATGGTCAGGGGCCTTTATGGGAACGGGCGCGAACGCAAAAAGCCCCGGACTGAACATCCGAGGTTGAAACCCGTTTCGTTGAAGAAAACAAGAAAGGACGAGGCTGGCTTCGCTTTACGCAAGCCAGCCTCGTTCGGTGTCGACTATCGTCGGTACTGTCGCCTTCGTCAGGCATATCGCGGAATTATCCCACTATCAGTCAATTCTTGTGCACGTGGCAGTAGCAGATTCCGGGCGGTCGGGGAAGCGTTTTGCGTGCATCATCCTTTGCGAGGCAGATTTGCAATCCTCCCTGCAAGGGCATTATCGCGTTTTTTCGCCGATATCCGAGGTGGTTCGCTTGTCGATGGCCTTGCCATCGAGGATGCCTCTCAGAACGTCGAGGCGCTCGTTGATAAGCCATCCATAGTAGTTTTCAACCGGCAGCAGGTTCTTTGCGCCTGCATCCACGGCCGTCCGCAGGCGTTCGGCGCGACGCCGGGGTTGGCCGACATTGTAGAGGGTGGCGGTGATGCCGGGATTGCCGGAAATGTCGAAGCCTTTTTCCCTGTAGGCATCGATGGAATCTCGAAGGATAGCGGCGATGTAGATGATGCTCCGGTCAGGATCCATGACGTCGCGGTAGATCTCTTTCGGCCTGTCGGCGGAGAGTTTCGGCAGACCACTGGTTCTGTTTACGAGATCGGTAACCTGCAGCGCCGTCAACGGGCTGATCTGGCCAAGACCAAAGGTCTGTCCGGCATAGAAGGGCTGGAAGAAGGCCCGCTGGAACGAAATCGCTTCATAGCTCACGCCATCGACGACCTTGCCGCGGAAACTTGCATCCCAAACGATATCGCGGCAGCTCCATTGCTCGGATGTCGTGGCAAGCGTCGCGCAGGAGCGGAATTCCGGACGCTCGAGAAACGTCTTCAGGGCAACGCCCTGATAGCTGAATTTTATATCGAGTTCCGCATAGGAAATGGCCTTGACGTAATATGTCTGCAGGCGGTCCACGGCGGTGACGTTGAAAGTGTGTTCGCCAACGATGGCGCCGACGATATGGATCGGGTCGATGCCATAGGCCGCTCCCGCCTTCCTGATCTTGCCAAGTAGACCGGGTTCGCTGTTTAGAAGATCGACCGTCTTGCGGAATTTTTCCTCATAGGTCGTGGAAAACGCCCTGGTCCTGATCGCCGAGGCCTGAGGTATTTCCGGCTGTTGGGCGGAGCGGTTTCCGGGAGGTACGACGACCATCTGCTGCGCTGCGGCATTTGAGGGCAGGCAGGCCAGTGCCAGAATGACAGCGGCCGCGCGGGTGGTCTTCGCAAACAGGCTCATGCAGCGTTCTCTAATATGTGGATTACTATTGCGTGACGGCCTCTTCATAGGCAGGCCGCCCCGGCGTGGCAAGTTCCCGCTGCTCACTTTACCGTTGCTGACCGTTCAGATGCCGTGGCTACCCCGGCGTTATCCCAGTCAACGCCGCTCCTTGTCGGGACCATCGGGAGCGGAATTATCGGGTTCGTTAAAAGTCGAGCATTTTGTTTCATGTGAACTCAAATCGCCACCGGTAGGTCATGTCGTCAGGAGACGAACATGACCCATCTCATCAAATTGCTGCAAGCATGTTTCATTCTGGCCGTCGCGGGTTTCGCTGCGCCGGTGCAGGCGTCTCCTTCGATGCAGACTGGCAAGTTCACGTCGCAGCCCATCGGGCATTACGATTTCTGCAAGCGGCATACGGATGAATGTCAGCCGGTCAGGGAAATGCCGCCGCTCAGTCTTACGCCTGATGTCTGGGCTACCCTTGTTTCGATCAACAGCGCAGTCAATATCGAAATCGACCAGCGTTCCGACATGGAAGTTTGGGGTTACGAGGACTATTGGGAGTATCCCTATAACGGCGCGGGAGACTGCGAGGACCTCACGCTGGAGAAACGGAAACGGCTTATGGATGCCGGTTTCCCGGTTTCCGATCTGCTGATCACCGTCGTCCGCGACGAAAAAGGCGATGGCCATGCCATCCTCACGGTAAGAACGGACCGCGGAGATTTCATCCTCGACAATATGAAATCGAAGATCTTTCGCTGGGACGAAACGCCCTATACCTATCTCAAGCGTCAATCCACGGAGCATGCCGGTCGATGGGTGGATATTGAAGGCTCCGGTTCGCCCGCCATCGCCGCCCGCGAGGTTGGCCGGGCCACCGCCACCTCCGCAACCACGCGCCGCAACATCCTCGACATCATCATGGGGCGCTGAAGCTTTCACCTCGTTGCGGATCGGAAAGCCCCGAAGGGCCGTCCGGTCCGGATATGCCCCATGGTTCGTTTCACCGGCCTCCGAGGCCGGCTCCGGTTTCTTCATCAAACAAATGCAGGTCGGTCGGGTTGATGTCGAGGCCGACGACTTCGCCGCTCCTGACCTCACTGCGTCCCTGTATAGCGATGACCACTTCGGTCGATGTGCCAAGGGTGAGGAAGGTGGCCGAACCTGTGGTTTCCACGGCCGAAACAGGTAACGTCAACGCCGCGCCGGTTGCGGTTCGCGGTCGGATGTGTTCCGGCCTGATACCAACGATGACACGCTTGCCGGGCGATAAGGGAGCCGGGTTTTTGATGGACTGCTGCGGCTCGCCTTCACTGAAACGCAGCTGAAGCGCCGCGCCGTCCGGGCTGACCGTTGCCGGAATGAAATTCATTGCCGGTGAACCAATGAAGCCAGCAACAAAACGATTGACCGGGCGGTCGTATAATTCCAGTGGCGTGCCCTGCTGTTCGATCACGCCGTCGCGCATGACGACGACGTGATCCGCCATCGTCATCGCCTCTATCTGGTCATGGGTGACATAGACCGAGGTGGCGTGCAGGCGGTCGTGCAACGCTCGGATTTCCTTGCGCATGTGCACACGCAGGGCCGCGTCTAGATTGGAGAGCGGTTCGTCGAACAGGAATGCCTGCGGGTTGCGGATGATCGCGCGGCTCATCGCCACACGCTGGCGCTGCCCGCCGGAAAGTTCGCGCGGATAGCGCTTCATCAGCTTTGACAGGCCTGTGGTGGCTGCAACCTCCTCTGCCGCCTTGCGGGCCTCCGATTTTGCCACGCCGCGCATGCGCAGCGAGTAGGTCAGGTTCTCCTCCACCGTCATGTGCGGGTAGAGCGCATAGGACTGGAACACCATCGCGACATCGCGCTTGCGCGGCGGCACACCGTTCATCAAAGTGCCTGCAATGCGCATGTCGCCGCTCGATATGGTTTCCAGCCCCGCCAGCGAACGCAGCAAAGTGGACTTTCCGCAACCGGACGGGCCGACGAGGGCGACGAAGGTGCCCTTCTTGATGGAAAGATGGATGTTCTTCAGCGCGTGAAAGGCACCGTAATATTTGTTTACGCCGGAAAGTTCTATCTGAAGGGTCATTTTAACGCTCCCGATGTCAGGCCGGAAACGATGCGGCGCTGCAAGAGAATGAACAGGGCAAGAATGGGCGTCACATACATGGTCGCATAGGCCATGATGTTGTTCCATTCGCTGGTGTTGGGGCCCATGAAGGAATTGAGGCCGACACTGGCAGGCTGCAATTCAGCCGCCTGGATCATCGATTTCGAATAGACGAATTCCCCGAATGCCTGCATGAAAATGAGAATGGCGCTGACGAGAATGCCGTTTCTGGCAAGCGGCAGCACGATGTTGAAGAAGGCGCCGACGCGGGAATTGCCGTCCACAAGCGCTGCCTCTTCCAGCTCCTGCGGCACCGCCATGAAGGTTGCGCGCACCAGCACCACGAAGAAGGGCATGCTTTTCGCCGCAATGGCGAGAATGACCGACAGGCGGGGATAATCCAGCAGACCCACTTGCGAGAAGCCGACGAAGATCGGCGTAATCATCAGGGATGCCGGCAGAACCTGCAGCATGAGGATGAGGAAGAGGCCGATATCAACCCAGACGTTGCGATAGCGCGCCAGCACATAGGCGCAGCCAACGCCAAGCACGGTGATGAGCGCCACGGCACTTGAAGCGATGAGCACCGAATTCCACAGATAACGGCCCATATTGCGGCTTTCCCATACATAGGCATAGGTCTGCCATTGCGGATCGGCCGGCCAGAAGCCCGGCGGGTTAGCAAACATCTCCGAGCCGCTTTTCAGCGAGGTCAGATACATCCAGTAGAGCGGAAAGAGATAGATGACGGCAAGCACGATGGCGATTGCCAGCATCAACCGGTTGCGGGTCGTGATACTCATCCGCGCACCTCATGCCGTGTCGAGCGCACATAAACGACGGAAGCCAGCATGACGAAAACGATCATGATGACGGAGATCGTCGCGCCCTTGCCGAAATCATATTGCCGGAACGAAAGATCCCAGGCCCAATATTGCGCTACGTTGGAACTGTTGTTGGGCCCGCCATCGGTGATGGCGGCGAAAAGATCGAACTGCTGAAGCGTGAAGATCAGGCCGAGCGAGATGATCGCGCCGATGGTGGAACGCATCATCGGCAGGGTGATGGTGTAGAAACGCTGCCAGGCGTTCGCGCCATCCAGCTCCGCCGCTTCGTAGAGATCACCGGGGATGGAGGCGAGGCCGACAGAAAGAAGGATCATGTTGAACGAGGTGCCGAGCCAGATATTGGCGATGACCACGGCCCAGAGCGAAAAATTCGCGTCCGATCGCCAGAAGATATTGCCTGAGATCATGCCGCTTTCCCGCAGGAAGAAATTCAGCACGCCGAAATCGCCTGACAATATCCAGTTCCAGATCGCGCCGACGACGAGGCCGGGCATGACCCAGGAAACGAGGAACAGCCCGCGCAGCCAGGTGGCGCCGGGAAAGTTCACCCAGAAGAACAGCGCCAGACCGAAGCCGATCGCGAATTGCCCGGCAATCGAGGTGACGACAAAGGTGACGGTGTTGAAAAGGATCGGCAATGTTTCCGGTTGCCGGAACAGGTCGATATAATTCTTGAAGCCGACGAAGGGGCGCACGAAGGTGCCCAGGCTGAACATGTCGACTTCCTGAAAGCTCATGACGATGTTGTAGATGAGCGGCAGCCCCGCCATGACGAACAGGAAGCCCAAAGGAAAAGCGACAAGGATGAGGTCGAAACCACGACCGTCGCTGACGCTGGAAAACAGTTTTTTCATGAAACATCCTCACAAGCTCCGATCGGGGCCGCCGCTGCATTAAGCAGCAGGCAGCCCCACCGGGAGGAACCCCTTGGATGGGGCCGGGTGAACCCGGCCGCCCGCCCAGACAGATCAGCCTTCGATCAGCTTTATCTTTTCAGCGGCCTGATCGAGCGCGGCCTTCGGCGTCATCTGACCCGACAGGGCGCCCTGGATAGCGTCCTGGATCGCCTTGGAAATCTTCGGCCATTCAGGCGAGGGACCACGCGGCTGCGCATATTTGAGTTGCTCGATAAAGGTCTTGAGCGCTTCGTCCTTCAGCGCGTTGCCGGTGGGCGGAACGGGAATATCGGAACGCGCCGGCAATTGCCCGAAGTTTTTGAACATGTCCTTGTCCTGCGAGGCGAAAAATTCGATGGCCTTGAAGGCTTCGGCGGGATGTTTGCTCTTGGAGAAGATCGCCCAGTTATAGTCGCCCATGGCCGAAGACCGCGGCGCGTCCGGCGTCGGAACCGGCAGTAGCGTTACGCCCCAGTCGAACTTGGCGTCCTTGAGCATGCGGTCGATTTCCCAAGGACCGGAGATCGCCATGGCCGCGTTGCCGGCGTTGAAGGTGGCGGTGGAATCCCACTGGCTGCGCGTCAGCGTATCCGGCGAGGCCAGCTTTTCACTGAGAAGGGTCTTCCATGTTTCAAGCGCCTTCACCGCGCCATCGGTATTAATGTTTTTGTAGGTGGCGCCGGCCATCTGCGCCCATGGCAGAAACTGGAAGGTGCCTTCCTCGTTGGCCTTGGCGCTGAAGCTGATGCCGTAAACATTCTTGGCGGGGTTGGTCAGCTTGCGGGCAGCTTCCACAAGCTCGTCCCAGGTCTGCGGCGGTTTTGCCGCATCGAGACCGGCTGCCTTGAACAGGTCCTTGTTGTAATAGAGTGCGATCGTATTAGTCGCCTTCGGAACGCCGAAATATTTGCCGTCCCATGTTACGGATTTCAGCGGACCCGGAAAATAGTTTGCCGTCTTGATGACGTCCGACTTCGCAATCATATCCGTCACGTCAAGAAACGCGCCACGAGCGGCGAACATGGCGTGGTTTGGGTTGTCGATGGCGATGATATCGGGCGCGTTGCCGGTCGAGTAGGCGCGCATGGATTCGCTCACCACATCATCGAACTGCAATTGCCGGTATTCGATCTTGATGCCGTTATTGAGCTTGTTGAACTCGTTTACCAGGTTGGGTGCCGGCTGGATGTCCCTGTCCAGCGACCACAGGGTCAAGGTCACATCTTCCGCATGCGCCACCATCGCACCGGCGGATACGCCTGCCAGAACAAGCGCACCGGCGATCATGCATTTCGCGATACCCATAATAATCTCCTCCTCTTGGTTATCGTCTCTGCAATTACTGGAAGCCTTCTCCCAAAGGCTTCCATTCCTCAGGTGGGATCGACGACAAAATCGCCGCCCCGGCAATGTTTCAGATAGTTCAGGCCGTGTACCTGTCCCGTCATTTCCAGCGCGTCGCGATAGACGGGGTCATGCCAGCCTTCGATGTCGATCGAGCCGGACCAGCCGGCCAGGCGCAGTTCCGAAATAATGTCCGTCCAGTTGCTGTCGCCGAAGCCCGGCGTGCGCATGAAGACGAATTTTTCCTTGCCGAAAATCCCATGCTCACGAATGACATCCCAACGAATGGTCGCATCCTTGCCGTGCACGTGGAAAATCTTGTCCGCCCATTTGCGGATCTGCGGCAGCGGATCGATGAGATAAACCATCTGGTGGCAGGGTTCCCATTCGATGCCGATATTCTCGTCCGGCGTTTCGTTGAACATCAGTTCCCACGCATCCGGATTATGGGCGATGTTCCAGTCGCCGGTTTGCCAGTTGCCGTCCATGGCGCAATTTTCAAAGGCGATCTTCACGCCCTTGTCCCCTGCGCGTTTGGCAAGCTCGCTCCAGATTTCCTTGTAACGGGGCAGGCTCTCGGGCAGCGGCTTTCCGCGTAGGCGGCCGGTGAAACCGGCAACGCAGGTGGCACCGAAGTGATGAGCATTGTCGATGCAGTCTTTCCAGCCCTGCAAGGTCTGAAGGTCGATTTCCGTTTCCTCCAGCGGATTGCCGAACATGCCGAGCGTGCCGATGGTGATGTCGCGGTCACCGATCGCGTCAAGTGAACGCTTGCCAAGCTCGGCAAGGTCCTGGCCGTTGGTCGTCTGCCAGAAGAACGGTTCGAAGCTTTCGAAACCAAGATCGGCTATCTGCCCGATGCGTTCAGCTGCCTGTCCCTTGGTGGCGCTGACCATGGTGCCGATGCGGATGGATTTTGCCGGATTGCTCACGTCTGTCGGTCCTTATGCTGCGATGGAAACGCGCTGGCCGATGCGGGCGCTTTCAATCGCGCCGATCACCATTGCCAGGCTGTTGATGTTGTCGAAGGAGGCCGTTTCCGGCATCTGGCCGGTATGGATGGATTGAAGAAACGAGAGTATGACGCTGGCGTGGCCGTGCGTATCCTTCTCGGAAATACTGTCGGAAACGTTTACGGTCTTGAATCCGCGTAGAAGACCCGGCTCTTCGCCGGCGACGGATGCGGAGAAATTGTCTTCGCCGTCCCAGAGGATCATGCCCTTGGAGCCAATCAGCCGCCAGCGGGCCTCCCAGCTGGTTCTTTCGCCTTCCGCGCACCAGGAGCCGCGATAGGTGAAGACCACATCGTTGGAGAATTCGAATATGGCATTGGCGCTTGCCCCGTGGGCGTACCAGGAGCCTGCCGGATTTTTCTCCACGCAAAACACGGAGAGCGGCTTTTCATCGGCGACGAAACGCGCCGCATCGAAAGTGTGGATCGCCATGTCGAGAAGAAGAACGTTCTTCATCTCCTCGCGGAAACCGCCGAAGTGGGGTCCGAGGAAAAAGTCGCAGTGAATGGCCGTCAAATCACCGATAATGCCGTCTTCCACGGCCCGGCGCAGCCGCCGGATGCCGGAGATAAAGCGCCGGTTTTGCACCACAGCATGAATTTTTCTGGCCTTTTCCGCCAGTTCCACCAGCTTTTCGGCTTCTTCCATCGAGGCCGCAAGCGGCTTTTCGCTGAGCACATGGCACCCGGCTGCAAGACCGGTTTCAACCACGGCATACCGTGCCTGCGGGATGACGACATCGAACAGGATGTCGGCTTTGGTCCGTGCGAGAACATCGCGGAGATCGACGCCGATGATGACGTCGGTGAGGGAGAATTCTTCGGCAAGCGCGCGTGCCGTGTCTTCGTTCAGATCGACGAAGCCGACGATCTTGATCGCGCCGAGAATGTCCGGCGTCGATTGAATGGCGCGCAGCCAGCCTTTGGCCATAGCTCCGCACCCGCATAAAACGGCATTATATGTCATCTTCTCTCCCCGGTCTCTGGGCAAACTCCTCTTTGCGCAGAGCGTCGTAAACGTTTACGACACTAGGATGATCATGTTAGATATGTCAATACCGTTATTGGGGACGCATATTTCGTACCCGGCTCAGGAGGGGGAGTGCATGAAAGGAATTCGTCAGCTTGCCGATTATCTGGAGATATCGATAGGCACCGTTTCCCGTGCCTTGAACGGCAAGCCCGACGTTAACGAGGAGACGCGGCGGCGTGTTCTGGAGGCGGCGGAAAAACTTGGCTATGTCGCAAACCAGTCAGGCCGCAGTCTCAGGCAGGGGACGACTAACGTCATCGGCCTGATGACCGGCAGCGACGCGCAGACGGTGGAGAACTCCGACAACTTCTTCATGGGAGTGACGGATGGTTTGCAAAGCGTGTTTTCCGCTCACAATCTCGATCTTATCGTTCTGCCGTGTCCCGGTGAGGAAGACCCGGACGAATATCTCAAGCGCATGGTGGCGCGCCGCATGGTGGATGCGATGATCATTTCCTCGACACGCCGTGTCGATAAGCGTGTCGATTTTTTAAAGCAGACCCGCTTGCCTTTCGTAACGCTCGGCCGCACCTCTTCCAGCGCCGATCATGCGTGGATCGATCTCGATTTTGAGGAGGTTGCGCGCAGTGCCGTCAACCGGCTCGCCGCTGCCGGCCATCGCACCATTGCGGTTGCCGCACCCGATAGCGACGTCAATCTCGGTTATGTTTTCATGGACGGGTACCGGCGCGGACTGGAGGAGAACGGCATTGCTTACGATCCCTCTCTGGTCATCCGGGCGAAATCGAGCGAGCAGGGCGGATATCACGCCGCCAGCGAGTGGCTACAGATGCGGCCCCGGCCAACCGCGCTTGTGCTGATCTATGAGTTGATGGCCCTTGGCCTTTATCGCCGTCTGGCGGAAGTGGGTCTGAAACCGGGACGGGATCTTGCGGTCATCGGTTTTCGTGATGGTCCACGCGGCCAGTTTCTCGAACCGCGATTGACCAGTTTCCGCATGTCCCTGCACGATCTCGGTGTAATGGTCGCCCAGACGCTTCTGTCTACAATGCCGGCCTATGCGCCGTTTTACCCAAATCAGGCGCGTTACTGCGTCTGGCCGATGCAGCTTGTCGCCGGAGAGAGCGACCCAGGCCCCGCATCATTATAGGCGTGGCGTCAAAGCTTGTGGTCTCGAATGGTCGCAACGCCGAACGGATTGAATTTATATTCGTCCTCCTCATACCGCGTGTCATCGGACAGGTCGGCACGACGATCCTTCACGGCCGCTTCAACGCCGTCGCGGGTCATTTGATCGGCAATATCGTCAATCAGCGCGGCGATCTTCAGTTGCTCGCTATTGGTTGAGGGCTGCTGCTGGTCTTTTCGGGTGAAGTGTATCTCCACGTCAGGCAATCCGACCAGATGAAAGCCGACGCTCCCCATTCCGTCGGCATCGCCGCCGATGGGCCGGCGCGCGAAGGCTAGACGGCAGGTTCTGGCGAATGCCAGGGCGTCGTTTGCGGCCGCGTTACGGCGCGACTGTTCGAAGAGTTCCTTCCATCGCTGCACGCCATGGGCAACGCCGGCGCTTTCACCCTTTACGGCAACTGCGCCACTATCGAGCATGTGGTGCACGAACATCAGGGCTTTACCGCAGGTCGCCACGGCTGTTTCCGCGGCCATTGACGGGCCAAGCACATAAAGAACCGAGCCGTGGCCTGCGACTGCCTCCTCGTCACTCTCCTGATAGGCATCCGGCTCGACACGATCCCAGCAGACATTGAAGGAGCGTTCCATCCTGTCGTCCGGTTCATCCTGCGAATAATCCTCATCGAGACTGAAATCGCCGGCAAATTTATCGATAGCGGCGCGAGCGCTCTGCTGCAGCGCTGCCAGACCATTTTCCGGGCCGAGAAAACAAAGGACATGGCGGGGTTTGTATTCGGAGCGGGATTGGGCAACTGCCGGAACGTTGCTCGCGGCCTTGCCGACAGACGGTCTTCCCAGCACAAGGCCACCTAAAAGCGCGAGAACGCCACGACGCTCTGAATTCATCCCATTCCCCCCACGGCTCCCCTAAACAGGATCGAGGACTTTTATACCGGTACGGGCAAGTCTGACCATATCAATTACGTTGATCTATTTTTTGCAGGGCCCGACTTTTCGCAGGTGAACAGCAAAGCCTCAAGGTTGCGGCAACAACACGCCGACGGCGAATTCTTCGTCCGTTGTCGTGTGGCCAATCTGCGTCTTGCGATATTCGCTGGGGCTGAATCCGCGCTCGGCACGAAGCGTGCGGGAAAGGTGTGGGGCATCGCAAAACCCGGTGGCGAGCGCAATCTGGGTGATCGGGTCCCGCGTGGTGCGCAGGAGGGAAAGGGCGCGGTCGAGCCGCAGCTCAAGATAGACCTTGGAGGGCGTTGCTTTCAGGTCTCCAAGGAAACGCCGTTCGAGGCTGCGTCGGCCAAGGCCGAGATCGCGCGCAAGTTCGAGCACGGTTCTCGGAACCTCGATGTTCTGCTGCATGCGCAGGATCGCCTTTCTCACCAGGGGATCGGTTGCCGTTCTGGTGCTCTGCTGGCCGGGCTGGGGTTTTTCGCCGCTGAGCGCACTGTCGATCATCATGATATTGAGGCTTTTGATGGCGGCCGACTGGCCGACATGGCGCTCCACAAGGAACGCCGCCAGATGCGCAGCACCATGGCCGCCCGAACAGGTCAGGCGGTTGCGATCTATGACGAAGAGCTGGTCGGAGACCATCTGCTCGGCGTCGAACCGGTCGAGAAAATCCTGATGATGGAACCAGCTCACGCAGCAGCGATAACCATCCAGCAGGCCGGCTTCATGTAGAATGAAAACGCCGGTGCAGAGCCCGATAAGGGGAGTGCCCGCTGCCGCACGGTCTTTCAGGAACCGCAATGCCTCCGGCGGCAGGGCGCTGTGGTCGCTGATCAATCCGCCGACAACAACGATATAGTCGTAATGCACGGCGTCGATGAGCCGCGTATCCGGTTGCACCTTCACACCACAGCTCGATTGCACATTGCCAAGGGTCGCCGACAGCACGGACCATTCGCACAGGATCGGCCGGGAACGGTCAGCCTCATCGGCAGCAAGACGCAGCACATCGACGAAATTGGCGAAGGCCGACAGCGTGAACCGGTCGGCGAGCAGGAAGGCGACGCTGAGGCGTTTCTTGGCGCGATGAGAGCTCATGGCGCAAATATTCACGCAATCAGACGCGATTGTCCAGCCCGGCCGCTGTAAATCTCCGTAGGCTTTTGAATACCGAGAGTTCCAACCAGCAGGCCCGCTCATGACGCGTTTTAATGCCTTCAATCTCCTGCGGAATGCCCTGACCGGCCACAAGAACTGGGACGAGCAATGGCCTGACAGCCAGCCAAAAGCCGAATATGACGTGGTCATCGTCGGCGCCGGCGGCCATGGTCTGGGTGCGGCCTATTATCTGGCCAGCCAGCACGGTATCACCAATGTCGCTGTCATCGACAAGGGCTGGCTCGGCGGCGGCAATACCGGCCGCAACACGACCATCATCCGCTCCAACTATCTCTACGACGAAAGCGCGCGTCTTTACGATCACGCCGTCGATCTGTGGGAGAACTTGAGCCAGGAACTGAACTACAACGTCATGTATTCGCGGCGCGGCGTTCTGATGCTCGCCCATAATGTCCACGACGTGCAGAGCTTCAAGCGCCACATCCATTCCAACCGTCTGAACGGTGTCGACAATCGCTGGCTTACCCCGGAAGAATGCAAGGAATATTGTCCGCCGCTGAGCATATCGCCAAACGCCCGCTACCCGGTGATGGGCGGTGCGCTTCAGGAACGTGCCGGCACGGCGCGCCACGATGCAGTTGCCTGGGGTTATGCGCGCGGTGCTGCCGCCCGTGGCGTCGATATCATCCAGAATTGCCCGGTCACCGCCATTCGCCGCAATGCCGACGGGTCCGTCGCGGGTGTCGAGACGGCGCGAGGTTTCATCAAGGCGAAAAAAGTTGCGGTTTCCGCTGCCGGCCACACTTCGGTGGTCATGGATACCGCAGGCGTGCGCCTGCCGCTCGAAAGCTATCCGCTGCAGGCTCTGGTATCCGAGCCGATCAAGCCGATCTTCCCCTGCGTGGTCATGTCGAATGCGGTTCACGCTTATATCAGCCAGTCCGACAAGGGTGAGCTGGTGATCGGTTCGGGTACGGATCAATATACCTCTTATTCGCAGCGCGGCGGCCTGCCGCTGATCGAACATACGATCGCCGCCATCGTCGAAATCTTCCCGATCTTCAACCGCATGCGGATGCTGCGCAAATGGGGCGGCATTGTTGATGTCACGCCGGATCGCTCGGCCATTCTCGGCAAGACGCCGGTCGACGGGCTTTATGTCAATTGCGGCTGGGGCACGGGTGGTTTCAAGGCCACGCCGGGCGCTGCCCACACCTTCGCCTGGACCATCGCGAAAAACGAACCGCACCTGATCAACGCGCCTTTCACGCTGGAGCGTTTCCGCTCCGGCCGCCTGATCGACGAGGCCGCCGCCGCTGCCGTGGCGCACTGAGGAGTTAACCCATGCTGCTGATCCGTTGCCCCTATTGCCATGAAACGCTGCCCGAAGCCGAATTCACCTATGCCGGGCAGGCCCATGTCGTGCGCGCGGCCGACCCCTCATCTCAGAGTGATGAACAGTGGGAAGAATTCCTGTTCATCCGCGAAAACGCCAGGGGTCCGCATTTCGAGCGCTGGCGGCACCTGCATGGCTGCGGTCGCTTCTTCAATGCGGTGCGCGACACGGTGAGCGACCGTTTCCTGACGACCTATCGCGCAGGCGAGCCGCGTCCTGATCTCTCCTCCCTATCCAGCGCACCAGCCAGCTCCGAGGTGTCGAAATGAGTTCCTATCGCGTTCCCGGCCGTGGCCGGGTGGATGCCGCCCGCTCGGTAAGCTTCACCTTCGATGGGAAGACCTATCGCGGCGTAAAGGGGGATACGGTCGCCTCCGCGCTTCTCGCCTATGGCGTACATCTCATGGGCCGCTCGTTCAAATACCACCGCCCGCGCGGCCCTGTAGCGGCGGGTTCCGAGGAGCCGAATGCGCTGATCGGCACCCGCCGCGGCTCCGGCCGGTTCGAGCCCAATACCCGCGCCACGGTGCAGGAAATCTGGAGCGGGCTGGAAACCACCTCTCAGAACAAATATCCCAGCCTGAAATTCGATATCGGCGCAGTCAACGACATGGCCTATATGCTGTTTTCGGCGGGCTTTTACTACAAGACCTTCATGTGGCCGAAGAGCTTCTGGAACAAGGTCTATGAGCCCTTCATCCGCGCGGCGGCCGGTCTCGGCGTCTCGCCCACGGAAGAAGACCCCGATACCTATGCCTCGCGCAACCTGCATTGCGACGTGTTGATCGTCGGCGCCGGTCCTGCGGGTCTGGCTGCGGCGCGCGCAGCGGCGGTCGATGGTCTCAAGGTCGTGCTGGTGGACGAAAATGCCGAAGCCGGCGGGACGCTGCTGTCCGAGCCGCAGGCGCAGATCGATGGCCAGCCAGCATGGAACTGGCTGGCGGACGAGTTGAAGGCGCTGAAGGAGCGCGGCGTCAGGGTCATGACCCGCACGACGGCGATTGCCTACTACCACCAGAACATGATCGGCCTTTGCGAAAAGCTGACCGACCATCTCGAAACCGTGACCAAGGACATGCCGCGTGAACGCCTGTGGCGGGTGCGGGCGCGCCATGTGGTGCTGGCGCAGGGGGCTCTCGAAAAACCGCTGGTCTTCCATGGCAATGATCGGCCGGGCGTGATGCTGGCGGGCTCCGCCCAGACCTATCTGAACCGCTATGGCGTCAAGGTCGGCAACAGGCCGGTGGTGGTGACGAGCCATGACAGCGCCTGGTATGCCGCCTTCGATCTTCATGGCGCAGGCGCGCGGGTGCAGGCCATCGTCGATACCCGTGCGAAGGTGCGCGAGGAACTGGTGAACGAGGCGCGCGCGCTCGGCATTCCGGTGCGGCTGTCGCATACCGTGACGGCGACTTCGGGCCGGTTGCGTGTGAAATCAGTCCGCGTCAATCCGGTGAATGGCTCCACGGTCGGCGCGGGGCAGGAAATCGCCTGTGATGCGTTGCTGATGTCTGGCGGCTGGACGCCGTCGCTGCATCTGTTTTCCCATACGCAGGGCAAGATTGCCTGGGACGATCAGCGGACCACCTTCCTGCCGGCCATGACCAATGAGGATTGTGCAATTGCCGGCGCCGGGCGCGGGCTTTGGGGCATTGAAGCGGTGCTGAAGGATGGCGCCGAGCAGGGCCGGAAGATCGCTGCAGCCCTGGGCAAGACGGGCGATACCCGCGACTATGCGGTGGAGCACGACCGCACCGGCAGCGGCGTATCGCTGACGGAATTGCCGAGCGATCGCGATGCCGGCAAGGCCAAGGCCTTCGTCGATTACCAGAACGACGTGACCGCAAAGGATCTGCGGCTGGCCGTGCGCGAGGGCATGCGCTCCATCGAGCACGTCAAGCGCTACACCACCAACGGCATGGCGACCGATCAGGGCAAGATGTCCAATATCAACGGCCTCAACATCGCGGCAGAAGCGCTCGGCAAACGCCAGCCGGAAGTAGGCCTCACGACCTTCCGCCCACCCTATACGCCGACGACCTTCGGCGCTTTCGCCGGTTATCATCGCGGCCAGCATTTCGAGGTGACGCGCAAGACGCAGATCGACAGCTGGGCTGAGGAGCATGGCGCGGTTTACGAACCGGTCGGCCAATGGCGGCGCGCCTGGTACTTCCCCAAACCAGGTGAAGACATGGATGCGGCAGTCGGCCGCGAATGCCGGGCGGTGCGGCAAAGCCTCGGCATGTTCGACGCCTCGACGCTCGGCAAGATCGAGGTCGTCGGGCCGGATGCGGTCGAGTTCATGAACCGCATGTACACCAACCCGTGGTCGAAGCTCGCGCCGGGCCGCTGCCGTTACGGCCTGCTTCTGGGTGATGACGGCTTCATTCGCGACGACGGCGTCATCGGCCGCATGACCGAGGATCGCTTCCACGTCACCACCACCACCGGCGGTGCGGCAAGGGTGATGAACATGATGGAGGATTACCTCCAGACCGAATGGCCGGATCTCAACGTCTGGCTGACTTCCACCACCGAGCAATGGTCTACCATTGCGCTGAACGGCCCGAATGCGGCAAAGCTGCTCGCTCCGCTGGTCGAGGGCGTCGAGCTGACGGAAGAGGCTTTCCCGCATATGTCCTGCGCGGAATGCGCGGTGGCCGGCATGCCGGCGCGGCTGTTCCGGGTGTCGTTCACCGGCGAGATCGGCTTCGAAGTCAACGTGCCCGCGCCGCTTGGCCGCAAGCTCTGGGAAATCCTGTGGGAGGCCGGTCAGCAATACGGCATCACCGCCTATGGCACGGAAACCATGCATGTGCTGCGTGCCGAAAAGGGTTACATCATCGTCGGCCAGGATACCGACGGCACGGTCACGCCCTATGATGCCGCGATGGGCTGGGCCGTGGGCAAGACCAAACCGGATTTCGTCGGCAAGCGTGGCCTCGCGCGCCCCGATCTCGTCGCCAAGGGCCGTCGTCACCTCGTCGGTCTTCTGACCGAAGACCGCTCGAAGCTTGAAGAGGGCGCGCAGATTGTCTTCGATCCGAAGCAGCCTATCCCGATGAAAATGGTCGGTCATGTCACCTCATCCTATCATTCGGATGCGGTTGGCCAGCCGATTGCGCTGGCGCTGGTCGAGGGCGGCCATGAGCGGATGGGAGAGACCGTCTATATTCCGATGCCCGAACGCACGATTGCCGCAAAAATCACCGGGATGGTCTTTGTCGATCCCGAAAACACCCGCCTGAAGATCTGACCCGGAGATGACAATGAACATGCGCGTTTCCTCCCCCGTTCCCGGCACGCTGGCCGAGAGCAAAGCAGCCCGGGTCAGCATATTGGCCGCGCAGGGGCGGCTGTCGCTGCGTGCGCGCGGCGATCTGGTCCCGCTCAATACAGCCCTTGGCCTGACCTTGCCCGACCGGATCGGCGCTCGCACTGCTGCAGGCGAAATCGAGGCCGTGCGCCTTGGCCCCGACGAATGGACGATCCTTGCTCCCGCTGGCGCGGTCGACAGGGTGATTGCGGCCTGCGCTGGCGTTTATGCCGGCCATCCGCATAGTCTCGTCGATATTTCCGGAAGGGAAGTGACGCTCGCGATCAAGGGGCCGCTCGCCGCCGAGCTTTTGACACTCGGCTGCGCCCGCGACATCGACACCATTCCGGTTGGCGAGGCCCGCAGAACGATTTTCGATGGCGTGACCGTGGTGCTGTGGCGCGATGCGCCGGATGGTTTCCGTATGGATATCTGGAACAGTTTCGCGCCGCATCTCGGCCATTTGCTTGAAACCGGCTGCAAGGAACTTGCCGCCGAAATCGCCTGATCCTTGAGGAGGAAACAATGCTCAACCGTCTGTCCCATAATGCCGTTTCGGATACGGTGATCGCCGACGCCATCGCCGAAGAACTCGATCGCCAGAAAACCCAGATCGAACTGATCGCTTCGGAGAATATCGTGTCCGCCGACGTTCTGGCGGCGCAAGGCTCGGTGCTGACCAACAAATATGCGGAAGGTTATCCTGGCAAACGCTATTATGGCGGCTGCGAATTCGTCGACAAGGTCGAGCAGGTCGCCATCGACCGGCTGAAGCAACTTTTCGGCGCGGAATTCGCCAATGTGCAACCGCATTCCGGCGCGCAGGCCAATCAGGCGGTGTTTCTGGCACTTCTTCAGCCGGGCGACCGGATCATGGGGCTTTCGCTGGCCCATGGCGGCCACCTGACCCACGGTTCGCCGGTCACCATGTCGGGCAAGTGGTTCGATGTCGTCTTTTATGAGGTGGACGCAGAGACGCATCTGATCGATATGGAAAAGGTTCGAGCAAAGGCGCTGGAGACAAAACCGAAGCTGATCGTCGCAGGCGCCTCGGCCTATCCACGCCAGATCGATTTCGAAGGCTTCCGCAAGATCGCCGACGAGGTTGGCGCATGGCTGATGGTCGACATGGCCCATTATGCCGGCCTGATCGCCGGCGGCAAATATCTAAACCCGGTGCCGCACGCCCATGTCGTCACCTCCACCACCCACAAGACCCTGCGCGGCCCGCGCGGCGGCGTCATTTTGACCAACGATGCCGATCTGGCGAAGAAGCTGAATTCGGCCGTCTTCCCCGGCAATCAGGGCGGCCCGCTGATGCATGTCATCGCCGCCAAGGCCGTTGCCTTCGGCGAGGCGCTGCGGCCGGACTTTGCCGACTACGCCGGTCAGGTCATCGCCAATGCACAGGCTCTGGCGCGAGTGCTGACGGATGGCGGTCTGGGGATCGTGTCTGGTGGAACCGACAGCCACATGGTTCTGGTCGATCTGCGTCCGAAGGGCGTTACCGGCAAGGTTGCCGAAATCGCTCTTGAGCGGGCAGGCCTCACCTGCAACAAGAACTCCATTCCCAACGACCCGGAAAAGCCCTTCGTCACCTCGGGCATCCGGCTCGGCAGCTCGGCCGGTACCACGCGCGGCTTCGGCGTGGCCGAATTTGAGCGGATCGGCGTGCTGATCCTGCGCGTCATCGACGCGCTGGCTGTCAGTGCCGAAGGCAATGCTGAGATTGAGGCGAACGTGCGGGCCGAGGTTGCTGCGCTGTGTGAGGACTTCCCGATCTACGGCGCGTAACACGCTATTATCGGTCTCGTTAGCCATGATCGGGCAGGGCGGCATCACCGCCAATGTGCCCGATCGCTGATCCATCAAGGGGAGCAGGATTTGACCAGCTATGTCATGAAAGTCTCGTGCCCGGCACGCAGCGGCATCGTTGCCGCCGTGTCCGGATATCTCGCGCGGTCCGGCTGCAACATCAACGACAGTTCGCAATTCACCGACCTGGAAACGGGCCGCTTTTTCATGCGGCTGAGCTTCGTTTCGGAGGAAGGGATGGAACCCGCTGCTCTCGTCGCAGGGTTCGCTTCCGTCGCCGCCGATTTCGACATGGAATACGATATCCATGATCTCTCGCGGAAAACGAAAGTCGTGATCATGGTTTCACGCTTCGGCCATTGCCTGAACGATCTGCTTTATCGTTCCCACATTGGTGCATTGCCTGTGGAGATTGTCGCTGTCATCTCCAATCACCTCGAATACCAGAAGCAGGTGGTGAACGAGGATATTCCCTTTCACCACATTCGCGTCACGCCGGAGACGAAACCGGAAGCCGAGGCGGCCATACTGCAGGTGGTGCGCGATGCAGGCGCCGAACTCGTCGTGCTGGCGCGCTACATGCAGGTTCTGTCGGAACGGCTGTGCCAGGAAATGTCTGGCCGCATCATCAACATCCACCACTCCTTCCTGCCTTCCTTCAAGGGCGCAAACCCTTACAAGCAGGCCTATGAGCGCGGCGTACGACTGATCGGCGCTACGGCCCATTACGTCACCGCTGATCTCGATGAAGGCCCGATCATCGAACAGGACACGATCCGCGTCACCCATGCCCAGAGCGGCATGGATTATGTGAGCCTCGGGAGGGACGTGGAAAGCCAGGTTCTGGCACGCGCCATTCATGCCCATATTCATCACCGTGTCTTCCTCAACGGCAACAAGACCGTGGTGTTTCCAGCTTCGCCGGGCGAATATATGTCCGAACGAATGGGCTAAGGTTGGGGCGCGGTTGCCGGAGGCCTATTCTTCCACCGGCCCCGTCCCGTCGCTTGCTTCGGGCTCCTGTGGCCGCGCGCTTCGTGTAGATGCGGGATAGGCGCCCGCCATGCTGGCGAACTGGATGTCGTTTTGCGCAAAGGCATCCTTCAGCATCGAATAGGCCTTGCGGCGCACCATGGAGGATTGCCCGCCGGCGCGCAGCATCATGCCGAAACCAAGCGTCATGCCATATTCGCCGAATTGCTCGACACCCTTCAGCTTGACGGTTTCGATCAGGAACTGTCCGAATTCCGGGTCTTCCTTCAGCGCCTTGCCGATCTCCTTGGTAATGGCCCGGACCTTGGCAATGTCAGTATCGAAGGCGACCGTGACGAGGAATTTGTCGATCGACCAGTCGCGGCTCATATTTTCGACGGCGCCGAGCGATCCGAACGGCACGGTGAAAATCGGGCCGCGATGGTGCCGCAGTTTGACCGAGCGGATGCTGAAGGATTCCACCGTGCCGCGGTAGGAACCGCTCTGGATGTATTCGCCGACGCGGAAGGCGTCGTCGATCATGTAGAACACGCCGCTGATGATGTCCTTGACCAGCGTCTGCGAACCGAAACCGATGGCGATGCCGAAGATGCCGGCGCTCGCCAGCAGCGGCCCGATATTGACGCCGAGTTCCGAAAGTGCCGTCATGACCGCAACCGCGGCGATGATGATGCCGAGCATGTTGCGAAGGATCGGCAGAATGGTCAAAAGCCGGTCATCTTGCGGCTGGCCCACACCCGGTTGGCCGCTCATCGGGTTGCCGGCGGGTGTACTCAACTCCAGCCGCCGTGCGATCATCGACTTGATCGCGATCCAGACGAGATCGGCAAGAAGCAGGATCAGCGCCCCGTGCAGGACGCCGACGACGATCGACGTCAGCAATGCGCCATCGGGCAGGGAATTCGGATGCGCGCGCACGAGGAAGATCAGCCACAGGATGGCAGTCCCGACGATTGCAAGCCGCACGCCTCGCTCGACCAGTACCGGGCGAAGATCGCTTTCCCCATAGGTGCCGATGTCGGTTGCCAGCTTTCGCGCCGCGATGCCAAGCGTCGAGGCAAGGCCGGGCAGAACCAGCGCATAAAGCCCGATCCAGAACAGGACCCCGGCACCGGCAAGCCGCAGCCCGAAGAGGATGATGAGGCTGAAGATCAACGCGACGTCGATTGCCCTTGCCCGCTCCGAACCCGGATCGCCGACCGGGCGACGCCAGATCCAGATGCATGCGAGCAGGAACAGGAGCCCGACCATGGCGGAGGACAGAAGCCCGAGCGTTTCACGCGGGACATCGAGATTTTCGAGCGTCCTGAGCAGGGACCAGAAAATGCCGGCAAGTGTCAGGAGCCATGTCCAGCGGACGATCCAGAAATCGCGCCGGGCATAGGCCTCACGGCCAACGACCCGCCGCAGCAGGCGCGTGAAGGCAAAAAGCAGCGGCAACACGATGCTGGTTGCAAGCCAGGGCAGCAGAACGGCGCTCAGCAAAGGTGACCATTGGATGGCAAGGAACATGGCGGTGGCAGCAATGCCGTAGCCGAAGACGGGCAAAAGCCTCCGCGATACGACAGACGAGGCCTCCTTGCCGATATCCGCGCCGTTCCTGCGGGAGGCCTGCATCGCTATGATCCGGTTCGTGGCAACGCCGCCGGCAAGGCCCGCACCGAACAGGATGGATACGTGCAGCAAGAAGACGGCTGCACCGTAGTTTCTGATCTCGTCGCAAAGCCTTCCCAGCGCCGCGATGATCTGCGTGGCCATGCCGGGCAGGTCCCTTGCGAGGCGGCCTAGGTGTTCGCGCCGCTTGCTTGCCCATTGGTCGAGATCGCTCAACTGGCTCTGCGGCGTCAGTTCTGGCGGCTGCTCTGTGCCGGCTACCGCAAGCTTCTGTGTGAGAAGGGCACGAACATCGTCCTGTCCCAGAAGCTGTAGCAACTGGTCGACTTTCTGCTCTGTGGTCTGTTCCGTAGGGGCCGGTCTCGCTGGCGGCGGTAGTTCCTGCGCAGCTAGGCTCGCGGCGCCCAGCACGAAAACTGCGATGGCAGCCGCCATCACTCGGAAAAGGGAGGGAAGGGTTGTCATCGGTCCGCTCCACACCATCCAGGCAGATGCCGCGCATCGCGCGAGCGTGCCAGTTGCATCGCTTCCTCAACCGCGTCCTCGAAGGAATGTCGCAGCTTCTTGCCGCCCACCCGGCGCCGCAGGAAATCCGCCCAGAGGAATTCACTGAAGGGAGCGTCTATTTTGGCAAAACCGCCAGCGTCGCGAACCGCGCCGGCCAGCGCGCGGAAGGGATCGTCCTTGAGATCGACGATCCGTTTGGGAAGGTTTTCGATGGGATGGCGCACGCCATCCACGTCGAAAGGATAGACGAAGTTGCGATGGTCCATCACCGACCAGAATTCCTGCCGGTCGAGATGGGAAAGATCGGCAACGATACTGGTCAGGACATGTTTCACGCCTTCCTCATGCAAGGCCAAAGCGAGGTGGTGGTGGTCCACCAGATAAAGACGTTGTTTGTGACCAAGGACGACGGGCACCATGTGGTGTCCGAGGAAGTCGGCTCCCTTTTCCTCACGGATGGCGGCCCATTGCCGGCGCTTGTCCTCCACCTCGCGCAGACCGACTGTCATCTGCGTTGGTTTGAGTGAGGTGATTTCAACCGGGGTCAGATGCGGTTCAAGATTGTGTGGCAAGGCTGTCCTCCCGATGCATGGCCGCCGTCACGGCATCATCGACACTGAAATTGCTGCGCGCCACCATGTCGGATCCGCCGCCAGCAAGCAGCAGATCCTGCACATGGTCGTGCATGCGCGCATAATAGACCACGATGCTGCTGCGCTGCATCGCTGCATCGAACTCCAGCAACGCATCAAGCGCGGTGGAATCCAGTTCGAATGTTTCCTCAAGGCTGACAATTGCGATGTCCAGTTCCGGCCGCGCAACGATGTATTTGGTAACGGCGGCAAGGATCGGTTCCGCATTGCCGAAGAAAAGCGGCTGTGCGGGCCGGAGAATAATCATGCCTGACACATCCTTCGCATCCGGGTGGCGTTCCATGTCGACAAAGTCATGGCTATCGCCCAGCCGGCCAAGATGCATGACATGCGGTAGGGAAAGCCGGCGAACGAAGACGGCGAAGGAAAGGGCGACGGCGACAAGCATGCCGTTTAGCACACCGAAGGCAAGTACGCCGGCTGCGGCGGCAAGTGCCAGATAGGCGTCGTTGCCGAGCCGCCATAAACGGATGATCGGCGCGGGGTCGAGCGCATGCAGCAGCGCCACGGCGATCACGGCGGCAAGGACTGCTTCCGGGATGAAAGCGAACCATCTGGCGGCGAGCAGGCTGAAGACCGCAAGGCCGATTGCGGCGATGGCAGAGGCAAGCCGGCTTTGCGGCCCAACCGCCTCGCTTGCTGCGCCTGCGGAAAAACCCGCACCAACCGGCATACCCTGCATGGCGGCGCTGGCGATATTGGCAAGCCCGAATGCTCTGAGTTCGCGATTGGAATCGACAATTTCGCCATGGCGAAGCGAAAAGCTTCGGATGGTGCCCCATGATTCCGCAAAGAGGATGAGGACGAGTGGCGGCGCGAAGCGGGCAACATGCGCGACATCATCGAGCGACACCGAAAACGGGCCGGCCCATATGCCGGCAAGATCGATCTGGCCGACGACGGCGACGCCCCGACTTTGAAGGTTGAGCAGGATCGAGATGGCAATTCCTGCCACGATGACGACGAGGCTACCGGGAATGGCGGGGCGCCTGCGCAGGAGAAGCAGCACGGCGAGTGCCACAACGCCGACGGCGATGCTTTCAAGGCTCCAGTCCTGCGGGCGGGAGAGGATTTGCAGGAGAATGGAAAGCGGCTCGCCCGACTGCGCCTTTATCCCGAAGAGGCTCGGCAATTGCTTTATGGTGATCAGAATGGCGAGGCCGAAGGCAAAACCGCGCAGCACGGGGCGCGAGATGACACTCGACAGGGCGCCGAGCCGCGTGGCAGCCGCAAGCAGAAACAGCAGGCCCACCAGAGCGACAGTAATGGCAACAAGCAGCATCTTTTGCGCTGGTGTGACCGAGAGCGTCGCAAGCATTGCCGCCAGGATTGCGGCGGAGGACGATGTGGGCGAGACGACCGCAAAACGGCTCTGGCCAAAAATGGCATAGACGATGCAGCCCATGATGGCGGCAAGGATGGCGTGCTGGGCTGGAACGCCGGCAATCCCCGAATAGGCTATCGCTTCCGGTAACATCAGGCCGGCAATAGACAACCCCGCCACCACATCGCGCCGGTTGAGTGTCATGGGCATGGAATTGCAACCGCATTGGCGGCAATAAGGGCAAGGACAATTCCACCGGTTAAGATCACGATTCTCCACCATGTTCCCGCGACGCGATGAAGGTTCACCCAATGCGCATACGAGTCAAAGTTTAAATCGCGCCCCCGAAATATTTCGGCTCTTCAGGATGTTGCTTAACGCTGGAGATCGTCCGGCAGGCAGGACGAGCGCCATTTCGGCAAGGCCGCTTCAGCCACCATACTGATCGTCCGTGACGTGCTCCATCCAGTCCACGACCTTGCCGTCTTTCACTTCCTGAAGCGCGATATGCGTCATGGCGACATCGGGTGCCGCCCCGTGCCAGTGCCTTTCGCCCGGCGCGAACCACACGGTATCGCCGGGGCGGATTTCTTCCACGGGGCCACCCTCGCGCTGCACCCTTCCAAACCCTGAAACCACGATCAGGGTCTGTCCGAGCGGGTGCGTGTGCCATGCGGTTCGCGCGCCGGGTTCGAAGGTGACCTGAGCGCCCTGAACCCGCTCTGCATCGAACGGGTTGAACAGAGGATCGATACGGACCGTGCCGGTAAACCATGCCTCGGGGCCTTTGGTTGAGGCCCGTGTTCCCGCGCGCAATATTTCCATGGTCATTCTCCTGACTGGTATCGTGTGGGGGGATTTGAAGCGGTAATGCCGCTCTTGTCCACTGGCGAGTGAAAATTCAGTCAGGCCGCATCGACCCTTGGTCACGGGTGACAGGAACCGGATCTCCGCTACACCGAGACCCGGTTCCGCCTAAGCCAAAGCGTCAGCCGATCTGCGCGTTGTCGTCACGCTTGATGGCGATAACGGTGGAGCGCGGCAGCTTGCCTTCGCCATCCGGGAAGGGGGCGTCGGGGTGCTGGATGCCGACGAAGTGGGTACGCTTGTCGCCGGACCATGTCTGGCCGGTAACTTCGGAACCCTTCGGCGCGGTCAGGAAACGCTCGATACGGCCGGTGGCCGGATCGCCTGCCAGCATCTGGTTATTGCCCTGGCCGGCGAAGTTGCCCTCGTTGCTGTCTTCTCCGTCGGTCTGGATCCAGAGGAGACCGGTCGAGTCAAACATCATGCCATCGGGCGAGTTGAACATGTTGCCTTCGTTGATGTTCGAAGAGCCGGCATAGGCATCCTTGTGAACGGTGGGGTTGCCGGCCATGCAGAAGAGGTCCCACTTGAATCTGCCGTCCGCGTGATCGTCGTTTTCCGGGTACCAGCGCACGATCTGGCCGTATTCGTTCTTTTCGCGCGGGTTGGCAGCATTGATCGCCATGGCGTCACCGCCAGCATTGGCGCGCAACTTGTCGTCTTTCATTTCGCCGCGACGGCTGTTGTTGGTAAGGGCGCAATAGGCTTCGATGGCGACCGGGTTGATGGCGACCCATTCCGGGCGGTCCATCGTTGTCGCGCCCACCTTGGAAGCGGCCTGACGGGTGAAGACGCAGATTTCATCGATCTTCATGCCTGTCGTCTCAGGCGTGAGAGCCAACCATTCACCAGCCCCGTCGTCCGAGAACCTGGCGACGTAGAGCGTGCCTTCGTCTAGCAGTTTCGAGGTGTCGCCACCGGGCACGTAGATGCCGTTGGAGACGAATTTGTAGAGGAATTCGCCACGCTCGTCATCGCCCATGTAAACCACCACGCGGCCGTCACGGGCAATCACCACGGCGGCGTTTTCGTGCTTGATGCGGCCGAGGGCGGTGCGCTTGATCGGGGTGGAGGAGGCGTCCGAAGGATCGATCTCAACCACGTAACCGGCGCGGCGCGGCTCGTTGGGGTTCTTGGCGACATCGAAACGCGCATCGAACTTCTCATAGGCGTAACGGGTCTCGGCGACGATGCCGTAGCGCTTGTAGTCATCCGGCAGCTTGAAGGCGGCATCAGTGGTACCGAAATAGCCGTTGAAGTTTTCCTCGCAGGTGAGGTAGGTGCCCCAGGGCGTGCGGCCGGCGCCGCAATTGTTGAAGGTCCCCAGACAGTCGACACCCTTCGGATCTGCGGCGGTCTTGACGAGGTCCGAGCCTGCGGCCGGGCCGGAAAGCTTCATCGGGGTGTTGTGGTGAATACGGCGGTTGAACGGGCTGTCGAGAACGATTTCCCAGCCTCCGGTGCCTTCCGCAACTTCCATGACGGTGACGCCCTGCATGTTCTGCAGGATCTTGACGTCGTCGGCCGTTTTCGGGTTGCCCTTTTCGGCATGCGGCAGGTTGGTTTCCGGGTTTACATATTCATGGTTGACGGCGATCAGCTGGTGATTGCCAACCATGAACAGTTCCATGCCGTCAGTATTTTCGCCGAAGACCTTGTCGGAGTTCTCAACGCTGACACCCTTGGCAGGGTCGAGGTCGGGCACGTTGGAGAACAGCGGCTGGCCCCACTTGGCGACTGGCTTCCAGCTGTAGCCTTCCGGCACGTGAATGGTGTGGTCGGTCGCGGCAGCCACCGGCTTGAAGGGGAAACGGCCGGCTGCCGCTTCCTGCGCTTCCGCCGATGTGCTGGTCATCAGGTTGCCGAGCGTGCCCATGGCTGCTGCGGCCGAACCGAAGGCAAGCACGCCACCGAGAAAGCCGCGGCGGGAAATTGCGGTCTCGACCACGCGGTCGAAATCGGTTTCGGCCGGCGGCGGGTTTTGCAGCTCGTCCCACGCATCCCAGGAAAGCTTGCTCGTATCGATGTCGGTCATATCGTATCTCCACCGTTGCATGTTTGGAATCATTCCAACACGGTGCGTACCGTTTCAGTGTTTCACACAAATGACGGGAATAACGACTTTAAATATGATCTTCACAGGAAAGGATTCTGTATTTTTCCCTTAATGCGGGAGAAGGATACGGGTGAGCAAAAAGCCTTCGAAGCGGCAGAAGTGGAAAGGAATGTCCGTTCCCTTGCGCCACTCGCCGCTGATGTCGGTCGTCAGCCGAAGGGATGCTGAACCGCACTCTTCATAGCCGGATAATTCCGCCGCCTCGAAAAAGAACAAACGTCTGACGGTCGGATAAAGCGCTTTGAACAGGCTTTCCTTGGCCGAAAAGATCAGCCCGGTCATGAAGGGATCGATGTCGTTTCCAAGACTGAGGCGTTCGTTTGCGGTCAGTACCTGCGGGGCAATATCGCAAGCTTCCTCCTCGTTCAGAAGCCTTTCGATATCGATGCCAATGCCGCAGAACCGCTCGGAAGAGCCGGCAAGCGCAAATGCCCGCTCGTGGCTGTGGGAAATCGCGCCGACCACGCCTTCGGGCCAGATAGGGGCGCGATCCTCTCCCATGCCAGGAAAGGCGGCGCGGCCGGTTAGACGGCGTATGGCTTCGGCAGCACATCTGCGCCCGGCGATAAATTCCGCCTTGCGTCTGGGCACAGCGCGCAAAAGCTGCGGCGGCAAGGGAGGGACCTTGCCGCCGCGCCCTTCTTCGGCGCTGTAATGAAGGGTGACACAATGACAATCGCATCTGTCGTCCGGCCAAGGCCAGATGGCCTGGGGTGGATCGCCGGAAACAGCTTCGCCGTGAAACGCCGGCGCGTTGGCCATATCTGTCATCCTCATCACGCGGACCGATGCTCAGGCGGCAAGCGTGGCGCCGCCATCGACCACGATCTGCTGCATCGTCACATGGCCTGCCTGATCGGAGGCGAGGAACAGCACCGTGTCGGCGATGTCGTCCGGCCGCGCGATCTTGCCCAGCGGAATGCCGAGCTTGAACTGCTCGGGAAGACCGGCGACCAGTCGCTGTTTGCCGCTGGGATCGTTCAGCATGCCGGCCAGCATCGGCGTATCGGTGGAGCCGGGTGACACCACATTGCAGCGCACGCCAAAGGGCGCGAGTTCAAGTGCTGCACAATGGCTGAGGCTGACGAGTGCGGCCTTGGAAGCACAATAGGCGAGCATGCCGATGCGCGGTACAACGGCGGCGTTGGAGGCAATGTTGACGATTGCCCCGCGCCGCTGCCGCTTGAAGACGCCGCTCCATTGCCGCAGCAGGTAGAACGGCCCCGCAGCATTGACATCCATGCAGGCGTTCCAGTCCTGCGGCGTCAGGCTTTCGCTGTCGCCGAGCCGGAGGATGCCGGCGGCGTTGACGAGAATGTCCAGCCCGCCCCATTCCTTCTCGATCGCCTTGCTCGCCGCCTCCACTGCCGCCGCGTCCGTGATGTCGAGCGTGATCTGGCGGAAGGTTGCATCGGTCGCATCGGCAATGAGGTCAAGGCCGATGACCTCGGCCCCTTCCTCGGTGAAACGCTCGGCGATGCGGCGGCCGATGCCCTGCGCGGCACCCGTCACCAGCACGCGCCGCCCGTTAAATCTGTTCTGCATCATCTTGTCCGTCCGCTCAGGCCGCGAGCCGCTTTTCTTCGATCAGCGCCCACCAGGCAGAAAGCGTCGGTACGCGGGCAAGCTCTTCGAAGCCCACGATGACGCCGCGTTCCTTCAGTTCGCCGGCAAGCTTCATCACCTGCAGCGAATCCAGCCCATAGAAGATCAGGTTCTCATCCGGGTCGATGTCGCTCTCGTCCTCCACCATTTGCAGGACGCGAACCTTCAGCCATTCGCTGATATCGGTGGTCTCTCCCGCGCCGGCAAGGCTTGCAGTGTCGATCACCACGCCGCAGCGTGTTGCCACATATTGCAGCGCCATGCGGTGTTCGGCTTCGGAAAAATCGGCGACGGCATCACCCAGCATGAAGGGCTGAATATCCTTCATGAAGGCTTCAACAGCCGTCATCATGCAGCCGATATGGGCATAGACTCCGCCGATGATGATCTGGTCGCGGCCCCAACCCTTCATGCGCTCGGCAAGGTCTGAACGCTGGAAGGCGCTGTAGCGCCATTTGGTCAGCACCACATCGTCGGGCGTCGGCGCAAGCTTGTCCACGACCTTCTGCAACTCCGGGTCGACCACGGTCAGGCCCGGTCCCCACATGTCGTTCAGAAGCGCGCGGTCGGCGGCAGGCTGGTCGTGCGGCTGGGCGGTGTAGATGACCGGCACGCCGTTCTGAACCGCCCACGCCTTTACCTTTGCAAGATTGTCGATGAGGGTTGTCATCAACCTGCCGTCGGCCTCGTAGAACCGCAGGAAATAACGCTGCATGTCGTGGATGAGCAGCACGGCGCGCTTGGCGTCCGGCTGCCATTTTGTCTTGTTGGCCGGAAAGCTTGCTGCGACCGGCATCGGATAATCGGAAATGGTGGGGATCGTCATATTGACCTCGATGGTTTGGCGCATCGGCATGGGCGACACGCAATTTTCAAATGGTTGAGGCGTGCAGGCTCCGTTACGCCGGGACGGGCGCTGCGAGCATGTCGCGCAGACGTTTCTTGTCGATCTTGCCGACGGCAGTAAGCGGCATGGTGTCGATGAAACGCACCCGGTCCGGCAGCTTGTAATCCGCAACACCCAGACCAGAGAGATGCTGGCGGATGGCCGGTGCCTTGAGAGCGGGATTGCGGGAAACGACGAAGACGCAGCTTTTTTCACCGAGGAGTTCGTCCTGCATCGCCACCAGTGCGGCATGCGTCACATCCGGATGCTGCAGGATCAGGTTTTCCACCTCTTCCGATGCGACCTTCTCGCCGCCGCGATTGATCTGGTCTTTCACCCGGCCAACCACCCGCAGGTAACCTTCGGGCGTACGCTGAACGACATCGCCGGAATAATAAAATCCCTGGTTGTCGAAGACGCGCGCGCTGTGCTCGGCGGCGCGGTAATATCCGCGAAACGTATAGGGGCCGCGCGTCGCCAGCATGCCGGCTTCGCCTTCTGGAACGTCGTTGCCGTCCTCGTCAACGATGCGGATCTCGTCATCCGGGCTGATCGGCCGCCCTTGCGTGGTGAAGACAATATGGTCGGGATCACCGGCGCGGGTATAGTTCACCAGACCTTCCGCCATGCCGAAGACCTGCTGGAGGGCGCAACCCAGCACATGCGGCACCTGACGGGCTAAAGCTTCTGCAAAGCTTGCGCCGCCGACCTGCAGCAGCTTGAGGGATTTCAGCCGTTCGCGATGGGCGGGCGCCACCTGCAACCACAGCGCCACGGCCGGCGGCACCAGAGGCACAATGTCGATGCCATGTTTTTCGATGAGGTCAAAGCAGGCAAGCGGCTCGGGATTGGCCGCCATTACCACGGTGCCGCCAGCGTGGAACACGCCAAGCGCACCCGGCGAACTCATGGGGTAATTATGCGCCACCGGAATGGCGCAGAGGAAACGGGTCTGCGGCGTCAGCTCGCAGATTTCCGCACTGGCCCGGGCGCTGTAGTCATAGTCGTTATGCGTGCGGGGGATCAGTTTCGGTGTTCCGGTGCTGCCGCCGGAAAGCTGGAACAATGCTACCTCATCGGCTGCCGAAGGGCCGTAATGCGGCGCATTTTCGGCGGGTGATGAGAGCCATTGTTCGAGGCTGCGCTGCGGTTCCGTCTCACCAAGCAGCAGCGTTACGGCAAGCTGCGGAGAGGCAAGCTTCAGCGCCTCCAGAAACGTGTCATTGGCAAAAAGCTCGTGGGAACGCGAGCCGATCACCAGCTTTGGCGCAATCTGTTCCGCATAGGAGGTCATTTCCAGCCGACGATGGCTGAAAAGCGCATTGACGGGTGCAGCGCCGATTTTCATCAGAGCGAAAAAGACGAGATAGAACTCCGCGATATTTGGTAATTGCATCAGTGCCGTATCGCCCCTGCCGATCCCGGCGGCAGCCAGATGCCCGGCAAGATTGGAAGATTGCCGGTCGAGATCGGCATAGGTGAAGCGGCGGTCGCCGCAGATCAGCGCGGTCGCGTCCGGCCGAAGTTCCACCTGCTGGGTGAGGATGTCGCTGAGCGGTCTGTCGATCCAGTAGCCGCGGTCGCGGTATCGGCGCGCCAGATCTTCGGGCCAGCGTTCAAATTCGATTGTCATGGTGTGTCCCTGGGAAAATTAGGCAGAAAGACCGCAGGCGTTCAGCATGGTCTTGAGCTTGGTCTGCACCTCGGCCCATTCGGATTCGGGTTCCGAGGCTTCAACGATGCCGGCGCCTGCGAACAGCCGCACGGTTTGCCGCTGCACGGTGCCGCAACGGATTGTCACCACCCATTCGCCGTTACCCTCGGCATCCGTCCAGCCGACCATGCCGGTGAACAGCCCACGCTCGAAAGGCTCGACGAAGCGAATAAGCCTGCGGGCACGCTCGGTGGGGAAACCGCAAACAGCAGGTGTGGGATGCAGCAGGCACGCGAGTTGCAGCGCATTGGTCTCGGGATCAGCAAGGCGACCCTCGATGCGCGTCGAAAGATGCCAGAGAGCGGCCGTGTTGATGAGGGAGGGTTTTTCGGGAACGTCGATTTCAGTGCAGCAAGGCGTAAGCAGCGAGCGTATATCCTCGATCACGAGGCTATGCTCGTAATGGTCTTTTTCCGAAGCCGAAAGCCGGTCTGCATTGGCCTTGTCCGCCACTGGGTCAGCCATGCGTTTTGCCGAGCCCGCGAGCGGGTTCGAGATGACTTTTTCACCGTGCTTGCGGATGAGGAGTTCGGGGCTCACGCCGATCAGATCGCCGCCATCGGGCAGCGGAATGCGAAACTGGTAACCCTCGCGGTTCTGTTTGGCGAGGCTGGCCAGCAATCTTTCGACATTGACCTCGGAGGCGAAGGTCAGTTCACGCATGACCGAAAGCACCGCCTTGCGGACATCGGAATGGCGGAAATTGACGATGGCATGCTCGACGGCGCGCTTGAAACCATTTTCATCGGGCAGGCTGTTCTGGCCGACAAGCGTTGGCATGGCCGAATCAGTCGAGATCGAAGCGGTACCTTTTGGATTCCACTCATGGTTGTTGGGGATATATAGGCAGGATGGCTCGTTGACGTCGAAGGGGATGGCGCCAATGGCGATGGGATTGTCCTGTCCGGCCCTTCGCGCCCTCTCAAAAGCGGCCTTTATCGCCTTCTGCAAAGGGCTTCCCGCGTCTTCAGCGCCATGGGCAGGAATCGTTATCCTTTCGCGAATGCCTCTGGCACGCAGTTCGCCCGAGCCAGAAGTGAACAGAAATTCTCTATCAAAATCAGTAATTTCGTCGGAATCGACGTCATTCGTCCTGAGTGCTCCCGTTTTCATGGGATGCCTCCTGTGCGAGTGGTTGACGGTGGCTTATACTTGATTATGATAATCATGTTTTGTCAATCGGTGCAAATTCACATGCTAAATTTAACCCCCATGCAGGTTGCCTACTGGGTTGGCCGAGAGGCGGACGGGATACTCGGAAAAGTTACGCCGCATCTCTATATCGAGTTCGAAGGCAGGGGGCTGGAGGCGGAAAGACTGGCTGTCGCGGTCGAAAGGCTTTGCCGGCGTCACCCCATGCTCAGCCTCAGGATTGATGCGGAAGGGCGACAGACGGCGGACCCCGCCGGCCGGCCGCTCCGCCTCGACGTGGAGGACATGGCGTCTCTCAATGAGGAGGCGCTTGCGCACCGTCTTGCCGCCAAACGTGAGGCGTGGAGCCATCGCCAGATCGATCTGCGCGTTGCCCCACCGGCGGCAGTATCGCTCAGCCTGCTGCCCGCAGGTCGCGCCAGGCTGCATGTGGATACCGACATGTTGGCCATCGATCCCGCCAGTATGCGTATCGTGCTGGAAGATCTCGCCCGCTTTTATGAAGCCGACGCGGACGAACTCGAGCCATTGGGGGATACACCACCATCGTTTTTCAGCTGGGCGGAACGTCTTGCATCCGATCCGGAACTCAAAGCCCAGCGTGAAAGGGACCGGCTGTGGTGGCGGCAACATATTGCCGATATTCCGGAGGCACCGCCATTGCCGTTTTTGCCCGAGGACCCGTCACGCGCCGTTCACACCGATCGCCTTGCAGCAAGACTTTCTCCGGCTGAACGCAGCAGTCTGGAACGGGTGGCGCGGCGCTGCGGCGTGACCACGTCGACCCTGTTGCTTGGTATCTTTGCAGTGGTGCTTTCGCAGGCGACGAATACGGAAAAGTTCCGGCTTTCCGTGCCGGCTTTCTGGCGCGCGCCGCTGGTGGAAGGGGTCGATGGCATCGTCGGCGAATTCTCCAATGTGCTCATTCTTGGCGTTGATATCCGGCCTGAGGAGAGCCTTGAGCGACTGCTTGGACGGCTGCTCGGAGAGATGAACGGGCTTCTGGCGCACCAGTCCTATCCCGGGGTCAGCGTCATGCGCGACCTGTCCCGCCTGCGCGGCGGTTTGCAGACCTCACCGGTTGTCTTTACCGCGGGTGTCGATTTGCCCGGGGGCGAGTTGTTTTCGGAAAATGTGGGGCGCGTGTTCGGCCCGATGATCCACACCGTCTCGCAGGGGCCTGGAGTTGCGCTGGATGCGCAGGTCGCAGCGCTCGATGGCGGGCTTTTGATCAACTGGGATGTGCGGCTCGATGCGCTGCCGGAAAGCTGGCTGCAAGCCCTGTTCGACGCCTATACCGCCCTTCTTCGCCACCTCGCCGCCAGCCCCGATCTCGTTTCCGAGACCGTGGAGCGATTAGGCTTGCAAGCGCCTGAAGCGATAGCGCAGACAAAAGGAAAATCCATGGAACGGCCACTCTCAGCCTTGCAAAAGGCCTATCTGCTCGGTCGCGGCACCCATCTGCCGCTGAGCGGCGTGGCGATGCAGGAGTTCCGCGAATATCGCGGCAATATCGATCCCGCATTGCTTCGCTCGCGCCTTACCGCAATGGTCGAGCGGCATGAAAGCCTGCGCACCCACATCGATGAGCGGCGTCTGGTGCAGGTGGTCTCGGATGAGCCGAAGCTAAACCTTGATATTCTTGATCTTTCGGACCTGTCCGTTGCCGAAGCCGAACAGCGGATCGACACCGTGCGGCAGGATTTCTCCCATGCCCATTTCGATCTTGCCGCTTCTCCCTGGCAGGTCACGGTGTTTCGTCTGCCGGAGGTTGCAGTGGGGGACAGCGTGGCGGTCTTGCTGCGCTTCGACGCCCTCATTCTCGACGGACGGGGAATAGCCAGCCTTGCGGCGGAACTCTTCGATGATGTCGTGCCGCCCGCATCAGCCGTCGCAGCCACCGCCGCGCAGCAAGATGTAGCAGCGGCCCGTGCCGAGGATGCCGCATACTGGGCTGAGAAACTTGAGGGTGCGGAAGTGCCCTCGCAACTGCCTTGGAAAGCCCCGCTCGAAACCATTGCCGTTTCGCGTTACAGCCGCCAGAGCCTGACCGTGGAAAAACAACGCTTTACCGCCTTTTCACGGATCGGCGCGAAAGAGCGGCTGTTCAAGAATTCGGCGCTGACGGCGGTAATCCTCGATGTGCTGTCGCTTTGGCTGAACGAAGGTGCCCTCGTCGTCGGCATTCCCGTCGCCCCGCAGGTGGAAGGCGCGTTTGCCAATCGCTCGAGCTTCATCGCGGTCAAATGGGATGCGGCCAGGGGCGATTTTGCGGAGCGGGCCGCAGCTTTGCAAACCGATGTGCTTGAGGGCCTCAATCATCTGGCTTTTTCAGGGGTAGATCTCAATCGCATCCTTCTCAACGCCAATCCCGGCGGGCTCGCCCTGCCTGTCGTCATCACCAACGGCCTCTCATGGCCGACGCTTTCGCAAGATTCCACGCTTCGTTGGACGGACGGGCTGACCCAAACACCACAGGTGGCGCTGGATTTCCGGTTTTCGCAAAACCCGAATGGCGATCTCGTCCTCGATATCGATTATGCGGAGCAGGCGATCGATGCCGCAATGGTGGCGGACATTCTCGGTGCGATAGAGCGTGCGATTGCCGCGATCACCGCCAGCGGGACGTTCTCGATGAATTCCCGTGAGATCGTCGACCTGTCGCACTATCGGCTGAATGGCGACGAGCGGAACTTCGTCTGCCCGCCATTACTGGAACGGATCGCCTCGCATCTTTTCGAAGGAGACGGATCGCGCACGGCCCTGATCAACGGCAAACGGCGCGTGTCATATGGCGAGCTCGGCGATACGGTGGCGCGGGCGATGGCGGGCCTTAAGACGCGCGGCATTGGCCGGGGCGATGTCGTAGCGGTGTGCCTGCCGCGCAGTCCGGAGCATACAGCCGTCACGCTGGCCGCTGCACTTATCGGCGCCATCTGGGTGCCGATCGATGCGAGCTCGCCGGAAGATCGCCTGCACTATCTGCTGACCAATTGCCGCCCGGCCATGATCGTCGCCCGTTCCGTTCCGCAAGGATTCGACGCTGTCGGTCCCGAGCAGCTTCTCGCAGCGCCAGCCGCCTCCGGCGTGCCCGTTAACGCGGCGGAACTGGCGGCACTTTCAGCAAGCGAAGCACCCGCTTATTACCTCTATACCTCCGGTACCACTGGCAAGCCGAAATGCGTCGTGCTCTCTAACAGGGCCACGGCCAATGTCATCGGCAGCACGCTTTCGGAATGGGCGGTGACAGAAAACGACGTCTTCATCTCCGTCACGCCCTTGCACCACGACATGTCGGTCTTCGATGTTTTTGGGTCGCTTGCCGCCGGTGCGACACTGGTGCTGCCGGAACCTGGCGAGGAGAAGGATGCGGTCCGCTGGAACGAGTTGGTGGCCGAACACGGCGTTACGCTGTGGTGCTCGGTGCCGGCGATCCTTGAGATGCTCCTGTCCTGCCGTCGTGGCGACCAGCTCGGCTCTCTCCGGCTCGTCGCGCAGGGCGGTGATTACATCAAGCCCGTGGTTGTCGAGGAGTTGCGCCGGCTGAAACCTGAGCTGCGGCTGATATCGCTGGGCGGGCCGACGGAAACGACCATCTGGAGCATCTGGCACGAGATCGTGGCAGCCGATACCACGGCGATACCCTATGGGCACCCTCTACCCAGCAATCGATATTTCATCCTCAATGATCAGGGCGGCCATTGCCCGACGGGCGTTGTCGGGCGCATCCACACAGTGGGCGTGAATGTGGCGATCGGCTATCTTGAAGATGGTGCCATTACCCAGACGGATTTCGTCACGGTCAGCGATCCCGGTGGACATGCGGTGCGCGCTTTCCGCACCGGAGACCGGGGCCGTTACCGGCCGGATGGCAAGATCATGTTCGCCAGCCGGGTCAACGGTTACGTCAAGGTGCGCGGGGTACGGGTCTCGCTGCCGGATGTGGAAAATGAACTTATCCGCCACCCCTCCATCCAGCGTGTACTGGTGGTGGATTACGGTGCCGAGCAAAAGGGGGAGGCCGCTATCGGCGTGCTTTATGTTCCGATGCCCGGCCTTGAGCTTTCCACCGCCGATCTGCGCAATTTTGCCCGCAGGCATCTGCCGGAATCGCATGTGCCCGGCCGCTTTCTCAATGTGGCCGATCTGCCGCTCTCGGCTAATGGCAAGCCGGATCGCCGCCGCGCCCGCGAATTGCTGACGGCAGTGGAACCGGCAAAGGCACCTGCGGCTGTAACAATCAAAGTCGCCGATCAGGGTGATCGCAGGGTGCTGGATATCTATCTCGGCGTACTGGGCAAAAACCCGGCGAATGTGGACACGAGCAGTGATCTGCTGGCGCTTGGCCTTTTGCCCTCGCATCTGAAAACCGTCTCGGCCGAAATTCGCAGCGCCTTCGGCGTGGAGCTTTCGCCGCAGCAACTCCTGCGTTGCCGAAACGCCAAACAGGTCAGTTCGCTTTTACCCGCTTCGGCGGCATGAGCCGCGTTATTGCGGCCCAAATCACGGAAATAATTCAAGGAAAAACAGATGGCGCATATCGATCCTGCCGGCGGCTGGCTTCCCCTGACCCAGCCGCAACTCGATTTTTGGGAGGAGTTTTCCTTCCATCCCGACGAACCGGTCTCTACCGTCGCCCATTACATCGAGCTTTCCGGTGCCGTGAACGAGGGCGCTCTGCTTGAGGCAATCAGGCGCACCGTGCGCGAATCGGAAGTTCTGTCTATCCGTTTTCGCGTCGGTGAGGATGGCGAGACGCCGCAGCAATGCTGCGATCCGCTCCACGCTCCGATGGTCGAGCTTGTCGATCTCCGTGCCCATCCCGCGCCTTTCGAGGAAGCGCTGGGGCGCATGAACGCGGATGTCGAGGCAAGGCTTGATCTTCGAACCGACAAGCTGTCCGCCCAGGTGCTTTACCGCATCGCCGACGATCGCTACCTCTGGTATATCCGTGCCCATCATATCGTCGTCGACGGTTATGGTCTTACGCTGGTGGAGCAGCGCTGCGGGCAGCTTTACGGGCACTATTGCGGCAAGGGCGAGGCGGGTCCGGATTTCCATCCTTTCCCCAGTTTTCTTGCCGAAGAGGACGCCTACCGGCAAAGCCGCCGTTTCGAAAAGGACCGCGAGTTCTGGGCGGCCTATCTCGCGCCGCCGGTGGATTTGCCGGTGCTGGACAAGGATTGCGAGGATTACGGTGGCGGCGGCCTGCATGCCGATGCGGGATTGCCGGAAGGTTTCAGCACAAGACTGCAACAGATATCCGGCGCACTGGAGATAGGCTGGCCGGACCTGCTGGTGCTGCTTTCAGGCCTTTATCTTCACCGCGTATTGCCGCGCCCGGATCGCGATGTGCTGACGCTGTGGCTGCCCTTCATGAGCCGCTGGGGCAGCGTCGGCGCGCATATGCCCGCCATGCTCGTCAACATCCTGCCTTTCCATCTGACGATAGAACCGCAGGAGAGCCTCGGGAGCTTCCTTGCGCGCAATGCCGCCAATCTGCGCCGGCAGCGCCTGCATGGCCGCTACCGCATCGAACAGATCGCCGCCGATCGCAACATATCAAAGGGCCGGCGGTTTTTCTTCTCACCGCTTATCAACGTCCTGCCCTTCAGCGCGCCGGTATTTGCAGGGCTTGCCGTTATCAGGCACATTCTCGCCAATGGTCCGGGCGACGGGTTCAACCTGACCTTCCGTGGCGAGGATGACGGCAGTGATCTGAACCTGCATATCGACGCAGATTCCGCACTGACCGAAGCCGACGATTTCGCGCGTTACCGCGAGGAGTTGCCGCTGTTTCTGGATGCCATGCTGCGCGACGAGGCGCTGGCGGCTCCGGCCGAAGAGGTTTCCGCGGCCTTCCGTCTGGCGGTTTGAGAAGCCGGGTGCTCTGCAAAAAGGGGACGGAAATCTCTCTGCCGTCACTCTGCATTTGGTCGGGAGTGACTGGGTGCGGATGTGATAAACCCGGCTCCGTTATGCAAAACCCTGCCTGATGGGGTGACATGCTCTCCTCCCACACAACGTCATCCTTGGGTTTGTCCCAAGGATCCAATCACGTCCAATTAAATCCAGACGTCGCAGATGCTGGGGACAGGCCCGAGCATGACGGAAGAGAGCTTTCCGGACATTTGTTAAAAAGCAAAACCCGGCGCCGCCATGCGGAGCCGGGTTTATTGGGAAGCCTGGCCAGCACTCAGGCTAGCGTGGTCAGCACACGGCCCGAAGCGCCTGCTTCGGCGAAACGGCTGAAGACGCCGCTGGTGGTCGTGCGCAGCCGGTCGACATCCTCGGGGCCGTAGCGGTCGGAGCGGTAGCTCATCAACACGCGGATGGAGCGTTCGCCGCCAATCGTTTCTTCCATTACCTCGAATTGCAGCCCCAGCATGGATTCGTGCTTGTCGGGATCGATCTGCCGGAACTCGACGGTTTTGCCGTCCGGCCCTGAAAGCGTGCCGTTCAGCTTGTTCTTGGCGTGGATCTGGATGAATACCTCGAACAGATGGTCGCGGCCGGGCGTCATGCCGAGCGCCTCTTCGACGAGATCGATTGGAATTTCGCTGTGTTCCAGAGAGCCATTGACCGTGTTCTTCACCGAGGAAATCAGTTCGCCGACCGTCATCTCCTCGCGGAAACGCACACGATGGGCAACGACTGTGGTGAAATAGCCGATCGTATCGAAATAGCCGCTGTCGGTGCGCCCGGACGCCGATGTGCCGACCACGAGATCGCTCAGCCCGCCCAGATGGCGCAGCGACGCGGCGATGGCGGCATAAACGACGTTGAACAGGGAAGCGCTGTTCTGCTTGGCGATGGCGTAAAGTCCGTCGCTGACGTGTTTTTCCAGCTTGAACTCGATCCAGCCGCCCGCCGGCGCCTCGTCGTGTGCAGCATCTGTCGGCGTGCTGTTCTGTCCGGTAAGGACCAGGCCCTTCGGTGCGTCCCGCAGCATATCGGTCCAGTAGGCAAGGTGGTCGCCGTTGACGCCGGATGCCACCTGTTTTCTGGCGAACTCATGGAAGGGTGCGGGCTTGTTCGCAAAGACGGGAGCCTTGCCGGTGGCTCTTGCCCTATAGGCCTCGGTCAACTCGTCCATCATCAGGTTTACCGACCATTCGTCCAGTACGATATGGTGGAAGAGGAAAGAGAGCACCTTGCCGCCGGTTTGGGGATTGCGCAGGAAACGCAGCCGCATCGGCAATTCGCGGGCAAGGTCGAACCGCCAGGACGCTTCCGTGTGCCGGTCCACGCCTTCGCTTTCCTCGCTCGTCCAGAACCATTTGTAGCCGGGCAGGTCGTGCATCGGCACGATCTTTTGCAGAACCGTGCCATCCTCGACATAGAAATGGGTTCGCAGACCGGGATGACGCTCGATAATATCGAGGAATGCACATTCGAAAGCGCTCTCATCCACCGGATCGAGGAAATCGAGCGCGAAGGGGATGTTGAAAATCTCGCCGAAACCGAAGGCGGCATAGGCTTTCCAGAGCGACATCTGCGCAAGCGAAAGCGGTGCCGTCAGCGAGCCGGTCGCGGTTGCTTCCGCCTGTGCAGGGGCGGCGGTTTCGAGACGCGTCGCCTGTTTTGCGAGCGATGCGGCGGTGGGATAGCTGAACAGGTCGTTGAAACGTAGCTCGATGCCGTGATTGCTCAAGAGGCGTCCGATGATGCGGGTCGCGATCAGCGAATGGCCGCCAAAATCGAAGAAATCGTCATCCGGTCCCATGTCTGGCGACGCAAGCGCTTCGCGGAATTCGGCAAGAATTGCCGCGGCAGTCTCGTCGTCGCTGGAGCGGGAGGCGGCGGGCAGGGATGCTGCAGCCTCCGGCCCTGCGGACGAGGTTTGATGCGTAATGCCGGAAAAATCCGCACCGCCTTCGAGATGGGCGATGAAACGCTCCAGCAGGAATGCCGTCGCGTGCGGCGAGGCCTCCTTGCCGCCGGTCAGTTCCAGACGGATGTGGCCATCAACCGTGCTGCCGGCAGCGAGCGTCAGGCCAAGGCCGGACTGGAGAGAGGGGAGCGGCAGGCGCTCGAACCGGAGCCGCTCGACGGATGAGGTTTCAGCCGATGTTGCCAGCGTCTGAAGCGTGAAGGTGGCAACCTCGTCGTTGTTTTCGCCATGTCGGGCCAACCCAGCCAGCACGGCTTTTTCGGCCTCCTGCGGCGACTGGCCACGTGAGATCGAGACGCGGGCGACCGCATCTGCCGGAAGCGGCAAGCCGGCCTCGCTCCCGGGTTGCAGGGGCAGGCGCAGGGTAACAGTGTCGAGATCGCCATTGGTCGCCAGAAAAAGCGCGAAACGGGCACCGGTGCGTGCCAGAAGCGCGTCCGGTGTGGCCGAGCCGTTTGGGTCGAGAAGGGCAGCCGGAAGATCGACGCCGTGGCAGTGGCTCGCCGGCTTGGTCCCGTTATTACGCAGAGAGACGACGGGCGTGCTGGAGGCCGGTCCTTGCAGCCAGGGGAGCGGAACTGGATTGACGATGGCGTTTTCGGCGATGCGTGGCGAAAGCGGCTTTGGTGCCTCGCCAGCATAGGCTGCGGCAACAGCGCCCAGCAAAATCTGCGGCGAGAGGGATTCACCAAGCAGGCCATGCACCAGAAGCGCCAGCAGTACCTCTCCTTCGCTCAAGAGCACGATGGCCTGAAACGGCGCATCGATTTCCGCGTCGAACGGGCTTGCCTGAAGGTCGTGCAGAAGGGCCACCGCTTCGTCTTTCGATGCCGTCTGAAACAGTTGCACGAGAGATGCCGAAGGGGCCTCTACGCTCTTGGCAAGGGTGCCGTCTTCTCCAAAGGAAAACCGCACGCGCAGTTCGGGCCATGCCTCGCAAACCGTCTCCAGTGCCGATGTCAGGCGCAGAAGGTCGCTCTCGCCGCCGATGCGGTAGGTGAGAATATGCCGGAAGACCTGATCGGGGTCCTGAAACTGCTGGAACCAGACCCGCTCCTCATATTGGCTTGGCTGCGATCCGCTCCGTGGGGCTTCGTCCGCATTGTCGAAGGTTTGTTCGATGCGGCGCGCAAGCATGCGCGAATTATCTGCTGCCATGGTCCTCTCCTTGGAAGTATAATGTTGAGGTAGGTCGCGCTTGGCGGGAAAAGTCCCCTCTTGCGGGGATCAGCAGCCCGCGCGCGACTGCTCGATCAGCGCCTGCCAGGCGGCAAGCGTGGGCTGACGGGCGAGATCGTCATAGTGAAGTCGCGTGCCGGCGAGCTGCGAAAGCGGCGGGATCAGGCGCATGAGAGCGAGGGAATGAAGTCCGCAGCCGAACAGGTTGGCGTTCGGGCCGATATGTCCCACCTCATCGTCCAGAACCCTGGCGAGATGGGCTTTGAGTTCCGTCGTCATCATGTCCGCCTCCAGCTTGCCAGCCGCCGCGATTGCCGGTTCATTCATCGAAATGATCGTGAACGCCGCTTGCCCCGCGCCGCCAGTAGCCGGAAGCGCGCGTCCATTTGGGGTTCGCGCCGTACTCGCCGATCAGGATGGCGCGCAGGTCTTTCGCCGCTTTCGATTCGCAGGCGACCCAGCTGAAGAAATCGCCCTCAGGCAGTTCAAGCCTACGCAGCGCCTCCGTCAGGGCGTCGTGATTGGCGCCGCCCGCGGCCTCCTGCGTTACCCAGATGATCGACGCGTCAGCTTTCGTGGCGAGGTCCAGGCGATCAGCCTCCGTCTCAACTTCGATCAGCGCTACGACGCGGGTGCCCTCGGGCATTTCTTCCAGTCGCCGTGCAAGGGCGGGAAGGCCGGTATCGTCGGCAATCAGCAGATGCCAGTCGAACGTGAAGGGAATGGTGAACGAGCCGCGCGGGCCTGCAATCCATGCCTTGTCACCCACCCTGGCGGATTTTGCCCAGTTGCTGGCGGGGCCATCATGGTGCGTGGCGAAATCGACGGCGAGTTCACCCTTCTCGGCATCGAAGCTGCGCGGCGTGTAATCGCGTGCGAGCGGGCGCGGCGCGCCTTCGGGAAATTCGAGGCCGTTCGGGCCGACCACTGGCAGGTTAGGTTCGGTTTCGCCGGGAAGCGGGAAGAACATCTTGACGTGGTCGTCAAAACCGAGACTGGCAAAGCCTTCAAGCTCAGGCCCGGTCAATACGATGCGCACCATGGACCGGCTGAGTTTTTCCACCCGGGCCACGTCAAGGCAGCGTAGCTTGACGGCGTAACGATGGCGTTTGGGGGTCCGGTCCGGAACGCCGGTTTCAATGCTTTGTGCAATGCTCATGTTGCTGTCTTCCCTGGGATATCGCCGATGGGGATCGGCAGTTTCGCTGTCCCGGATCGGCATGCCGGACAATCGCGCACCGGAGTTTTCCGGCGGGAGATCCGACGTCGTTGTGTCAAGATGCGCGAACCATAACAGGCGGTTCCGGCGGTCGCAATATAAGTTTCTTCAAAAACTCAAGTTTATGTCCGGCGCATGGTTTGCGCCGGAATTGCGCTTGTCGAAAAGGCGTTTAACGACGGCCTGCCCAGCTTTCCACCGCGTCCAGCGTGTGCAGCGCGCTTGGGATGGACGGCGTCGTGACCCGGCTGGAATCGAGAAAGACGATCCGGCCGTCACGCGCCGGTTTGACGAAGCGTTCCCAGCCGGGAATGATCTTTTCAAGTGCGGCGCGCGTTCCGGCTTCGCCTCGGGCGGGGCTGTTATAGCTGTTCATCACCACCAGCAGATCCGGGTTGAGCTTGCCAAAAGCCTCGGCACTGAGCGGCATCGCCAGGGTGGAACCCAGCCCACCCGACGAGGTGGCGTTGTCGATTTTCAGCCGTGCGTAACCCAGATCCTCGAGCGCCTGCACCGCACCGGACATGTCGCCGACCGCGTTGATCTGGTCGGTCAGTAGAATTGCGAGATAGGTCTTGCCTTTTGCGTCTTCGCCGAGTGCTTTTTTGACGGTGGCGAGTTTCTCGTCATAAGTCTTCCGGCGCTCGGCAAAAGCGTCACTTCTGCCAACGAGACCCGAAAGATTCTCTTCGACGCTGAAGCCATAGGTGTGTCCAGTGCTTACCTTCTGCAGATAGACGGGCGCGATGGTGGAAAGCTGCTCGGCCTTGCCGCTGTCCATTTCCGTGGCGACGATCAGGTCAGGTTGCAGCGCTCTCAGCTTTTCGAGATCGATCTGACCCACCGCGCCGAAACCTTTCGGTTTCGTGCGGCCTTCACCGAGAACGGTGTCGATGAAATCAACGGCGGTTGCGAATTTGCCGTCGCTGTTGCGGCCATAGGCGCCTACAACGTTGGCGCCAAGATCCATCAGCGGCACGCCCAGCAGCGGTTCGTGCATGACGACGATGCGCTGCGGCTGCTCGGGGATGGAGACCGTGCGGCCGGCGGCATCGGTGACGGTTCGCTCTGCGGCAAGGCTGCTTCCGGCGGTCAGAAGTGCTGCTAAGAGGATGGCAAATCGCATGGCATACCCTTTGTTCAATTTCTTCAGTGGCGGTTGGTTCTGCGCAGCGCCTGCAGGCGCAGCGTGAGGATGAAAAGCGGCACGCCGATCAGCGTCAGCGCAAGACCTATCGGCATCGGCGTATCGGCCACCAGCCCACGCGAAAGCGTATCGGCGGTCACCACCAGAATGCCGCCCGTCAGCCCCGACAGGAAAAGCCTGGCGCGACCGACGGCGGGCGACACGAAGGTGGCGAGATGCGGGGCGATGACGCCGAGAAAGGTCAAGGGGCCGACAGCGGTGACGGAAGCGGAGCTGAGGATGACCGCAAAAACGATGACGAGCGGGCGCGAACGTTTGACCGTTTCGCCGAGCGCCATGGCCATCTCGTTACCGAGATCAAAAACCGCAAGCGCCCGGCCGATGAGGAAAATGCCCACAAGGCTGACCGCGAAAAGAGGCGCGAACACGAGGATGATCGGCCAGCTCGCCTGAAACAGCGAACCCGCCATCCAGTCTGCAAGCGACAGCGATGTTTCCGTTGGCGTGTAGAGCAGAAGCACTGAGGAGACGGATGAAAGGGCGGATTCGATTGCGATGCCCATCAGCAGGATGGCGAGCCCGCTGGAACGTTCGCGCCCCACGAGCGCGATGAGCAGGAAAGCTACCGCAAGGCCGCCGCCGACGGCCGCAAGCGCCACCATGGTCTTGGGCGCCGCCGGCACCAGCACCAGAAGCAGCATGATGGTGGTCATTGATCCTTGGCTCAGACCGAACAGGCCGGGATCGGCAAGCGGATTGCGGGCGACCGATTGCAGCATGGCCCCGGCCAGCGCAACGCTCCATCCGGCCATGAAACCAAGCAGGATGCGCGGCAGCCGCACCGTCCACAGCGCATAGGCCTGATCGTCGCTCAAATGCCCGCCGGCAACGCCGTGGAGAAGGTCAATGAGACCGGTCTGTGTATTTCCGAGACTAACGGAAATGGCGGCCATCACCAACGCCAGCAGGATCAGTGCAAGGCCGGCCTTTAGGTTGCCGATGCCGATCTGCAGACCGCTCGGCAGCCGCAGGACCGCTTTGCCATCGGTGGCCAATTGCCTTTTCATGACAGCCCTCTTCATGACAGTTTATTGGCAGAAGGCGAAAGATAGAAGCGCTTGACGATGACGATGAAGACGAGGCCGCCGAGCAGGTCCATGAACAGTCCGGTATTGACCACATACGGCCTGAACAGGGTTTGCGCGCCGAGATCGGCCACCACGCACAGACTCGCCCCGACAAGGGCGGAAGCGGGTAAAGCGAGCGTGAAATTCACCCCGACCAGCGGCCGGACCATATGCGGAACGATGAGGCCGACGAAGCCGATGGGACCGCAGATGGCCACGGCCGAGCCGGACGCCAGCATGGTGGCGAAAAGTGCCACCCGGGAAACGCGCGTGACGTTGACGCCGGCGGAGGCGGCTTTTTCCGCACCCAGCAGAACCAGCGTCAGCGGGCGGGCGACCGACCAGAGCATCACCATCGCAATGGCGCCAATCCACCAGAAATCGGTGAGCCGCTCGGCATAGACGTGGTTGATATTGCCGCCGACCCAGCTCAGGAATTCGGCGCGACGTGTGGGGTTTGACAAAAGGAGGGCATTGGTGATGCCGATCAGCAGCATGGAGACAAGCGCACCGGACAGGATGAGCGACAGGCCGCGCGGATCGTTTGACCGCCCGGCCAGCCGGGCAACAAGGAAGCAGGCGCCAAAGCCGAAGCCGGCGCCGATAAGCGCGATGAGCCCCTGTATTTCGGGCGAGAAATCGAACACCAGCGCACCGGCGACCACAAAAAGCGTCGCACCGGCATTCAGGCCCAGGGTGGAGGGCGAGGCGAGAGGATTGCGGGCAAGCCCCTGCAGCACGCAGCCACTGACGGCCGTGGTGGCGCCGACATAGATCGCAATCAGTGAGCGCGGGATTTGCTGATAGAGGAGAACCGACTGTTCATAGGTTTCGGCCTCGCCATGCAGGAGCGTCGTCGCGATTTCGGCAAGTGGCAGGTCGCCAGTCATCAGCACGAAGTTGATGACGAGAACAACGGCCAGCAAGATCGCGGCGGCAAAGATCAGCATTATTTTAGATGTCATGCCGGAATGGCCTGTTCCTGCCGCTCCAGCCGCGGCACGCAGATGAGCCGCCCCTGCCGGGAAAATATGTCGGCCTCGAGATCAAAGACGTCGGCAACATTGGCTGATGTGACCGTATTCGCGACAGGCCCGGAGGCGAGAACCCGTCCGGCTTTCAGCATGATGACGTCATCGGCGAAGGTGGAGGCGAGGTTGAGATCATGCAGCACGACGATAACAGTTTTGCCGTGCCTGTCCGTCAGTTCGCGCACAAGGCTGAGAACGGCATATTGATATTTCATGTCGAGATGGTTGACCGGCTCGTCCATCAGGATCACCTCCGTGTCCTGAGCGAGCACCATGGCGATGAAGGCGCGCTGGCGCTGGCCGCCGGACAGCGTGTTGACCTGCGCCCTGGCCTTGTCTTCCAGCCCGACGGTCTTCAGCGCTTCGGCAAAAAGCGCCCGGTCGCGTTCGGATGGACCGCCGCCAAGCCCGTAACGTGCATAACCCGCAAGCTCGATCAATTCGCCAAGCGTCATATAGTCAGGGCAATGGCATTCCTGCGGCAGATAGGAGATGCGGCGGGCGAGTTCGCGGCGTCCGATCTCGCCGATCAGGCGGTCACCGAGGCTTATCCTGCCTGAAGATAAAGGCACGAAACCCATGATCGTCTTCAACAGCGTCGACTTGCCACAGCCGTTGGGTCCGACCAGCGCTGTGACGCGGCCGGTTTGAAAGCGGGCAGACAGGCCCTGCAATACGGGGATGTGTCCGTAACTCGCATGAAGGTCCGTGGCATCAAGCACCGGATTACAACTCCTGTTATTCATAGGGCCATGCGTCGACTCGACGCACGTCCTACCTAAGCTGTTGAATTCACGTATCGAACTTGCGGAAATCGGGTTCTGTACCGGCAAGCGCGACAGGCTGGTCTTGATGCGACACTAAACTATAGTAAAATTCTCCACAAATCGAAATTTGCCGATTCACATCGCGGATTTCGTGATGATTTTTTCATTCGAGGTGTTTCATGTCAGTCGCGCTCAAGCTTCACGTCGGCATGTCGCTGGCGCCAACCTGGCTCAGCGGCGAGGCATGGCGGCGTCAAGACAGCGGTATAGACGGGGTTTTCTCCAGCGATTATTTCGTCGATCTTGCAAAGCGCGCCGAGGCTGCGCATGTGGATTTTGTCTTCCGGCCCGACACGCTGTTCCTGCGCACCGAGGGGCTGGAGACCGGCGGCGGATTTGCGAGCATGGACCCGAACATGCTTCTGGCCGCCATCGCACGGGAGACCAGCCATGTCGGCCTGTTATCCACGGTTTCAACGACATTCCTGCCGCCTTATGTGGTTGCCCGCCAACTGCAATCGCTGAACTGGCTGAGCAATGGCCGGGCGGGATGGAACATCGTCACGGCGCTGGACGGCCACGAAAATTTCGGCCTGAAAGAAATGCCGTCGCCACAGGAGCGTTATGAACGCGCCGCCGAGTTCACGCAGGTAGTACAGCAGCTCTGGGCGAGCTTTCCCAACGAGGCGCTGAAGCTGGACAAAGAGAGCGGGCGTTTTGCAGATTCGTCGCTGGTCCAGCCAATCGCGCATGAAGGAAAGCACTTCAGCGTCAAAGGCCCGCTCAACCTGCCGGCCCATTCCAGCCGTATTCCACTGGTGCAGGCTGGAGCTTCCCCCGAGGGCCGCGATTTCGCAGCCTCCGTTGCGGATGCGGTCTTTGCCTCGACGCCGGATATGCAGGCGGCAATCGAGCTTCGGGCGGATTTACGGCAAAGAGCGGAGCGGCATGGGCGCTCACCAGATGTGGTGAAGCTGATGCCGGGTCTCAGTCTTTATCTGGCCGACACCAAGAACGAGGCGCTGGAGCTGTTTGCGGAGACCCACGCAAGGGCCAACCATGGCCGCATATTTGCATCCATTCAAAATCTGACGGGTCTTGACCTTTCCGACTGGTCGCTCACGCGGATCGTCACCCCTTCTGACTTGCCGCCGCCGCCCGAGACACCGAGAAGCCGCACCCATGCCAATCTGCTCCGCCGGCTGATCGAACGGGAAACGCTGAGCGTTGCCGAATTGTTGCGGCGTCCGGAAGTGATGGGGTCGGGCCATTGGCAGATCATCGGCACGGTTGAGGATGCTTTTGAAAGCATCCGCGAATGGGTGGCGGCCGGCGCGATAGACGGCTTTGTCGCGGTGCCTGGCGGTTCGGTCGCGTCGATGCGGCTGGTGCTGGAGCGGCTGCTTCCGAGGCTCGGTGATGCCGGGCTCTTCCGCACCGCCTATTCCGGCAGCACCTTCGCCGACCACCTGGCCGGATAGGTTTACGAGCCGCCGGATTCTGCCGTCGCCTTTCCGGCCGCTTCAAGAAGCTGCGGAAAGTGCCGCTCGGTCTCGGCGGTCGCGAGGAAAGAAACGGTGGTGACGACGCAACAGATTTCCCCCTGCGCGTCGAAAACCGGGGCGGCCTTGCCGGTCAGGGCGGAGAACAGGTGTTCGTTGAGTTCCGCGCCGCCTGTCTCACGAATGGCGTGCAGGACTTTAGCGTCTGGGCGGGACCCGCGAAAGGCGGGCGGCTGCAGCTTGCGCACCGACGCCGTCCTATCCGGTGGCAAATAAGCCTGAAAAACCAGCCCGCAGGCGCTGTTATCCAGCGGTAGAACATCCCCCAGCGCCACGGTGCTGATGGAGAAGCTGGCACTCCTGTACCATTGCACCACGGTCGGGCCGCGATCGGTCCAGATCGCCACGCCGCAACTGGCGCCGATCTGCGAGGCCAGTGCTTTCATCTGTCGACCGGCGGTTTCGACCGGATTGATTCGTCTGAGCGCGCTGACGCCTATCGAGAGCGCGGTTGGGCCGAGGTCGTAGCTGCCGGTTGCAGGGTCCTGGGCCACCAGTCCTTCCCGCACGAGGCTTTGCAGGTAACGATGAGCTGTGGAACGGCCTGTGCCGGCGCGTTTGGCGAGTTCGCCGAGTGCAAGCGCCCCGTCCGATTTTGCCAGAAGGTCGAGAAAACGGGCAGCAATAGAGACCGACTGAATGAGGGCAGAGCGCTTCTCTCCGTCGTTTTCAGGCAGATTGTCCGGCTCGTCATCCATGGCGTCCAAGTCCGCTCCCCGATTTATGTCGTGAACATGCCTAGCGCATCCGACCGGAAATCGGAATCGATTTCTGAGCTATTTCAACGCCTTCCCCTTGAGGCGGGGAACGACACGACAACGGCCAGTCGATAAACTTTGTTGTAAATATGGCACATCCCGTTACGGAACCCTATCCGTCCACAATACGGAACGCATTCTCTATTGCGAAACGGATAACGCTTCCGTTACTTGAATATGACTTTGATACTCATGTTTATTAGGGGTGTGTTATGGGGTTTCGTTCTAGCGGCCGTTTGATGGGCGGGGTCAGCGTTTTGACGCTGGCCGCCCTGTTTGTGACGCCGGTTTTCGCCCAAGAGCAACAGGCCGAGGCCTCGGGAACTACCGTTCTCAAGCCGATTGTGGTGACCGGCGAAAAAGTCGCGCGCGACATGAAGAACACGGCGTCTTCCGTTTCGGTCAAATCCAGCGATGAACTGAAAAAGGAAAAGACCGGCGATCCAACCGTCTCAGACGCGATCAAGGACATTCCAAACGTTGTTTATACCGACAATGTCAGCGCCCCGATCATTCGCGGTCTCGACACGCAGGGCCCGAACACCGGGGCAACGGCGTTCTTCGCCGGCACCGTGCCGCGCGCCACCATCAATGTCGATGGTCACTATCTCGGTTATAACGAGTTCATCTATGGCGCGACGTCCATCTGGGATGTCGAAAGCATCGAGGTCTTCCGTGGGCCGCAGACCACATCGCAGGGCGCTAACGCCATTGCCGGCGCCATTCTCGTCAATACCAAGGACCCGACGTTTACGCCGGAAGCAAGCTATCAGGCCGAAATCGGGAATTATCACCAGAAGCGGGCGTCCTTTGCGGTCTCAGGCCCGTTGATCGAAGACGAGCTGGCGGCGCGTCTGGCAATCGATTATTCGGGTCGCGATACCTTTATCGATTACATCAATTCCGGTTTTGCCCACGCAGGCACCAACCAGGATTTCAAGGAATTCAACGCGCGTTTCAAGCTTCTGTGGGAACCGCCGGAAATTCCGGGCCTGACGACCAAGCTGACTTATTCCTATAACGCCGCCAACCGGCCGAGTCAGGAAGCGGCGTCGCGTCCTTTCGAGGATCTCAACCACGTCACCACCACCATGCCGAGCTGGAGCCAGAATACCCACACCGGTATTCTCGACATCAATTACGACTTTGAAAACGGCGTAAAACTCTTCAACCAGACGCAATTTTCCGCTTCGGATGCGCGCCGCAGGGTGGGTGTGGTCAATAATGGCGACGCCAATATCGATCAGAAGAATGTGTCCCACGAGACCCGTGTGACCTTCGGTGACCAGGAAGACGTTCTGAGTGGCGTCGCGGGCATCTATTACGCCCATACGCAGGCCGATGAAATTCTCTATCTTCTGAACCCGGCAAACAGAAGAACCCTTTCGACATTTGACGATACCAAGGACAATCTCGGCATTTTCAGCGAGTTGAGCTACCGTCTGACCGACCAGTGGACGCTTACCGGCGGCCTGCGTTACCAGACCGATCGTATTCAGCGCGCGGGCCGCTCCGTCTATTCCAACGTCGCGGTTGATTTTGACGAGACCTTTTCCGAATTGCTTCCCAAGGCCTCGCTTGCCTATGCGATCAATGATGACTGGACCGTTGGCGGCATGATCAGCCGTGGTTACAATCCCGGCGGCATATCGCTGAACATCTCGTCGGGCCAATGGTTGCCCTTCGAGAAGGAAACCATCTGGAACTACGAACTCTACACGCGCGCGAAGCTGCTGGATGACAGGCTGACGCTCAACAGCAACCTGTTCTACATGGATTACAAGAACGCCCAGTACAATATTCCGGTCGTTATCTCGTCAGGCATTACTCAATCCTACACCATCAATGCGCAGAAAGCGCATGCCTATGGTCTGGAAGTCGGCGCCGACTATCAGGTTCTCGACAATCTGACGCTGAAGGCAAGTGCCGGCGTGCTGAAGACCGAAATCGACCAGATTTCCAGCAATGCCAGCTATGCAGGCAATGAATTCGCGAAATCGCCTGGTTACATGTTCAGCATCGGGGCAAGCTGGGATGTGACCGACAAGTTCACCGTCTCGGGTCAGGTGCGTCATATCGACGGTTATTATTCCGATACGGCCAACACGGCTGCCTATGCGATCGACCCCTACACCATCGCCGATGTGCGTGCGAGCTACAAGTTCCAGGAGGAGATGGAGGTCTACGCTTACGTGAAGAACGTCTTCGACGAGCGTGCGCCGACCTATATGCAGCAGAACCGCGGCATTGGCGGCATCGAGGCCAGCATGACCGAACCGCGCATGTTCGGCATTGGTGTCAGAGGCGCGTTCTAAGCGATTGCCTGACCCGGAAAAGTAAAAAGGCCTTCGAAGTGATTTTCGAAGGCCTTTTTTCATGAAGGAAATGATGCGGAGAAGGTCTTAGAAAAACGCCTGAATGCCCGTCTGCGCCCGGCCGAGGATAAGCGCGTGAACGTCGTGCGTGCCCTCGTAGGTGTTGACCGTTTCGAGGTTCTGGGCGTGGCGCATCACGTGGTACTCGATCTGGATGCCGTTGCCGCCATGCATGTCGCGGGCCTGGCGGGCGATATCCAGCGCCTTGCCGCAATTGTTGCGCTTGATGATGGAGATCATTTCCGGCGCCATTTTGTGCTCGTCCATCAGGCGGCCGACGCGCAGCGATGCCTGGAGGCCGAGAGCGATCTCGGTCTGCATGTCGGCGAGCTTTTTCTGGTAAAGCTGCATGCCGGCCAGCGGCTTGCCGAACTGCTTGCGGTCGAGACCATATTGCAGGGCGCGGAACCAACAATCTTCCGCAGCGCCCATCACGCCCCAGGAAATGCCGTAGCGGGCGCGGTTGAGGCAGCCGAACGGGCCTTTCAGGCCGGAAACATTCGGAAGCAGCGCATCTTCGCCCACTTCCACGCCTTCCATGACGATCTCGCCTGTTATGGAGGCGCGCAGCGAAAGCTTGCCGCCGATCTTCGGTGCAGACAGACCCTTCATGCCTTTTTCCAGCACGAAGCCCCGAATCTGGTTGTCGTGGGCTTCGGATTTCGCCCAGACGACGAAGACATCGGCGATGGGCGCATTGGAAATCCACATTTTCGAACCACGCAGGCGATATCCGCCGGCGATCTTTTCGGCGCGGGTCTTCATTCCGCCCGGATCGGAGCCGGCATCCGGTTCGGTCAGGCCGAAACAGCCGATCAGCTCGCCGGAGACGAGGCCGGGCAGGTATTTCTTCTTCTGTTCGTCCGAGCCATAAGCGAAGATCGGATGGATGACGAGCGAGGACTGCACGCTCATCATCGAGCGATAACCGCTGTCGATCCGCTCCACCTCGCGGGCCACGAGACCATAGGCCACGTAGCTGGCATTTGCGGCGCCATATTCTTCCGGCAGGGTGACGCCCAGAAGGCCGGTGCGGCCCATCAGGCGGAACAGTTCCGGTTCGGTGGTCTCAGAAAGATAGGCCTCGGACACACGCGGCATAAGTTCCGATTTGCCGAAGGCTGCGGCGGCGTCGCGGATCATCCGCTCGTCGTCGGTCAGTTGGTCTTCCAGCAGAAAAGGGTCCTGCCAATTGAATGCTGCGCGTTCGCTCACTGTGTGCCTCCGGATTTGCTGGCCGGATTATTCGTGTTAGCCCCTGATGGCACAAGCCATGTTTACTCATTTTTGCATTACATATAGTAATGGCTCATGACGTCTCTCAGCCGCAAACTCCTGCCTTCCACCAGTGCGCTTGCCGCCTTTGATTCCGTTGCCCGGCTTGGCAGCTTTTCAGCCGCTGCCGATGAACTTGCCTTGACGCAAGGGGCGATCAGCCGTCAGGTTATGTCACTGGAAGAACAGCTTGGCGTGCGCCTGTTCGAGCGCGGCGCGCGTGGTGTGTCACTGACGACCGAGGGTGGTGCTTACGCGAAATCGATTGCCGCAGCCCTTGGCGAGATACGTGCCGCCTCGTTGCAGATCATGACCAAAACGCATGGCAATACGCTCAATCTAGCGATGCTGCCGACATTCGGCACCCGCTGGCTTCTGCCGCGCATTCCTGATTTCGTCTCCAGTCATCCGGAAATCACCATCAATTTCGCCACCCGCATCGGCCAGTTCGACTTCGAGCGTGAGCAACTGGATATGGCGATCCACATCGGGCAGGCGGATTGGCCGGGGGCGGAATGCACCTTTCTAATGCATGAGATGGTTGCGCCGGTATGCAGCCCCGAATTCCTGAAGGCGCATCCGGTCGAAAAGGGTGAGGATATTGCCAGCCTGCCTCTGCTGCACATGGCCTCGCGGCCTGGTGCCTGGAGCCACTGGTTCGAGAGCCTCGGCCATTCGCTTGCCTTGCCGCAGGGCATGCGGTTCGAGCAGTTTTCCAGCGTGGCACAGGCCTGTATCGCCGGACTTGGCGTGGCTTTGATGCCGCTTTTCCTGATCGATAACGAACTGAAATCGCGGCAACTGGTGAAAGCCTACGATCATCAGGCCAAAAGCCCGAGTTCCTATTATGCGGTCGCGCCGCTATCCCGTGCCAACCACGTTCCAGTCGTGCTGTTTCGGGACTGGCTGGTACGGCAGGTCGAGGCCTATCGTGCGGCTGGCAATCTGCCACTGGAAAAATAAGCGCACTTTTTTCGGGCATTTAGACTTAGTGCTTCAATTTTTGCCCGGTTTTGTCTCTGGCCGGACTCGACAGGACGGTTTTGGTCGATTATCGTGATTAAACGTTTAATCAGCCCTTTCGGACCATCATGGCGTCTTCACGGCCTGCCACCAATCTGAGCGCGATAGCAGCGGCACTCGGCGTGTCGGTTGCAACCGTGTCCAATGCGCTGTCGGGCAAGGGCCGTGTTTCGCCGGAACTGGTGGAGCGCATCCGCAAGACCGCAAGCGAACTTGGTTATGTGCCGAGTTCGGCGGGCAGGGCGCTGCGCACCGGCAGGTCAGGAGTTCTCGGGCTGGTGCTGCCGGATATCGCCAATCCACTCTTCCCACAGATCGCGCAGGCCATCGAAAAGGCAGCCGTCAATGCCGGTTATGGTGTTTTGATCGCCGACTCCCGCGGCGAGATCGCCATGCAGACGGACGCCATCAACCGGCTGATCGAGCGTGGAGTGGATGGCATGGTCGTCGTTCCCCGCCGCGGCACGCGTATCGCGGATGTCGATTGCCCGGTGGCGGTGATCGACAGCCCCTCGACGCCCGGAAACACCGTAGCCGCTGACCACTGGGACGGCGGCCGGCAGATCGGCGAATATCTCTCAGCCCTCGGACACGACAAGGTGGTGCTGATCGGCAAGAACCGCGACTCAAATGTGCAGAACGACCGACTCGGCGGCATTCGCGATGGTTTGGGCAAGGCCTGCGTCACGGAGACGCTGTGGGTGGACGCCATTGAAAAGGCGGATGGTGCGGGTTGCCGTCTCGGCCTTACCGAAAAGGTGAGGGATGGTTTCACTGCCTTTGCTGCCGTATCCGACCTGCATGCGTTGCGCGCGCTCACTGAATTGCAGCGCGAGGGCATCGAGGTGCCGGAAGAGGCGAGTGTCACCGGCTTCGACGATCTGATTTTCTCCGCCGTGGTGACGCCGCCGCTGACGACGATGCGCATGGATATGCGCCGCATCGCCGATCTGGCCGTGGATGCGCTGTTGCGCGCGATCGATGGCGAGGCGGGCTTCGAAAACGGCATAGCTGCCGAGGTCACGGCAGAAATCTCGAAAGTACCGATGGCGCTGATCATGCGCGGCTCCACCGGCGAAAAAAAGCATGATGCGATTGAAGCCAAAAACACGACAGCAGGAGAACTCATACCATGAAAAAAATCATTCTTGCATCGGGCACCGCCCTGATGCTGACGATGGGTGCCGCGCAGGCGCAGGACAAGACGCTGACGATCTCGGTCTACGCCTTCGCGCAGGACGAATTCAAGGAACTGGTCTATACACCGTTCGAAAAGCAATGCGGCTGCAAGCTGGTCGTCGAGACCGGCAACAGCGTTGAGCGCCTCGCCAAGATGGAGGCCAACAAGGCCAATCCGGTGGTCGATCTCGCCATTGTTTCCATGGCGGATGCGCTTTCCGCCACCCGCAAGGACCTGATCCAGAAGATCGATGCCGCCAAGGTGCCGAATATCGGCAAGCTCTATGACATCGCCAAGGATCCGAATGGCGACGGCATGAGCGTCGGCGTCAACTTCTACGCCACGTCAATCGTTTACCGCACAGACAAGATGAAGATCGATAGCTGGGCCGATCTTTTGAAGGACGGTATCGTTGACCACGTCGCTTTCCCGAATGTCACTACCAATCAGGGCCCGCCGGCGCTTTACATGCTGGGAAAGGCCATCGGCAAGGACACGCCTGATCTCTCCGGCGCTATCGAAGCCGTGGGCGAAAAGAAGGACGATATCGTCACGTTCTACGTGAAATCGTCGCAGCTGGTGCAGCTAATGCAGCAGGAAGAAATCTGGGCCGCCCCCATCGGCCGCTTCTCCTGGGCGCCCTTTACCAAGCTCGATCTGCCGCTTGCCTGGGCAACCCCCAAGGAAGGCCAGACCGGCGGCATGAACGTGCTCGTGGTGCCGAAGGGCACGAAGAACGAAGATCTGGCGCTGCAGTTCATGGATTTCTGGCTCTCGACCGACGTTCAGAAGGCGCTGGCCGAAAAGCTCGTGGACAGCCCGACCAACAAGGAAGTCAAGGTGTCCGACGAGGTGGCGAACAACATCACCTATGGCGACGAAACCGCAAAAAGCCTGCAGCTCATTCCTTCCGCCGTGACGCTCGACAACCGTGACAAGTGGCTGTCGGAGTGGAACGCCAAGGTCGGTCAGTAAGTCCTTATCAAGGTTTGGAATGGGGCATTTAAAACGTCCGAAAGGGCGGCTCCATTCCCGGAAAAGCGGTTTGGTCGTCCCCTGACCGCTTTTCCACCTCTCAATTCCGCAAGCTGGCCCTGGCCGCTTGCAGTAACAATCGGCCGCAGGCCGTTCAGGGAATAAAGCGATGTTTCAGAACCGGGCCGAAGCGCTGGCGCTTGCATTGCCCGCCGCTATTTTCGCGGCGGCGGTCTTTCTTGTGCCGGTCTTCATGCTTCTGTCGGAGGGCTTTCACACCACTGACGGCTGGACATTGTCCGCTTACGCCGATTTCTTCTCCGATCCGCTGAACAGGGCGGTTTTCCTGCGCACCCTGAAGCTTGGCGCGCTCGTCACCATCGTATCTGCGGTGGTGGGTTATGCGGCGGCCTTCGCCATCGTCAATCTGTCGCAGGGCGCGAAAGGACATGTCGTCAATCTGGTCGTCTTGCCGCTGATGATCTCGCCGGTTGCCCGAACCTATGCCTGGATCGTCATTCTCGGAAGAACCGGCATCGTCAACCAGGCGCTTCAGGCTGTAGGACTGAGCGATGCGCCGATCCGTATACTGTTTTCCGAAACGGCTGTTTTCATCGGCCTTCTGCAATTGTTCCTGCCATTGATGATCATTTCCCTCATCAGTGCGCTGGAGAATATGCCCAAGGATACGATCGCAGCCGCTCGCGTTCTCGGCGCAAACTGGCTGCAGGTGTTCTGGAAGGTCATCCTGCCGCTCACCAAGGAGGGGCTTGTTGTCGGCGGCACGCTGGTCTTCACCGGTTCGCTCACGGCCTATATCACGCCGGCCATTCTCGGCGGCTCCAAGGTGCTGATGCTGGAAACCCTGCTCTATCAGCAGGTGACGGTCTCCAACAATTTCGTCGCCGCCAGCGTCATCGCCTTCATCCTGATCGTCATGAGCTTTGCCGCCAATATCCTGCTGAAGCGCATCGCCACCGCAAGGAACAAGAAATGACCCGGCAGCTCTTCATTCCGCTCACGCTCCTGCTCGTTGTCGGCTTCCTGATCGGGCCGTTCCTCATCATCGTTGCGGCCTCATTTTCGGCCGGCGACACGCTCGCCTTTCCGCCGCAGGGCTTTTCACTGAAATGGATCGCGAAGGTCTTCACCGTCGAAAGTTTCCGTGAAAGCTTCGCGATGTCGATGTTCCTCGCCATTGGCGGCACATTCACGGCGCTCGTCCTCGGTATTCCCGCTTCCTACGCCATGTCGCGCTACAAGCTGCCCTTTGCGGAAACCGTGCGCACGATCGTTTCGGCGCCGATCATCGTGCCTGGTATCATCGTCGGTCTGGCGCTGCTGCGCTATTTCGTCGTTCCCTTCGGCATCGGCATCACGCTTGCCCTGTTCCTCGCGCACACGGCTCTCATCCTGCCCTATGCGGTACGGGTGGTTTCGGCCAGCCTCAACAATCTGCGTTCGGATATCGAGGAGGCGGCGGTGCTGCTCGGCTCGTCGCGGTTTGGCGCATTTTTCCGTGTGGTGCTGCCCAATATTCGCGGCGGCATCCTGTCGGCCTTCATCCTCGGTTTCGTGACGAGTTTCAATCAGGTGCCCGTGTCGCTGTTCCTGTCGGGTCCGGGCGTGCGCACGCTGCCAATCGATATGCTGGGCTACATGGAAATCGTCTTCGATCCGTCTGTCGCCGCACTCTCATCGCTGCTCGCCTTCCTTTCCATCGGCATCGTCTTCCTGGCCGAACGTTTTCTGGGGTTCTCCCGTTATGTCTGACGCAAATTACCTTTCGCTCCAAAAAGTCTCGCTCGCCTACGGCAACAGCATCGCCGTCAAGGCTCTCGACCTCGATATCCGCAAGGGTGAACTTCTCGCGCTGCTCGGTCCTTCCGGCTGTGGCAAGACCACCACGATGCGCGCCATTGCCGGGCTGATGCCGGTGGCGGGCGGGTGCATCGATCTCGACGGCGCCGATATCACCCGCGTCGCCGCCAACAAGCGCGCCGTCGGGCTGGTGTTTCAGTCCTATGCGCTGTTTCCGCACCTGACGGTTTACGAAAACGTCGCCTTCGGCCTGAAACTCAAGGGCATGAACGGCAAGGCGCTTGATGACAAGGTCGCCTCCGGTCTGAAGTCCGTGGGATTGTCGAACTTCGCATCGCGCAAGCCGGCCGAGCTTTCCGGCGGCCAGCAGCAGCGCGTGGCGCTGGCGCGCTCCATGGTCATGGAGCCGAAGGTGCTGCTGCTCGATGAGCCGCTCTCCAACCTCGATGCGCGCCTCAGGCTTGAAATGCGCACCGAATTGCAGCGCGTGCAGAAGGAAACCGGTGTGACTATGATCTTCGTCACCCATGACCAGATCGAGGCGCTCGCACTGGCCGACCGTATTGTCGTCATGAAGGGCGGAAAGATTGAGCAGATCGGTACACCGGAAGAGATCTATAATGCGCCGGTTTCCGCCTTCGTGGCGGATTTCGTCGGCTTTGAAAACATCTTCGCGCTGGAAGGCGGCGCGTTGAAAACCGAAAACGGCACAACACCGCTTACCGGACCAGTCCCTTCAGCATCTGGACTGGCCTGGCGGCCGCGCATGGTCACCCTTGGTTCAGGTCCTTTCCAGGGAACCGTGCGCGGCACATCCTTTGCCGGAAATACCCGTGAGTACCTGCTGGATACGCTGCTTGGTCCCATCAAGGCGGAGACCGATGCTGCGCTGACCGCCCATACGATCGGTGATACGCTCGCCTTCGACCTTCCGGTCGAAAAGGCGGCAAGCCTCAAGGTGTTTGGCTGATCATGGGTGTGTGGATCGATACCGATATGGGCTTTGACGATATCGCCGCCATCATGGTGGTGCAATCGGCAGGCCTTGCCATAGACGGCATTTCGCTGGTCTTCGGCAATGCGACGCTGGATGTTGTCTGCAGCAACGCCGCAGGCGCGGTCGCCGCCTTCGGCTGGTCCATGCCGCTCCATCAGGGCCGTGCCAAACCCGTCCTTGGCGCGCTCGAAACCGCACAATGCATTCTGGGTGACAGCGGCATTCCGACCGTCGGCCGTAGCCTGCCGGATGCCCCCGCTCTGCCGCAAAGCGACGCTTTCACTGCGCTGTGCGGCTGGCTTGAGGGGGCAGGCGAAAAGCGTATCCTCGCGCTCGGCCCGCTTACCAATATCGCCGCCCTTTGCCTTGCCCGGCCCGATCTTGTTGCCAGAATTTCCGATCTGACCTGGATGGGTGGCGGCGTGACGAGCGGCAACCACACCGCATCTGCCGAATTCAACGCCTTTGCCGATCCGGAAGCGCTGGCCATCGTGCTTTCTCACGGCCTGCCGCTGCGCATGGTCGATCTGGACGCCTGCCGCAAGGTCACCGCCTCGCCAGCCGATGTGCTGCCGATCCGAAATGCTGGCGGCAAAAACGCCGGCCTGATTGCCGACCTGTTGGAAGGTTTCATCGGCATCGCCACGAGACGCGGCAGACCAGCCATGGCGCTTTACGATCCCGTTGCCGCTGTCGGCTTCACCTCCGAGCTGCTTGGCTGGCGCCATACGCGGATCGATGTCGAGCTTCACGCGGCGCTAACGCGCGGGCGAACGGTGGTTGAGCCGCGTGCCGACAAGGTTGCCGCCTTCAACGCGCATTTCGCCGACACCGTGAATGCCGAAGCGGCAAAGGCTGCGGTTCTCGAGGCGTTGCGCCGCGAGGCTGCCCGATGAGTGCACAATCCCCGATACGCGAGCCGGTCGATCTCAACGACGATGCGCTGCGCGCCCGCGCGGTTGCCGCTGCGCGCGGCGATGCGGCTTTCGATGTTCTCATTACCGGCGGAACGCTGGTGGATGTGGTGACGGGGGAGCTTCGCGCCGCTGATATCGGCATTGTCGGTCCGCTAATCGCCAGCGTTCACGAACCGGCAAGCCGCAGCGATGCTGCGCAGCTCGTCGATGCGTCGGGCGCCTTTGTCTCGCCCGGCCTGATCGACACGCATATGCACATCGAAAGCTCGATGATAACGCCCGCTGCCTATGCGGCAGCAGTGGTTGCCCGCGGCGTCACCACTATCGTCTGGGACCCGCATGAATTCGGCAATGTCCATGGTGTCGAAGGGGTGCGCTGGGCGGCGAAATCCATCGAAAACCTGCCGCTGCGCGCCATTCTGCTTGCACCCTCTTCAGTGCCATCAGCACCGGGGCTGGAGCGCGGCGGCGCTGATTTCGATGCCGGAATTCTCGCTGATATCCTGTCATGGCCGCAGATTGGCGGGGTTGCGGAAATCATGAACATGCGCGGCGTCATCGACCGCGATCCGCGGATGAGTGGCATCGTACAGGCCGGTCTTGTCTCGGAAAAGCTCATCTGTGGCCATGCGCGCGGCCTGAAGGACGCCGATCTCAACGCCTTCATGGTGGCAGGCGTTTCTTCCGATCACGAGCTGGTCTCGGCTGAAGACCTGATGGCGAAGCTTCGGGCGGGGTTGACCATCGAGCTGCGCGGCTCGCACGATCATCTGCTGCCGGAATTTGTGGAGGCGCTGAATGCGCTCGGCCACCTGCCGCAGACGCTGACGCTCTGCACTGACGATGTTTTCCCGGACGATCTGTTGCGGGGCGGCGGGCTGGACGATGTGGTGCGCCGCCTTGTCCGTTATGGCCTGAAACCGGAATGGGCGCTGCGCGCCGCAACACTGAATGCTGCGCAAAGGCTTGGCCGTGCCGATCTCGGCCTCATCGCCGCCGGTCGCCGCGCCGATATCGTCGTTTTCGAGGATTTGAGTGGTTTTTCAGCCCGTCATGTCTTGGCCGGTGGCAGGGCGGTTGCGGAAGCCGGGCATATGCTCGTCGACATTCCAGCCTGCGATGCGGCGGCGCTCGAAGGCTCGATGAAGCTGCCGCTGCGCGCAGCCGATGATTTCCGGGTTGCCTGCGAGGGCGCAAGGGTGCGCCTTGCCACCATCGACCGCCCACGCTTCACGCAATGGGGCGAGGCGGAAGCCGAGGTGAAGGATGGTTTCGTCGTTCCCCCCGAAGGCGCCACGATGATTTCCGTCACCCACCGCCACGGCAAGGCCGAGCCAGTTACCAGGACCGGCTTCCTTACCGGCTGGGGACGCTGGAACGGCGCCTTCGCCACCACCGTCTCGCATGACAGCCACAACCTCACTGTCTTCGGCGGTAATGCCGAAGACATGGCGCTGGCCGCCAATGCGGTGATTGCGACAGGCGGCGGCATGGCTGTCGCCTCTGAGGGTAAGGTGACCGCGCTTTTACCCCTGCCGCTCTCAGGCCTCGTTTCCGATGCGCCGCTTGAAGACGTGGCACAGGCTTTAGAGGAATTACGCACCGCTGTCGGCAAGGTGGTGGAATGGCAGCCGCCCTATCTCGTCTTCAAGGCCTGCTTCGGCGCCACGCTCGCCTGCAATATCGGCCCGCACCAGACGGATATGGGCATTGCCGATGTGTTGACGGGACGGGTGATGGAAAGCCCGGTGCTTGCGGTTCTCGAATAGCGGCGGTTCGCATCTGCGGGCTGCGATTTATTCCACCTTGGGCCCGTCAGGCGTCTGTGTTTCACGCGCGGCAATGCGCGCTGCCATCACGAAATTCTTCACCACGGGCGATGTCGTTCCGCGCCGATAGGCGAGCGATATGGAAAGCTGTGGCGGCGGACCGCTGGAGGGCAGCAGGACGATGTTGTGCATTTTGACTTGTGCGACGGATTCCGGAACGAGGGAAACCCCGAGTTCGGCCGCGACCAGCGACAATATCGAGACGATTTGCGGTGCAGCCGGCCCGAGACGCGGCGTGAATCCAGCCTCCTCGCAGGCTTTTATCGATGCATCGTGAAGGCTGGTGCCGATGCTGCGTGGCGTCAGAATGAAAGGGTCGTCGCGCAGTTCCATCAGGTCTATGGCGGTTCCGCGCCGCGCGAGTGGATGGGATGCCGGCAGGGCGACCAGAAGCGGTTCGTCAGTGAGCACTTCCTCGAGCAACGTATCAGGGTCGGATTGTGAGGGGCGCAGCAGCGCCACGTCCAGCCGATCTTCAAGTAGGGCCGGCGTCAGTGCGAGAGCAGCTGCCTCCATCACCTGAAGTTCTACGTCAGGGTATTTGCGTCTGTAAGTGCGGATGCACGCCGGAACCAGAGGGTTGAGCGCCGCCGTGCCGGTAACGCCTATTCTCAGGATACCGGTTTCACCGGCCGCCGCCCTGCGTGCAAGCCGGATACCTTCGCTCACCTGATGCGGAATATGGGTCACCGCGATGCGAAACGCATGACCCGCCGGCGTTAGTTCCGCGCCATGCGCGAGACGCCGGAATAGCCGCACGCCGATTTCCTGTTCCAGAACCTTTATCTGCTGGCTGAGCGGCGGCTGCGCGATTCCCAGATGTTCTGCCGCCCGCGTGAAGCTGCCTTCATTGGCGATGGCCAGAAAATAGCGGATGTGCCTGAGTTCCATGATATTAGATCCAGATATGACAGGAACGCCTTCCATATATTAGAATGAAAGACGGAGCTGCGCTATAGCTGGGAGCGAAAAGGACAAACCCGATGCGCCAGCTCAAAAAACAGGATTTCACCCCGCCGATCGTCATGACGGAGGAGCCGCCGGATGTGCTCTGGATCCGGCAGGGAAGCCGCCAGTTTCGCCGGGCGAGTTGGGCGCTCTTTCTGGCCGGCTTCGCCAGCTTTTCGCTGATTTATTGCGTGCAGCCGCTGCTGCCGGAATTTCCGGCGGAATTCGGCATAAACCCCGCAACCGCATCGCTCGCCCTGTCGCTGACGACGGGAACGCTGGCCTTCGCCATTCTTCTCAGCGGTGCTTTTGCCCAGCTCTTCACCCGCCGAAATCTGATGTTCGTTTCGATGATGCTGGCCGCTATCGCCAATATCATTGCAGCAAGCACGGAAGGTTGGGCATGGCTGCTTGCCGCCCGCGCGCTGGAAGGGTTCGTGCTCGGCGGCGTTCCCGCCGTCGCCATGGCTTATCTTGCCGAGGAGATCGAACCTTCCAGTCTCGGCAAGGCGATGGGGCTTTATGTCGGCGGCACGGCCTTCGGCTCCATGGCCGGGCGTGTCGGCATGGGGCTGGTGTCCGCCTATACGTCCTGGCAGGTCGCAATGTATGCGCTGGGGGCGGTCTGCATCCTTGCGGCCATCGGCTTCCTGCTGCTTCTTCCGCCCTCGCGGAATTTCCGGCCGCAGCACATGCCGCTGAAAAATCATCTGAGAATATGGGCGCAACATCTTGGAAATCCTGAACTTCGGCGGTTCTATTTCCTTGGCGCGATGCTGACGAGCGTGTTCACCACCGTTTTCAACTATTGCGCCTTTCGCCTCGTCGCGCCGCCTTACGAATTGGGCCGCACCGCCGTCAGCATGATCTTCCTGACCTTTGCCCTGGGTATCGTCGCTTCCTCCTATGGCGGTGCTCTGGTCGACCGGTTCAGCCGGCGGATCATGCTGGTGGTTGCCTTTTCCACCATCCTTGCCGGTATCCTGCTGACCTTCGCCTCAAGCATCATCCTCATCGTGGCGGGGATTGCGGCGATAACCGTCGGATTTTTCATTGGGCATTCGGCTGCCAGCAGTGGTGTGGGTGCCAATGCGGGAGGCGCCAAAAGCCATGCTTCCGCGCTTTATCTGCTGTTTTATTATTGCGGAGCGAGCATCACCGGCTGGATCGGTGGCTGGTTCTGGATCCATGCCGGCTGGCCCGGCATCATGGCCATCACCGCCGGCTGCGCGCTTGCCGGAATTTTCGCCAGCCTTGCCGGTCCGAGCGCGCGGCGCGTCTGAGCGGCCATCGCCGATGCATCCGGCCGTTTTTACTCCGCCGCCAGTTCCTGCTCCACCAGCGTCGCCCAGAAAGCGACGCCGGGAACGATTGCCGCGTCGTTGAAGTCGTAGGAGGTGTTGTGGTGCAGCGCGCCGTCCACCGCGGGGCCATTGCCGAGCCAGACGTAGCAGCCGGGGGCCTCGCCCGCGAAAAAGGCGAAGTCGTCGCCGGCGGTCGAGGGCGGGAAGGCGGTGCGGGATTTGTTGCCGAAGACGGTCTTGGCGGCTCGCAGCGCCCGTTTCGTCGCATCGGCATCGTTGATGACGGGCGGAATGCGGCGGATGAATTCATAGCTTGCTTCAATGCCGAACATCGCCGCCGTACCCTTCGCGAGCCTGCCGATTTCCGTTTCAAGCTGGCTGCGCACCTCAGGCGCGTAGGCGCGTGCGGTGCCGCCGATTTCGACGAGATCGGGAATGACGTTGAGCGCCTTGGGGTCACCCGCCTGCACCGAGCAGGCGCTGACGACGGCAGGTTGCAGCGGATCGACGACGCGGCCGACGATGGTTTGCAGCGAAGCGAGGAAGGTGCCCGCTGCCGTCACCGGGTCGCGGCCGAGATGAGGCTTGGCGCCGTGGGTGCCGATGCCCCTGAAGGTGACGCGCCAGCTATCGGAAGAGGCAAGCTGCGGTCCTTCCACCACGGCCATTTCGTCAATGCCAAGCCCCGGCATGTTGTGCAGGCCATAAACTGCATCGCAGGGAAACAGGTCGAAAAGCCCGTCCTCAACCATTTTTTTGGCGCCGCCACGGCCTTCTTCGGCCGGCTGGAAGATGAAATGGACGGTGCCGGAAAAATCGCGGGTACTGGCGAGATAACGCGCAGCGCCCAGCAGCATGGCGGTGTGGCCGTCATGGCCGCAGGCATGCATCTTGCCGGGGAACTTCGATTTATAGGGCCGGTCGGGAATTTCCGGCATGGCCAGCGCATCCATGTCGGCGCGAAGACCGATACTGCGGGTGCCGTTGCCCACCTGCAGCGTGCCGACCACGCCGGTGCCGCCCAAGCCGCGATGCACCTTCACTCCCGCCCTTTCGAGAAGATCGGCGACGATGGCGCTGGTTCTCTCCTCTTCAAAGCCCAGTTCCGGATGGGCGTGGAGGTCGTGGCGAAGCTCCGTCAGGAATGGCAGGTCCTCGCCGATGCGGTCCAGCAGTCTCATGGGTAGCTTGTCCTTGAATATGGGAAAAACCCACGCCATAGGTGGGCTTGTCCGAATGCCTGTTGCTTTGTTTCCTTCTAGCTGAAAAACCCAATGAAATGAACCCGCCGCATGCCTGCGGTTGTCGAAATGCCTGATATGCCGAACGGGGATGGCGCGGATGAAAATCACTTCCGCTTTTGCTGTCCCGCTTCTGAAAGGAAAACCGATGCCGCAATCCGCATCGCCCGCCGCATCATCCCCCGCCGCGCCGCATGAGTTCTGGCAGGATGTTCTACCGCCCCGTTCATTCGATACTACAGGCCCGCATTCGGCTTTCTTTCCGGCGGAGCTGGATGACGGGCGGCAGATCTGCCTGCCGATCCGGCCCTTGGCGGATGGCGAACATGCGCTCGCCTCGCTCATCGTCAATCAGGCCTCTTTTGACGTGCTGGAAGTGCTGGCCGCCGACCTGGCGGAAAAGCTTCGCCCCCTCAAGCCAGATGTCGTGATCGGCCTGCCGACTCTGGGGCTGACGCTTGCCGCAGCCGTTGCCCGTCACCTCGGCCATTCACGATATGTGCCGCTCGGCACTTCGCGCAAATTCTGGTATCTGGAGGAATTGTCGGTGCCGATGTCCTCCATCACCACCAAACAGGAAAAACGGCTTTACATCGATCCGCGCATGTTGCCACTCATCGAGGGCAGGCGGGTGGTGCTGGTGGACGATGTCATCTCCAGCGGCAGTTCCATCATTTCAGGTCTTTCGCTTCTCGCCTCATCCGGCATCAAGCCGGTGGCAATCGGCGCTGCCATGCTGCAATCGGATCGCTGGATGCAAAAAATCGCTGCTTTCGGGCCGGAATGGCCGGAGCGGGTGAGGGGTGTTTTCGCGACGCCGCTGCTGAAAAAAGCCGAAGGCGGCTGGCAGGCTTGACGTTGCGCAATTCCCGGCAAAAGGCAAGTGGTGATAATTTCATCGTTGCCTAATTTGCGTCTTGCGGAGCCGTGAGAGATCGTCCTAAGATCGTTTCTGACAGACTATAGCAGTCGGCGAAAAATGCGCCGGTTTGCTCTCGCGCGGTGTTATTCCGGCGTCTGCCCGCCCCCTTTGGTTTTGCCGCTTACTGGAATTTCTTGACATGCATGCAGTGTTCGACGGTCATAATGATGTGCTGCTTCGGTTGTGGCGCAACAGCAAGGCCGGTGGCGATCCGGTGGCTGAATTCAAGAACGGCACGCGCGAAGGCCATATCGATGGTCCGCGTGCACGTACAGGCGGTCTCGGCGGCGGCATCTGCGCCATCTACATTCCCTCCGGCGATCTGGTCCTGCAGGAGCCGGACGCGCAGGGTCATTACGATACACCGCTTGCGGCGCCGCTCGAACGCCAGCCCTCGCTCGATATTGCGATGGAAAAGGCTGCGATCGCGCTCAGGCTTGACCGTGCCGGCGCCTGGCGCCTTTGCCGCTCGACGGCCGATATCCGCAAGGCCTTTGCCGAGGATATTTTCGCGGCCGTGCTGCACATGGAAGGCTGTGAGGCGATCGGTGCCGATCTCGATGCGCTTGAGGTTTTTTATGCCGCCGGCCTGCGCTCGCTCGGTCCGGTCTGGAGCCGGCACAATATTTTCGGTCACGGCGTTCCCTTCTCCTATCCAATGTCGCCCGATACCGCGCCCGGCCTCACCGATGCCGGTTTTGCGCTGGTCAGGGAGTGCAACCGGCTCGGCATTCTCATCGATCTCGCCCACATCACCGAAAAGGGCTTCTGGGATGTGGCGAAGACCACGAACCAGCCTTTAATCGCCAGCCATTCCAACGCACATGCGCTCACCCCCGTCGCCCGCAATCTTACTGACCGGCAGATGGATGCCATCAAGGAGAGCGGCGGTCTGGTGGGCCTCAACTACGCGGTCACCATGTTGCGGGCGGATGCGCGCGACATTGCCGACACGCCGCTTTCCGACATGGTGCGCCACATCGACTACATGGTGGAGCGTATGGGCGTCGATTGCGTGGCGCTCGGATCGGATTTCGACGGTGCGACGGTACCCGTTGGCGTTGCCGATGCCAGCGGCAACCACAATCTGGTTGCGGCGCTGAAATCGGCGGGCTACGGTGATGGAGAACTTGCTAAAATATGCCGGGAAAACTGGCTGCGCGTCCTATCCCAGGCCTGGCACGAGCCGGCCTGAAGGCAAATAAAAGCGAACTAAATCAATCTCATAACAAAAGGGGAGATCCTATGATCAAATCGCTCAACAAGTCCATGCGTATCCTCAGCACCAGCGCTGCTCTGTCGCTGATGATGCTGTCTGCGCCGCACGCTTTTGCCGCCACGCCGGCCGATACGCTGGTTGAAGGTTTCGCCATCGACGACATCATCACGCTCGATCCGGGTGAGGCATTCGAGCTTTCGGCAGCTGAAGTTACCGGCAACACCTACAGCAAGCTGGTTTCCATCGATCTCAACGACACGTCCAAGGTGATCGGCGATCTGGCCGAGAGCTGGACGACCTCTGAAGACGGTCTCACCTATACCTTCAAGCTGAAGACCGGCCTGAAATTCGCCTCCGGCAATCTGGTGACGGCAGATGATGTTGCCTTTTCCTTTGAACGTGCCATCAAGCTCGACAAGTCGCCAGCATTCCTTCTGACGCAGTTCGGTCTCAAGGGCGACAACGTCACTGAGAAGGCGAAAGCGACGGATGCCAACACCTTCGTGCTGACGGTCGACAAGCCCTACGCACCAAGCTTCGTGCTGAACGTTCTGACCGCGACCGTTGCCGCAGTTGTCGACAAGAAGCTGGTGACCGAAAAGGCCAAGCCCGTCACGCCGAGCGCCGATTACAAATACGACACCGATTTCGGCAATGCGTTCCTGAAAACAGGTTATGCCGGTTCCGGCCCCTACAAGATCCTTGGCTGGAAGGCCAACGAAGCCGTCATTCTGGAGGCCAACCCCAACTATTACGGTGAGAAGCCGAAGTTGAAGCGCGTGGTCTATCGTCACATGAAGGAAAGCTCCGGCCAGCGCCTGGCGCTTGAAAACGGTGATATCGACGTTGCCCGCAACCTCGAGCCGGGTGATATGGAAGCCGTTTCCAAGAAGGAAGGCCTTGCCGTCACCTCCGCGCCCAAGGGCACCGTTTATTACTTCAGCCTCAACCAGAAGAACGAGAACCTGAAGAAGCCTGAGGTCGTCGAGGCCTTTAAATATCTTGTCGACTACGACGCGATCGGCGCGACGATCATCAAGGGCATCGGCGAAATCCATCAGACCTTCCTGCCAAAGGGCCAGCTTGGCGCGCTTGACGAGAACCCATACAAGCTCGACGTCGCCAAGGCCAAGGAACTGCTGGCGAAGGCCGGCCTGAAGGACGGCTTCACCGTGACCATGGATGTGCGTAACACGCAGCCGGTAACCGGAATTGCCGAAAGCGTACAGCAGACGCTGGCGCAGGCTGGCATCAAGCTGGAAATCATTCCCGGCGACGGCAAGCAGACGCTGACCAAGTACCGCGCCCGCACGCACGATATCTACATCGGCCAGTGGGGTTCGGACTATTTCGACCCGAACTCGAATGCCGAGACCTTCACGATCAACTACGACAACTCCGAAGAAGGCAAGAACAAGACGCTTGCCTGGCGTAACGCCTGGGACGTTCCGGAGTTGACGAAGGAAACGCAGTCGGCACTTCTGGAAAAGGATAATGCCAAACGCGCCGCCATCTATCAGAACCTCCAGAAGGAAGTTCTCGAAAAAGGCCCGTTCGTCATCATCTTCCAGCAGACGGAAGTGGCGGGATACTCCGCGAAGCTCAAGGGCCTGAAGCTCGGACCGAGCTTCGACACCAACTATGTCTATACGATCTCCAAGGAATGATCCGGAAGGATCGGTCTCTTGAGCATCGTTGAAGCAAACAGCCGGGCGAGGCAGGGCAAACGCCGTGCCAACGCCCGCGCGAAGGCCATTCTCGGCTTCGCCGTCACCGTCATCACCACCTTTCTGGGGCTGATGGCGGTCACATTTTTCATTGGCCGCGTTGTGCCGATCGATCCCGCACTGGCGATCGTCGGCGACCGCGCTCCTGCGCATGTGGTCGAGCGCGTGCGTGAGCAGCTCGGCCTCAACCTGCCGCTCTGGCAGCAGTTCTTCATCTATCTGAAGCAGGCGCTGTCGGGTGATTTCGGCATCTCAGTCCTCACCACCAACCCGGTGATGGAGGATATCAAGCGGGTTTTCCCGGCGACCATAGAGCTTGCCACGCTCGGCACCATCATCGGCGCCGTTTTTGGCATTCCGCTCGGCGTGCTTGCCGCGGTCAAGCGCGGTAGCTTTGCCGACCAGGTCGTGCGCGTCATTGGCCTTATCGGCTATTCCGTGCCGATTTTCTGGCTTGGCCTCCTGGCGCTGCTGGTGTTTTACGCCCGGTTGCAATGGGTCGCCTATCCCGGCCGGATGGATATCGTCTACGAATTCACCTTTACGCCGGTCACGGGTTTCTTCCTGATCGACGCGATCTGGCAACGGCAATGGGACGTATTGTGGGATCTGTTCCGCCACATCATCTTGCCCGCCTCTCTGCTCGGCTATTTTTCGCTGGCCTATATCAGCCGCATGACGCGTTCGTTCATGCTGAATGAGCTCGCCCAGGAATATATCGTTGCGGCGCGCGCCAAGGGGCTTTCTGAAACGCGCATCATCTGGTTTCACGCTCTGCGCAACGCCGCCGTGCCGCTGGTGACCGTGATTGCGCTATCTTACGCCGGTCTGCTGGAAGGTTCGGTGCTGACCGAAACCATCTTCGCGTGGCCGGGGCTCGGCCTCTACATCACCAATTCCCTGCAGAATGCGGATATGAATGCCGTTCTTGGCGGCACGATCGTGATCGGCGCCATCTTCGTCGGCATCAATCTCTTCTCCGATCTGCTTTACCGGACGCTCGACCCAAGGACGCGCAGCCGATGACGATTTCGACCGATACACTCAAACCCTACAGCCGCGAATGGCTGCTCTCCGACCGTCCTGCCTCGCGCAGGCAGGCACGGCTTGGCCGTGCCTATGTCATCTGGCGGCGCTTTTCGGAAAACCGGCTGGCGCTGCTTGGCCTCGGCATTATCATTGCGCTGCTGCTTGTCGCACTGTTTGCCAATGTGCTTGCACCACACGATCCGGTGCAGGGCGATCTGCGCAATGCTCGGCTTCTGCCTCCGGGGACAGAAGGTTACCTGCTCGGCACTGACGATCAGGGGCGTGATATTCTCTCGCGCCTCATCCACGGTTCGCGGCTGACCCTGTTCGTCGTGCTTCTGGTGGCCATCATCGCCGCACCCATCGGACTCATCGTCGGCACCGTCTCGGGTTATGCCGGCGGCTGGGTGGATGCCGTTCTGATGCGCATCACCGATATTTTTCTGGCCTTTCCGAAGCTGGTTCTGGCGCTTGCGCTGGTGGCCGCACTTGGACCGGGCATTGAAAACGCGGTGCTCGCCATCGCGGTCACCTCATGGCCGCCCTATGCGCGCATCGCGCGCGCCGAAACCATGACCTTCCGCAATTCCGATTTCATCGCGGCGGTCAAGCTCATGGGCGCGTCGCCGTTTCGCATCGTCCTGAAACACGTCATGCCGCTTTGCATGTCGTCGCTCATCGTGCGTGTCACGCTCGATATGGCGGGCATCATCCTCACAGCAGCCGGCCTCGGCTTCCTTGGCCTCGGTGCACAGCCGCCGCTGCCGGAATGGGGCGCGATGATTGCTTCCGGACGCCGTTTCATTCTCGACCAATGGTGGGTTGCCGCCATGCCGGGCATTGCGATCCTGATCGTCAGCCTCGGTTTCAACCTTCTGGGCGATGGCCTGCGCGATGCGCTGGACCCCAAGGAGGCGAACCAATGAGCGCGCCGCTTCTGACCGTCGAGAATCTACGCGTTTCCTTCCCCACCCGCACCGGGCTGGTGGAGGCGGTGCGTGGCGTCTCGTTCACGCTGGGACGCGAACGCCTAGGCATCGTCGGCGAGTCCGGCTCCGGCAAATCGCAGACCGGCCGCGCCATCATGGGGCTGACCCCGAAAAGCGCTCGCATCGAGGCCGATGTGTTGCGCTTCGGCGATGTCGATCTTCTCGGTGCTTCGGCAAAGGAGCGGCGGCTCATGCGCGGCAAGCGCCTGGCCATGATCCTGCAGGATCCGAAATATTCGTTGAACCCGGTCATGCCCATCGGCCGCCAGATCATGGAAACGCTGCGTACCCATGAAAGCATCGGTTCCGGCGAGGCGCGCCAACGCACGCTCGCCATGCTGGAGGCCGTGCAGATCCGCGATCCCGAGCGCGTGTTCGATCTTTACCCGCACGAGGTTTCCGGCGGAATGGGCCAACGCGTCATGATTGCCATGATGCTGGTCTGCGGCCCGGAACTTCTGATCGCCGATGAGCCGACTTCCGCGCTCGACGTGACGGTGCAGCTCGAAGTGCTCGATATTCTCGACAAGCTGGTTCGCGACCGCGGCATGGGGCTGATTTTCGTCAGCCACGATCTGCGGCTGGTGTCATCTTTCTGCGACCGCGTTCTGGTCATGTATGCGGGCAAGGTCGTTGAGGAGCTGTCTTCTGCCAATCTTAAAGAGGCGAAGCATCCCTATACGCAGGGTCTTTTGAACTGCCTGCCGGAAATTGGCGGCCACCGGCATCCGCTGCCGGTTCTGGAACGCAAGGCGGAGTGGCGCGCATGAGCACGGTTCTTTCTATCAAAAACATGGTGGTCGATTTCGACGGATATATCGCGCTCGACAGTGTCAGCATCGATGTGGCCGAGGGTGAGTCCTTCGGTATCGTCGGCGAGTCCGGTTCCGGCAAGTCGACGCTGCTTCGGGCAATTGCCGGCCTCAACCATTTCGATGAAGGCTCGTTGATGGTGGCTGGTCGCTCCTATTCGAGCAAGCACCGCGACAAGAGCTTTTATAGCGATGTGCAGATGGTGTTTCAGGACCCTTACGGTTCCCTGCACCCCCGCCAGACAGTGGATGCGCTGCTGCTGGAACCACTCGTCATCCATGGTCTCGACAATCGCGAGCATCGAATCGCGCGCGCGCTTGATGAGGTGGGTCTCGGCACCGGTTTCCGCTTCCGCTATTCGCACCAGCTTTCGGGCGGTCAGCGGCAGCGTATCGCCATTGCCCGCGCGCTGATCGTCGAGCCGAAGATACTGCTACTGGATGAGCCGACCTCGGCGCTCGACGCGTCCATCCAGGCGGAAATCCTCAATCTGCTGGAACAGGCCCGCAAGGACCGCAACCTCACCTTCGTTATGGTCAGCCACGATCTCGGCGTCATCAGCCACATGTGCGATCGCCTTGCGGTGATGAAAAGCGGCAAGGTGGTGGAAATGCTGGAGGCGGAAGCGCTGGAAAGCCGCGAGTTTACTGCGGATTATACCAGGCAGCTGCTGGTGGCGAGCGAGGGCTTCAAGCGCGCTTGAGCTGCCGCTATAGTCGGGTCAAGCCCGGCATGACGGACAGTGTCGGCCAAAACAGGGTATCCCGACCATGCAATTGCGCGCATTGATGTATTTCGACGAACTTGTCCGCACCAATTCCATGCGCGCCGCTGCCGAAAATCTGAATATCGCGCCGACGGCAGTCAGCCGCCAGATCGAGAACCTCGAATATTATTTTGGCTCGCCTTTGGTGGAGCGTTCCAGCCGGGGCGTGAAGCTGACGGCGGCGGGGGAATTGCTGGCTGCCCGCGCCGGCAAGACGCTGCGCGAACTCGACCATGTGCACCAGCTGATCGATGACCTGAAGGGGCTTCAGCGCGGCCGGGTCACCGTTTATGCCAATGGCGCGACGGTGGCGAACCTTCTGGCGCCGGTGCTGGCGCAGTTCAGCCTCAAATATCCGCAGTTGCGCTTCGAGGTGCACATCACCAGCGCGCGCCAGGCGATGGAAGCACTGGGTGCAGCCGAAGCGGATCTGGTCGTCAGCCTTTTTGCGCCCAAGGTCTCCGGCGTGAAAGTGCGCTCGCGCACCCGTATCAGTTACGATGCTATTTTTCCGACCGGCCATGCGCTTGCCGCGCAGGCGGAAGTCTCGTTGAAGGAACTGGCCGGCCTGCCGCTTGCCCTGCCGGACAAGAGTTTCGCGGCGCGTCAGGCCTTCGATACACTGTTTGCCGATGCCGGTATCGAGCTTGATCCCGTCTTTATCACCAGTTCGCTGGAAATGCTGAAGGAACTGGTTCTGGGCCATGCCGCGGCCACGCTGTTGCCGGCCTTGTCGGTGGCGCGTGAAATCCGCAGCGGCCAGATGGTTGCTGTTCCGCTTTCCGGCAAGAAGGGCATCCACACCCAGATCGATCTCTGCGTGGCGCCCGACCGTCAACTATCCTTCGCCGCCTCTAAGCTTGCCGATTTCATCGAGCGTTTCATGCGCGAGGCGACAGCGGGGTAGGGGAATTCGCCAGCCTGGAGAATTGTCCATCCCGGTTGATTTCCATCCGTATTTCCGTGTAGCCATTTCAGCTACACGGAGCACACAAAAATCACGATTGTGTGTGCGCCTGCAACATGACACTCTTTTTGCAACGGGTGGTCTTCGAAAGGCAAAAATGCCTCGGCCGCCAGACAGGGGACAATGATGCCACGCACTTATTTTTCGCAGCCGCTGAAAGTTACGCGGCGCGCCGCGCTTGCGCTTGCACTGGGGACGGCGCTCTGGATGCCGCTTTCTATGACGGACGCCGCGGCCGCGCCGAAGACCGCCTTGACGCTGGGCATGACAGTGGAGCCGACGGGTCTCGACCCGACAATTGCGGCACCCGTCGCCATCGGTCAGGTCAGCTGGCAGAACATATTCGAAGGTCTCGTCACCATCGACCATGACGGCAAGGTGAAACCGCAGCTTGCCGAAAGCTGGGAAATTTCAGCCGATGGCAAGACCTATACGTTCAAGCTGCGCCAGGGGGTTACCTTCCACGACGGCGAGGCCTTCGATTCCTCCGTTGCGAAATTTTCGCTCGACCGGGCACGCGGTGAAACGTCGGTAAACCCACAAAAACGCTTCTTCACCGCCATCGAGAGCATAGAAACGCCGGATGCCGCGACGCTGGTACTGAAGCTGAAGCAGCCGGCGGGCAGCCTGATCTACTGGCTCGGCTGGCCGGCCTCCGTCATGGTTGCGCCGAAGAGCGCTGACAATAACCGTACCACGCCTATCGGCACCGGCCCGTTCAAGTTCGCAAACTGGGCCAAGGGCGACAAGGTGGAATTGGAGAAGAACGCGGCCTATTGGGACAAGGCGGTGGCGGTGAAGCTTGAAAAGGCCACCTTCCGCTTCGTTTCCGATCCGCAGGCGCAGGCAGCGGCACTGAAATCCGGCGATATCGATGCCTTCCCGGAATTCGGCGCGCCGGAACTGATGACGTCCTTCGACGGCGATGCGCGTCTCGGTACCTTCGTCGGGAATACGGAACTCAAGGTCGTGGCTGGCATGAACAATGCCCGCAAACCCTTCAACGACAAGCGCGTGCGCCAGGCGCTGATGATGGCGGTGGACCGCGGCACGGTGATTGAAGGCGCATGGTCGGGTTACGGCACGGCCATCGGCAGCCACTACACGCCGAACGATCGCGGTTACATCGATACGACCGGTGTTCATTCTTACGATATAGACAAGGCAAAGGCGCTTCTTGCCGAAGCGGGTTACCCCGACGGTTTCAGCTTCACGATCAAGGCCCCGCAAATGGCCTATGCCCAGCGGACCTCGCAAATCCTCCAGGCGATGCTGGCCGAAATCGGTGTCACCATGACCATCGAGACCACGGAATTTCCGGCAAAATGGGTGGCGGATGTTTTGAAGGGCGCGGATTACGACATGACCATCGTCGCCCACGCTGAGCCGATGGATATCGATATCTACTCCCGTGATCCCTATTATTTCAACTATAAGAACCCTGCCTTCAACGAGGTCATCGCCAATGTCGAAAAGACGGCGGATGCGGCCGAGCAGGAAAAGCTTTACGGCGAAGCGCAGAAAATCCTCGCCGAAGATGTGCCGGCGCTGTTCTTGTTCGTGATGCCGAAACTCGGCGTCTGGGACAAGAAGTTGAAGGGGTTGTGGGAAAACGAACCCATTCCGTCCAATGTGCTGACGGATGTGCATTGGGAAGAGTGACGTTTGTTGTGAACGGCGAGGCGCATTCCTACCCACCACCTCATTCCCGTGCCTGTCACAGGAATCCAGCCAGCCCAAGTCGTTGGGCTGAAAGGAACCTTTCCGCCGCGCAGGCACGCTTCGGCTGGATCCCTGTGACAAGCACAGGGGTGAGGGAAGAGTGTGCGGGGATGACAATAAATCCATCCGCCACATCCCGAAACGAAACAACGCAAGGAAAGAATGCCAGATGTTAGCCGTTCTCGTCCGGCGCCTTGCAAGCCTCATCGTCACGCTGTTTGCGGTGTCGCTCATCATCTACATCGTCATGGGGCTGTTGCCGGGTGATCCGGCGGCCATCATGCTCGGCACGTCGGCGAGCCCGGATACGCTTCTCGCGCTGCAAAAGCAGATGGGTCTCGATCAGCCCTTGCCATTGCGTTACATCCACTGGCTTGCAGGCGTATTCCGGGGTGATCTCGGACAATCCTATACCTACGGCGTGCCGGTAGCGGGGCTTATTGTCGAGCGGCTTGCCGTCACCCTGCCGCTTGCGCTGCTCGCGGTCTGCCTATCGGTCGCCATCGCCATTCCGCTCGGCGTCGCGGCAGCGAGAAGCCGAAACGGGCCGGTGGATTTCGCAGCCGGGCTCTTTTCCCATGTCGGCATTGCCGTTCCCGGTTTCTGGGTCGGGCTGCTGCTCATCATCGTCTTTTCCACCACGCTCGGCTGGATGCCATCAGGCGGTTTTCCCGGCTGGCGTCCGAGTTTTTCTGCCGGATTTATCGCGCTTGTGCTTCCAGCCATTGCGCTTGCGCTGTCGCAGGCAGGCGTCCTCACCCGCGTCTGCCGCTCGGCAGTACTTGAGGTAATGAACGAGGATTTCGTGCGCACCGCCCGCGCCAAGGGGCTGAGCGAGCGGGTAGCGCTGTGGCGACATGCGGTGCCGAACGCCATGATCCCCGTTGTCACCATGATCGGCCTGCAATTCACCTTCCTGATTGCCGGGGCAGTGCTGGTGGAGAATGTCTTCAATCTGCCGGGCCTCGGGCGGCTTGCGTATCAGGCGTTGACCCAGCGGGATATCGTCGTCATGCAGTCCGTCGTGCTGTTCTTCTCGGCGCTCGTCATCGTCATGAATTTTCTGGTTGATATCGCCTATCTCTTTATCGATCCAAGACTGCGGGCAGGTGCACGATGATGCGACTGATCCGCCGCCGCCCCGCTTTCGTCCTTGGCATCGCCGTCACTCTCTTTCTTGTAGCGGTTGCCCTGCTTTCGCTGGTCTGGACGCCGGTTTCTCCGACGAAGATACAGATTGCCCAGAAGCTGAAATCGCCCTTTGCCTATGGCGGGCTTGGCACCGACCATTTTGGCCGCGATGTGCTGTCCATGCTGATGGCGGGGGCATGGAATTCGCTCTCCACCTCCATCGCCGCCGTTGCCATCGGCGCGCTCATTGGCACGGCGCTTGGCGTATCGGTCGCGGCACTGCGCGGTTTCACTGAAACCCTGGTGATGCGCGCCTGCGATATCATCTTCGCCGTACCGCCGATTTTGTCGGCCATGATGCTCGGCGCGTTCATCGGTACGGGGCGGTTCACCGCCATCATCGCCATTGCCACCTTCATGGTGCCGGTCTTTGCGCGGCTGACGCTGGGTGCGGCCTTGCAGATATGGTCGCGGGAATATGTCACCGCCGCCACCAGCATCGGCCAGAACCGCGCCAAGATCACGCTGTTTCATATCGTGCCGAATATTTCCAACCAGATCATCGTGCAGGTGACCATCCAGCTCGGCCTTGCCATCCTTACCGAAGCGGGACTCTCATTCCTCGGTCTCGGCATGCCGCCGCCGGCCGCCACCTGGGGGCGGATGCTCGCCGATGCGCAGACCTATCTAGGTGCTGCACCCTGGCTTGCCATCATGCCCGGCCTTGCCATTGCGCTCGCGGTCTTCGGCCTCAATCTGCTTGGCGATGGCCTGCGCGACCTGCTGGACCCACGCGATACCAGCTGACCGCTTCAAGCCGATATCGCCCATATTATCTGTTTTCTGACGAGACGAAGCTTATGACCGATCTCATACACCTCAACACGCTCGAAATCCTGGCGCTTTACGGGCAAAAGAAGCTGTCGCCATCGGAATATTGGCAGGCGGTAGAGGCCCGTATCGACGCATTCGAGCCCACGGTGAACGCGCTTTACGCCTATGATCCCGAGGATGCCCGCAAGCAGGCGCTGGCCTCGACGATGCGCTGGCAAAAAGGTGAAACGCTTGGGCCCCTCGATGGGATTCCGGTGTCGCTGAAGGAATTGATCGCCACTAAAGGCCAGCCGGTTCCGCTTGGCACCAAAGCGGTGGAACTGGTGCCGGCCCTGGAAGACGCGCCGGTTGCGGCCCGCTGCCGCGAGGACGGCGCCATCATTTACGCCAAAACCACCTGCCCGGATTACGGCATGTTGTCATCGGGCCTTTCCAGTTTTCACAAGCTCAGCCGCAACCCATGGGACCCGACACAGAACCCCGGCGGCTCCAGTGCCGGTGCGGCTTCTGCCGGTGCTGCGGGTTACGGCACCCTGCATATCGGCACGGATATTGGCGGCTCGGTGCGGCTACCGGCGGGGTGGACGGGGCTGTTCGGCTTCAAGCCCAGCCAGGGCCGCATACCCGTCGATCCCTATTATACCGGCCGCTGCGCCGGGCCGATGACCCGCACCGTCGTCGACGCCGCCTATGCCATGGCCACGCTTTCCCGCCCGGACTGGCGTGACGGCACCGCGCTGCCGCCCAACGATATCAACTGGATGGACCTCGATATCGACGTAAAGGGCCTGAGGATCGGCCTGATGCTGGATGCCGGCTGCGGCTTGGCCCTGGACGATGAGGTGCGGGATGCTGTTGTGGCGTCCGCAAAGCTGTTCGAAGATGCAGGTGCCATCGTGGTCCCGGTCGAGCCGGTGCTGTCTCGGGACATGCTTGATGGGCTGGATGATTTCTGGCGGGCGAAATTCTGGGGCGATATGGCGGCGCTGAGTGACGAACGACGCGCGGCGATCCTTCCCTATATTCACGAATGGGCGCTGAAGGGCGCTGATGTTTCCGGCGCGCGGGCCGTTTTCGGTTTCAACCAGACCATGGAAATGCGCAAAGCCTGCGGGCGGTTGATGCAATCGGTTGATGTGGTGATTTCACCCGTCAATCCCATCGTCTCCTATCCGGCCGACTGGGCCTCGCCCACCAACGACCCCGAGCTACCCTTCGAACATATCGCCTTCACCGTCCCTTGGAACATGTCGGAACAGCCGGCATCCTCGATCAATTGCGGCTTCTCAAAATCCGGGATGCCCATCGGCTTGCAGATCGTCGGCCCGCGTTACGCGGATCTGCTCGTTCTCAAGCTTTCCAAGGCCTTCGAGGATTGGGGCGGCGGTGTTCGGCGCTGGCCGGAGCCGCCCAAAGCGCGCTGATCCCGTCTTTATCGGCCCTGTAGTATAGCCATAATACCCGCTTCTCCGCCCCTCCTGTTACGGTGCCCCGGGCATTCGAAATGGGAGGAGCAAGCATGCCGAAGAAGATTTTGATGATCACCGGCGATTTCGCCGAGGATTACGAGACCATGGTGCCGTTCCAGACGCTGCTTGCGGTTGGTCACACGGTGCATGCCGTCTGCCCCGGCAAGAAGGCTGGCCAGACGATCGCGACCGCGATCCATGATTTCGAGGGCGACCAGACCTATTCAGAAAAACGCGGCCATAATTTCGCGCTCAACGCAACTTTTGCCGATATCAAGGTCGCGGATTACGACGCGCTGGTCATTCCGGGTGGTCGCGCGCCGGAATATCTGCGGCTGAATGCGGATGTGCTTGCCGCCGTGAAGCATTTCTTCGAGGCTGACAAGCCGGTCGCGGCCGTCTGCCACGGTGCCCAATTGCTGGCGGCTGCGGGTGTCCTCAAGGGCCGCACCTGCTCGGCCTATCCGGCCTGCCGCCCCGAGGTGGAACTGGCGGGCGGCACCTATGCCGATATCGCCATCGATGCGGCGGTTACCGACGGCAAGCTGGTGACGGCGCCCGCATGGCCGGCGCATCCGGCATGGCTTTCGCAATTCATGGCGGTGCTCGGCAGATAAGGCCGGCGGAATGGGGCTTTTACCGGTCCCGTTTCCCGTCTATCTTCTGCAGCTTGCTGAGGGAGGACACAATGTGCAAGCTTTTCATCAAGGCAGACCCGACGCTTTGGGAAAGCCATACCCGGTCTTTGCGGATCGATGGCATGGTCACCAGTGTCAGACTTGAAAACTTCTTCTGGACGACTCTGGACGAGATTTCACGCCGCGATGGCATGAACAGCGCGCAGCTCATTGCCAAGCTTTATAATGAATCGATCGATGCCAGGCATGATCTCGGCAACTTCACCTCGTTTCTACGAGTCTGCTGCGGGCGTTATCTGGCCTTGCAGCTTTCCGGCGATATTCCGGCGCGCAGCGACATTCCGATTGCTGCGCTGGATGCAGACAGCATTCTCGACGCGGAAAAGATGAATTATCACTGAGGTAAAGGGAAGGGCGCAGCCACCGCGCCCTTCGCCTCAGCTCTTAAGCGCCCTTGGATCAAGCGCATCGCGCACGGCATCGCCGATATAGTTGACGCTCAGAACCGTCAGCGAGATTGCCAGTCCAGGCCACAGCACGCGCGAGGGCGTCAGCTGCAGGAAGTTGGCGCCATCGAACAACAGTCGTCCCCAGGTCGGAAAGTCGGACGGAAAACCGAGGCCGAGGAAGGACAGCGCCGATTCCGTGATGATGGCCGAGGCGATGCCGAGCGTGGCTGAGACCATGATCGAACTCAACACATTCGGCAGGATATGGCGCAGGATAATGCGGTATTCGCGCATGCCGCTCGATTTCGCCGCCATGATAAACTCCTGGCTTTTGATCGTCAGCACGTCGCCGCGCACGATGCGTGCGGTATGCATCCAGCTGGTTACCCCGATCACGAAGACGATGAGGATGAAGATACCGGTTTCCGGCCCGAAGGCGGCACGCAGCGTATCACGGAACAGCATGAGAATGACGAGCAGCAGTGGCAGCAGCGGCAGGGCCAGGAACAGGTCCGTCAGCCGCATCAGCGGCCCGTCAAGTCTTCGGAAATAGCCTGACAGCACCCCCACGAGCGTGCCGAGAAACAGCGCCAGCAGCATGGCGGTGATGCCGACGGCAAGCGAGATGCGCCCGCCCGCCAGCACCTGCGCCAGCATGTCCTTGCCCAGATTGTCGGTGCCGAAGGGATGCGCCAGCGACGGCCACTGGTTGCGTTCCTTCACATTGATGGCATTGGGCGCGACAGTGTGGATATAGGGCCCGACATAGACCGCAAGCAAAATAAAGATGAAAACGAACAGGCCTGCCACGCCGCCCTTGTGGACCCGGAACTGTTTCCAGATATCGGCAAGTGCCGATTGCACAGGCGTGGCGGCAACGGCTGGTGCTGCGAGGGTGGCGTCAGTCATAGCGGATCCTCGGGTCGAGAATGCCGTAAAGCACGTCGGCAATCAGGTTGAAGAGCACGATAAGCACCGCGAAAATGAAGGTCAGCGTCTGCACCAGCGGAATATCCGCGCCCTGAACGGCGGTGATCAGCAATTGGCCAAGCCCGTTCACGCGGAAAATCTGTTCGGTAATGATGGCGCCGGAAAAGATCGTCGGCACGCCGAGTGCGATGACGGTGACGACGGGTATAAGGCTGTTGCGCAGGACGTGAACGAGCAGAACGGATTTTTCCTTCACGCCCTTGGCACGCGCGGTGCGTACATAGTCTTGATGGAGATTGTCCAGCATGGAGGCGCGCACGAAACGGCTGATCTGCGAGACGTTGTAAAGGGTCAGCACCAGAACCGGCATGAACATCTGTTTGATCTGTGCCACGAGGCTTCCCCAGTCAGTCACCTGCAGATTGGTGTCGTAGACGGAAGGGAACCATTGCAGATAGGAGCTGAAGATGACGACCAGCAGCACGCCGGTGAAGAAGGTGGGAACCGAATAACCCACCATCGAGACGAAGGTGCCGATCTGATCGAAGATCGAATATTGTTTGTAGGCGGAAATGACGCCGATCGGGATCGCCAGAAGCGCGCCGAAGAGATAGGCAAGGCCGACGACCCAAAGCGTTTGCGGCATGCGCTGGATGACAAGATCAACCACCGGGCTGCGCGTTGCCCAGGACAGCACACGCATGCGACTGCCGTCGCCGATCTGCCAGCCTGTCAGCTTCTCGAACAGGTTCAGCGGTTCATTGATGAAGAATTGCTGCAGCCACAGCATGTAACGGATGAAGAAGGGCTGGTCGAGACCGAGCGAGGCGCGGATCTGCTCGCGCACTTCGGGTGGAATGGTCAGCGGCAGGTCGCCGGTCGGATCATTCGGCGCCAGATCGAGCAGGGCGAAGATGACGAAGCTGATGACGAGCAACGTCGGTACGGCAAAGGCAAGCCGCCGGAGCGTAAAGGTAAACATCGGAAAGTCTCCAGACCGTCAGGGTCTCGCAAAATGAGCGCGGTCCCCCCGTCAGGGGCGACCGCGCATTTGCGGGTTACTTCTTGCGGGACCAGTCCGCGACGTTCCAGAGTTCCGAATCCCAGGCGTTCATGCGAACGCCTTCGAGTGTCAACGAATGCGAGGAGACGCTGCCGCGATGGATGAGCGGAATATGCGCGCCTTCTTCGGTCAGCATATCGTTCAGCTGCTTGGAAATCTCACCGCGCTTGGCAAGGTCTGCGGTTTTGGACAGTTCGCCTACCAGCTTGTCGAATTCCGGGTTGCAATAACGCGGAATGTTCTGTCCCTGCCAGCCGTTAGCCGGAGCCGGGATCTTGTCGCATAGCCATTCCGCCAGATATTTTTCCGGGTCGGTACCGTCGAAATTGTTGGTGTACATTTCAACGTCGGCGAAAAATTTCTGGAAGGTGTCGGGGCTTGCCGGATCGCCGCCGAAGAAGACGGAGGCGCTGACATTGCGCAGTTCGGAAGCAACGCCAATCTGCGACCACATGTCCTTCACCAGTTCCTGCGTGGCCTGGCGAACGGAGTTTGTGGAGGTCTGGTAGAGGAAGGACAGTTTCACACCGTTCTTGGCGCGGATGCCATCGGCGCCCTTTACCCAGCCCGCATCGTCCAGCAGCTTGTTTGCGCCTTCCAGATCCTGTTTCAGGCACCAGCTGTCATTCTTGGTCGAAGCGACGGCTTCCGGAGCCGGCACGATATTGCAGGTCGGCTTGCCTGCCTCGCCATAACCTGCCTCATCAATAATATCACGGTCGATGGCAAGCGAGAGCGCGCGGCGCACGGCCGGGTCGGAAAGGGCCGGATGCGGGCCGCCTTCCTTGGTGGAGCGCTTGTCACCCAGCGCAGGATCGGCGTTGTACCAGTTGAGATTGATACGCTCGACCTGCGTGCCGAAGGCAGTTTCCAGCTTGCCCTTGCCGGCAGCTACCATGGTGGCCAGAATTTCCGGCTCCACCTGCATGTTCCAGGCGTAGTCGAATTCGCCGGTTTCAAGAACGGCACGTGCAGCGGAAGCTGCGTCACCGCCGCCCTTCAGGGTAGCCGTGGCGAAGGCGGGCTTGGCCGGATCGCGATAATTGGGGTTGGCCACGAAGCTGATGACGTCGTTCGGCTTGAAATCCTTGACCACGAAGGGGCCGGTGCCGATGGGGCCGAAATTGGCGGATGTGCAGCCGGGTGCCGCAGCGCCGACGCATTTTTCAAACTGTTTCTTCTGGATGACAGGCGATTGTGCGCCAACAAATGCGGAGTAGGGGTAGGGCTTCGGTTCGTTGAAGCTGATCTTGATGGTGTGGGCGTCGATCGCCTCGACGTTCTTCACGCCTTCATATTGTGCCGCCTGCGCGCAGCCGCCGTCTGGTGCGATGCAATATTTCCAGGTGAAGATGACGTCGTCAGCGGTAAAGGGCGTGCCATCAGACCATTTGACGTCGCTCTTCAGTTTCCACGTCATGCTGAGCAGATCTTTCGCGATGCCGCCATTGTCGACCGTCGGAATTTCGCTCACCAGCATCGGCACCAGCTCGCCTTTTTCGTCGTAGCGCGCCAGCGGCTCGATCACCATGGACGAGCTGTAGACTTCCTTCGTGCCAGCGGAAAGATATGGGTTGAGTGTCGATACAGCCTGCCAGAAAAGGATTTTCAGTTCGCCGTCACTGCCACGCTCGGCATGGGCGGCAGAGCCTGCCATGGCCAAGGCCGCCACCGTGCTGGCAAAGAGAACGCTGCGCTTCTTCATTGTGATTTTCCCCTTTGAAGATTTTATCTGTTTGAATGTTTGACGCTTTTCCTCAACGTCATTTGCAAGTCTTTTGTTTTAAGTGTTTGACTTTGCTAACGAATATTCTTCCGTTCCCAGTGATGCTATTGTCAGTTTTTTTGAAATGCAAGCCCCAAACTCTGATTGATGAACAAAATTTGAGCCGATTGGCTTCGGGCCTATTTTTCACTCATCTAGCGAAATTCATACTTGCAAAAGCAGAAATTCCAAACGCAATATGGTTCCCGACAACCCGGCGGGGAACAAAAAAAGGAAAAATGGGAATGCCGATATTGAACCGTGTGGCCGAGATGCAGGAAGAAGTAGCCGGTTGGAGGCGCCACCTGCACGAGACGCCGGAGCTGCTCTACGACGTCTTCGAAACCTCAAAATTCGTGGCGGAGAAACTCAAATCCTTCGGATGCGATATCGTCGAAACCGGCATTGGCAAGACCGGCGTGGTGGGCATCATCAAGGGGCGGCACGGGGACGGCCCGACCATCGGTTTCCGCTCCGACATGGATGCGCTGCCGATCCTCGAAACCAGCGGCAAGCCCTGGGCTTCCAAGGTTCCGGGCAAGGCCCATTCCTGTGGCCATGACGGGCATACGGCCATGCTTTTGGGTGCGGCGCAATATCTGGCGGAGACCCGTAATTTCAAAGGGTCCGTGGCCGTCATCTTCCAGCCGGCTGAAGAGGGTGGCGCAGGGGCACTTGCCATGCTGAACGACGGCATGATGGAGAAATTCGGCATTTCTCAGGTCTATGGCATGCATAACGAGCCGGGCATTCCGGTCGGCAACTTCGCCATCCGCAAGGGTTCGACGATGGCGGCGGCGGATAGTTTCGAGATCGTCATTACCGGTAAGGGTAGCCATGCGGCGGCCCCCCATCTTTCCGTCGATCCGGTGCTGACCTCGGCCTATATCATCATCGCCCTGCAATCCATCGTCTCGCGGGAAACGGACCCGTTGAAATCGCTGGTCGTCACCGTCGCCACCACCCACGGCGGCACAGCGGGCAATGTCATCCCCGGTTCGGTGACGCTGACCGGCACGGTGCGCACCCTGCTGCCGGAAACCCGCGATTTCGCCGAAAAACGGTTGAAGGAAGTGGCGACAGCCACCGCCATGGCGCATGGCGCGACGGCGGAGGTGAGATATGATCGCGGTTATCCCGTCACCTTCAATCACAATGACGAAACCGAATTCGCAACCAGCGTGGCGGCAGGTGTGGCAGGCGCAAACGCCGTCAACACCAATCCCAACCCGCATATGGGCGCGGAAGATTTTTCCTACATGCTGGAAGCACGCCCCGGCGCCTTCATCTTCATCGGTAACGGCGACACGGCCGGGCTGCACAATGCCGCCTATGACTTCAATGACGAGGCCCTGCCTTACGGCATCAGCTACTGGGTCTCGATGGCCGAAACCGCGCTTGCTGCGTAAGACATCCGGCGGCCTTCACGGCCGCCTTTCGCTTTTCAGGAGATCGGCATGCTTTTGGCGGCAACATCCATGGAACAGACCGGCGGTTCGGTAAGTCCGGTTCTTTCGGTTCAAAATCTGACTACGTCCTTCCGCGTTGATGGCGGCTGGAAATCGGTGGTCCGCAATATGAGTTTCGACATTGCGCCCCGCGAGACGGTGGCGATCGTTGGCGAAAGCGGCTCGGGTAAAAGCGTGACGTCGCTGTCGATCATGCGGCTTCTCGATAAGAAAACGAGCCGCATCGAGGGCAAGGTCATGCTCGGCGGGCGCGATTTGCTGGCACTTCCGGAAGAGGAGATGCGCAAGGTTCGCGGCAAGGACATTTCGATGATCTTCCAGGAGCCGATGACCAGCCTCAATCCGATCTTCCCGATCGGCAAGCAGATCGCCGAAGCGCTGACCGTGCACCAGGATATTTCCTCATCTGCTGCCAAGGCCGAAGTTGTCAGGCTTCTGGAAAAAGTCCGCATTCCCAATGCGAAGAACCGTTTCGACGACTATCCGCACCAATTTTCCGGCGGCATGCGCCAGCGCGTGATGATTGCCATGGCGCTTGCCTCCAAGCCGAAGCTCCTGATTGCAGACGAGCCGACGACGGCGCTCGACGTGACCATTCAGGGCCAGATTCTCGACCTTATCAAGCAATTGCAGGAAGAGGAGGGCATGTCGGTCCTGTTCATCACCCATGATATGGGCGTGGTGGCGGAAGTGGCGGACCGCACCATCGTCATGTTCCGCGGCGACGTGGTGGAAACCGGCACGACGGACGATATCTTCCATCGCGGGAACCATCCCTATACGCGCGCCCTGCTTTCGGCGGTGCCGAAGCTCGGTTCGATGAAAGAGCGGGTACTGCCCGCCCGTTTTCCGATCATCGATATCAAGACCGGCGAAAGCCAACCGGTTGAAGAGGTCAGGAACACGGTTTCCGGTGGTCGCACGCCCATTCTTTCGGTCCGGGACCTGACGACCCGCTTCGATATCCGCTCCGGTCTTCTCGGCCGCAAGTCCGGTGCCGTGCATGCGGTGGAGAAGGTCTCTTTCGATCTGGCTGAGGGCGAGACACTATCGCTGGTCGGTGAATCCGGCTGCGGCAAGTCCACCACGGGGCGGTCGATCACCCGGCTGATCGAACCGACCTCCGGTAACGTGACGCTCGACGGTTACGAGGTGATGAAACTCGACAAGACAACGTTGCGCACCATGCGCCGCAGCGTGCAGATGATCTTTCAGGACCCCTTCGCCAGTCTCGATCCGCGCATGAGCATCGGCACGGCGATCATGGAGCCCTTCATCGAACACCGGCTTGGACCGAAGGCGCAGGCGCGTGAAAAGGCGGCGGACCTGATGGAGAAGGTTGGCCTCAGCCCGGATATGATGCGGCGCTTCCCGCATGAGTTTTCCGGCGGCCAGCGCCAGCGCATTGCCATTGCCCGTTCGCTGATGCTTGACCCCAAGGTCATCGTTGCCGATGAAGCGGTGTCGGCGCTTGATGTCTCCATCAAGGCGCAGGTCTGTAACCTGCTGCTCGATCTGCAACAGAGCCTCAACCTCGCCTTCCTGTTCATTTCCCACGATATGGCTGTGGTGGAGCGTGTCAGCCATCGTGTCGCGGTGATGTATCTCGGCGAGATCGTCGAAATCGGCCCACGCGCCGCCGTCTTCGATAATCCGCAGCACCCCTATACGAAAAAGCTGATGTCCGCCGTTCCGGTGCCGGATCCGGCCCGGCGCCAGATCAGGCGCAACATGGCAACGGACGAGATCAAAAGCCCGATCCGTCCTGTGAACTATGTTCCGCCGCAACGCCATTACCGCGAGGTTTCGGAAGGGCATCTGGTGCAGGAAGCGGCTTGATATAGAGGAAACTGCGCAGGGATAGGTGCCTCTGTGTTCACAACGTCATCCTGGGTCTTGTGCCGAGGATCTGCCAATGTCTCGTAAATCGGTGCATTGCAGATGCTCGGGACAGGCCCGAGCATGACGGAGGAAATGTTTTGCATCTTCTTTAGAGGTGCCCGGTCCCGCCAAACGCTTCGCTCAGTCGCTGTGCCGTTTGACAGGCGGCCTGAAAAAATGCCAGCAAATGCTCGAGCATAATTCTTAGAGGGCGGCGGCATGGCCAGACGGAACGACGCACATGGACGGCTGGATGATGCGGCGCGTGCTGGCTGGCTTTATTATGTCGCGGGCCGCACGCAGGACGAGATCGCCGCTGCCATGGGCATATCCCGGCAATCGGCGCAGCGTCTGGTATCGCTGGCCGTCGCCGAGCGGCTGATCAAGGTCCGGCTCGATCACCCCATCGCCGCCTGTCTCGAAAAGGCGGAGCGGCTGAAGCAGAAATTCGACCTTAGATATATCGAGGTGGTGCCGAGCGATCCCGCTGGCGTTTCCTCCACGGTCGGCATTGCCGAGGCCGGCGCGGCGGAAATCGAGCGCTGGCTGAAAAATGCCGATCCCATCGTGCTTGCCATCGGCACCGGCCGTACGCTGAAGGCTGCTGTGGACCAACTGCCGCCGATGGAATGTCCGCAGCACCGCATCGTGTCACTGACAGGCAATATCGGGCCGGATGGATCGGCCGCCTATTACAACGTCATCTTCAGTATGGCCGATGCCATCAAGGCGCGGCATTTCCCGATGCCGCTGCCGGTTCTCTGCTCGTCTGCGGAAGAGCGGGAACTACTGCACGACCAGTCCATGGTGCGCTCCACGCTGGCGCTGGGTGCAGCCGCCAATGTCACCTTCGTCGGCGTCGGCGAACTGGGAGAAAATGCACCGCTCTGCGTTGATGGTTTTCTCGGTGTCGATGAGATGAAGGCCCTGATGGCAAGCGGTGCGATCGGCGAAATCTGCGGCTGGATGTATGATGCCAACGGCCGCATTCTCGACCATTCCGTCAACGAGCGCGTCGCCTCTGTTCCCATTCCGTCCAGAGAGACCTGCACGGTCATCGGCATGGCCCAGGGCGCGCGCAAGAACGCTTCGATTCTCGCGGCACTGAGGGGTGGTCTTTTGAACGGCCTCATCACCGACGAAGCGACAAGTGAATATTTGCTCACGCATTGAGCAAAAATTAATCTATTAAAATCAATGGCTTGATTTTTCCATGTGCGCCGCAGCACAGGATGTTGCTTGACTTTTTTTGGCTGTGGGTGAGTAAATGCCCCAGAGCAAAGCGAATGCTCATAAATTTCTTCTGGGAGGAAGATATGACATTGAAGACCATTTTGCTGGGCGCATGCTCGGCACTCGCCTTTTCGACCCTTGCTTCCGCCGAAACGCTGACCATCGCCACCGTCAACAACGGCGACATGATCCGCATGCAGGGTCTGACCTCCGACTTCACCACCAAGAACCCCGACATCAAGGTGGAATGGGTCACGCTTGAAGAAAACGTCCTGCGCGAGCGCGTGACGACCGATATCGCCACCAATGGCGGTCAGTACGACATCATGACCATCGGCAACTATGAAGTGCCGATCTGGGCCAAGCAGGGCTGGCTGCTGCCGCTCGAAAAGCTTGGCGACAAATACGACGTGGATGATATTCTGCCGGCGATCCGTGGTGGTCTTTCCAGCGAAGGCAAGCTTTATGCGGCGCCGTTCTACGGCGAATCCGCCATGATCATGTATCGCAAGGACCTGTTTGAAAAAGCCGGCCTGAAGATGCCTGAAAACCCGACCTGGGAATTCATCGGTGACGCTGCCCGCAAGATTACCGATCGCAAGACGGATATCAACGGCATGTGCCTGCGCGGCAAGGCTGGCTGGGGCGAGAACATGGCCTTCATCAGCGCGCTCACCAACTCCTTTGGCGGCCGCTGGTTCGATGAGAACTGGAAGCCGCAGTTCGATCAGCCGGAATGGAAGAGTGCTCTTCAGTTCTACGTCGATCTGATGAAGGATGCCGGTCCGTCGGGTGCTTCCTCCAACGGCTTCAACGAAAACCTGACGCTGTTCCAGCAGGGCAAATGCGGCATGTGGATCGATGCCACGGTGGCTGCTTCCTTCGTTTCAAACCCGAAGGATTCGACCGTTGCCGACAAGGTCGGTTATGCGCTCTTCCCGACGCATGGCGAACTGAAGAACCACGGCAACTGGTTGTGGTCATGGAACCTTGCTATCCCGAAGAGCTCGCAGAAGGCGGATGCCGCCGAGAAGTTCATCTCCTGGGCAACCAGCAAGGAATATACCCAACTCGTCGCTGCCAAGGAAGGCTGGGCAAACGTGCCTCCGGGTACCCGCACCTCGCTTTACAAGAATGCTGATTATGAAAAAGCAGCCGCCTTCGCCAAGCCGACGCTTGCTGCGATGGATGCCGCCGACATCACCAAACCGACCGTAAAGCCCGTGCCTTACACCGGCGGTCAGTTCGTGGCGATCCCTGAATTCCAGGCGCTCGGCACCACGGTCGGTCAGCTGTTCTCGGCGGTCGTTGCCGGCCAGTCCAGTGTCGACGATGCGCTTGCCAGCGCCCAGTCGACAGCGACGCGTGAAATGACCCGCGCCGGTTACATCAAGTAATCCTCCTGAAGATCGCTGTCCGGCGCCAATGCCGGGCAGCGAACCTTGGGGGCGCAAGCCGCGAGCTGCGCGGTGGCCTTTAAGCCTTTCAAATCAAAACTGGAATGAGCCGGTTCTTCCGGATATGCCGGGGGCATTTCGTGATGCCCGAGCCCATGGGGAGGTTAGTGCAATGGCAACACGAAACACGAGCGGTCTGGCGCGGGTTATGCTTGCGCCTTCGGTGCTGCTTTTGCTGGTGTGGATGATCGTGCCCCTGGCGATGACGC
>NZ_JBNWDR010000011.1:183493-231695 GCF_053521785.1 Agrobacterium sp. A3-95 | reverse complement strand
AATCCACAGAGATCGGATGTTGCACATCCGATCTACGGTATCGTTCCGGTTTCGTTCGACCTTAGCGTACGATTTCGGACTGCTCTTGTTCCGACCCCATCATCTACAGCGCCAGCTACGAGGCGCTCGCCGATCTCGTCAAATTCCTCATGGAAGACTGCCGCGCCGGTCATCCGACGATCAGGGAGAACGTCGAGCGTGCCGACGACTGCTGCAGCCCGGTGGGCAAGGATGACATCGTTGCATAGTTCGAAGATTCCTGCCGGCATTGTCTCGGTGTTGATTTCCACTGAGAAGTGACCCGGCGGGGACACGGTGGGCGCCGAATCATTGAAACGATGGAAGCCCAACGTGCAAGAGCGCCTGCTGCGAGTAACGCACCTGAGCGCATTTTTATTATCAGGCCTATCCTCACCGGGACAAGATGTTATTTGGATTATCGATGAAAACGATATCGCTGCGAATGTGGGTTTGCTTACAGACCTAACGCGACTTTTTCAGCGTGTTATGGCTTCCTATTTTTCTCATTCCTTAGGCCACATTCGCTGCAGCATAACGGGAATCGCGGATCATGGAAGTCTCGTTCTCGAAGATCTAGCGGCCATCGCGGACCTGACCACAGGGGCCTCAGGCGAACTATGCACAGGATTTGTCAATGAGAAGGTGTTCCCTCGCAAGGGTCTGATTACGCCGTTGCCTAAACAGCTCACATGGAAGACAAACCTTATTGCGTCTTGGATGGCTGCGACCGAATTTAACGTGCGGCGCCGCACGACGATTCTGGAGCTGGGTCAGAGGCCAAAAGATACTCGTATCTCCACTTTAGGGTGGAGAATTTACGAAAGAACTTTCGCTGCGTCGCCGTAGCTTGGTTGATCGCCTAGGCTTCGCTCCCGTGAGGCCATTCGCAAGACACCACCAGCAATCTTCCACGTTTCCGTCTGCCATTCCGACCGTCCATCCTAGTGATATTTTTGGATATATATCGACCATGACCGAAAATCCCAATACATCAACTCCCCGTCACCCCGCGTCTGCTTTCGGTGGCGGAGCAATTATCGGTACACTTGGCGGTCTCATCGGCCTTGGCGGCGCCGAGTTTCGCCTTCCGATCCTGATCGGATTCTTCAATTTTGCAGCCCTTGAGGCGGTCATTCTCAACAAGGCGATGAGCCTCGTAGTTGTCGCGACGGCACTTCCGTTTCGGGCGGGAACCGTGCCCTTCACGGCGATAGCCGACCAATGGCCGATCGTCGTCAATCTTCTGGCAGGAAGCCTCATAGGTGCTTGGTTCGGCGCGGGATGGGCCATCAAACTCCGGTCGGAGACGCTCTACAAGGTTATTGCCGCCATGCTGGTGGTGATCGCGATCGTCTTGATGCTCGGGCACGATGCGACGGCTGGCCAACCGCTGCTGACCGGCGTCGCCCAGATGATTGCCGGGGTCGTTGCGGGCTTTATCATTGGCATCGTTGCCGCGCTGCTGGGCGTGGCGGGAGGAGAGCTACTGATCCCGACACTCTTCTTGCTGTTTGGTGCGGATATCAAGCTCGCCGGTAGTCTCTCTCTCGCTGTAAGCTTGCCGACAATGCTGGTCGGGTTCACCCGCTACAGTCGCGATCAGAGCTTCTCGGTCATCGGCCGCAACAAAACCTTCCTGTTCGTGATGGCGGCCGGGTCGATCGTTGGCACGTTCATCGGCGGCCAGTTGCTTGGCATCGTTCCGAACGCGGTGCTGCTGCCAGCATTAGCCATCATTCTGCTGATCTCAGCCGTGAAGGTGTGGCTGCACTAGCGCCGGAGAATATCCGAGCCGATGATCCAGAATAAGCGGAAATCACGAGCTTTAGGGAAAGGGCTTTGCATAGTCTCGGGCTCGAGATAAGTGCCCGGCCTTCACATCTATACGCTGACGATCAAGGCGCTCGATTTTCATTGAAATCGACAGGGTTTAATAGGTGGTCGTTGTTTCGGAACCCTTCAAAGCGTGCGGGGCGGCGGTGCTTTTTGAAATCGCGCTATCGTAGATCGTTGCGAACTTCGAATATGTTATTCGAAAGGGTAGAAGCGAACTACTTGGCCGTTACTGACGCACGTGGTCTCCGGCTCGAGGAGCGCGAGACCGCCACCTTGGGCCATAGGCAATAAACTTCCAGATGACCCACGGCCAAGCTTTGTAAGAACGGGTAGGCCTATATCGTTCGACCCGATGATCTTAACAGGGATAAACTCAGTGCGACCTTGGCGCTTTTTGAGTTCGAATGCGGTTATAGCTGGCTGCCCGGGAGCACGATACGAACGCATTCCTGCAGAGGCCCGAAGAGCGGGTAAGCCGATCTGATCTAATACCACAGCTGCGGCCATCGGATTTCCGGGCAGGCCGATAAAAAGTGCATTTCCGACCCTGCCGATAGCTGCGGGTTTGCCCGGACGCATCAAGACACTGTTGACGGAAAGCTCGCCGCCGTTCGCGATCAGAGCCTGGCGCATGAAGTCAGCTCCGCCTTGCGACATTCCGCCAGAAGCAATCACGACGTCAAATTGGTTCGACGCATCGGCGAGACATCGGGAAATCATGTCAAGGTTGTCGTCCAGGTGTCCGAGGTCGGTAAAATCGATCCATGGTAGGGCCAACAGTGCTGTGACCATGTAGCGGTTGGAGTCGTATAGCTGACCAACCTGAAGCCGTTCGCCGGGTTGACACAGTTCGGAACCGGTGGAGAAGAAGGCGATACGCAATTTGGGACGCACCGCAATCTCGCGGATACCCAATCCCGCCAATAGTGCAGCGGTGTGCGGCGTAACGGCAGTTCCAGCCGGCACTGCGACCGTTCCTTCTACAATGTCTTCGCCTGCTCTGCGGATATTCAACCCCTGACTAGGAGCGACATAGAACGTAATCTCCCCGCCGGAACGCGTGCAGCTTTCGCGCGTCATGACGGCATCGAAGCCAGCCGGGATAGACGCGCCTGTATAGATTTCGACAGCTACTTCGTCTGAGAACGCTGGCATGCTCTCAGTGGCACCTGCAGCTATCACTCTTTCGATACGTGCACTCCACGGTCCAGACCCGGAAAAGCTTGCAGTTCGAACAGCAAAGCCGTCCATGGCCGAGTGATCAAACCGAGGTAGAGACGAGGGTGCGGCGACATCGTCGGCCAGGACTCGCCCCGCCGCATCCAGCAACGCAACGCGTTCGGATTGGAAAGGAGGCTTCGCGCACTGAATTGCAGCTTCGACAGCATTCTCGAAACTCATTTTGTCCGTACCGTCAAAACAACCGATGTTTTTGCCTTTGAGACCTGCCTCGATGTTCATGTTATCCCCTCGCAAAGGATGACGGTGCCCACCTGATCGGCAGACGGGCACCAAGCTTTCATGGTGTTTGGAATGTCTTGAGATAGGCGATGAGATCGGCAATTTCTTCAGGTTTTTTAAGGCCGGCAAATGCCATCTTGGTGCCTGGGACATAGGCTTTCGGATTGGAAAGATATTCCGTGAGGTGGCTCTCGTCCCAAGCCCATCCTTCTTCAGCTTTTGCCTTGAAGGCTGCGGAGTAGTTGAAGCCCTCGATTGCAGCTACCTTTCTGCCGATAATCGCATTGAGTTCAGGCCCAACCTTGTTTTTCGCCCCTTCGCCGACCGCATGACAGGCCGCACATTTCTTGAATATGATTGTACCATTGTCGACATTGCCTTCCGCGTGGGCGATCGGCGCCATAAATGCGCATAACGACAATGTTGCGAGAAAATACCGCATGTGAAAACTTCCTTATTCCTGACTTACGATTGGGGGAGGGGGGCGACTTCGCCGCCCCCGGAGAGTGTTCAGAGCGAACGGTATTCCTTCGATTTGAAGGTGAGATGGGCAACATTGCGGGGTGCGTTGGCAATCTTGCGAATGTTGCCCCAGGTCTGCTTGTAGTTCGGGATGATGAGTTCATTGGTTCCGGCATTCGTGACGTTGCCCTGCACGCCTGTCGGAAAACCGAACAGCATAAAGGTTTCACCGCGCCGCGCCGTTGGCGTCGGATAGGCCATTGCCTGGGTCGCGCCGGCGTCGTTGTAGATCTCGACGAGATCACCCTCCTTCAGGCCTGCCTCCGTCATGTCCTGCGGGTTCATCTCGATAAACGGATACGGCCATCGATCCATGACGAAGTCGTTTTCCTGGTCGAGATAGGCAGATTGCCAAACGGTGTTGGCGCGACCGTTGTTGATCAGAAACTTGTGGCTGTCCTTCTGCTGCTGCTTGCCTGGCGCCTGAAGCCCACGCCAGGGCGCATCCATGAAGCGTGCCTTTCCATCTTCCGTGGAGAACACGCCATCGGTATAAAGACGCTTGGTGCCCGCGATCTTACCGTCGGAAAAGCCCGTCGCCGGTTCCTGAAAACCGTTTGTGCCCATGGCACTCAGCCTCTCGTAGGTCACAAACTCACCGCCATGAGCGTGCTTGTTGTAACCGTCCATGAAAGCGTCTTCTTCAGTTTTCCAGTCGAAACCCTTGAATTGCCCGGCATAGCTCGCGTCGCCCATGTCGGTCAGAATACGTTCCATATTGTTGGCGAGGCGAGCCGCAATTAGGCAGTCTGGCATCGCTTGGCCTGGCGGGTCCATGAAGCGCTCGGTCAGGCGCATACGGCGCTCGCCGTTCATCGATGTAAGGTTCATCTCACCGGATGTGGCGGCTGGCAGGATGACATGACAAGCCTCGCCGATCTTGGTCGGGATAATGTCGGCGTTGACTGCAAAGAGGCCGCCTTTATCGATAGCGGCCACAATGGCGTTGACCATTGCCTCACGATCGCCATAGGGGGCGGCACTCATGGCGTCTTTCACCAGGTCGGTGCGCTTCTTGTAGACACGCTTGAATTCGTGCGCGTTGAGCGTCGTCTTATAATGGTCGCAGCCCCAGATGTGGTGAACTCCGCCCTGACCGCCGATCAGAAGCTGATCGACATAAGCTGCCGGCCGGCCGACATGAGCGTCCGATGGGCGCACATAACCTTCCTGGTGACCGCCCAAACGAACGACGCCGCCACCCGGTCGGCCAATATTGCCCGTGGCCAGCGCAAGGTTCACCACGGCGCCGTTGGTGCGGTAGTTATCATTGCCCCAGATCAGGCCTTTTTCGTAACCAAACATGACGCGGCGGCGCTTTCCGCCTTCCTTCGGCATGCCGATCCACTCGGCGGCTTTGACGATCTGGGCTTGCTCGAGCCCCGTTATTTTCGCGGCGTCCTCAATGGATATACGACAGCCTTCGACGGCGCCCTCGAAGTTGGATAAATGTCCCGGTTTGGCGTCCGATTCGCCACGCGCGGGATATTGCGGCGGCCTTGCCACGCTTTGGCGCAAGGTCGATTTGTCGATGAATTCGCGATCAACCCAGCCCTTGTCCGCGATGTATGTGAACAGTGCATTGAACAGAGCGAGGTCAGTGCCGGAGTTGATCGCTAAATGCAGGACGTTGTCCTTGCCGGCTACTTCCTCACAGGCGTTGATCGTCACAGTGCGGCGCGGATCAACGATGATGATCCTGGCTGCCTCATGCGGTTCGTTCGGCAGTATCTGCTTTTTCTTGTTTAGGCTTTCGCCGCGCAAGTTCGGGACCCAGTGGTTCAGGAAATAATTGGTTTGGGTCTCAAGCGCGTTGGTACCGATCGCGACGATCGTATCGGCAAGTTCGGCATCTTCGTAGCAGTTGTTCAACTCACCGACGCCCATGTCGCGCGTGCCGTGCACCTCGGAATTGTAGGCAGGGCGGTTGTGGATTCGAATATTCTTGACCTTCATGGCCTCGAAATAAAGCTTGCCGGTGCCCCACGTGTTTTCATAGCCGCCGCCAGCACCTCCGTGATCGAAGGCAGAAACGATCAGTGCGTCCTCACCCTTATCTTTCACGATCTTTGCGGTCACGCGGGCGACAAGATCGAGTGCATCGTCCCAGCTCGTCGGCTGCATCTGGCCGTAGCGCCAGACCAACGGATCTGTCAGACGCTGTTGCTGGGTGTTGCGCGCTTCGGAAAAACTTGTTTCGGCCATTCTGGCGCCGCGTACCGAGCCCAGGCCGGAATTGACCACGCATTCATGATCGGGCTTGATGACAATATGAACGTCGCGGCCATCCTGCTTGACCACGTTGTACATGGATGGCGAATACCAGGCGTCAGTCTCCGCCTGCTGTTGTTCCGACAGATCGACGCCAAACACGTTCTTCTGAGGATCGGTACCGCCCTGCTTGTTGATCGGCCACGTGTAGGCGTGATAGCCGCAGCCAACGATGCAGAAGTGGCAGGTGACATTGTGCTTCTTGGCGTCTGCGGGGATGATCGGCAGACGGTCGATGTGACGTTTGAAAGCCATGATCTTCTTCCCTTACAAGACGTTGGAGAGGCGGCCGTAGATGAGCTCGTCGACGCCCTCGGCGAAAATGTCGCCATTGTTTGCGACACGCAGCACATACTGGGGGAGGTTCTGTGTGGCTTGTCCCCAAACCTGCTGGCCTCCCTTTTCGGGATCGAAGACAGAAAAATGGCCGGGGCAGTTGAAGGTTTTGTTGTCCGCCGAATAGCTCAGCGGAAAACCCTTATGGGGACAGATGGTGGAAAAGCCGACGATGTCACCGTCGGGACCGACGCCGCCTTCCACGCGAGTCCCGAGTTTGATGAGAACGCCCGCGGCATCCTCATCAGGATAGCCCACGTCGAACGGCTCGTTTAGCGTCAGTTCGGAAATGTTGGCCAGACGATTGGCAGGATACTCGACACCGGCCGCAGCGGTAGCGGCTCTGGCCTGCGGTGCGCCGACGCCAGAAACGGCGACACCTGCGCTTGCAGCAGCCAGCGCCCCTCCGCGCAGGAACTGGCGTCGACCGAGATCGACCATGTTTCGACAGCGTGACATGCGCTCCTCCTCCATTTGATGTCGAAGGATGATCAGCAATTGCTGTGCCAGTTCCTAAAATACTGAAATTTAGAGATTTTCTTGTTTGAGGGCCAGCTGCCCGTTCGCTTTTCCGAACAGCGTCTCATCGCCGTTGTTCATTTGGCCGAACGTGCAGCTGCTTCTATTCCGAAACGCGTCATCTTCTCCCAGAGTGTCGTGCGTGAAATGCCGAGTTGGCCCGCGGCCTGGGAAATCTGTCCGCCGGTTGCGCTGAGCGCCCGCAGGATCTGTCGGCGCTCTGCGGCGTCGCGCGCATCCGAGAGCGTTTCGACCCGTGCCTTGTCGGATCCGCCAGCAACGTCTGGAAAGATGTCCGCCGGCATCAATAGCAGGTTTTCCGAAAGCGCCGCGCCGCGTTCCAGCCGATTGCGAAGTTCGCGCGCATTCCCGGGCCAACAGTGTTCGAGCATGGCATCCTCGGCAAGCGTACTGATCCCGCGGACGCGTGTTTCTCTGATCTGCATGATCTCCTCGAGAAAATGCTGGGCGAGCCAGAGAACGTCCTCCTGACGCTCACGCAAGGGTGCGAGCCTGACCGGAAGGGCGGAAAGACGAAAAAACAAATCTTTGCGAAAGGAGCTTGCCTCGCTTCCGATCTCCTGATGCGTGGCACAGACAATGCGTGCCTTAAACGGGATTGTCGTTTCACTGCCGACCCGGTGAAACCAGCCATCTTCGATGAGACGAAGGAGTTTGGCCTGTAGGGCGGGAGGCATGTCGCCGATCTCGTCGAGAAAAAGAATGCCTTCCCCGGCGCGTTCGGCATAACCGCGATGGAGCTGGTGGGCTCCCGTGAAGGCTCCTTTCTCGTGACCGAACAGTTCGCTTTCCAAAAGTTCGGCTGGAATGGCGGCGCAGTTTACGGCGATGAAGGGGGCGTGGGCGCGCTTTGAGATCTGGTGCAGGAACCTGGCGCTGACCTCCTTGCCGGTCCCGGTCTCTCCCTGGATGAGCACGGGGAGCGGATGGGGGGCGTAGCGACGCAACATCTGTTCGGTGCTGCGCATCGCACCGGAAATTCCAAGGGGGCCGTTTGGCTCATTCTGTGGCTTGCTTTTGAGGCTCGATGAGACGCGGTCGAGGAAAGCCGTCATGTCGAAGGGTTTGGTAATGAAATCGACCGCGCCAATGCGCATCAGGCGCACTGCCTGGTCTATGTCGGCGAAGCCGGACATGAACAGGAAAGGTGTTGCGGTATCGCGGCTCGCCCGGCGGAAAACGTCTTCGCCATTGATGTCCGGGAGACGAATATCGCAAACGACGAGATCGAAGGGTTCCGACCCGCTGGCGAGCTCGCGCATGGCCTGCTCTCCCTTCGTCCACCATTTTACCCTGTGGCCCTCAAGCGAAAGACGTTGGAGGAGCGATTCTCCCATGATCGGATCGTCCTCGAGTATGGCGATGCGTCCTGTTTCACGCTGCATGGCTTGCTTCCTCCCCAGGAATTGAAATCGGTAAATGTAGTTCGATGACGGTATGTGCCGCATCACCACTCTGAACGCGGATATGTCCGCTTGTTTCATCGACCATCCTGCGCACCATCCACAGTCCAAGACCTCCGGCTGACTGAGCAGCGGGCCACGGATCTGCTGATGTGAGGACCTCAATAGCGGCCTTTGACAGGCCTGGTCCCGTATCGGCAACAGAGAGGATTAACGTCGAGCCAACCTCCCCAAGACGGGTCTCGACAAAAATCTCACCATCGTCGCCTGCAGCCGCGCTCGCATTTAAAACAAGGTTCAGCAGTGCTTGCCGGACAGCCGAGCCAGGCAGGGTGGGGATGGTGAGCTCGGCTGGCCTGCTCATCCAGTTCAAGGTCTGTCTACGGCCCACAACAACCGGGCCGGCGAGCAGGCGCACATCCTCCAGATCCTTGAGGACCAATGGATGGCCGGAACGATCGGGTCGATAGGTTGCCAGTGTTGCCTGTACCACGTCGCGAATTCCGCCAAGACCTCGTTCCAGAAGGGACAGGCTGGTGTTACGCACCCCTTCATTTCCCCCGTGTTGCTTCAACGTATCGATCGTGTTGAATAATCCTCCGAGCGGGTTGTTGATCTCGTGGGCCATGCTGGAAGCAAGTCGCCCCAGACTGGCGAGTTTTTCCTCCTCGGCCAGTCGGCGGCTGAGCGCGCTGCGCTGCTGCTCCGCTTCCACGAGGGCATTGAAACCGTAGAAAAGATGAGCGAGTTCACCCCTGCGATGCGGAAACTCTTCGGGCGGGATGGTAGATGGCTGCCCGGCTGCGCCAGAACGCATGTGTTGCGCAAGCGTTGCGACTGGCTTGACCATACGCCTGGTCAGAATGTAGCCGACCGTAGCGAAGACGATTGCGAGGGCAGCGTTCGTTGCAAGGAGGGTCTGGAGAACCTGGCGCCGCTCCGCAACCAAATGGGAGATGTCGAACGAGGCGTGTACGGTGCCGATCCTCTTTCCCTGATAGAGGAGCTGCCTGACACCGAAACCTGTGTTCGACTGCCACTCGACGCGAATCTCACTGTCATTGCTTTGGTCCGCAAAGGCCATCGGCAATTTGGAAAGTACCGGAATGGTACGTGGATCACTGGAAGCGAGTACCGTGCCGTCCCGTCCTGTCACAACTGTCTCGATTGGAGAGACCGCCTCAAACATTGTGCGGGTGCGGTCGAGCAGGTCATAGGTTTCCCAGACATCCTGACGCAGGACCGCCGGGATCAGGGCCGTAGACAAGCCGTCGAAATAGGTTCCCACAACACCGTTCAGGTGTTGTTCCTGCATGTCATGAAGGCGCGCTAGAACCCGTTCCGAGATGATGACGCTTATGACAATCATCAGGGTTGCCACCATCAACGGGACCCGAACTGTCAACGGAATGTTGCTAATACGCTCGATGAGGCTCACCCAAGCCTCCGGACGCGTTCCATACTGGCGGCGATACTGTCGTAGCTTTCGGGTGGGACTTGGGTGAAACCGTCGAGCTGTAGGCGTTCAAGCACGGATCGGCCCATCTCGTCCTTGTCCATTTGCAGCAGAGCGTGTCTTATCCGGGCAACCGCCCGGCTCTGCCGTTGTCCTGCGGCGGCTGCGACGGGTGGGAAGCCGTGCCAGTCGGACTTTACCAATACCTTGGTCCTGGACACCAATTCGGGTTCGGTCTGTCTCATGACTTCCCAAACGTAGCCATCGACGCTTCCGGAATCGGCTAGCCCCGAAGCGACGGCCCGAATAACGTTGCGGTGTCCATAGGTGAAAAACGATTTCCGGAAGAAAGCTTCCTCGGAGACAGCACGCTCCGCCAGATAGGTTTTTGTGACGAGGTAGCCCGAATTGGAATCGGGGTCTGAAAAGGCGTGGATATCCCCGCGACAGTCGTCAAAGGTACTGATGTCGCGATTTTGGTCAACGATGAGGTAGGACTGGTAGAGCGGACGACCGCGCCATAGTGGCGTCGCGACCAGTTCCAGCTCGGTGCGATACTTCATAAACGGATACCCGCAGATCCACGCGGCCTCCAGATTACCCGAGATCAACAGGGCCGTGACCTCCTGATAGGTCCGCTGAGTGACCAAATGTACCTTTTGCCCGACAGCGCCCGAAAGGTAGGCCTGCAACTCGTCAAGAACTTCCAGGTCGTTCGAAAGAAACACCGGTGTCAGCCCGAACCGTATCACGCCTGCCTGTGGTGCTAGGAATGATGGCTCGCTTCTTGCATTTGATGCCGCCAGGCATATTGCAGACAAAGCTCCGCCGATCGCCGCCCGGCGCGATATGCCATCTTCACCTACGGGCCGACTGCTCTCTTTGTGTCGAATTGGCAACGACGACCTCCACACAGCTCTCCTCCAGAGCCGTCATAAAACTGTAATATGTTTGTGCCGTTTTTCCTATCGCTGTTGAAGAATTGAAGATGACGGGCTGGTGGCTATTTTAATCCGGTATCCATCGAATATCCTGCGCCTCTTACGGTGCGGATGAGATCCGGCTTATTGGAAAAGTTGAGGGCTTTCCGAAGCCGGCCTATATGGACATCCACGGTACGCTCATCCACGTAGAGGTCATGCCCCCATACGCCGTCGAGCAGTTGTGCCCGCGAGAAAACACGCCCTGGTGAAGCCATGAGAAAGTCAAGCAGCCGGAATTCGGTCGGCCCAAGTCTGACCTCACGTCGTTCGCGATGGACGCGGTGGCTTTCCCGGTCGAGTTCGATGTCTGCATAACGCAAAATAGACGATATCAACGCGGGTTTCGAACGCCGCAACAGAGCTCTCACCCTGGCCATAAGCTCCGGCGTTGAGAACGGTTTGACCAGATAATCATCGGCACCTGTTGCCAGTCCGCGGACGCGCTCCGTCTCTTCTCCTCGCGCTGTCAGCATAATCACTGGCAGCCGTTCAGTATTCGGTCGGGCCCGAAGGCGCCGGCAAAGTTCAATTCCTGAAACGCCAGGCAGCATCCAGTCGAGAACCAGCAAATCCGGAACATTTTCCTGGAGTGCGATATCGGCTTCTTCGCCGTGAGTGATCGCTTCGACCAGGTATCCCTCTGCTTCAAGGTTATAGCGGAGAAGGACGCTCAGCGCTTCCTCATCTTCGACGATCAATACCTTTGGAGACATGCGCCCGCTTTCCTCAATTTCGTTGGTGGAGGCATTTATTACAGTTTCAACGCAAATTTATGACATACACTAAATATCCAGAAATCTGGAAATATGATTGCCTTAAAGGGCGCGACGGGCTATCTTTCGCTCTGAGCTTGTTGGCGGCCGATGCCAGCAATTAGGACCCTCGATTCTTCATGAGTATAAATATTGTGCTGTTGAACATTGCAAGTATTTATCTCATATTATAAATATCAATCCATCTGGATATACCATACTATACTTGATTGACATAAAACTGTCATCGAACAATACTATGACCGCCCTGCGTTCGCGGATGTCGCGTTCAGCTTTTCTGAATTCACAGAGGGTCGTCATGACACACAACACGAAAACCTTTCGCCCGGCGCGCGCCGCCTTCGCTTCCTCCGCAATCTCTGTTCTGACGCTCGGTCTTCTTGTCGCGCCGTCCCACGCACAGCAGGCTCCGACCGTGCTGATTGATGGTTCAAGCACCGTTTTCCCGATTTCCGAAGCCATGGCTGAAGAGTTCCAGAAGGCCCAGGCTGGCAAGACGCTCGTTACGGTTGGCTCTTCGGGTACGGGCGGCGGCTTCAAGAAGTTCTGCCGCGGCGAGACGGACATCACCGGCGCATCGCGACCGATCCGCTCCGACGAAATCGAACTCTGCAAGCAGAACAAGGTCGAGTTCATCGAGCTGCCGGTCGCCATCGACGCATTGGCGACGATCGTCAGCCCGCAGAATAACTGGGCAACCTGCATGACGGTCGCTGAGCTGAAGAAGATCTGGGAGCCTGAAGCTCAGGGCAAGGTAACCAACTGGAACCAAGTCCGCGGTGACTTCCCCAACGCCAAGCTCGGCCTGTTCGGCGCTGGCACCGACTCTGGTACCTATGACTACTACACCCTTGCGATCAACGGCAAGGAACACTCCAGCCGCGGCGACTATACGGCGACCGAAGATGACAACATCACGGTACAGGGCGTTGCCGGCGACAAGAACGCGATCGGCTTCCTTGGCCTCGCCTATCTGAGCGAAAACGCCGGCAAGGTGAAGGCTGTTGAAATCAAGCAGGCCGATGGATCGTGCGTGGCGCCGTCCATCGAGACCGCAACCGATGGAACCTACCAGCCGCTGACCCGCCCGCTGTTCTACTACGCGTCCAAGAAGGCAGCCGATGAGAAAGAGCACGTTCGCTCGTTCGTTTCGTTCCTCTTCGACGCGAAGAACCAGGAAGAGCTTGTTAGTGAAGTCGGCTATGTGGCTTTGCCTGCAGAAGCCGCTGGCCTCGCGCTCAAGAAGTTCGAAAACCGCAAGACCGGAAGCCACTTTGAAGGTGGTTCAAAGGTCGGCGTGACGGTTTCCGATCTCGTCGCCGACGCAGCCAACTAAAATCCATACCTTTCCGGCAGCCGCGACCGTTCGCGGCTGCCCTCACCGGAGCACATGATGCCTACAACGCTCGACCCATATCTCCCAAGTGACGCCTTTTTGAAACGGCGACGTCTCATCGATATGTCGATGCGTGTCTTGTTGTTTCTGTCTGCTGCCCTTTCGGTTTTCGTGACGGCCGCGATCATCTATGTGCTCGTGAGCGAGTCGTGGAATTTCTTCATGCAGGTCTCGCTGTGGACGTTCCTGACTGACACAGAATGGACGCCTGTCTTTGCCCAGCCGCGATATGGTATCCTGCCACTACTCACGGCAACGCTTTGGGCCGCCGGGATTGCGATCCTGATCGCCATACCTCTAGGAACAAGTCTGGCAGTCTATCTGAGTGAGTACGCTCGGCCAGCCGTTAGAGAGACAGTCAAGCCGATCCTCGAATTGCTTGGAGGGGTGCCTACAGTCGTTTTCGGCTACTTCGCACTCCTCTTCATAACGCCTTTGCTCCAGACATTTATCCCCGGTTTGACCAGCTTCAATCTCCTTGCGCCCGGGATCGTGCTCGGCATTATGATCATGCCCTACATCGTCTCGATCAGCGAAGACGCCATGCGCGCCGTGCCGGCCTCGCTGAGGGAGGGTGCCTACGCACTCGGCATGACTAGGCTGCAAACGTCGTTCAGGGTCATCATTCCAGGTGCTTTCTCCGGGATTACCGCGGCATACCTCCTGGGCATGTCCCGTGCCGTCGGTGAGACCATGGTGCTTGCCATCGCTGCGGGCCAGAACCCGAACCTAACCGCAGATCCACGAGAGGGTGCTGCAACGATCACGTCATACATCGTTCAGATGAGCCTCGGTGATTTGCCGCACGGATCGCTGGCATATCAGACCATTTTCGCGGCTGGCCTCGCGCTCTTCGTGTTGACCCTGATTTTCAACATCATCGGCTTCTTTCTTCGCCGCCGCTTCCGGGAGGCCTACTGATGGCTATCAGCGCCGAAAATATAACTGTGCTCCAGGACACGTCTTCCCAAGTCCAACTGGTCAATCGAGCGAGACGAAACGATCTCGTGTTTGCGAGTATGGGCCTGATCATCCTGTTCATCGTCATGGCCTTCCTGATCGCGCTCATCGTTGACCTCTTCAGTGATGGACTGCCTCGGATCGATTACGCTTTTCTGACGGAATTTCCTTCAAGGCGGGCAGCAGATGCCGGAATTCTCTCTGCCTGGGTGGGGACCTGCCTTGTCATGTTTGTCACTGCTCTTCTGGCTATTCCGCTCGGTGTCGGAGCGGGTCTGTACCTCGAGGAATACGCGAAGAAAAACTGGCTGACAGATGTGATCGAGATCAACGTCACCAATCTTGCCGGCGTACCCTCGATTATCTACGGCCTGCTCGCCCTTGGCTTTTTTGTCTACCTTGCCGATCTTGGCCGGACGGTGCTCGTCGCAGGCATGGTTCTTGCGCTTTTGATCCTGCCGATTGTCATCGTCGCGACGAGAGAAGCTATCCGCGCCATACCGCAGACAATCCGCGAAGGTGCGTTTGGTCTTGGTGCCGATAAATGGCAGACGATGTGGCACTACATCCTCCCCGCTGCCCGGCCTGGTATCCTCACCGGAGCGATCGTCGGCTTGTCTCGTGCCATCGGCGAAACCGCGCCCATCATCACGATCGGCGCTCTGACATTTATCGCCTTCCTACCGCCGGCACCCGTGAGCGCGAGCTTTCCGTTCATAAACTTCGATTGGCTGAATGCCCCGTTCACCGTGATGCCAATCCAGATGTTCAACTGGATATCGCGGCCGCAGGCAGCGTTCCACGTCAATGCTGCGGCGACAGGCGTCGTGTTGATGTTCATGACCTTGGGCATGAATGCCATCGCCATTTGGATACGCTTCCGGCTTCGACGCAAGCTTGGCCTCTAACAGAGATCGGACCGAAAATGAACGATACAACAACCGCCTTGCGGCCTGTAAACGCAGGCCAGGAAACAAGTTCCTCGCGCAACATTCTGACCCATCCTGAGCGTCTGCGGGCGGAGGTAAGGGATCTCGATTTCTGGTACGGAGATTTCCACGCCCTGAAAAAGGTCAATCTTCCGATCGCCGACAAGCAGGTTACTGCCTTGATCGGTCCGTCAGGCTGCGGAAAGAGCACGCTCCTGCGATCATTCAACCGTATGCACGATCTTTATCCGGGCAACCGCTACGAGGGTGCGATCGAGCTGTTGCCGGAAAAGCAGAATCTGGTTTCCCCTGGGATCGATCCGATCTTGATCCGCTTGCGGATCGGGATGGTTTTCCAAAAGCCCAACCCATTCCCCAAGTCGATCTATGAGAATGTTGCGGCGGGTCTAAAGGTGCGCGGCATCACCAAGAAGAGCCTGCTCGACGAGCGGGTCGAGCAGGCTCTTCAAGGCGCCGCCCTCTGGAACGAGGTCAAGGACCGCCTGCATCAGTCGGCCTACGGTTTGTCTGGAGGACAGCAGCAGCGTCTGTGCATTGCCCGGACGCTCGCTCCAAATCCGGAAATCATTCTGTTCGACGAACCGACATCGGCGCTTGACCCGATCGCCACGGCGAAAATCGAGGAGTTGGTCGCTGAATTGCGCGATCAATATACTATCGTCATCGTCACGCACAACATGCAGCAGGCTGCACGCATATCGACCTACACCGCCTACATGCACCTTGGCGAGATGACCGAGTACAACGCGACTAATGAGTTCTTCACAAACCCGCAGAACGAAAAAACACAGCACTACATCACTGGGCGCTTCGGCTGAGGAAAAAAATCATGACGATGGATCACACTATTCGCGCTTTCGACGAAGAGCTGCACGACCTGACCGAGCAAGTCTCTTCCATGGGGCGCATCGCTGCTTCGCTCCTCGACAAGTCCGTCGATGCCCTCATTGGTAATGACAAGGCACTCGCAGAAGAGGTCGTAAAGGCTGACCTTCAACTCGATGCGATGCAGAGAACTGCTGAAACGGCAGCTGTTCAAATTATTGCCCGCAGACAGCCCGTGGCGAACGATCTGAGGCGGATCGTCGGTGCGATGCGGATGGTTTCAAATCTCGAGCGCGTGGGCGATCTCGCGAAAAATATTGCCAAACGCTCTGCGATCGTTGATGCGTCACTCAACAGGGGTGTCGTTTCCGCAGGCTTTGGCACGCTGGCCGAAGCTACTAAAACACAGATGGCAGGCGCCCTTGAAGCCTTCCGAAACAACGACGCGAAAATGGCGTCGGAGGTTCGACGCCAGGACGAGCATATCGACGTCCTCTACAACGGGCTCTTTCGCGAGCTCCTGACATATATGATGGAGGACCAGCGCTCGATCACTTTGTGCGCTCATCTGCTCTTCTGTGCGAAGAACCTTGAACGCGTCGGTGACCATGCCACCAATCTGGCTGAGACGGTCGAATACATTGTGACGGGTGATGATGTCTCGGCCGATCGGCCGCGCGCTGAAACCGTGGTCGCGATGGAGTGACGTGCATGCCGAGCGTTGTTATCGTACAGGAAGATACAGGCGTTGGCTCGATCCTCGAGGCTAGCTTCCGCGAAGAGGGTTACATCGCCGGAGTTTGTGGCATGGCAGACCAGTGCGAACGCATGGTCGCCGAGCGGCAACCGGATCTGGTCGTCGTTGATTCTCTTGGGCGAGCCGGCGCTCTGCACAAATCGTTCGTTCGTATGCGATCGAACGTCCAACGAAGACAGCTGGCAATCATCGTCCTGGGTGGGGAGGCCGTCCCCACCACCTTTTTCGACGTCGGGGCCGACGACTACCTGCCGAGGCCCTTTTCCATGCAGGAGCTTCTCGCTCGCAGCAATGCCCTCATCGAGCGTTCAGTCTCGAAAACCACAAGGATTTTGAACCATCGCGAGATATCCCTGAACCTGGAAACTCACAGGGTTTCGCGCAAGGGTCGGCAAATTCATCTTGGCCCTACCGAATACCGCCTGCTGCAGACGATGTTGAAGGAGCCCGCGCGTCTTTTTTCGCGTCAAGAAATCCTCGAGATGGTTTGGAACGATGTCAGTAGGGACGAGCGTATTGTCGACGTGAGTATCAAACGGCTGCGAAAATCGCTGAACATTGGTAGCAAGGAAGACGCCGTTCGTACCGTAAGGGGTTGCGGCTACGGACTGCAATAGCCGCCGTCAGCGCTTCGTGTCACCGAGTGCTCTCAGCTGCGTCTGAAGAGACATCCGATCGATCGATTCCATTGGAAGCGACGTGAACACGGAAAGCCGGCTGGTAATCGCATCGGCTGCCCGGCGAAAGGCGGCGAGCTTTTGGAGTTCCGTGCCTTCGACAATGGTTGGATCGTCGATCCCCCAGTGTGCGGTAAATGGCTGACCCGGCCAGGACGGACACTGCTCGCCGGTCAGTGTGTCGCATACGGTGAAGACAAAATCCATCGCAATACGGTTCTCCCCTCTGAACTCATCCCAACTCTTGGGTCGCAGGTCAGCGATCGGGCATTCAATTTTCTGGAGCGTAACAAGCGTCAAGGGATGAACGACACTTGCTGGCAGGTTACCAGCGGAGAACGCCTTGAAACGATCGGGCGCCATATTGCGGAGGATAGCCTCTGCCATGATCGATCTCGCCGAATTTGCTCTACACAGAAAAAGAACGTTGAAGACTCTCGTTGCTGGTTGGCTCAGCGCGATCTCGACATCAGCACGCTTGCCGGGAAGGGAAGAGAAGTCTGTCGCCAGAAACTCCACAAGCCGCCAGACAAGCTCCGTATTCGGACGGTAAATTATCGTGGTGCCGACGCGTTTCGTCTGTACCAAACCTGCTCGCTTCAACACGTTGAGGTGTGACGACATCGTGTTTTGAGGAATATCAAGTAGTCTCCCGATATCGCCTGACGGCAATCCGTCGGCCGCGTGATCGAGAAGAAGGCGAAGTGCGTCGAGTCGAGTGGTTTGGGCAATCGCCGCAAACGCTTCTACGATAGCTGATTTTTCCATAAGTCTGGATATATCGATTTTCGCGTATGGAAGCAAGGATCGTTCACTCGCGTCAAATTCCATATTTCCGTATTTCTGGAAATATACAGAATTGTCATATTCCTGTAGCGGAAGTGCAGAATAAGCGGGGTGACTCTTTCTGGATCAATGGAGAACCCGATGAAGAAGCTCGCGGCCGTCCTGGCTCTTTCCGTAGCATTTGCAATGCCTGCCCAGGCGGAATTCAAACTCGATGCTCGTTACACGGATGCTGATGGCGACATGGTCGCCGACATTCCGACCGAAAAAGACAAGCTGGTCGATCCGGCAACCCTCGTCTTCGCATATACGCCGGTCGAAGACCCGGCCGTTTATGCCGACGTCTGGAAGGGCTTCCTCGATCATCTCGCCGAAAAGACCGGCAAGAAAGTCCAGTTCTTCCCGGTTCCGGAGAACGCGGCACAGATCGAGGCCATGCGTGCGGGTCGTCTGCACGTTTCGGGCTTCAACACCGGCTCCAATCCGATCGCCGTCGCCTGCGCCGGCTTCCGCCCCTTCGCCATGATGGCGTCCAAGGATGGCGCTTTCGGTTACGAAATGGAGATCATCACCTATCCGGGCTCGGGAATTGAGAAGATCGAAGACTTGAAGGGCAAGAAGCTCGCCTTCACCGCAGAAACGTCCAACTCCGGCTTCAAGGCGCCTTCTGCACTATTGAAGGCCGAATACAAGCTCGTAGCAGGGACTGACTTCGAGCCGGTTTTCTCCGGCAAGCATGACAACTCGATCCTCGGCGTGGCAAACAAGGACTACCCTGCTGCCGCTATCGCGAACTCCGTAATGAAGCGAATGGTTGCTCGCGATGTCGTCAAAAAGGACCAGCTCGTCTCGATCTTCAAATCGCAGACCTTCCCGACGACCGGTTACGGCGTCGCTCATAACCTCACCCCGGAATTGCAGGAAAAGATCAAGGATGCGTTCTTCTCCTACAATTGGGAAGGATCGGCCCTCCTGAAGGAGTTCCAGACTTCCGAACCGCCGCAGGAAACGTTCATCCCGATCACTTTCAAGGATCAATGGGCCGTTGTCCGCCAGATCGATGACGCGAACGGCGTATCCTATACCTGCAAATAATCATGAGCCGATCTATCGGACGCCGGGTCATGGAGGCCCGGCGTTCAACTATTCCGCAGAGGCAGGGGACGATAATGCTCAGAATTTCAGAGCTGACGAAAACATACAAAACCGGTGACAAGGCTCTGAAGAACATCAGCCTCGAGATACCGGAGGGTCAGGTTGTCGGGTTGATCGGGCCGTCGGGCGCCGGAAAATCGAGCCTCATCCGCTGCATCAACCGTTTGATCGAGCCGAGCGCCGGCAAGATTTTTCTCGGCGACCTTGACGTCACCGCTCTTTCCAGAAGTGAATTGCGCGTGGCGCGCCGCCGGATCGGCATGATTTTCCAGGAATATGCGTTGGTCGAGCGGCTCACTGTGATGGAAAACGTCTTGTCCGGGCGGCTTGGCTACGTATCGTTCTGGCGCAGCTTCTTCCGCCGCTATCCGCCTGCCTATGTCGAAAACGCTTTCGCGCTTCTGGATCGCGTCGGCCTGACGGCCCATGCGGACAAGCGCGCCGATGCCCTGTCGGGCGGCCAGCGCCAGCGCGTCGGCATCGCCCGCGCGCTCGAACAGGACCCGGAACTTTTGCTGATCGATGAGCCCACGGCGTCGCTCGACCCGAAGACCTCCCGCCAGATCATGCGGCTGATCGTCGAGATTTCAAGGGAACGTGGTCTGCCGGCCATCATCAACATCCACGATGTCCTGCTCGCGCAGGCCTTCGTAGAGCGAATCATCGGCCTTCGTGCCGGCGAAGTCGTGTTCGACGGCACGCCGGATATGCTCGACAATGACGCCCTCACTCGCATCTACGGCGAGGAAGACTGGGCCGCGATGCAGAAGCAGGCCGAAAGCGACGCCGAAGAAGAGCGCGTCGCGGCAGCCGAGCGTGAGCGCGCCGACGAACGCATGGCGGGTGTGGTCTGATGGCCCATGCCGAAATGAAAACCTATCCGACGACATGGCGCCGCCCGCCGCTGTTCATCAGGAACGCCGGCATGCGCTGGCTCGTCTATGGCGGCGCGCTGGTCTATTTCCTGCTTGCCACCGCCAGTATCGACGTCAATTGGGCGCGCGCCTACGAAGGTCTTGACCGGGGTTGGCGCTTCCTGCAGGGCTTTCTGGTGCCCGACTTCACGACGCGCTGGCGCGATATCGTCGCAGGGCTGCAGGAAAGCTTGACCATGACCGTCTGCTCGACGATCGTCGGCATCCTGATATCGATTCCGATCGGCGTCGGCGCGGCACGTAATCTGGCGCCCGCACCGGTCTATTATGTCTGCCGCTCGATCATCGCCGTGTCACGCGCCTTTCAGGAAATCATCATTGCCATCCTGCTCGTCGCCATGTTCGGCTTCGGGCCGTTCGCAGGCTTCCTGACGCTGGCCTTCGCAACGATCGGCTTCATCGCCAAGCTGCTGGCCGAAGCTATCGAGGAAATCGACGAAAAGCAGGCCGAGGCGATCCGCGCAACCGGTGCGTCCTGGCTTCAACTCGTCAATTACGCGGTTCAGCCGCAGGTCATACCCCGGCTGATCGGCCTGTCTCTTTATCGTTTCGACATCAACTTTCGCGAGTCGGCCGTCATCGGCATCGTCGGTGCAGGCGGCATCGGGGCGACGCTCAACACATCCATCGACCGCTACGAATACGACAGCGCGGGTGCCGTGCTTATTCTCATCATCGTCATCGTCATGCTCGCCGAATACGGTTCGAGCCTCATTCGCAAACGGATTCAATAATGCCGGTTTCCAACGCAATCCACGGCGGCAAGAGCTGGCGCAAACTTCAGCCGCGCACCGAACTTCTGCAATGGCTGGGCTGGCTCGCTCTCGTCGCGCTCTTCATGTTCTGCTGGCAGATCATGACGAAGGACACGATCTGGGCCTTCGTTCAGGACGCCCCGAGGCAAGGCGGCGATATCCTGACCCGCGCCTTCCCGCCGCGTCTGTCCTATGTGAGCGAATTGCTGGTCCCGCTTTGGGACACACTCAACATGGCGACCCTCGGCACGCTTGCGGGCACCATGCTCGCCGTACCGATCGCCTTCCTTGCGGCCCGAAACACGACGCCAAGCCTGCTTTTTCTGAGGCCCATCGCGCTGTTTCTCATTGTCGCGTCGCGGTCCATCAACTCGCTGATCTGGGCGCTGCTCCTCGTTTCCATTTTAGGGCCGGGACTGCTTGCCGGCATCATCGCGATCGCGTTGCGCTCGATCGGCTTTGTGGGAAAACTGCTCTACGAGGCCATCGAGGAAATCGACCAATCCCAGGTCGAGGCGGTGGAAGCGACCGGCGCAAGCCGAATGCAGGTGATCGACTATGCAATCGTGCCGCAGGTTTTGCCCTCGTTTCTCGGTATGACCGTGTTCAGATGGGATATCAACATCCGCGAATCGGCCATTCTCGGCCTCGTTGGCGCGGGCGGTCTTGGTTTAAAGCTGCAATCGTCGCTCAACATGCTGGCATGGCCGCAGGTGACGACGATCTTCATTCTTATCCTCGCGACGGTGATAGTTTCGGAGTGGATCTCGGCTGCGGTGCGCAAAGTGATCATGTGACCTTCCCTACGTAAACGCACCGCGGCCTGCCGCGGTGTCGATCGTCGGATCTTATCGCGATCTCACGGCTTTGGTTTCGCTGAAAGCGAGATCAACGCGCGTGAGCGTAGTTACCCCATATTTACACCACGATAATCATAACTTTGCTCGACCGGCTTATTCGTACCTCGAATACCGTCGAAGGTGGCAACGAGTTCCGCAAAGACAACTCTGCATTCAGCGACGCAGGAGACACTGGCCACCAATCAGCATACTGACGGATACCCAAGTGTGGGCCACTGCTCGATAACGGTCTCGGATTGCCATGAAATGTGGGTTTCCAACCCTAATTATAGAATTCGTCAGCTAGTTACGTTGGGCTATGCGTTCGGCTAATCCATCGTTCCTGCGCTTCAGACTCGATGGTACCTGGCCTCACCTGACGTACCAAAGTTATGGCATCGCTGGGTTTGTATGAGAACGCAGTAAGCAGGTCAGCGGCAATCATTCCCGTGCGGCCCAGTCCACCCCAGCAATGAATTGCGACGAACTTTCCATTGGTGATCCGGTCGATAAGTACAGAGCGTACCGAATTCCAATCGCTCGCTGCGTCAGGAATACTATTGGGCACGATAGGAAGCCGTATCCATTCTATCTCACTGGACCGCAGCACTTCCGAAAAACCAGCAAGGTCCGGAAACTCCTGATCCTGCATCAGGCTGATAATGACATCTACGCCCAATTCCTCCAACTTCGTGACTTCGGCCAATATGCTGGCGCTTCTTCCGGGACATGGCATCATTCCTATAGTGCCGGCGCCTGGGACCTCGATGCGTGAAAGGGGTGTTATGGGGGCAGTCGTCATTTTCCACTTTCTGCTTCTTATTGAAAAAATGTAGGGCAGGCTTGGCCGGATCTGCCGCGCGCTCAAAATTCCTCCCACGCCTCATTCTTGAGTGCCGAGTTTGCCGACCCGGAGGAAGAAGCGCGAGTGACATTGGGCATCACGCGCCGTAGAGGCAAGCCGTACGTAACGGTCCCACTTTCAAGGCGGAGCGAACCCGCTGTCGATTTCGAAAACCGAAGGGTGCCCTCCAGATCGCTATGCGAGGCTCTTTCCAGCCTGAACCGTCCAATGAGAGTGACGAGATTGTCAGCCTCCGCCGAAAGCTTGTGGGTCGAAGCATTGGCCTCTTCCACCATAGCAGCGTTCTGTTGTGTGACGTGGTCCATCTGGTTTACGGCACTGCTGACTTCGGCCAGGCCGGTGGATTGTTCCCGCGCAGCGGTGGCTATGGCCTGAATGTGGTCGTTGATTTTCAAGACCTGAGCTTCAATTGTGCTGAGCGCGGAACCAGTTTCCTGGACCAGCTTGACCCCCATTGCGACCTCAGAGCCTGATTTTGAAATCAGCTGCTTGATGTCTTTTGCGGCGGACGCCGCTCGCTGCGCCAGTTCACGAACTTCCTGCGCAACAACCGCAAAGCCTTTACCAGCCTCTCCGGCTCGCGCCGCCTCGACGCCTGCGTTCAAAGCCAGAAGATTGGTTTGGAAAGCGATCTCATCGATTACGTTGGTGATCTGTCCAATCTCGACCGAAGCTTGCTCGATGCGCCCCATGGCGTCAACGGCACTTTTCACCACGGTTGACGATTGAGCCGCGCTCTTCTTGGCATCACTGACGAACTGTGTCGCCTCCTGGGCACGATCACTGGACTGGCGGACCGCCGAGGTGATCTCATCCAAAGCGGCGGATGTTTGCTCAAGTGCAGCCGCCTGTTGTTCGGTTCGCTTCGACAAATCGTCAGCGGCCGACCTCAGTTCAGATGAGTTGCCATTGATGGTATCGCTGGTCGTCCGAACTTCCTCCAAGGTTCGTTGCAATGTGGCAAGGGTCTCGTTCACATTCGTCTGAAGCTCCGCAAACGCTCCCTGGAATCGGCCCGTCATGCTTTCTGTAAGATCGCCGGCCGCCAGGGATGCTATAACTCTTCTCGTCTCGTTGATTCCGCCGTCGACGCTCTCTACGAGTTCATTTACGCTCCCAGCGAATCTGTTCAGGTCAGGATCGTCATAGTCTTTATCGATTCTTCCTGTGAAATCGCCTGCCGCAGCGGCGGCGACAACAGTCGCGATGCTCGATTGCAGTTCAGCACTTTTACCGCGAAGAACAGCTTCTTGCGCATTCAGGTCTCGAACAGCCAGCCCATTTCTCTTGAACACTTCAACCGCACCGGCCATCGAGCCAATCTCATCCGCCCTATCGGCAAACGGAACTTCGACGTTAAGATCACCTGCCGCCAGGGCCGCCATTTTATTGGTGAGCGTTGTGATGCGGCCGGTCATTCCCAACACCATGTAAACGATGAATGCGCCTAGCAGCGAAAATGCAACAATCGCAATCGCCGCAACTGTCAGAAACATCCGATGCATTGGTCCAAGCAATTCCGACGCTTCCTGCTCAACGACGATCGTCCAGCCGGAATCGTAGAATGGCATGGAAACGCCAAGCATTTCTTTCCCCGTCGGCCCCGTATAAAAGCCCATTGCCTCGCGACATCCGGTGGTGCAGTTGCCGCTCGTGACATATTTTCCGCTGGAAGAGCAAACAACTCCTGCCGTCATCATGGTCAGTTGCCATGGTTCCTGGCTGCCCGTTGCGGACAAAACCGCATTCGGGATGACTCTGGATTCCGTGATCATCACATTATCTTTGTTGACGATGTAATAGTCGAAGGTCTTGCCGATACCCGCAAGATAGAATGCGCCAGCCCCGCCTTCAAGGTTGCCAATCTCACCGTCGACAATGTTGCTCAACATCATTGCGTTGGCATGGACATAGACAGTTCCGCGGTCGGTTGTGGCTGCGAACGTCAAGACGGCGTTCCCGGAGCTATCACGCCGAACATCGGAATAGCCTGGCTTCACGTCGATGTTTTTGTCGAAGCTCTGGCCGATGCGTTTCTGGTCTGAGGAGGCGACGATCTTGTCGCCGACGACGTAGTCAATGTAATGGTAGACGGTGGTTGCCGCGATGTGCCGCGAGCCGCTCTTGATCTCATCTTTGAAAGGGTGATCTTCAATATTAAAGACATCGGATTTTACGATGCGCGCAAAGTGATCTGAAAGTTGGGTCGCGTTGAGATCTTCGGCCAGCCCAGCCAATTGCTTGGCCTGCTTTTCGTTCTGGCCGAGAAACCGAATGACGCCCTGCTGTTTAGCGTCGACGAAATTCATCAGTCCACTGAGCGACGTTCCAACTTCTTGCCAATAAAAATTGTAAGCGAAGTAGCCGCCGAGACCTGCGACTAGCGGGATAAACATGAGGAACAGCGCAAAGAATCGCGTTCTCAGACTTTTCGAAAATGGAATGAGCGGCTGATTTGCGTAGTTCGACACGTGGATACCCCCCTGGTTTCGGCAAGGGTATGCTGGGATCGCATAGTTAATTTTTCGATATTATTGTCATAAAAGCATCATATTAAATCTTATAGGTGTTTGTATATGTAGCAATAAGCAAATTTTGGCTCCGATTAAATCCGAATAATGCTATGTATCGAAAATTTATATTATAAATAAAAGATATTAATCAATCTATACTGCACAAAATAACGGCATCTATTTTAACGATGTTCGGAAATCCGAACACTGCAAGCTGTTCTCATTCGCACACGTATTGTGCTTTCCGTATGAGTGCGCCATCGGCTGATCAGCGAAGCGCACCAAGTGAGTTTTCTTTCCAGGCATCGCGCATCGGATAAACGAATGCATCCGCGTCGTTCCTTGGAGCTTCTTAGGGCGGCGCTGCTGATTGCAGTCGTGACGGGACCGTTCAATGCGCTGAAGCAGCCGGCTCTAAAAAGAGATGAGCGCGTCGTTACATCTATTATCCATCCCCGGGCCAATTTATTTCGATCCTCAAGCGGCTGTTTTCTGTTCTGGCCCCGCCTTTCATCTCGACGCCGCACCCATGGGGACAGCTGGCAGACGGTAAAATAAATCCGAGCCAATTGACTTTGTCCACATTTCCAGTAATCTGGATATATGGAACAGGAAAACGCAATTCTCGCCCTCGCGGCACTCGCCCAGCCAACCCGGCTCGAAACTTTTCGTCTTCTCGTCAAGCACGAGCCTGATGGGTTGCCGGCTGGCGATATCGCCCGTGCGCTCATCGTGCCACAAAATACGATGTCCGCGCACCTTAACATTCTGTCACGTGCAGGGCTGGTTTCGTCTCAGCGTCGGAGCAGGGTCATTACGTACCGCGCAGAGATGGAGAGACTGCGAGAATTGACGCTTTTTCTGCTCAAGGATTGCTGTGGCGGCAACGCGGAACTCTGCGCGCCGCTCATCGCTGAACTCACTCCATGCTGCACCCCGGAAAAGGTACTCTCATGACCGAAAAGACATTCAACGTGCTGTTTCTGTGCACGGGAAACTCGGCACGCTCAATACTGGCTGAATCCATTCTCAACAAGGAAGGCGCTGGCCGGTTCGTCGCTTATTCTGCTGGCAGTCAGCCAAAGGGCGAAGTCAATCCGCACGCTCTCAAGGAGTTGGCCGCTCTTGGTTATCCGTCGACTGGCTTCTCCTCGAAAAGTTGGGACGTATTCGCCGAGCCGGGTGCTCCGCAGATGGATTTCATCTTCACGGTCTGTGACAGCGCGGCTGGTGAAGCGTGTCCGGTTTGGCTCGGCCATCCAATGACCGCTCACTGGGGTATCGAGGATCCCGCGGCCGCTACAGGCTCAGAGATGGAAGTGCAACGCGCTTTCGCCCAGGCGGCCCGTTTCCTGAAAAACAGAATAGCGGCGTTTCTCAGCCTACCGTTGGCATCGCTTGATCGCATGGCGCTCGAGACAAGGTTACGGCAGATTGGCACCATAGAAGGGTCCACCAATCCTGAACGGACTTCGGCCTGATATCCGAGACGGTAGGGTTGAGCGAATAGACAGCCGATGGCTCGTGCTTCCCGATCTTGACGGCACACAGTGCATAGAAGAGCGCGCTGGCACCGGTGCTGGCGACGCAGTTTAAATTCATCTGACAAAGGGTCCAATCGTTATGGGCAACCAAGTTGACATCGTCATCTACCACAATCCCGAATGCGGTACCTCGCGCAACACGCTGGCCATGATCCGCAACGCGGGAATCGAACCGCATGTGGTCGAGTATCTTAAAACGCCGCCCTCCAGGCCGCTCCTGGAACAATTGATTGTCCGCATGGGGATTTCCCCACGCGAACTACTTCGAGAAAAGGGAACGCCGTACTCCGAGCTCGGGCTTAGCGACACATCTTTGACGGATGAGCAACTTGTCGATGCTATGATGGAGCATCCCATTCTCATCAACCGTCCGATCGTCGTCACGCCATTGGGCGTTAAACTCTGCCGTCCATCGGAAGCTGTGCTCGATATTCTACCGGCTGAACAGAGGGCGGCTTTCGCCAAGGAAGATGGTGAGGTCGTCGTCGACGAAGCCGGCCGCCGCGTCATCTAGTCTGAAACTTTCAATCCGAACTCGTGTCACCGCAATCTTCCTGTGAAGACTGTGGACGATGTTCCTTTGCCAGGGAGAACGCCAATGCGTCCCAAGGAACCAACACTTCGCCTTTCTTTCCTCGATCGCTACCTGACGGTCTGGATTTTCGCAGCCATGGCACTCGGCGTGCTTCTCGGCACAGTTTTCACCGGCCTGCCAGCCGCGCTCGACAGCCTATCCGTCGGAACGACCAACATTCCGATTGCCATCGGCCTCATCCTGATGATGTATCCACCTCTGGCAAAGGTGCGCTTTGACGAGTTGCCGCAGGTCTTTGCCGACAAGCGTGTTCTGGGTATTTCCCTGCTACAGAACTGGATCATCGGTCCGGTCCTGATGTTTGCGTTGGCGGTGATTTTTCTACGGGATTATCCCGAATACATGACAGGTCTGATCCTGATCGGTCTTGCGCGCTGCATCGCCATGGTGCTGGTCTGGAACCAGCTTGCCAAGGGTGACAACCAGTATGTTGCGGGGCTCGTCGCCTTCAATTCGATTTTCCAGATTCTGTTTTTCAGCGTTTACGCCTGGTTCTTCCTTACCTTCCTCCCGCCTCTCTTCGGCCTTGAAGGTAGCGTTATCGACGTTTCGTTCTGGACGATCGCGGAGGCCGTGCTGATTTATCTCGGTATCCCGTTCCTCGCGGGCTATCTGTCCCGTCGTATCTTGACCGCAAGCAAAGGTCGCGACTGGTACGAGAACGTCTTCCTGCCCAAAATCAGCCCGATCACGCTGGCGGCACTCCTGTTTACCATTGTCGCGATGTTCAGCCTCAAGGGCGGCGATGTGGTCAAACTGCCTGGCGACGTGGTCATGATTGCGATCCCGCTGACAATTTACTTTATCGTGATGTTTCTGGTCAGTTTTTGGATGGCGAAGTCGGTCGGTACCAACTACCCGCGCACGACTGCCGGTGCCTTCACAGCCGCAGGCAACAATTTCGAGCTCGCGATCGCCGTTGCCATCGCAGCATTCGGTCTGGCCTCTCCGGTTGCCTTTGCTGCGGTGATCGGTCCTCTCGTGGAAGTTCCGGTTCTGATCCTTCTGGTGCAAATGGCGCTTTGGATGGGTCGAAAGTACTTTGTCAGGTCTGCAGGCAGCCCCGCGGAATAAAAACGGGGAGGGACAGCAATGTCTTCCGAAACTTTTGATGTCGTTGTGATTGGCGCCGGGCAAGCAGGCCTGGCGTCAGCCTACTACCTGCGTCGCGCCGGCCTCAGTTTCGTGATGCTCGATGCAGAGGCTGGGCCGGGTGGCGCATGGAGACATGGATGGAATTCGCTGCATCTCTTTTCACCGGCATCGTTCAGTTCGCTGCCCGGCTGGATGATGCCAGCGGGAACCAAAGCTAGCTATCCGGCGAAGAGTGAGGTGATCGATTATCTGACGCGCTACGAGGAGCGATATAAGTTTCCTATAGAGCGCCCCATGGTGGTCACGTCGGTCAGAAGCGTTGATGGGACTTTGGAAGTGATCGCAGATAAAGGACGGTGGCAAGCACGAGCGGTTTTGAGCACGACGGGTACATGGCGTCACCCTTATATACCGGCGTATCCCGGCGCCGCCGATTTCAAAGGCCAGCAAATCCATTCTGCTAATTATGTTTCTGCTGACGAATTTGCGGGCCAGCGCGTTGTCATTGTTGGTGGCGGAAATTCCGGTGCCCAGATTCTGGCAGAGGTGTCGATGGTCGCTAAAACCATCTGGGTGACGCCTCAGCCTCCAATCTTTTTGCCGGACGATGTCGATGGGCACGTGCTGTTTCAACGCGCGACCGCTCGTGCCCTTGGAAAGGACGATGGATCTCCAACTGGCGGCCTTGGCGACATCGTCATGGTGCCACCTGTCAAAGACGCAAGAGACCGTGCTGCACTCGCGTCTGTGCGGCCGTTCTCGCGTTTTCATGAGCAAGGCGTCACATGGCAGGACGGAACAAGCAGCGATCTTGATGCTGTCATCTGGTGCACCGGGTTTCGTGCAGCGCTGGATCACCTGCGTGATTTAGATGTCGTTACGCCAGACGGTCAGGTTGAGGTCAAGGATGGGCGATCGCTGAAACAGCCTCGCCTTTGGCTTGCCGGTTATGGAAACTGGACTGGAGCAGCGTCTGCCACGCTGCTCGGCGCGGGAAGGACGGCGCGAGATATGATCCCTCGGCTGGTTGAGTCGTTGCGATGATGTTCTGGGCATGCACGGTTGTTTCGGTTGACCCGACAGGAGCCTACCGCCGTGATAGCTTTTTCACGACCATTATTGTGGCTCATATGTCAGTCGGGTGCTCTGGGAAGAGATCCAGCCACGCGGGTCCTTAGTTGATGACGTACGTGAAGACACGCGGTACAGCGATTATGTAGCGATTATGGTGGAGGTACGCGATGCATTTGCTCATCATTGGCGGCAGCGATGCCGGTATAAGCGCCGCGTTACGTGCCCAAGAGCTTGAGCCCGATACGCAAATCACGCTCTTGCTGGCGGACGACTATCCTAACTTCAGCATCTGCGGTTTACCTTACTATCTCAGTGGCGAAACGCCAGATTGGCGCAAACTTGCTCATCGGACAGAGTTTCCGGGAATAAGAATTTTGCGTCAGCATAGAGCACTCTCAATCGACGTGCGAAATAAATCAGTTCTGGTTGAGCATGCGGGAACTGATCAATCGATTCGCTATGATCGATTAATCATAGCGACGGGAGCAATACCGATCCGTCCAGATTTGCCGGGATGTAACCTTGATGGCGTGTTTCTCCTTCATACGATGGAAGACAGCTTTGCGATCCAGAGCCACATCACAGAAGCGCGACCGCGAAACGCAGTGATTATCGGGGCAGGTTACATCGGACTTGAGATGGCCGAGGCGCTCACAAAGCGAGGTATTGCTGTGACTCTTCTTTGCCGTCCGGAAACTGTTTTGCCGACCATCGATTCGATCTTGGGCAATTCCGTTGGCGAAGAGTTGCAGCAACATGGTGTGCGCTTGTTGACAGGCATAAGCGCTTTGAGCATCGAGCCATACTCCGGGCCGGATTCGACATCGCGCTTGACAGTGATAGACTCACAGGCAAATCACCACGTTGCGGATATGGTGATTGCTGCTGTCGGTGTGCGACCGGCTAGCGACTTGGCACAGCGAGCCGGCGCACATCTGGGAACGCAGGGTGCCATCGCTGTTACGCATAGGATGGAAACCAGCCTTCCCGACGTGTTCGCTGCTGGTGATTGCGTTGAGACATATCATCGTCTTCTGAAGCAGTCGACCTACATCTCGCTGGGAACGATCGCTCATAAACAAGGCCGCGTCGCCGGTGAGAATGCCGTTGGCGGCGCGCGTGAGTTCGTGGGTATACTTGGGACGCAGTGTCTGAAGGTTTTTGACCTAGCCGTCGCGCGAACAGGTCTACTTGATCACGAGGCCGATGCTGCAGGCTTTGATCCGTTGAGTGTGCAAACCGAGGCGGACGACCACAAGGCTTACTATCCAGGTGCAGTGACACTCCAAGTTCGAATTACCGGCGACCGCCAGACGGGTCGATTGCTTGGCGCTCAGATTTTAGGAAATCGAAAGGCGGAAATAGCCAAGAGGATCGATACTGTTGCAGCAGCGCTCTTCCAAGGTTTAAGCGTTGAGCAGCTAAACGACATCGACCTCAGCTATTCGCCTCCTTTCAGCAGCCCTTGGGATCCATTGCAGACGGCTGCTCAGAGTTGGGCGTTCACAAGAAGGCAATGCCAGTAGGTAGCCGTCAAAGATCTGTCGGGCTCGAGGTGTCATGGTGCGCCAGTCCGAAATACCGGCGTCGCAATGAATCACAGGAGCTGCTCCTAGCTGAATACGCTTAAATGCTAACTGCAGCACCATGGACTCTTGCTGATCAATCAGTGCAACCCGCACGATGGCACAGGGGGAAGCGCTTTCTGAAAGTGGCGCAACGACGACAATTGTCGACGTTGCGCAAGTTCTATACCTGCCGCTATGCAGCCGGTGACAGTGCTAAATGGATTTGAGGCTAACTCGTTGTTCGAGCTTCGCACCATCCTCTTTTCTTTCACTGTAGCGATCAGTCAAATAGTCAGATGCATCACGTGTAAGCAGCGTAAATTTGACGAGTTCCTCGCAAACATCGACGACGCGGTCGTAATAGGCCGATGGCTTCATTCGACCATTCTCATCGAATTCCTGCCACGCTTTTGCGACAGACGACTGATTTGGGATTGTAATCATGCGCATCCAGCGACCGAGAACACGCATTTGATTGAGGGCGTTAAACGACTGTGATCCGCCGGACACTTGCATGACCGCAAGTGTTTTACCCTGCGTCGGACGCACGGAACCGGTCGTCAAAGGAATCCAATCAATCTGGGCTTTCAAAATGCCGGACATCGCCCCATGGCGCTCGGGGCTGACCCAAACCTGACCTTCTGACCAGAGCGAGAGCTCACGCAGTTCCTTAACTTTCGGATCGGTTTCCGGCGCGCCATCAGGCAAAGGTAGTCCTTCCGGGTTGAAAAATCGAACTTCACATCCGAGGTGTTCGAGAAGACGACCGGATTCCTCGGCCAGAAGACGGCTGAAAGAAATTTTCCGAAGCGACCCGTACAGGATGAGGATGCGTGGCTTGTGCGTTGAAAATGTGGGTCGAAGCGCTGCCAAGTCGGGATGGCGAATAAATTCAATCGATGCTGCCGGTAGGTCGGCCATATCTAACTCCATTTTACGATACTGGTATTGTTGTTGCGGCCGACTGTTGAACTTGGCCGGCGCTAGGCTGTGGTGAACACTCAATTTTTCCACCTGCGCAACAGTTTTCCATCATGAAGCGAGCGAGCTGACGAAGCACGTCGAAGTTGGCGCGGTAAACGATTGAGCGCGCTTCGCGTCGGGCTTCTATGAGCCCGGCATGTTCTAGTTCCTTGAGGTGGAACGAAATATTAGAGGGCGAAACATTTACCGTGTCGGCGATCGCACCCGCTGCAAGACCAACCGGTCCGGCAGTCACAAGTCTCCGGACAACCCGAAGCCGTGTCTGCTGAGACAACGCGCTAAACGCATCCAGGATTTGTTGCTCGATCATCGTGTTGAACTCACATCGCTTTAGAGATTATTGGCCATCCGTCAAATCGGACAGGCATGCTTGCTCGGAATTGCTTCTTTGTCGTTGCTCAGGTTCAAATTTTGGATCGGTGTCAGCATCTGAGAACCTTGGGACAGTCTAGGATGCCATAATTTCAATATTAATTGAAATATAGAAATAATGATCTCAATGTCAATGCCTCAGATTTGGCTTGCCATAATTTATCTGAAGGACCGCCGTCAAAATTTGCGAAAGTCACTGCCCACGAGGTGACTGCGAAGTTGCCGAAACTGGCCGGGACAATGCGGCGACTGCAACGAACGCTGCGACGCTGATGGCACCCAGAAAGGCGTTTGCGATAAGCGCCGAACTCAACCCAATATTCTCCATGGCAACCGCAAACACGAATGGCGCGCCAGCACCGACTGCGAGCCGAGCGGCGGCCATCTTTCCGGTGATTGCGCCATATCCATCCGATCCGAATAAATGAAGCGGCAGGCTGCCCTGCGCGATGCTGTTGATACCAGAGCCGAGCCCAAGGCAGATAGCGAAGGCGACCGCACCCGGTAACCAGTTATCCGTCACAAGCAGGATCAGGACACCGAAGACGATCAGCAAGGCCGAGAGGACGGCAAGCCCAGGCGGTGACAGGTTCTTCCCGAAGACCATGTTAATAAGACGGCTCAACACCTGGGCCGGGCCAAAGATAGAGCCAATAACGACGGCAGCCGCGCCGAGTCCCAGTGACCCAAGCATCGGCACCATGTGGGCGAGGATCGCCGCAAGCGAAAAGCCGAGAAGCGCGAATGCAGATGACACAAGGATCATACCGCGTTGTCTGGCGTGAGGAGGGATTGCCCCGATCACCGTCTCACGCTTACGCACCGATGGATCGCCATTAGATGCAGATTTGCCGACGCGCATGATCCAGAAGTGAAGTGGCATACAAAGAAACAGGTTCATTCCTGCAAAGACGAGATAGATTTCGCGCCAGGACAGCCATCCGGAAAGCGCGGCCGAGATCGGCCAGAAGATCGTTGATGCGAAGCCGCCGATCAGCGTCAGGTAGGTGATGCTTCGCGAGGCCGTTTTGGGATCGCTCTCGACCAATGCCGCAAAAGCCGCCTGATACTGCACCATTCCGGAGGAGACTTCGAGCAAGATGATCGCCACTGCGAAGACGGCGACCGAAGGCGACCAAGCGCAAATCGCGAGCGTCAGGGCCGCTAGCACGGAGCCGATAGTCATGATCGTCGCTGCGCCGACCCGATCCATCTGTTTGCCGATATAGGTGGCTGATAGTCCGCCGATGAACAGAGATGCCGAGAACACCCCGAACACTTCGGCCAGCGACAGGCCGAGGTCTTTCGCCATGTCGGGTGCGAGGATGCTAAAGCTGTAATAAAGCGTGCCGTAGCCGATAATCTGCGTCAGGCCGAGAGCCGATACGATGCCCGCAGGAACTTTCGAATTATGCAACGACGTCACCCTCATTGGCCGGTACGCAGCACCCGTCGCTACGCTCGACATTTTCCCTAACTGTCGGATGTCCGGCGCAGCAGTCTTCCATCAGGAACTTGACGAGATCGGCGAGAGCGTCGTAGCTGGCGCTGTAGATGATCGAGCGGGATTCTCGTCGCTGAGAAATTAATCCCGACCGCTCCAGTTCCTTTAAATGAAACGAGACGTTCGTCGCCGATACGCCCATGCGTTCCGCGATCGCGCCGGCAGCCATTCCCTCTGGCCCAGCTATAACCAACGCACGGACAATGGCGAGACGGGTTTCTTGGGACAGTGCGGCAAATGATAATAGGGCTTGACGTTCTTCCATTATTCAATAATCCTTGAACTATTGGATATAGGGATAACCTACATGAACGCAGACGACAAGACACATTCGTACGATATCTCTCTCGGTCATCTCCTCGATGTCCTCTCGGTCGCGCCTGATGCACAATTGATTTTCACGTATGGAGGCAATTCCATACGGCCGGGCTATCATGTCACCGAAGTCAAAGCCGGGCAGTTTACGGCCCTCGACTGCGGCGCCAATCCGGAGGCTTGGTCTGAGATCTTCATCCAGCTATGGGATATCGATGAGGATGACAGGACTCATATGCTGGCGGGAAAGTTTTCGGCAATTATCCGCAAGGTGGCCGATTACGTACGGCTGGAGCAAACTGCAAAGCTCACATTTGAAGTGAGTGACGGAGTAGACCCGATGGCTCTGTATTGCGCCTCTACACCTTACCTGGATAACGGACGGTTTTATGTTGAGCTGGTCGCACGGGCATCAAGCTGCAAACCGCGCGATCGATGGCTTGCGGAAGAACCAGTAGCCGAGACACTTTGCTGTGGTCGTGTCACCGGTTCAAAATGTTGCGCCTGAACAAGGTGATCAAATAGCAATTCTTCACGATTACCCGCCGACATAATTGCCAGTTTGATCACGACAGACGGGCTATTTCCGGGCGAACACTGTGACTTTCTAAGACGATGGCAGTATCGCCAAATACCTCAATTCATGGGTTGCAAGCTTGAGTAAGACATTCTTCATTTCCGACACACACTTTGGTCACGCCAGTCTGGTGGCAAAGGGTGAAAGACGATTCACCGACGTTATCGAGATGGATGAGCGAATCATAGAAAACTGGAACGCAGTCGTCAGCGACAATGATCTTGTTTGGCACCTTGGTGATTTTGCCGTGTCCAGTGACGCTGACAGGATTGCCGACATATTCCGCCGCCTTAAAGGGCGAAAGCGTTTGGTTCTCGGAAATCACGACTATGATCGACCCGGGGTCATAAAGCCGATGGTAGCGGCACTATCATGGGACGACGAGCCGCGCGACATCATAGAAACAGTCGCGATTGGGGACCGGCGCCTCGTACTGTGCCACTATCCATTGAGGACCTGGCCGGGACACAAAAAGGGATCGTACCACTTCTTTGGGCATGCCCACGGAGGATTGGCTGACTTCGGAAATAGCCGAGACGTTGGCGTGGATCTTCCGGATGTTTTATTTACGCCTCGCACATTCGCGAAATTGATTGAGCGGCTACCAAGTGCTGACGTGGGCATTTTGGAAACGCAATCAGTCGCTCAAGTTTCGCCATAGGTCGATCTGGGGACACCCAAATTTTTGAGTGACGCGCATTTCCAAACAGCGCGGGCCACAGGGAAGTGTATCGAGAGGCGAACTCTTGGAAAAACCAACGCGCCCACAATCTCTGCTCATAACAACAGCGACCCAATCCCGCTTGCTGTGATGGCGTCCTGGACCAAGTCCGGATCTCCGTCGATCAACCCCCAAGGGGTCGGCTAGCAAGCTGCCGCCGCTCCGTCTTCGCCTTCGCGGTGATCGCGACCGGCCCTGTTCCTTTGAGGAGCCATCAGCGGGAATTGGCCCGCTTCCGATGGAGCACCTCAACATGGCACACGATCTTTCCCTCGCACAGTCGCACGCCTTCCACCTTTGCAACGACCTGATGGTTCCCATCACTCTCTTCAAGTCCGGCAACGAGTTCGGCGTTCTTCCGTCCGACGAACTCGATGACGAAGACGATCTGGAGATCGTCCACGAATATGAGCCGTGGTGACTTATGGTCACCTCCGCATAAGCACGAATATCTCCCCCCGCGGGTCTCATTGAGACCCGCCTGTGGCTGCCGCTGGCGACCTGTCGGCCGCAAGGGGAAGCTTCGCCGCAGCACATTGCTGCAACTTTTGTCAGTTGCATGGAGCGCCCTTGCCCCCTTCGCTCTTCGCGGCGGGTGGAACGCGGCCCGCAAAATGCGGGAAACAAGAAGGGACAGCCGCTCCGCGGCTGGAGAAGGAAATGAACAGAGAAGAATTAGAGGCGCTGCGCGCCAAGGTTAGCTGCGAAGCGGTCTTGGAGCGGGCCGGGTACCAACTTGATCTCAAGGAAAGCACGCGACGTGCCCTCAAATACCGAGATGGCGGCAATATCATCATCGTTACGCATGAGGGACGAGGCTGGTTCGATCCGCTCGGCGACGAAAAGGGCGATGTTTTCGCTCTGGCAATGTTTCTGGCAGGGAGCCCCTTCCCACCCGCGGCGGAAGCCGTCGCATCGCTGATCGGGTTTCGACTTTCCCGGCCGGAATGGAAATGCCAGCGGACGTCAGGGCCAGTGGAAGACATCGTCGAACGCTGGCGGAACCGGCGCACGCCTTCGCCCGGGACCAGTACCTGGCGCTATCTGTGTTGGGAGCGCTCAATCCCGTCTGTCATTGTCCGGCAGGCCATCCGGGAGGGCCTTCTTCGGGAAGGACCTTTTGGCAGCATGTGGGCAGCGCATCTCGATAGCCATAGTCAGGTCGTTGGCTGGGAAGAACGAGGACTCGAATGGCGCGGATTTTCGACAGGGGGTTCGAAGCTCCTATTCCGGTTGGGTGCGAGTGACGCCAACCGCCTTTGCGTGACCGAGGCCGCGATCGACGCGATGAGCCTCGCAGCGCTCGAGGGTTCCCGCGATGGAACGCTCTATCTCAGCACCGGCGGCGGGTGGTCACCGGCGACAGATGCCGCGCTTTGCGAACTCGCTGTACGGCCGGAGCTGACACTGGTGGCCGCGACGGATGCCAATTCCCAAGGAGACATCTACGCAGAGCGATTGCGTGTGCTTGCTGAGGCGTCGGGCTGCGACTGGCAGCGGCTACGCCCGGCGGCGGGCGATTGGAACGAGGTTCTGCAAAACAGAGATAAGGAGAGACGGGAAAGGAAAATGGAGAAAAAGATGAGGCCTGCCGCATGCGCGCCGGCCGCATCAAGGGAGGCTTCGCCCGGCCAGGGCCGGCCCTTGACCCGGCCGGACGCGAGGCCGGCCGCTCGGGAGGAGTCATGAAGGACTGAAGAGGATAGTGAGGTCGAAACGACATTGCTGCCTTCGGTCCCCAAACCCCGAAAGGACCAAGCTGATGACCTCGATATCCCTCCCCCGCAAAGTGTTTCAAGGTGTAGCTAAACGCGCCGACATGTTCCGAATGTTCGACCGGCACGCCGAGCGCCCAGATCGTTTTGATGGTGATCAGTCTGCCACCTATGCCGGCGAATGGTTCGAGATCGACGAGACCTCCTACTCCTACATGCTCGACATCCTGCCGCCGCTGTGGATGCGGGGGCCGATCTTTGCGATGCGCGAGTTCATGACCGGTTCCGTGACCTCGGTCTTCTACGCGATCCGGATCGATGACGCCGTCCGCTATTTCCACACCTACTGCGACCTCTCCGATCCGAATTCGGTAGAGGCGATGCGTTCCTCGATCCTCGACCGCGAAACCCGGCCTGTCCGGGCGATGAGCCGCGAAGAACGGCTCGAGCATATCTGGAGCACGACCGCGGTCGACTATCGTGGTTATGCCGGCCCCCGCTGGCCGAAGCCGGTGCAGGGCCATCGCACGGTCATGCTTTATGGCGGTAAGGAAGGGACGTTCTTGAAGCTGCTCGATACGCTCAGCGACGACGAGATTGCGGTCAAGCTGCCGGTGCATCTGCGCTACCTCCCCACGGTTCTGGCGGCCTAAGCCAGAACCAATCCCCACAATCCGAGCGCTGCAACCGGTCGAACCCTCACCGGACGATTTCGCACGCCCGCTTTCCAAAGGAGCTTTTCATGAGTAATGATCCCTTTACCTTCGATATGTTCGGCTCGAGCGCACTTTCGTCGGGCCTCGGTCTGGGCGTTACCGCCTTCGGTGGCTTCTCGCCCGAAGCCGCTAATGACGACGATCCAGATCCCATGCCGCCAGCGCCGGCACCCGCCCTGCCGACCAGCGCCATCCCTGCCCGGCGCGCACGGCTTCGGGCAAATTTCTATCTCAGCGGCGATCGCGGGCTTGGCGTCTCCTGGAAGGATCGCGCCCGCGCGAATGTCGCGGCAATCCTCGTCGCCGACGGCATTGCCAAGCAGGACCGGCCGGCGACGCCGAAAGAGCAGGCTCAGATGATCCGGTTCACCGGCTTCGGCGCCGGCGAGCTGGCCAATGGCATGTTCCGTCGGCCGGGCGAGGTAGACTTCCGGCACGGCTGGGACGATCTCGGTTCCTCGCTCGAAACGGCCGTCTCAGAAGTAGACTATGCGTCTCTGGCGCGCTGCACCCAGTATGCGCATTTCACGCCCGAGTTCATCATCCGGGCGATCTGGGCCGGTATTGAGAGACTCGGTTGGCGCGGCGGCCGCGTTCTGGAGCCGGGAATCGGCACGGGCCTCTTTCCTGCCCTAATGCCGGAGCCATATCGCGAAGCTGCCTATGTCACCGGGATCGAGCTCGATCCGGTCACGGCCCGCATTGTCGACCTGCTTCAGCCGAAGGCTCGCATCATCAACGGCGACTTCGCGCGCACCGATCTGGCGCCGATCTACGATCTCGCCATCGGCAACCCGCCCTTCTCCGATCGCACTGTCAGATCGGACCGCACCTATCGGTCGCTCGGTCTACGCCTACACGACTACTTTATCGCGAGATCAATCGATCTATTGAAGCCCGGCGCGCTTGCCGCCTTCGTGACCTCGCACGGCACGATGGACAAGGCGGATACGACGGCGCGGGAACATATCGCCAAGTCGGCCGACCTGGTCGCCGCGATCCGCCTGCCCGAGGGCAGCTTCCGCCGTGACGCCGGCACGGACGTCGTCGTCGACATCCTTTTCTTCCGCAAGCGCAAACTCGGTGAGCCAGAGGGAGACCAGCTGTGGCTCGATGTCGATGAGGTCAGGCCGGCTACCGACGAGGATGGTGCGATCCGCATGAATCGCTGGTTCGCCCGACACCCCGACTTCGTCCTCGGTACCCACGCGCTAACTTCGGGACCGTTCGGCGAGACCTATACGTGCCGGCCCCGCGCCGGAGAGGATCTTGAAGCCGCACTCGCCACTGCCATCGATCTTTTGCCAGCCGGTCTCTATGACGGCGAGCCCACGCCGATCGATATCGACCTGGAAAACGAGCTTGGCGAAATCGTTGACCTGCAGCCGAAGGGTGGGCCTGTTCGGGAGGGCAGCTTCTTTCTCGACCGCTCCAAGGGCCTGATGCAGATGCTCGACGGAGCGGCCGCGCCGGTCACGGTCCGCAAGGGCCGCGCCGGCGACGGTATCTCGGAAAAGCATGTACGTATTATCAGCAAGCTGATCCCGATCCGAGATGCGGTGCGCGCGGTGCTGAAGGCGCAGGAGACCGATCGTCCGTGGCGCGATCTTCAGGTGAGGTTGCGCATCGCCTGGTCGAGCTTTGTGCGTGATTTCGGGCCGATCAATCACACCGTCGTCTCCGTCCAGGAGGATGCCGAGACCGGAGAGGTCAAGGAGACCCACCGTCAGCCGAACCTGGCACCATTCCGCGACGATCCGGATTGCTGGCTGGTCGCCTCGATCGAGGATTACGATCTGGAGACCGACACGGCGAAGCCCGGCCCGATTTTTTCCGAACGGGTGATCGCGCCGCCGTCTGCGCCGACGATCACCTCCCCTGCAGATTCGCTTGCGGTCGTGCTGAATGAACGCGGCCATGTCGATATCGACCATATCGCCGAGCTATCGCACGCCGATCCCGCAACTGTGATCGACGAGCTGGGTGACGCCGTGTTCCGCGATCCCGCTGACGGGTCCTGGAAGACAGCCGATGGATACCTCTCCGGAGCCGTCCGCACCAAGCTCGCCGCAGCGCAGGCTGCCGCCGAGCTCGACCCAGCCTATGAGCGTAATGTCCGCGCGCTCCAGGATGTGCAGCCGGCCGACCTGCGACCCTCCGACATCACGGCTCGTCTCGGTGCGCCATGGATCCCAGCCGCCGATGTCGTTGCCTTCGTCAAAGAAAAGATGGAAGCCGACATCCGCATCCACCATATGCCGGAGCTCGGGTCGTGGACCGTCGAAGCTCGCCAACTCGGCTACAGCGCCGCCGGTACATCAGAATGGGGCACCAGCCGCCGGCATGCCGGCGATCTCCTCGCCGATGCCTTGAACAGCCGTGTTCCTCAGATCTTCGACGTGATCAAGGACGTCGATGGCGAGCGCCGGGTCCTCAACGTCGTCGATACCGAGGCCGCGCGCGACAAGCTGCAGAGGATCAAGCAGGCTTTTCAGGAGTGGGTCTGGACCGATCCCGATCGCACCGATCGGCTGGCCCGCGACTACAACGACCGCTTCAACAACATCGCGCCGCGCAAATTCGACGGATCCCATCTCAAACTTCCCGGCGCCTCTGGCGCCTTTGTTCTTTATGGACACCAGAAACGCGGCATATGGCGGATCGTCGCCGATGGCTCCACCTATCTCGCCCACGCCGTCGGCGCCGGCAAGACGATGACAATGGCTGCCGCCATCATGGAACAGCGCCGGCTCGGCCTGATCGCCAAGGCGATACTTGTCGTCCCCGGCCATTGCCTGGCGCAGGCCGCCCGCGAATTCCTCGCGCTTTACCCGAATGCCCGCATTCTCGTCGCCGACGAGACAAATTTCACCAAGGACAAGCGGGCACGGTTCCTGTCGCGCGCCGCGACGGCGACCTGGGATGCGATCATTATCACGCATTCGGCCTTCCGCTTCATCGCCGTGCCCTCGGCTTTCGAACAGGAGATGGTCCAGGACGAGCTGCAGCTTTACGAGGATCTGCTGACCAAGGTCGACAGCGAGGACCGCGTCTCGCGCAAGCGCCTCGAGCGATTGAAGGAGGGATTGCAGGAGCGGCTCGAAGGTCTCGCCACCCGCAAGGACAATCTACTGACCATCTCCGAAATTGGCGTCGACCAGATCGTCGTCGACGAGGCACAGGAGTTCCGAAAGCTTTCCTTCGCCACCAACATGTCGACGCTGAAGGGCATCGATCCGAACGGTTCGCAGCGTGCATGGGATCTCTATGTCAAATCCCGCTATATCGAGACACGCAATCCCGGCAGGGCGCTGGTCCTCGCTTCCGGCACACCGATCACCAACACACTCGGCGAGATGTTCTCTATCCAGCGTCTGCTCGGCCATGAGGCACTTGCCGAGCGCGGGCTGCATGAGTTCGATGCCTGGGCATCCTGCTTCGGCGATACGACGACAGAGCTCGAAATCCAGCCGTCTGGCAAATATAAGCCAATCAGTCGCTTCGCCTCCTTCGTCAACGTGCCAGAGCTGATCGCCATGTTCCGGTCTTTCGCCGACGTCGTCATGCCGGATGATCTGAGGCAGTATGTGAAGGTTCCGGACCTGTCGACTGGGCGCCGGCAGATCCTGACGGCCAAGCCGACAACACTGTTCAAGACCTACCAGCAAATGCTCGACAGCAGGATCAAGGCGATCGAACAGCGCGAGGGACCGGCCAAGCCCGGCGACGACATTCTCCTGTCGGTCATCACTGATGGCCGCCATGCAGCGATCGACCTGCGTTTCGTCATGCCGGCCGCAGACAACGAAGAGAACAACAAGCTCAATCTTCTGGTCCGCAATGCTCACCGGATTTGGAAGGAAACCGGCGAGGCAATCTATCGCCGCCCCGACGGCAAGGACTTCGATCTGCCGGGCGCCGCGCAGATGATCTTTTCCGATTTGGGCACGATCAATGTCGAAAAGTCCCGCGGCTTCTCGGCCTATCGCTTCATCCGCGACGAACTTATCCGGCTCGGCGTACCCGCCGCGCAGATCGCGTTTATGCAAGACTATAAGAAGACCGAGGCCAAGCAGCGGCTGTTCGGCGATGTCCGAGCTGGAAAAGTCCGCTTCTTGATCGGCTCCTCCGAGACGATGGGCACCGGCGTCAATGCCCAGCTTCGGCTCAAAGCCCTCCACCATCTCGATGTGCCGTGGCTGCCGTCGCAGATCGAGCAGCGCGAAGGTCGGATCGTTCGACAGGGCAACCAGCATGAAGAGGTCGATATCTTCGCCTATGCCACCGAGGGCTCGCTCGACGCCTCGATGTGGCAGAACAACGAGCGCAAGGCCCGGTTCATCACGGCCGCCTTGTCCGGCGACACCTCGATCCGGCGGCTGGAGGATGTCGGTGAAGGTGCGGCCAACCAGTTCGCTATGGCGAAGGCCATTGCGTCTGGCGACGAGCGCTTGATGCAGAAAGCTGGACTTGAGGCCGATATCGCGCGGCTTGAACGTCTGCGCGCCGCCCACGAGGATGATCAATACGCCGTGCGCCGGCAGATGCGCGATGCCGAGCGCGAGATCGAGGTCTCGACCCGGCGGATCGACGAGATCGGTCAAGACGTTGCACGCCTCCGGCCGACCAATGGCGATGCCTTTACGATGACGGTGCTCGGTCAGAACTATACCGAGCGCAAGGAGGCAGGGCGCGCGCTGATGAAGGAGATCCTTACGCTTCTACAGCTTCAGCAGGAAGGTGAGGTTCATCTGGCGACGATCGGCGGTTTCGATCTGGTCTATGAGGGCGAGCGCTTCGGAAAGGGAGATGGCTATCGCTACGAGACACTGCTCCAGCGTACCGGCGCTGACTATGAGATCGATCTGGCGATCACGGTCACACCGCTCGGTGCCATCTCGCGACTTGAGCATGGGCTAGACGGCTTCGAAGAGAAGCTGCGTCAGTATCGTTGGCGTCTCGAAGAGGCCGAGCGCCGTCTGGGTTCCTATCAGTCGCGCATCGGCGGTGCATTCCAGTTTGGCGATGAGCTCAGCGCCAAAAGGAAGCAACTTCGCGACGTCGAGGAGCAACTGGCGACCTCCGCTATCGCCGATGCAGAATTGATTGCTGCATGAGAACGCAAGCCCAGCCTGGACCAGCGGCCGGGTTCCAGTCCCGTCGCTGCAATGAAGAGGTCGAGACTTGTAATTTCTCGACCTCATCCATATCTGAGCATCACTTCCCGTTCAGATGATGTCCTGCCGACGCTATTGCGGTGGCTTTCGATGTCGTCCGGGATCAGCAAAAGGGCGCTCCCCTCACGGGTCGAGCGCCCTTTTTGCGTTTCTGTTTCCAGCCAAGGAGTTCACCTGCCGTTCTGGCCGCAGCGCGCGCCGGGTTTTCAAAAGAGAAAAGAAAGAGAAGGAGGAGAAATGAACCGATCGCTGATCGGTCCTCCTGCCGACGCTATCGCTCAACCGCGACCTGCGCCATCCCGGCCACTCGTCCTTCGCAGGGCTGTTAGCCCCGCTTGTTCTTCGCAGCTGGGATGCTCGGTTGCAGTTGCGTCAGTCCGGCCGATCCGCGGTCCGGGAGATGTCTTCGAGAAAAATGAAGACAGGAAGGGCTGGCAGGGCGCCGGTCCGCAACTCTCTAGACAAGGAATGACACCATGCAGATCATGAAGGTTGACCCCCGCGCGCTGAAGGAAAATCCCGACCGGATGCGCCAGTCGAAGTCGTCACCACAGGCCGATGCGCTGATGCTGGCGACGATCAAGGCCGTCGGCATCGTCCAGCCGCCGGTGGTTGCACCCGAAACGGATGGCGGAAACGGTTACATAATCGATGCCGGCCATCGCCGGGTCCGGCTTGCTATCGCCGCCGGCCTGGAAGAAATCGACATCCTTGTCGTGGATGCGGCCAACGACAACGGCGCGATGCGCTCGATGGTCGAGAACTCGGTCCGCGAGGCACTCAATCCGGTCGATCAGTGGCGCGGCATCGAGAGGCTCGTTGCTCTCGGCTGGACCGAGGAAGCGATTGCTGTCGCCCTCGCCCTTCCCGTTCGCCAGATCCGCAAGCTGCGCCTCCTCGCCAATGTCTTGCCGGCCATGCTCGAGCAGATGGCGCTGGGCGATATACCAAACGAACAGCAACTGCGTGTGATCGCGGCCGCCGGCCAGATCGACCAGAAAGAGGTCTGGAAGGCAAATAAACCTAAGAAGGGTGATACGGCGCCCTGGTGGCAGATCGCCAATGCGCTGACGAAAAAGCGCATGTATGCCAGGGACGCGAGCTTTGGCGACGATCTGGCTCAGGCCTATGGCGTCGAATGGGTCGAGGATCTCTTCGCACCGGCCGATCAGGATGGGCGCTATACCACCAATGTCGAGGGCTTTCTCGGCGCCCAGCACGAATGGATGACCAGCAATTTGCCGAAGCGTGGCGGGATCGTCGAGGTCAACAGCTGGGGCCAGCCGGAATTGCCGAAGAAGGCGAGCCAGATTTACGGCAAGCCGTCAAAGTCCGACCACACGGCCATCTATCTCGATCGCGACGGTAAGGTGCAGACGGTGCATTACCGGATGCCGGAGGCGGAAAAGTCCAAGGGGATTGCTGGTCACGGATCGGTCACTGGCGGCGATGACGCCGATACGATCGGCACGCCGAAGGCCCGGCCCGACGTCACCCAGAAGGGCCATGACATGATCGGTGATTTCCGTACCGACGCCCTGCACGACGCGCTCGGCCGCGCGCCGATCGAGGACGACATGCTGATGGCGCTGATGGTGCTGGCATTCGCAGGCCAGAATGTTCGCGTTGATTCCGGTGCGGACGGCACGTTCTACGGCGGCAAGCGTTTCTCGCGCCATGCCGTCGGCCTCTTCGACGAGCATGGCAAGCTCGCCTTCGATCAGGATCAGCTCCGGGTCGCCGTCCGCTCCGTGCTGATCGACGTTCTTTCGTGCCGCCGCGGCATGTCGAACAGTGGCATGATCTCGCGCATCGCTGGCGATGCAATCGGCGCCGACGAATTTCTGCCGAACATGGGCTCGGAGGACTTCCTCTTGTGCCTGTCTCGCCAGGCGCTGGAAGCGTCTTGCACTGAGGCGTCGGTCCAGCCGCGGCAGAAAGTTCGTGAAACCCGTGCAGCGCTCGTGGAGCATTTCGCGACCGAACACTTCGTCCATCCGTCGGGCCGCTTCGCTCCACCGGCGGACGAACTGCTCGGATGGATCCGGGCAAGCGCTGCCACGGATGCTATCGGCGCCGGGTCGCAAAATCACGGGGACAGCGATCTCGATGATCCATCGGGCGATCAGCCAGAACAAGAAACCGACGATGTGGTAGATGGCGAGCCGCAGGATGCAAATTTTCCGGACCACGATGAGCAGAACGAGGACTTCGATCAGAGGGCTGCAGCATGACCGCCGTCCTCCACTCGCACATGAAAGCGCCCACCCCCGATGTTTCGGGGGTGGAGTTTGCCACCAGTGCGGACGGCTTGCCCGTCGCCCGCGTCGACGACCTGGTCCTTGCCATGGTCACATCACCCAGCGGCTTCGCGTTCCTTGCGAGCGCCGTCGCCGTTCGTCGGCCGCTGGCAGATCTGACGCGCGCCGACTTCATCGGGCATGACGGCCGAATGGCTGACGAAGCCGAATTCCGGGCGCGCGTCGCCGAGACCGCGGCGCATAAACGCGATCTGGCCAAGCTAAACCGCGTACTGACCCGGATGTCGGCCAGTACGCCCTGGGGCGGATCGCAGATGGCTGTCATCTATGCCGAGGGCGTCGTCGCCCATATGACGGCCGGCCACGGTGGTTTTCATCTTTCAGCGGATCGTAATGCAAGGGTTCATCCACTGATGCGGAAGGAGACGCCCTGGTATGAGGAAGATTGTGAGTGGGCAATCGTGGCGATCAGCTTTCCGGAGCTGTTCACCGGCTACGAGCGCTCCTTGTCCGAAAAGACCATCCGCAATACCTGGCCGGACGCTTGGGAGGCGATCCATCGCTGCGTGCTGGCCGAAGGTGAAAGCTGGGCGAAGGATCGCCGGGCGTTCGATGCGCGCCATGCGGCCAACTTCGTCGTCACTTCCGCGATCTTCTCCAATCATCATGCAGGTATGACCGAGGTCGTGGCGGTCGTCGGCGGCGACCGACGATCTGGCGATGAGCGCCGCTTTCTGGTGCCAAGCGACGAGTATGCCGTTCGCGGCCGGTTTGGCTTCGTCATCGATCCCGCTCGTCATGTTGAGTATCATGGGCCATCCTCGTTCATTGGCTGGCGAGGCCGAGGGAGCGGGTCATGATCAACACCCTGGTTTTGGGGCCCCTGGCTAACGCAGTCAGTGCACGGCGCGAGTCCCAGCGGCATCTCGATTGTCTAAGCCGGCAGATTGCGGCGCGCGCTGGACGGCAGGCGATAACAGTGAAGGTGCGGAGCCGGGCGCGTCGCCGAAGCGGTCCACGGCACTACCATCGGGAGCTTATCGAGCGGCTAGTCTTCGAAAGGTGGGGCGAACTCAACGGACTTGATCGCAGGCTGGCGGCACAAGAGCAAGTCATCGATGAACTCGAGCATTGCGATCACCCGCTTGCACAATAGTCACCAGGACGGTCGGTCCGGACGCAGTGTGGAGGCAGGCGGGTGTCAAACTACCCTGCGGCAATGATGTCTGCCAGTGTGGCGAACTTGGCGATGTCGTCCCATTACGGCTTGCTCCTGATGTCGACCCCGTGCCGGACTGCCCTTCTTTTCGCTGCGGTCTGAACCGGCGGCCGTTTGTTTCAAGGCCGCTTGCGCGCCGCAGGGCGGCCGATCCAGCCTCTCTGCGCGAGGGCAGGCCCGCGGTCTGCTCAGGTCAAGACCTGCTGGCCCGCAAACCTGTCCTGCTGGTTCAGCCGGATCGGACCTGTGAAGCCGCCCGTCCTTTGCCGGTTCTGGTCGTCCGCATCGAAGGGCAGACCGGCACGGGGCCGGAACCGCTTCGGAAGCCACGGAAGGAACAGACATGGCCAAGCCCTCAACCCCCAACCGCTCCAATTCTAAGGTGTCGCAATCCCGCCGCGGCACCACCCTCGAAATGGTCCGCCTCTCCTGCCCCGACGCCACGCAGGCGCACAAGATCGCCGAAAGCTTCGGCACGGCCATCGTCGATAGCGATGGCATCCGCAGCCTGCATGAGCGGCTGATCGTCGAGACCGCCGAAAGTCTCTCCGAAGGCCTGGGCGAAAAGGCCATGCAGATCCATCTGCAACGGATCGTCGGGGCCTTCGTCGGATCGGCGCATGGCGCCGGACAGTTCTACTCCCGCGCCGTCACTGAGGCGCGCGACGCAACCGCCAAGGCATCCAATGATGCCCGCGACGAGGATCTCGACGGTCCGGTCGGCTATGACAGCGCCGCCCAGCGCAAGCGGGAGTTCGCCGCCGACATGGGTGTCCAGTCCCACGCGCTGCGCATGGCGGCCGAAGGGGCGGTTGCGGCTTACGAACAGGTTGTCGGTGAGAGCTGGAAGCCCTTCGACCGCCCGGTCGAGAACCCCGGCGCATCGCTCGACCGCAAGGCGGCCGAAGCTCAGATGGCCGCTCTCGGATGACACCATCGGCGGGGCAACGCCCCGCCTTCATTCTTTTCCCCCGAGGCCAGCGCCTGCAGCGCCGGCCTTTTCTTGTTTCGAAAATGAAGGCTGAAGACGTGCCTATCGCGGCCCGTCCCGCTCGGCGGTCCTGCAGGAGCCGAGCGCCCATGCAACGGCTCCGCCGTCCTTCACGCTGTTGCGGCCGTTCCGGTGCATGGCCTCGACCTCGGCCCCTGACTTCGGACCTCCGTGACGGACCGCGATAGGCGCGGTGCTGAGAAAAGGAGAAGACGTCATGACGAAGAAAGCGGAATCTGAGCGGATCGACATCTACACGCGGATCACAGATCGGATCGTCGAGGATCTGGAGCAGGGCGTGCGTCCCTGGATGAAGCCATGGAACGCCAGCAATACCAATGGGCGGATCACCCGACCGGTGCGACACAACGGCCTCCCCTATTCGGGGATGAACGTGCTGCTCCTGTGGTCGGAGCAGATGTCTCGTGGGTTCTCTTCCTCAATGTGGATGACCTTCAAGCAGGCCTTGGAACTGGGCGGGTCCGTGCGGAAAGGCGAAACGGGCTCGACGGTCGTCTTCGCCAGCCGCTTCACCAAGTCGGTGGCCGACGGAAACGGCAATGATGTCGATCGGGAAATCCCGTTCCTGAAGGCATATTCGGTGTTCAATATCGAGCAGATCGATGGTTTGCCCGACACCTATTATGCCCCGCCGCCAAAGGTGCGGGATCCCGTCGAGCGCATCGAGAGCGCCGATCGCTTCTTCCGCAATACCGGCGCGGTGATCCGACACGGCGGCAATCAGGCCTACTACTCGCC
>NZ_JBNWDR010000011.1:0-183393 GCF_053521785.1 Agrobacterium sp. A3-95 | reverse complement strand
GGTCATGGACTATATCCAGATGCCGCCCTTTGAGGCGTTTCGCGATGCTGCCGGATACGCAGCCGTGCTCAGCCATGAGGCCACGCACTGGACTGCGGCGACACATCGCGTCGGCCGTGACCTTTCGCGTTACGCCAAGGACCCGACGGAGCGTGCGCGTGAAGAACTCATTGCCGAGCTTGGCAGTTGCTTCCTCTGCGCTGATCTTGGCATTGCACCCGAGCTCGAGCCGCGGCCGGATCATGCGTCCTATCTGCAGTCGTGGCTATCGGTGCTGGCCAACGACAAGCGGGCGATTTTTCAGGCGGCGGCTCATGCGCAGCGCGCGGTGAGCTTTCTGCATTCCTTGCAGCCGGAAAAGGAGTTGAAGGCTGCGGCCTGAGGGTCAGTCGCGATCGGCACCAGCGGTGGCAGCCGCGTGATCGTTGACCTGCTGATCCTTGAGACCTTGTGCGATGTCAGCATCCAGCCTACCCCAGATCGATGGTTTTTGAGCGTCGGATTTGGGTTTGCGGGATGGTTTGCGCTCAATGATGAACGGCTTGGCCTGCTGACGCATCATTCCTCCTGGTTGCGAATCGCGAGGCCAACGATATCGCAAATGGCATGGCGGGCAAGCGGGCGAAACTAAGCAGAGTCTCTGTCTCTATCAATGCGCGTCGTGACGACGATCGTGGTGGGAAAGCGTCTGGATGTGGCCTTTTCCGGCGGGTATTGCTGAACGCCATTGCCATATCCCTTCACGTCAGAGTTTCCGGCAACCCATCTGCGGGCTCGATGTGGCATGTCTGACCGGAGACCGGCTGCGCCTCGATCGTCTTCCCGCAACGACAAGGTTCAGATTTCTTACCCCGGAACGCTGCGCCCTCCTCCTCTCCCGCTAACAAATCTGCACCTTGCCGCCCTCCATTTCATTGCGGCCTTATCAGGTGCGGTCCGATCGTCACCGGTCTTTGCGACTGCCATCGAGGCCGCGATGGGCGCGGCCCGAACACGAGAAAAGGAATACGACAATGGCAACCATCGGCACCTTCACGTCCACCGAAAACGGCTTCACCGGCTCCATTCGCACTCTCGCCCTCAACGTCAAGGCACGCATCGCCCGGGTAGAGAACCCCTCCGACAAAGGGCCGCAGTTCCGCGTGTACGCCGGAAGCGTCGAACTGGGCGCCGCTTGGCAGAAAACTTCCGGTGAGGGCCGCGATTACCTCTCGGTCAAACTCGACGATCCGAGCTTCCCGGCCCCGATCTACGCAACTCTCACGGAGGTCGAAGGCGAGGATGGCCTCCAGCTTATCTGGTCCCGCCCGAACCGGGACTGATCGATATCACGAGGCTCCGCCACCGGCGGAGCCTTCTTCTCCTCCGAAAATCAAAGCCGGACCGGGCATCGAGCCAGGGCCGGCTTTCTGGTTGGCATACGGTGAGCGGGAAAGCTGCTCAGAATAAGCGATCGTACCAAGCGGACATGCCGGCCCCAAGGATGAGCGGTTCCCCCAATTTACTCCAGCCGCCCGATGGGCAACCTGCGTAAATCGGCTCCCCCACTCCCCGGCTCCGCCGGTCGCTCCGCGATCCCTGACCCCGCGATGCCATTCTCGGGTCGGATGGCCATCTTTCACAAACGTCAAGGAGACTAAAGATGACCTACGAACTCGAAATCCAGATTGAAGAACTGCGCGCTGAAATTGCGACGGTTCTCGATCAGGCTGAGCGCCGACAGATTGCCGCCGAGCTTGCGATAGCAGAGGCGCAGCTTGCCGAGACAGAAGCGGCTTTCGAAGCCTCGGTCGCCACTAAGCCGCCCCACTGAGGGCGACTTTGCGCCATTAGCGGACTTATGCTGGGTAGACATCAGGTGGCACGCAGAGAACTGAAAGACGACATTCCCGTCCGACAGAACGGATTCTCTCATGGTTTGGTATTTGTAGCAGCACTGACAAATTTCGCCCGTGCTTCCATCATGGATGGCTGATGTTGTTTCGCCCACTCGAATAGCGCCATTATCGGCTGCAGCAACGTCCGGCCGAGCTCGGTTAGCTCGTAGTCGACGCGGGGAGGAATAGTCGGGTAGATGGTCCGCGTTACAAGGCCGTCCTGCTCCAAACCCTTCAAGGTAAGCGTCAGCATGCGTTGCGAGATACCGTCTATCAGACGGCCTATCGCATTGTAGCGCATAGGCCCGTTTGAAAGTGCACCAACCACCATAATTGTCCATTTGTCGCCGACCCGCGCCAGAACATCTGCAAGCGCCCGACAATCCGGGGCGGTCGGCTCGCCCTCACTAACAATCTTGTTCGTCATTCCCAAAAATGTGCCTCCTTGCGCAGGTCTTTCCACGTCGTATCTTAGCGTAACGAACAAAATGTATCTAGCTGAGAGACGCTGTTATGACGAAACTTCGCATCGACCTTTTCACTGAAATCAGTTGCCCATGGTGCATCATCGGACTGCACCGTCTCGACAAGGTGCTGATGGAACGGTTTCCCCAAGTCGAAGCCGACCTCCACCACCATCCGGTTATCCTGCTGGACTGCCCGCCGGAGGGTTTCAGGATCGTCGACCTGATGAAATCGCGCTATGGAATAACCGACCCTGCCAAAGCATGGGCGCGTCCGCATGCCGAGGCGCGGACATCAGGGCTAGATCTTGATCTTGCTCGCCAGCCATTCGCCTATCCGACGGTCGGTGCGCATACACTGATCCGTCTGGCGGGCCCACGCGGGACGCAGCATAGCTTGGCGGTTGCCATCACATGGGCCTATTTCCAGGATGCCGCCAACATCGGAGATGCCGATGTGCTCGCCGATATCGCATCGAACCATGGATTTGCACGCGATGAAGCCTATCGACTGATCACTGACCCGCTAGAGCTGGCAAGAACGCGTGAGGAGGTTGCAAGCGCTACCGCGCAAGGCGTGACGTCGGTGCCGCATTTTGTGTTTGGGGCGAAATTCGTTCTCAATGGCGGACGCAGCGAGGATGAGCTAGCTGCAGCCATCGAACGCGCCTCGGCTCTGGCTTTGGAGGTTCGCCATGTCGGATGAACGCAAGCTCGATGGCACCAATTTCGTTTTCTTCGGCGGCACGGCAGGTATCGGCCAGGCGGCAGCAACCGAAATCTCCCGCCGCCATGCCAATGTGCTCGTGGTTGGACGCGATGGCGCAGCGGGCTCGGAGACCGTTTCACGGCTGAGGCAAGCAGGCGCACAGTCTGCCGAGTTTCTGCGGGGAGATCTGTCCACCGTTGCCGGAGTGAAGACGACGGCAGACGGTGTGCTCGCCTGGAAGCCAGAGCTTCACGGTGTGGTGCACACCGCCATGAGCGCGCATGGCGGCAAGCACATGATATCCGATGGATTGGAATTCACATTCGCCCTGCAATACCTTGCACGTGCGATGCTCAATCGCCTGCTGGTCGAGGCGCTGTCAGCCTCAGGTGACGGGCGAGTGATCCATATTTCCGGTGCGGTCGGTGAGAAACAGTTGCCTGATCTCGATGACCTTCAATACGAACGCACGAAATGGAGCTTCTTCAAATCGGCGCTCGGCAGTCATGCGCTCAGCTTCCTCCATATCCAGGAGGCGTCACGGCTCTGGGTGAATCGTCCTGTTACGTTGACCGCAGTATGCGTGGGACCTACCAAGACAAAGGCCATGCTCGATCCGAAGATGCCTCTGATCATGCGGCTTTTGGGGCTAATCGGTACAAAGCCGGAGATGTCTGCCCGCAACGCGGTCACTGCTCTCGTGAAGAGTTCGGCAGGAGACATCAAGGGTGGTATTCTTCGCAAACGCAAAACATGGACACCGGAACTCCTCGCATTCGATCCCGTCAAGGCGACAAAACTTTGGGACATCACCACATCGCTTGCCTCGGATCGTGGTGTCGAATTGAAGTGATCGGTGGTCAGCCAGAGCTTGGCGGCACTAAGGCAGCTATTGGAAACGTTGCTTCGACATCTCTATCTGTGTCGTTCAACTGATATGAGCGTGAGTGCCCGTGGGCAGAGAAGGTGACACATATGGCGATCGACCCGGCAAAAACGCTCAGGCTCAATCTTCCGCAGTGGCAGGGCGGCGATCATCCTGGCTACTATGTTGGCGCGCGTGTTCTGGCAGCTATAGCGCCTGATCCTCTTGGACCCGTGGAAACTATCGCAGTGGTCAGACCGAACGATCAAGACCGGCCAGTAGATAAAGGCATCAAGTCGCGCTCGGCGCTTCTTGACAACCTCAACGCTGCTCGCGCAGCAATCGCACGGCACGATCCGGACGCGATTGTGACGCTGGGCGGCGACTGCCTTGTAAACCTTGCTCCGACGGCGCACCTCAGTGAGCGGTACGGTGACGAGCTCGCCGTCATCTGGGTCGATGCCCATCCCGACGTCATGACCGCAGCGCAATTCAGCCACGCTCACGCTCACGCGCATGCACTCGCCATCCTGATGGGAATTGGTGATGAAGAATTCGTCGCGGCTGTCCACCGACCAGTCTCGGGTGATAGGGTTCTTTACGTGGGTCTGACTGTCAATCGGCTTGGTAACGGGACCCCTTATCGGCTTCCAAAAAGGACCCCTGCCTCTGGTTGCATAGGGTCAGCGCGCGTAGGCCTGGAGCTTTCAATCTAGCGCAGGGCCTGCGGGCGCGGATTGTTTGTCTCTTCGCCTTTAGCTTTGAGAGCGGTTCTTAAAGCGCCAAGATTCATTTCCGGTTTCCACGATCTCGCAGTGGTGTGTGAGCCTGTCGAGCAGAGCGGCAGTCATCTTGGCGTCGCCAAACACCGCCGGCCACTCGCCGAAGGCCAGGTTGGTGGTGACGATGATCGAGGTTCGCTCGTAGAGCCTGCTGATCAAATGGAAGAGAAGCTGGCCGCCTGCCTGAGCGAACGGGAGGTAGCCGAGTTCGTCCATGATGACGAAGTCGAGCCTGGTGATAAAGTCGGCAAGCCGCCCCTGTTTGCCATTACGTGCTTCTGTCTCAAGCCGATTGACAAGATCAACGACATTGAAGAACCAGCCCCGCGCTCCGTTGCGGATCAGGGCACGGGCAAGCGCGATCGACAGATGAGACTTTCCTGTTCCGGTCCCGCCAACCAGTACAATGTTGTGCTGCTCCGCGAGGAATTCTCCGGTCGCGAGCTGGCGTACCAGCCCTTCGTTTACCGGTGTATCGGTGAAGTCGAAGTCGTTGATATCCTTGGCCAGCGGCAATTTGGCGATGGTGATCTGGTATTTGATCGACCGTGCTTGCTTCTCGGCAATCTCCGACTGCAACAGATCGCCGACGATACGGGGCGGTTCGTGCTGACGCTTGATGCCGGAGGCCATTGTCTCGTCGTAGGCGCTGCGCATGCCGAACAGCTTCAGCGTACCCATCATGTCGAGGATTTGAGATCGCTCCATATCAACTTGCCCTCCTGAGGCTGTCGTAACGTGCGCAATCGGCCAAAGGCTCATGGGTCAGGCGAAGCGCATCGGGAATGGAAAGGATGGCGGTCGGTTGCGGATTACGCTTGCGGGCCAGAATGTTGATGATGACGGCGGATGAGAACACGCCTTGATCGAGTGCCTCCTGGCAGGCCGCTTCGACGGTGGAAAGCCCGTCCTGACCGACGCATTCGAGGATCGACACCATCTGCCGGTCGCCGTCATGCATGACCTTTAACCGGCGGCGCACCTTCTCCATGGCGGCAGGCAAAACCCAGTCATGGAACGGAGCACCGTTGCGTAGCGCTCCCGGCTTGCGGGTCAGGACCGGAACGTAATGCCATGGATTATAGATCGTCTCACCACGGCCGAAGTGGCGGTCGTGCTGCCCGATCTCGACGCCACCTTGCCGGATGACTATGCGGTCGGCATAGGCGTGTATCTCGGCCGGGCGACCGACTGCGGTGGACAGCACCGAATATTTGTTGTTGTCGAAACGGACGAGGCAGGTTTTGCCGATCGAGGCTTGCACAGCGTGGAAACCATCGAACTTGCCAGGATAACTGATCATATGCGGCCGCTCCGCATCAAACACCTCCCAGATCGTGCGCTCCGTCTGATCGACATGCTTATGAGCACGAGCGTAACTGATGCACTTGTCCAGCAGCCAGCCGTTCATCTCATCATAGGACTTGAAGCGTAGCCGCGGCGTGAAGAAGCGTTCTCGCACCAGATTGACCTGGTTCTCGACCTGGCCTTTCTCCCAGCCCGAAGCTGGCGTGCAGGCTACCGGTTCGACAAGGAAATGGCTGCACATCTGAAGGAAGCGGCGGTTGTATTGGCGTTCCTTGCCGATGAAGACTGCGTCCACTGCTGTCTTCATATTATCATAGATGCCGCGCGTACAGGCTCCGCCGAAGAAGGCGAATGCCCTGTCGTGGGCATCGAAGACCATCTCCTGCGTCTCGCGCGGATAGGCTCTCACATACATCATCCGGCTGTGGCAGAGCCGGACGTGGGCCACTTTCACTGTCGTCGTTACTCCATTGAGAACGACGATCTCGTGGCTCCAGTCGAACTGGTAGGCTTCGCCGGGCGCGTAATAGAGCGGCACGTATGCTTGCGCCGTCACGGCCCCGCGCTCTTTCGACCATGTTCTCGCATAGCGCCGAACGGTGTCGTAACCGCCGTCGTAGCCGAGGTCGCGCAAATCCTCATATATCCGGATCAGCGTCAACCGTTCTCGGGAAGCCTTGGCTTCGTTGGAAAGCAGTATTTCATCGAGCTGATCGCGCCATGGTCCGAGCTTCGGCTGAGGTTGACGGGTCCGCTCGTATTTGAACTCCGTCTCGTCGGTGCGCAAAACCTTCCGCACCACTTTACGCGATATGCTTAACTCCCGGCAGATCGCTTTGATCGTCTTGCCCTGCACATGCGCAAGGCGTCGTATCTTCAAGATTGTTTCCACAATAAGCATCCAACCAAAAAGCCTCCGATGTAACCGGAGGCTGTTGTAACCCCATCGCAGATGGGGGTCCCGTTTCGATGCCGATCACCCCAAATGCGGGGTCCTTATTCCATGCTTGATCACATTCCTTCCCGATCCGCATTTCATCCCCGCGACGAAACGTAATCGACAGGAGAAACCACATGCAACAACTCGCCAAGTTCTTGACAGCAACCGGCCGCCGGCTTCGCTCCCTTGCCAAGGTGGTCTGCCACTTCTTCCGAAAGGGCAAGCTGGGCATGAAGATCGCGATCAAGATCCCGTTCTTCGTTGAGGTTGAACTCAACTTCGAAAGTGATTGGGAGCGACAGCCCTAACGCTCGTCCAGCCGACCCGGTCATACGGGTCGGCTTCGGATCAGCGATCGCACCAAGGTTCGCGTCGACCCGACCACGTCCGCGCCAAGCCTTCCGAGACAAGGACATCACCAAGGCTACGACCGTCCCGAACGAGGACACGCAGCTTGCGCCCATATCTATCGACGTTCCGTCCCGGCCACGCGTGGAGCTCGAACGGTCCTTCATTTAGTAGTGCGACAAGGCGGGCGGTGGCACGGTTGCCGCGTTGGAGTTCTGCCGTGCACTTCGGCTCACTGATCTCCGGCGTGTCTATATCGGCAACCCGGATTTTTTCCCCTCTCAACCAGAGTGTATCACCGTCGATAACGCATGAGGTACGCGCAGCCTTTGCGCATATTCCTATGGCACCCGTTAGCTTGATGTGCTCGGCGGCCTCACCGTGACTTGTTGTGCCCATAATTGCCGTGAAAACAACGAATCCGTAAGACGCGATCAGTCTCCGGTGGTTCTGGTTTTGGGTCCGGGACTTCTTGGCATTGTCGACCAACGTCATTCCTCGTGATTTTAGCATTGTTGTGGTCTTAGCGATCCAGCCGCTTGCCTCGCAATACTGTGGCATATCCCCGGCCTCGCTTTTGTCGAAGCAGTTCCAGGAAAAGCGATACGGCGTCGCCTTCTCGTTCGAAACTGTGAACCAGCGTCTGTCCCGTGGTTCCGATCCGTCCCCATCGTCGCGTCAGGCAAGCCTCGCCAAACAGGTTTGGTTCAATGGACAATGCGTAGAAACGGGCCATGTTTTTCCGGGCGTCGGTTCGCTCGACATAAAGCTGGTAGCGCTGGGTGATCATGGCGACATGATTGCGTGCCGAGGCTGCGACGTCCAACGACTGTTTTGAATCGGTCGCGCGTCATCGATTCATATTCGTGAACCATGCAACGATGCCACTGGGCGGTCCGCCTCTGGCGTACGGCTCTATTCGCGGAGCTCACGAAGCCGGCAAGCCGTCTTCGCCCATTCGGGTCACGATCCTCCCGCGGATGATACAGATGCGGGTCATAGGTCAGTAGCCAAGATAGCCGAGCACATCGCCGCCGTAATACTCTCCGTGTTGATCTGCTTGCGCAATTACCTCACCCGTCTCGGCATCAGACAACGCCTTGTCTGTCATCCGGACCCCCGCGATGATTTTGTGCTTTGCGCATTCCTCGATTGCCTCCTCCGCGGTAACATTCGCCTCGCAGGCTTCCCAGTATCGCATCTCTGCCTCCCGTTCTTCACTCGTTGCGGTCGGCCGCTTGTTGCTCGGTATCAGCGACGTCCCTTGCCTTCTGGAACCGGTTCTCCCCGACGCTGCATTTCATGTCAGCACGACGAAACCAGATGGCCCTACCGCAGCGGAGTGGTGCGTTGCCGGCTGTGAAGACGATCTGTTCGTCTGCACGCATGCGAAGGACCTCGTGAGGCTGGATCAGCGGTCGTGACGCCAGCTGCTTGGATCGCGTGCGCGATGATCCCCGCGACTGAAAACTGCGACTGACCTGATCGATCTCGACTGTCGTTGTACCGCATCGCCGTGAAATGTAATCGGCGGTCTCAGGATCGTTGATCGCTGCAAACGAAATCCAGCTGGCGCTCTCAAACCACTTGCTCGACGCGTCCCGCCCTCCATAAGTTTCCCGCAACTGGCCGATCGACTGATAGATCATCGTCAGGCTGATGCCATACTTACGGCCCGCGTCTCGCGCCGTTTCCAGGATCCGCATGTAACCGAGCCTCGCCACCTCATCGAGGAGGAAAAGCGCCCTGCCCTCCATCGCGCCGTCGCGGTTGTAAATTGCGTTCAGGAACGAGCCGATGATCACCCTTGCTAGACCCGCATGTGTCTCCAGCGTCTTCAGGTCGATATTGATGAAGACGTCGGTCTTACCGTCTGCCAGCGCGTCGGTCGTGAAGCTCGAACCCGAGACGAGGGCGCCGTAGTTGCCGTAGCTCAGCCAGTGGGTTTCCTTGATCGCGTTCGCATAAACGCCGGAGAACGTTTCAGGCGTCATGTTGACGAAAGCGGCGACGTTTTCCTTCACGAAATCCGATTCCGAATTGTCGTAAATCTCCTGCAGCCGCGCACGCAATTTCGGCTCGGGTTCCGACAAGTTGGCCCGTACCTGCCGCAGCGTCTGGTCCCTTTCGGCCGTGTGCCCCGACAGGCAAACGTCGGCGATCATCGCTGTCAACAACTGCAGGCCGGAAGCTCGGAAGAAGTCGTCACGCACGCCGGTCGCGCGACCGCTATCGCTCATGATCCAGGAGGCGACCGCTGCGATATCCTCCTCCTTGGTTCCGCCGTGGCGGCCAATCCAGTCCAGGACATTAAAGCCCGACGTCGAGTTTTTCGGATCGAGCACGACGACCCGCCGACCCGCCTTGCGCCTATGCTCGCTCACCATCGGCGCCACCTCGTTCGAGGGGTCCAAGACAACCAGCGTCCCGCCCCATTTGAGGGCAGTCGGGACGGTGACAGAGGTCGTTTTGAAGCCACCGGAGCCGGCAAAGACGATCCCGTGCGAGGAGCCGAAGGATCCGTCAAAACACAACAGCGGTGACTTGCCTCCGTTGCCCCACGTCGTGGGATCGCCGGACCGAAACGCCAGAGCGGCGACGCTGTCCCGGTCGACGCGATACTTCTCGCCGATGATCATCCCGCCTGTCCCGGAAAACAGTTTCTCGGCCTCCGTCATTTTCATCCAGTCTGCCTCGCCATGCAATGCGCGCTTCCCGCGCATCCGCTTCGGCTCGCTCCGGGCAAAGGCAGCGTTGCCCTTCACCGCGACCCTGAGCGCGAACGCGCCAGCGACGGCGGCCGCTCCACTTCCGACCACCGTCGAGGGATCGCTATAGGAGAGCAGAGTTCGCCCGGCCTCCAGCTGTCCGATGAAACCGGCGAGCCTCGTTGCTTCCCGTATGAACGCGATAGCCAGCACGCAAAGTGTGCCGCTGGCCACTCCCCATCCAGCCGCTTTGATGCTCCGCGACCCTTGTGCGGCGAACAGGAAGATGACGCCCAATGCGGCGGCGAACACATAGGGCGCCGCCAGTCCGATCCGACCGAGCGTCAGCCTGGCTTGCTCCGATTTGCCAAATGCTGCCAGCCAGTTTTCGATACCAGGAAAGATCAGGCAGATCGTTGCCATAAGCACGACCGGCATGATGACAAGCACGACTCTAGTGGTCGTCATTGCCGAAGGCCTCCGCACCGATGGCCATCAGGCGATCCCGTTCCGCGCTGTCCGCTTTCACGCGCGACGCGCCATCCATCAGAAGACCGAGCAGCAGTGCCCGCTTCTCGAAGCGCAAACCGGCCTTGACGATCAGTCCGCCGAGCTCAATTTTCTCGCGGGTGTCCTTCTTGCGGGCTTCGGCGACACTGGTCCGGGTCATCCGATCAAGCCTCCTGAGATTGGCCCGCAGCCTGGCCAGCCCCGACTGCCGTCTTCGCGGCACTTGCACCTGCTTTACCGACGTTCCGAAACCGATTGGCGATTTCCTCGAAGGCAGATTGAAGCTCACCTGCCTCGACGTCGAAATCTCCAAGGCCCGCCTTCAATGCGATGCGCCCGATCCGCTCGGCATCTCGCGTCTCAGCCTGTTTCAGTTCCTCCTGAAGTCGAGCGAGTTCCTCGCGGATTTTTGCTGTAGTCTTCTTCATGACGGCGATCTCCTGTCTTCTTTGCGTGGCGATGAGGTCCAACGGTCCCTCAATTTTCTCCCGCTCGAAAGGTGCAAATTTGCACCTCGCCAAAGCGCCAGCTTTTGGCGAATGATCCCGCCGTTTCGAAGAAGCGGATCCAAGGGCGCAATTATACGTCGCTGATGCGACGTGCTCGAAGAGCGGCCTGGCGGGGCCGCCGCAGTCTCCGAAACGACTGGAATCGTTTGCTAAAGGAACTCTACCTGTGGCCGTCCCGCATTTCTCAGTCAGCATTGTCGCCCGCGGCTCCGGCCGCAGCGCTGTGTTGTCTGCGGCGTACCGGCACTGCGCGAAAATGGATTACGAGCGGGAAGCGAGGACAATTGACTACACCCGCAAGCAGGGGCTCCTTCACGAAGAGTTCGTGATCCCGGTCAACGCTCCGGACTGGTTGCGGGCGATGGTGGCGGACCTGTCCGTTTCTGGAGCGTCCGAGGCCTTTTGGAATAAGGTGGAGAGTTTCGAGAAGCGGTCAGATGCCCAGCTTGCAAAGGACGTTACCATCGCACTGCCGATCGAGCTCTCGGCAGTGCAGAATATTGCCCTGGTCAGGGATTTCGTGGAACGGCACATCACCGCTTTCGGCATGATCGCCGACTGGGTCTTGCATGATGCGCCGGGCAACCCGCATATCCATCTGATGACGACGCTGCGGCCGCTGACCGAAGATGGTTTCGGGGCGAAGAAGGTTGCGGTCCTCGGACAAGATGGAAAGGCTCAGCGCAATGACGCTGGCAAGATCGTCTACGAGCTTTGGGCCGGTGGCGCCGCCGACTTCAACGCGTTCCGGGACGGATGGTTTGCCTGTCAGAACCGGCATCTTGCCTTAGCCGGTCTCGATATCCGCATCGATGGTCGTTCCTTCGAAAAGCAGGGGATTGCGCTGGAGCCGACCATCCATGTTGGTGTCGGCGCCACGGCGATCGAGCGGAAGGCGGATGAAGCTGGTGAGACAGCATCCAGCGCTGCGGTAAAGCTCGAACGGATCGAGCTCCAGGAAGAGCGCCGCGAGGAAAATGCGCGGCGGATCCAGCGCGATCCCGGCCTCGTCCTCGATCTCATCACGCGGGAAAAGAGCGTTTTCGACGAACGCGATATCGCCAAGGTTCTGCACCGCTATATCGACGATCCGACCCTGTTTCGAGATCTGATGGCGCGGGTCCTGCAGCACCCGGATGCACTGCGGTTGGATAGCGAGCGGATCTCGTTTTCCACGGGTGCCAGATCTCCGGCAAAATACACCACGCATGACCTCATTCGCATCGAAGCGGAGATGGCGAACCGCGCGCTTTGGCTCGGGCGGCAGCACATACACCGTGTTGCGAGCCGCGTTTTTACCCAGGCGTTCGAACGGCATGACCGGCTTTCGGACGAGCAGAAATCAGCGATCGAACGTATCGCTGGTAAGACCAGGATTGCCGCCGTTGTCGGGCGCGCAGGAGCTGGCAAAACCACGATGATGAAGGCCGCTCGTGAGGTCTGGGAAGCGGCCGGCTATCGCGTTGTCGGCGCAGCCCTCGCAGGGAAAGCCGCCGAAGGTCTGGAGAAGGAAGCAGGGATCGCGTCACGCACTCTCTCGGCCTGGGAGCTGCGCTGGGATCAGGGTCGCGACCGTCTCGATGACAAGACGGTTCTGGTTCTTGATGAGGCCGGCATGGTCTCCTCACGGCAGATGGCACGTTTCGTTGAGGAAGCCACAAGATCCGGTGCTAAACTGGTTCTCGTCGGTGATCCCGATCAGCTCCAACCGATCGAAGCGGGTGCGGCCTTCCGCGCCATTTCCGAGCGGATTGGCTATGCGGAACTGGAGACGATCTACCGTCAGCGCGAGCAGTGGATGCGCGACGCCTCCCTTGACCTCGCTCGCGGAAACGTCTCGGCCGCGCTCGTCGCATACGAGAGCCAGGGTATGGTCCGGACGGGGTGGACACGAGACGATGCGATCTCGACTTTGATCGCCGAATGGGACCGCGAATACGATCTAACGAAGACGTCGCTGATCCTCGCCCATCGCCGTCGCGATGTCCGGATGCTGAACGAGTTGGCGCGCAGCAAGCTCGTTGAACGTGGTCTGGTCGAGGCTGGCCACGCCTTCAAGACGGAAGACGGGCTCCGGCAATTTTCGGCCGGTGACCAGATTGTCTTCCTGAAAAACGAGGGATCACTCGGTGTCAAGAATGGCATGCTGGCGCGTGTGATCGAAGCTCAGCCAGGCCGCATCGTTGCGGAGGTCGGCGATGGCGATGATCGTCGTCAGGTCGTGGTCGAGCAGCGCTTCTACGCCAATGTCGATCATGGCTATGCCACCACGGTTCACAAGAGCCAAGGTGCCACCGTTGATCGGGTAAAGGTTCTGGCATCGAGCACTCTGGATCGACATCTCACCTATGTCGCCATGACTCGCCATCGCGAGACGGCCGAGCTGTATGTCGGGCTGGAGGAGTTCGCCCAACGGCGCGGTGGCGTGCTGATTGCCCATGGTGAAGCACCCTACGAGCACAAGCCGGACAACCGGGCCAGTTACTTCGTCACGCTCGGCTTTGCCGATGGCGAGGAGCGCACCGTGTGGGGCGTCGATCTTGCCCGTGCGATGGCGGCGGCGGATGCAAGCATTGGTGATCGCATCGGCCTTCAGCACGATGGTTCCGAGCGCGTCACTCTGCCGGATGGCACCGAAGCCGATCGCAATACCTGGAAGGTCGTGGCCGTCGAGGAACTGGCAGTAGCGAGACTGCATGAACGGCTGTCGCGCGACGGATCGAAGGAGACGACACTCGACTATCAGAACGCGTCTTCTTATCGCGCTGCGCTGCGGTTTGCGGACGCGCGCGGGCTCCATCTGATGAATGTCGGGCGCACCCTACTGCGCGATCGGCTGCAGTGGACCGTCCGTCAGAAGGACAAACTGGCCAATCTCGTCTCGCGGCTGGCTGCCGCCGGGAGCCGGCTCGGACTTCGCTATAACGCCGCCGGCGAAGCACGCGCGCGCGAAGCATCTGAAACCCGAAACCAGACCAACTCTGTCATCCAGGAGGATAGGAAGCCCATGGTTGCCGGCATCACTTCATTTGCAAAATCAATCGAAAAATCGGTCGAGGACAAGGTTTCGGCTGATCCCGCGTTGAAGAGCCAGTGGCAGGAGGTCTCGGCCCGCTTCCACCTCGTCTATTCCGATCCGCAGGCGGCGTTCAACGCAGTGAATGTCGATGCCATGGTTGCCAATTCCGAGACCGCGAAGTCGACTCTCACGGCGATTTCCAGGCAGCCGGAAAGCTTTGGGCCGTTGAAAGGAAAGACGGGGCTTTTCGCGGGCAAGGCAGATGCCCAGGCGCGAGAGACGGCAATTGTGAATGCCCCCGCGCTGGCGCGCGATCTGGATGGCTACCTGCAAAAGCGGGCCGAGGCAGAGCGGCGCTATGAGGCGGAAGAGCGGGCCGTTCGACTGAAGATGTCGATCGATGTTCCGGCGCTGTCCGATGCAGCCAGGCAGACCCTCGAAAAGGTCCGTGATGCCATCGACCGCAACGATCTTCCTTCAGGCTTGGAATACGCGCTCGCAGATAAAATGGTGAAGGCAGAGCTGGAAGGGTTTGCCAAGGCGGTGTCCGAGCGCTTCGGGGAAAGATCGTTCCTGCCGCTGGCCGCGAAAGAGGCGGACGGCAAGGTCTTCGAAAAGCTGTCGGCCGGCATGGCGCCGGCACAAAAAGCGGACCTTCAATCGGCCTGGAAGACATTGCGAACCGTGCAGCAGCTCTCAGCCCACGAGCGAACGGTGACTGCCCTGAAACAGACGGAGACGATGCGTCAGGCCAAGACCACCGGGCTTTCTTTGAAATGAGTGCCGAAGTGCGAGACAGAAGGCGAGCTTTACGTCCGGGACAGGTCGTGGTCGTCATGTTGGGAGCGGCTGCGCTCGGGCTTGCCACGATGTTGTATGCCGGATTTGGCGCTGGCATCAGGGTCAATACCACGCCAAGCGAGCCGCTCGGGATCTGGCGCATCGAACCGCTCACTCGCGTCGTTGCCATCGGTGATCTCGTCTTTGCCTGCATGCCGGAAGGCACCGCGCACGCGGAGGGTAAAGAGAGAGGATATCTGCGCTGGGGACTTTGCCCGGGCGAAACGGGGCCCTTGATCAAGCGCGTGGTGGCGGTCGGCGGGCAGACGGTAGAGGTGGACGGTTCGGTATCGATCAACGGTGTGCCACTTGCCAATTCACAAGTGAGCGAACGCGATGGCCAGGGACGCCCTCTTCAGCGCTATCGCGGAGGTGTCGTGCCGTTCGGTGATGTGGTCCTACACTCTCCCTACCCCGGCTCGTGGGACAGCCGGTACTTCGGACCAATCCCGCAGACAGGTATTCTTGGATTGGCGCGTGAGGTGCTGACCCATGACCCCTGACCAGCGAAAGACTTCACTTCTCGTCGTTGCAGCGATCAGTTGCGGCTGGATTGGCTGGAGCGGATCAATTCTTCTTCTTCCTTTGTCGGCAGCCTTTCCGTTTCTGTGGTCTCGTGCGGCCGGTCGAGCCTCCGCTGCGCTCATATCTGCGGGATATTTTCTGGCTGCATCACGGGGATTGCCGCAAGGCGTGGCGAACTTCTATCAATCCGATCTGTGGCCAGGACTTTTGCTGTGGCTCGTCGCGTCGAGCAGCTTTGTTCTTGTACATGCAGCCCTGTGGACCCGTCACGAAGGGCGTCGCCTCGGTATCCGGTCCGTCGCAGCGATGATCCTCATGGCCGTACCGCCATTTGGGATCGTTGGCTGGGCGCACCCCGTCACCGCCGCGGGCGTCTTGTTTCCCGGGTTGGGTTGGGCAGGTCTCGCAGCAATGGCAACCGGCCTCACGGTCATGGTGACCCGATATTGGCCGGCTGCAGCCGTTGCCCTTGCGGGCTGCTGGCTCTGGTCCGCCGCGTTCTGGACACCACCAGAAATAGAGCGCGGCTGGCACGGCGTCGACCTCTATATGGGCAGCAAATTGGGCCGCGACGGCAGCTTGGCCCATCACCGTGACCTCGTTGCAACGGTCAGGCAGATCGAGCAAGCGAAAGGAGATGTGGTTGTTCTTCCCGAAAGTGCGCTTGGACTTTGGACACCTACGTTGGAAAGTCGCTGGCAAAGGGAACTTCAATCCGGTCGACATGCGGTTATCGCCGGTGCAGCGGTCGTCACCGAAGCGGGCTACGACAATGTGCTCGTGCACATCTCTGGCTCAAGCGCCGAGGTGGTCTATCGCGAGCGAATGCCCGTCCCGGGTTCCATGTGGCAACCGTGGCGCCGGCTCGTCGGAGAAAGTGTGGGTGCTCAAGCGCACTTCTTCGACAACCCCGTGGCCGCCATTGGCGGGAAAAAGGTCGCGCCGCTCATTTGCTATGAGCAGTTGATCGTCTGGCCAATCCTGCAGTCCATGCTGCATGAGCCGGAGTTGATCCTCGCCGTCGGGAACGGCTGGTGGACGACGGGGACGAAAATCGTTGCCATTCAGCGGATGAGCGTCGAGGCCTGGGCTCGCCTCTTCGACAAACCATTCGTGATGTCCTTCAACACGTGACAAGGAGAAAGAAATGGATGCTGCCCTGACGGACAATTGCTTCGATGCGGCGCTACCACCTGCCATAGTCGAGCAGTTCATTGCATCTGCCGGCTCTGATGATCCCTTGGCCATCACGATCAGGCAAGGGGGGCGCCTGGTCCTGATCCCGAAGCAGAGGACGCCGGATGAGGCGCTGAGCACAATCAAGGACTATGTCGGTCGCGCAGTGGTGAGGGTCGGTGTGACGCAGCTTCCCGCCGGAATAGGAATTGCTGACGCATCTGATCTACAACCGGATATTTTCGACCGCTGTGAGAACTTGCGCACCGGGACCGCCCTGTTTGCGAAGGTGGCGCGCATCGTCACCAAATGGTATGGCAGCCCCACCAACAACCAGCTTCTTCCGCAGATGCTGGATGACGCAATTTATGCCTGGAAAACAGGAGACTTCGAGGGACAGAATGTCTTCAAAGCCGAAGATCCGGGCGGACCAACTTTCTTCGGGAAAGGGTCCGGGGAGCATCAGCAAGCGGTGCCCGCCAGTGAGCCGGAACCTCACGAAGAGGAGAACACAGCGGCTGAACCGATGAACGCTTCCGACGCCGGTATCCGAATCGATCTATCCCGGATTGGTGGACAGAAATGATGTCGGTTTCTCTGAAGAGGACGATGTCATGCAGTCAAGGCGCCAGCGCTTGCGTCGACAGAGCAGTTCCACTGTCTCGAGGAAGGAAGAAGCCCTTGATGCAAGCATCTGTCCTGACGGCGATCTGCGTATGCGTCCTCTCACGAAAGCGGGCACCGTCGTAAATTTCGTCACCTTCGGGGAATAATCCGCGAACGGTGTCGAATTCGGGCGCGCCGGTTTCCTTCACCAGGGTATGCACGTAGTTGATGACGGCGCAATCAAGTCTGCGAACGAGTTTGTCGGCATTCCTGTCACCTTTTGCGTCGAGGTTGATAGGCATTTTTTCCCCGATTGCGTCGAACTGGCCTTTCAGCATGCGATAGCTGGTCTGGACAAGGGGAACGTACTTGCGCGTGATAAGGTCGAGGCAGTTTCCCAGATCGATGATTGCGCCCAAAACGAACGGCTCACTGTATGCGCCGCTGGCCGCCTTCTGGCTTGCCCATTCAAATGCTCTTTGCGGGTCATTTTCCCAGAAATAAATACCCGAGCCGAGCCAGTCGTATGCCTTCTCACTTGGAAGGAGTGCCGACGTACCCGTCAAGGCTGCCATACCGACGGCCTTGTCGCAGCCGTGGTAACCCAGAACATATGCAGGATAATTTGAACTCAAGCTGCAGCAGCTTCCTCGGCATCCTCATCGTCGGAATACTCCGGTGCGAGTTTGCCTTCTACCGACAGGATCCCGGCATCGACGAGATGACGACGAGCATCCTCTGGAGACTTAGCGGCGTCTTCCGTCCGCTTCTCCATCAGCGCAATCAGCGCCTCCAATTGGATATCAGTCATAACATCGACTCCTCGGGCAATTCTACAGTTACGTTATTTACACGAAATCCGCCTTGGGATCAAATCGCCTGCACGCCCTGTCCCAGCAATCCAGCTGCAGAACCTCATTGCGTGGAGAAGTTGTTATGTAGTGTCTATTGCCTCAACCAGTTGGAAAAATAGAACGTTAGCGGTTTGCAATTCAACTCATTGAAGGTACAAACTGTTCAATAGTTCGGATTTTATGGCTAAAATGCAATCTAGGATGCCCCACTATCACGCGGATCACTGTTGGATCGCGCTGTAACTCAGAGTCCCTCCAGGAGAGAGGGGTACGGTTGGCGGCGCCTTGAAGCGGTGAGGTATGATTGATGGCCCAGTGGGTTGAGAGACTTTTGGACATTAATGCAATCGCGCGCGATCAGACGACCCTGAAATCGGCACTTGCAGAACTGGCAGACAGGTTCGATTTTTCCGGATACGCCTTCGTGAACCTTCGCCCCGGTCAGGCCTATGGCGTCTCGAGCTATCATCCAGAGTGGCAGACGCGATATCGTGACAACGGGTTCCAACTTTTCGATCCAGTCATGACACAGGCACGACGCCTGATGCGCGCATTTTCGTGGTCGGGCAGCGCAGAACGGGGCTCCTTGTCCGCCAAGGAAAAGGCCTTCTTTTCCGACGCGTCCGATTATGACATCCGATCCGGCGTCTCTATCCCCATCGCCACGCCGAACGGTGCAATCTCAATGCTGACTTTTGCTTCCTCCAAGCCGAAGCTGATCCTGGAGCGAGACATCGATGCGATTGCGGCCGCTTCGGCCGTAGGGCAACTGCATGCCCATATCGAGCATTTGCGGATCAAGCCGACGATCGAGGAGCAGGTCTATCTGACACCGAAGGAGGCCACCTACGTTCGATGGATCGAGCTCGGTAAAACCGTCGATGAAACGGCCGACCTCGAACAGGTAAAGTACAGCACCGTGCGCATTACCTTGGACGGGGTTAAGGAGCGTTACAACCTGACCAATAATACGCAGCTGGTAGGACTGGCTGTACGCCGTGGGCTGATCTAATTTGCGTTGATCAAAGCTTCGGGGTCCGGCCCAGAATCTTCAAGAGCGTCGTCAGTGCAGACATCTGGGCATGCATTTCGATAGTCGCCTGAAGGTAGGCTACATGTGTAGAGCTGCCGGACCCAGCCCCGGATCGCTCTTCGGCCGAAAGGGTTTCGAACAGAGCTTCTGCTTTCTGCACGAGTTCACGGTGGATCATTATCGCCTGCACCGTCAGAACCTCGACAATCGGTTCCGGCACGTCCGCAAGCAGGCCGATCAAAGGCCTGAGTTCCACATCAATCTGAGCGCCATTCGCCTCATCGGCCATGGCCACGTCCTCCCAAAACAAAAGCGCGGTTCGCCCCCGCATTGCTTCCTGACCCCTGGCGATCGGGGAGTTTGTAACCGAGAACACTCAGCCCATGGACCTTTAGTTCGGTGGAACCTGGACATACGTCCACGGCTCCCCGACCATAGATCGAGGAATTCGGCGCTCTAACGGCGAGCACCAAACCGGTGTTCTTCGGGTTACAAAGCCCGGAGGCAGCGCGTACTGCCTCACCGCCGCTTATAGCGGGTGGCAGACGAGTCTTCCACTGCAGTTTTGCACATTGTCTCCTTTCGCCCCCGATGCGAGTTCTGGGTCTTTCACTCAAGGAGCGGAGATAAACTTATGGCAACTATGGGCGCGGGGTCGGCGATCGACGATTTGCTGACGGGTATCCTCTCCCGAACCGACGAGGGTTTCTGGATGATGCCGGGTACCGACGGCACCACGACCTATTTTGCCCGGTCCGCGGACCCAGCGTATCCGCCCCTGGGACAGGCGCACGCCTCAATCGATGGGGAAGAAGCAAGGTTGCTGCCCGTTCCGGACGTCTTCGTCATCCCCAGGACGAAACACCTGTTACTGCATCGCCGAGACTACGAAGCTCTTGCTCGCCTTCTTGCAGGTGATGGCATCAAGCCAGTTATTGCCAATTGACGGGGGTTAGTCCGCGTAAATGCCAGGAAAGATCACGTCCTGGTCGACCATCACGTTAAAACGATACCCGGGTCTGATCTTGATAGTTGGTTGAACATTCAGGTTTTTGGAAATCGTTTGTTCCGCCACCCGTCCAAACGTTTCGGCGAAATTCCTGCGCGCGGCGTCGGAAGCCGTGTCCTGGGTGGCAAGGGTAGAACTCTCCGGCAAGGACATGTCGATACCGGTTCCAATCAAGGCGACGAGCGCCGCCGAGCCGAATGTCCGCAGATAGTGATTGTCGACTTTGTCACGGAAGCCGCCGTAGCCCTCGGCATCCGTGCCAGCCATCCCTCCGATCTGAAGTGTTGAACCATTCGGGAAAATAATGTCAGTCCAGACTACAAGCGCGCGGCTCTGGCCAAAAGATACCTTGCTATCGTAGCGACCGAACAGCTTCGTTCCCTGGGGAGCCAGCAGATAGTGACCCGTGGCGCTATCGTAGACGTTCTGGCTGACCTGCGCGGTGATCCGGCCGGGGAGATCGGAATTGATGCCGGTGATCAGCGTTGCCGGGATCACCGATCCCCGCTTGAGCTCGTAGCGGGATTGCTGTGGCACGACCCGGTTGGGCAAATAGCCGAGGTCCTTGATATCGGAATTGAAGAAGTCCTCCTTGGATGCCTGGTTGTTTTGATCGCCGACCTGGCCGCCGGCAGCCGCTTGCAGTGCCGCCGCGTACAGATCGGATGCTCCACCGATCGGCTGCGCTCTTCGTGACATGCCAGCCGATCCCGATCCGGTGTTGTCGACCTCGGATATGTCGATTGTCAGCGGTGAATCAAGGGCTGCTGCTTTTGCTTGCAGGCTCGCCATGCGCTGCCGCTGTTGTTCGCGTGCGATCTGTTCACGCTGTTCCCGCAACATGCGTGCATTCCACTCCTCGTCGGATTCCATCTGAGTGCGTGCTGGTTGCCGCGGCTCGGTCCGTGGCTCTGCTGAAACTGGTTGCGCGGATTCCTGAATGGGTTGGATCGGGGTAGGCTGAAATCTTGGCGAATCGTCTCGATCGCCAATAATGCCATCCGCCACGCCCCGCTTCATCTGTTCGGCAAAACTGGATGCAGGCGCGTTGCCGCCCCCTTCCTGGGGCATCTGTTGACCGAAGCGAAGCCCTCGAGAGGATAGGCCGTAGACCAGAACGGAAAGGAAAAGAACGGTGATACCTATCCCCACAAACAAAGGGAGGCGGTTCAATCGCTTCATACCCTTGTCGTTGGCGGAAAGATTGGGGTTACCGAGTTGGAGCGATTGAACCATGAGCCATCTCCGCCGTCAGTTGCGTTTCATAAGGGAAAGCGGGCTGGCGGGAGCAGCCATTCCATTGGAGACGGTATATGCCCGGCCCAGTTCGAGTTGATCGGTAGACAGTCGCGCAAGCACCTGCCCGTCCGAGGATGCAAGAGAGTAGGCCAGCTCCATGCGCTTTGTTGCATTCGCGGTCCCTGCTGATTTGTCGTCCGTCACTACCGTGTAGCCCCAGCCCTTTAATGCGGCCTCGAGAGCGACCGCAAAGTCAGAGCTGTCCCTGTGCAATCTGATCGGCGTCGCGGTCGATCCCGCCTGCTCGGCGAAGCGACCCGCCAGATCGCCTGCAATGGCACTTGCGGCCGGGCCGCTCAGATCTGTTGGAGCAGCGCTGGTAGTGAGCCCATCGGTGGGCGTTTGGCAACCTGTGAGGCAGATAAGGACGACAGCTGGGAAAAAATGGCGCATCCGCATTGGTCACCCTCCCCTTCTGATCGTGACTTTTTGCTGTCTCCAGCCGACCCCGGAGATCAGGATTGCCCTGTCGATGTTGTAGTCGACGATCATCATGTCGTTCTTCATGCGGTAGTTCACAATCCGGTTCTGACCGCCAGAGACGACGAAGAGGACAGGCGCGTCCTGCCCGGAAATTACTCTCGGAAACTGGATGTAAGTCTTCTGCCCATCGGAGTAGACCCGTTTCGGACGCCACGGAGCATTCCCGCTGAGTGAATATGAGAACGCAAGCTGCTCGGGGGGAACGCCACCGCCCGGACCGCTCATGGATTGGATCCGGGCATTGATGTCGGATAGCTTCGTTGCCGCATCTTCCGGATATTCGAAGCCAACGCGCGCCATATACTGACTCGGATGGGACTTGAGCTGGATGTGGTAGGTACGACGAGAGGTGGTAACGACCATAGACGTTACGAGACCCGGTTCCGACGGCTTGACGATCAGATGGATCGCCTGTCCACCCGCGGCGCCTGAGGTCGCCGGCTCAACCTTCCAGCGAACCGTATCTCCGACCAGGACGTCTCGCACGATCTCGCCTCCCTGCAGTTCGATGTCGCAGACTTGCAGGGGGGAGCAGACCACGGATGGCTGGGTCTCGCCGAACAGGAATATGACCTTTCCGTCCGGCCCGCGTGTGACAAGGCCCGATTGACCACGCCACTTTCCGGACAAAGCCGTGCCTTTGACCTCATTCCCGTTCAGGCTTTGCGCTGTGACCGGAGATGCCGCCGCGATTGCCGTTGCAGCAGCGAGAAGGTATCCTGCGGCCACTTTGCTATTGATCGTCCCCATAGCAGTCCCTGCCCTTACAGTTGCGCGGTCCAGTCGAAATCGGTGACATAGACACCGATCGGATTGAGCCGGATTGTTGCTTCGTCTTGTGGTGAAGTGATCGCGACGGTTGCGATACCGCGGAACCGGCGCGTTGCCGTTTCCTTCCCCTTGCGGTCGCGCTCATATTCGGTCCAGTCGATCTGGTAGGTTTGGTTGGAGAGCGCCACGATATTGTTCACTTCAATAGCCACGGTCGCGTTCACGGCCTTCTCGAACGGGGAATTACCACGGAACCAAGCATTGACCTTCTGGGTCGACGGATCGGAGGTTCTCAGCAGTGCGTAAGTCCGGTCGATGTACTGCTTCTGCACAACCGCATCTGGTGTGATCGAACGGAAGCTCGAGATAAAATTCCCGAGAGTGGCGCGAACGACGCGCGTATCGGCGTATTCGATCTGCTGGGGAAAGCCGCCGGAGACTGTATTGCCGAGCTTATCAACCTCCACGATGTAAGGCACCAGCTTGACCTGCGTGCTGAGGTAAAGCGCATAGGTGAAGCCGATCACGGCCATCAATAATGCTAGAATGCCCACGGTCCTCCATGCGCGCGCCGCCTGGACATAGGATCCATATCGTTCCGTCCATTCCTGCCGCGCGGCAAGGTAAGGGCTGTCGGGCGGCCGGTTCGCTGCCATCGCTTGTTGCCTTCCTGTTGACTACTGGTCGTTTCGTTCGGGCGGCGGCTTGGGGCCGCTTTGCCCGGTGCGGCTCTGATCGAGCTTCGCGTTGGCGAGCCCCATGATCGATCCGGCATAGGCGCCAGGCGAACCGATCGCCTTTTCCTTGGCTGCCGACCCGGCAGCCTTCCCCGCCGACCCAATCCCGGCGCCCATCCCGCGTAGTGCGGCTCCCGCTACAGAGGATCCTGCAGCGCGTGCCGATTGAGCCGCCGCGGCGCCAGCTCCGACTGCGCCCGCGGCCAGAGATGCTGTGCCAAGCGCAAAAGAAGCAGCCTGCCCACCGTGACGGATGGCCTCCATGCCGCCTGAGACAGAGGCACCTTGCACGACACCCTGGATGATCGTTGGCACGTACATCGCGATGATGAATACGACGACAGATATGCCGGCGATTGCGAGGGTTGTGATGAACTGATCGCTGTCTGCCGTTGGCGCCTGCGCCAATCCGAGGAGAACTTCCGAGCCTATCTTCGCAATCATGACGAGTGCCATAAGCTTCATGCCAACGCCGAAGGCATAGATCAAATAGCGGACGGCGAAATCTTTGGTGAAGGACGAGCCACCCAATCCGAGCATGATCATGCCTGCTAGCAGGCCGACGTACATCTCGACCATCACAGCGACAAAGATTGCCGCGACCAACGAGAAGCATATAACGACTACGCCCATGGCAAGGACGGCAGCAATGGCAAGCGCGTTGTCTTCAAATACGCCAAATTTGGCCTGCTCCGACATTTGAGATGCGACACGGATACCAGCATCGAACACCTCGGCTGGCGAGGCGGATCCGCCGTCCGCGCCAATCTGGTAGAGACTATTGACTACGTCCTTCGCAAACGTCGGACCTAAGGTGAGCACGAATGCGAAAAAGCCGATGAACATGATCCGTCGGACGAGTTCGGCGAACCAGCTTTCAAGGGATGCGGCCTGTATAGCGAGCCAGACAGCGGCGATACCGACCTCGATCCCGGCGAGAATCCAGAACAGCGACCTCGCCGCGTCCATGATGGTGGTCTCCCAACCCTTGGCAGCAGCAGAAACCTGGTTCTCAAGTTCCGCCAGGACCTGTCCCTGCTGTGCAAACGCTGGAGTGGCCAGGGCAAGGCAGGCTATCCCCCCGAGTAGGAAAGCCTGTTCGAGATTTCGCTTCACCATCGCGGCCGCATCTCCTGACCTTTCTCGATCGGGGGAAGCTCCTTAGCTCTGCCGAAAAACTTCTCACGGGTGGCGCGTTGCTCCTCGCTCATCTTTGATGACGCCGGGGTGTTCGCTTGGACGAAATAGAAGGTGGTGGCGGAAGCCGCTGCAGCGACCATGACCAGCACCATGACGATCAACACCGGGCGGCTCACCAGCGTGGCTCCATCTTCTGGCCGCTCGGGATCGTGGAAACGTCGGCATTGAAGAATTTCTCACGCCGGGCCTGCGCGAGATCCTTGTCCGTCTGCTCGGTCTGCAGCCATGTCCCCATCATTGTCATTTGCTGGGAAACCAAGCCGCGCAGCTTCTGCATCTGGGACACCTGCTGGGCTGCGATCTGGTGTCCCACCTGGAGGGCTTTCATCTGGCCGTCGGCCGACTCCGACATGGATCGCAGCGAACTCATCGTTCCCTCCTCCGTGTCGAACTGATCGGCTGTCAGGCTTGCCGCCTTCAGCGTGCTGCCGATTGTGTCCCGGTTCGTGTCCGACCAGGACTGGTAGGTGCTCGAGAAGGATTCAGCATTAGGGAGATTGGTTTTCAGGTCCGCATAGCTCTTGAACCGCTGCTGAAGGACATCGTCTGCATTGCCCATTGAGAATGAGATGCTTTGTCCCTGGTCGACAATGCTACGAAGCCTGTTGAGATCGCTCTCAACCTGCCCCCAAATGTGGTTCGGGAGCTGGGCGGTGTTCTGCAGCATGTTCCTGTAGATATTCAGCTGATTTTGGATTTGCTCGGCAAGCTGCGTGATTTGGGTAATCTGGTTTTCGATCTGCGTGCCCGACTGACCGACAAGAGAGACGAGCTCGGCGTTGTTGAGGAGCTGCGTCCACTCCTTTGCTCCCCCGGCAGCCGCGCCAGCATACGACATCGTCGGGGTAGTGATCACGCCGATAGCAAGGGCGACTGAAGCGGCCGTGCATACCGCGTTAGATGACTTCTTTGCATTAGACATCGTGATTAATCCCCCTTTCGATGAGCCACTGCCTGGGCCATTCTTTGCCATGGATGGATTGGAGCGCCCGAATGCGTGCAAGGTCGGATTTCCCGGAGGCGCCGACGAAGGATAGCGTGACCGGACCGAGCGCCATGTCAAAGAGGCGCCGTCCATCCGGTGACGTCACATAATATTCCCGCTTAGGGATGGCGGTGGCCACAATCTCGATCTGACGTTCGTTGAAGCCGATACGTTCATAGAATTCGCGGGTGCCGGTCTCGCGGGCCGCACCATTGGGCAGGCAGATCTTCGTCGGGCAGGATTCCTTCAGGACATCTATGATACCCGAGCGTTCCGCATCCGAGATGGATTGCGTAGCGAGGATGACTGCGCAGTTCGCCTTGCGCAACACTTTCAGCCATTCCCTGATTTTGTTGCGGAACACCGGATGACCAAGCATCAGCCAGGCTTCGTCGAGAATGATCAAACTCGGCCGTCCGTCGAGGCGTTTTTCAATTCGGCGAAACAAATAGGTCAGGACCGGCACGAGATTGCGCTCACCCATGTTCATGAGTTGCTCGATCTCGAAACACTGAAAGCGGCCAAGCGTCAGACCATCGGATTCGGCATCGAGGAGTAGCCCCATCGGGCCATCGACGGTGTAATGATGAAGCGCATCCTTGATCTCGCGCAGCTGGACGCCACTGACGAAGTCTGACAGCGAGCGGCCGGGTGCCGATGCCATCAGGCCGATCTGTCTGGAGATGGCATTTCGATGTTCGGGCGCGACCGTCACACCCTGAAGAGAGATGAGCGTCTCAATCCATTCGGATGCCCACGCGCGGTCGCCTTCTGTCAAAAGTTCCGACAGAGGGCAGAAAGCAAGATGTGCCCCCTCCCCTGCATCGCCGCCAATCTCATAATGATCGCCACCGGAAGCAAGAGTAAGAGGCAGCATCGAGTTTCCCTTATCGAAGGCGAAAATCTGAGCTTCCCCGTAACGGCAGAACTGAGCCGCGATTAACGCCAATAGCGTCGATTTGCCCGAGCCGGTCGGCCCGAAGATCAGGGTATGGCCGACGTCGTCGACATGGAGGTTCAGTCGAAACGGTGTTGAGCCCGATGCCACTTGCATCAGCGGTGGGGCGTCAGGTGGATAGAATGGGCAGGTAACGGTGGGGCTACCTGACCAGACAGAATTGAGCGGCACGAGATCGGCAAGGTTCCGCGTGTTGATCAAGGGTTCTCGTATATTGCAGTACCAGTTTCCGGGTAGGCTGCCGAGAAAAGCATCCGTCGCATTGAGTGTCTCGATGCGAGCGCCGAAGCCTTCGGCCTGAATCAACCGGCGAATGGCTTCGGCTTTTTCCTGGAGAACTTCGCGGCTTTCGTCGAACAGAACAATAACGGGTGTGTAATAGCCATAAGCGACAAGCTGCGAGGACGCTTCAGCAATTGCATCCTCCGTTTCGGCGACCATGGACATGGCATCCTGGTCGATCGATCGGGATTGCGTCTGGAAAAGCTGGTCAAAAAACGGCCGAACCTTCTGCTGCCATTTCTTGCGTGTACGCTCGAGGCGCTGCTTGGCTTCTTCAGCATCGAGGAAGATAAAGCGCGAGGACCAGCGGTAGGTGAGCGGCATGAGATTAAGGCTGTTCAGTATCCCCGGCCAGCTCTCGGCCGGTAGGCCGTCAATGGCGATCACGCCGAGAAAACGATTTTCGACCCGAGGTGTCAGGCCGTGTTCAAGTTCGGCGGTTGTGAGCCAGTCGAGATACATGGGAATTTCCGGCAAACGAACGGGGTGGTTCTCGCCAGTGATGGCAAATCGAATGAACTGGAAAAGCTCGTCATAACGCGCGATCCGTTCTCCGCCGCGCTCTCTCACTTCGCGGGTTTGCATGCGCTGCACCGACACCACATTGCCGAGGTATTGCTCGATCTCCCGGATCGACCGCCGAAACGTATCAAGGACGGTGTCGGCATAGCTCGCCGTTCGGCTTTCACTATCTGAATAGATATAGCGGGTCAGGCCGCTCCGCCGCCGTTCCGGTGGCCGGTAGGTTAGGATCAGCGCTTGTCGGCTCTCGAAATGCCCCTGCTCCCTCTCGAAATGCCGACGCCTTTCGTCATCGATCAAAGCGGTGACTGTGTCGGGGAAGTGGCTTCGCTCGGCTGACGGGTATTCGGTCGTAGGAACGCGAACGGCCTCTACCTGGATCATCCAGCCGGATCCCAGCCGCGAAAGAATGGCGTTGATTTGCCGGGACAGCTCGTTGCGCTCGAAGTCGGTAGCGCTCTCGGAATCAGGACCCGCGAAGTACCATCCGGACATCAGACTGCCGTCCTTTAGAAGCAGGATGCCGTTGTCGACCAGCCCAGCATAAGGGACGAGATCAGCGAAGGACGGGCCAGTTGATCGAAACGTGCGCAGTGCCACCATGTTGCGACCCTCAGAAGCTTCGCCAAGGAGACGATGTCGGCAGGTAATGCGCCCGGTAGCGCATGTGTCGCACATAGACCTGTCGCATGAGTGGATCGGCTTTCGCCATCATTCGGAGCGCTGCGACAACGACGATCCAGATCGCCATTCCGAATAAAGCTGAGTAGAAGGTCAGCACCACAAAAATGAGGATGACCGAAGCAAGCCCGGTCAGTAGAACCAGTTCTCGATCCGCTCCCATAAGGAGGTTTGGGCGTGAGAGCGCGCGATGGATACGGTTTCTCTGGAGTGTGGTGCCGGCCTCAGCCATTGGCCTCCTCCCCTCTCTCCAGGTTTCTCGCCGGTGGTAGCTCCATCTTTCCGGCGACCGTGGGAATGCCAATCGACGCGCCAGTTGCGCCGAACAAACCAACGATCGTGGTGGCACCGAGAAGAATTCCCGCAACGAGCACCACATACACGAGGCGTCGCGCGAAATCGTTGAGCTCGCCACCGAAGATCAACATGCCACCGGCTATAGCGACGGCGGCCAGTGCGATGTACCCTGCTACTGGCCCGGTAATTGATTCCTGGATTTGCTCAAGCGGCCCCTCCCAGGGCAAGCTGCCTCCGGAACTGGCAAACACCGGCGCGGCCACCGATATGCCGAAAAAGGCAGTTAGAATTCCAAGGCGAAGCAGACGTTTATGCGGCATGGCTGTCCTCATCGATTTGCGGATAATGTTCGGTTTGGTAGCGAGAACCGTTGAAGCCCTCGACATGGAGGACCTCTCTCACCCGCCTCCCCCGCCCCGAACGTTCGATCGAGATCACCAGGTCAACAGCTTCTCCAATCACGGCCTGCATCGGCTGCTGGCTTGCTTCAGCGGTCAGTTGTTCCAGGCGGCGAAGGGCAGACATAGCCGTGTTGGAATGGATGGTTGTTACGCCGCCCGGGTGGCCGGTATTCCAGGCCTTCAGCAGGGTCAAAGCTGCACCGTCGCGTACTTCGCCGACAATGATCCGGTCAGGACGGAGGCGCATAGTGCTTTTGAGAAGCCGAGCCATATCGATGGTATCGCTCGTATGGAGGCTGACAGCATTCTCTGCTGCGCATTGGATCTCGGAAGTGTCCTCGAGGATCACCATTCGATCCTCCGGTGCTGTCTTGACGACCTCGGCTATCACAGCGTTTGCGAGGGTCGTCTTCCCGGATCCCGTGCCACCGGCAATCACGATGTTGAGCCGATTATTGATGGCGCTTCGGATGATCGACGCCTGTGCTTCAGTCATGACTTTGGTCACGACATAGTCTTCAAGCGGGATCAGTTGGGACGCGCGCCGGCGTATCGTGAATGTTGGCGAATTGACGACCGGTGGAAGAAGGCCCTCGAATCGATGTCCGCCAATCGGGAGTTCGCCCGAGATTATCGGGCGTTCGCCATCGGCCTCCGATTGTAGCGCGTGAGCAACGGAGCCTATGACGGTCTCCGCCGCCGTCGCCTGCATTTCCCCTGCCGGTGCGACACCGTGCCCAAGCCGCTCGATGAACAGCTTGCCGTCCGGATTGAGCATGATTTCGACCACCGTCGGGTCGTCTAGGGCGACGCATAAGCGCTCACCAAGCGCATCCTGCAGTTTGCGGACAAGGCGGGAGTGCGATTGAAGCATGGTTGACATCGTCCCCTCGTTTGAGTGTTCGGGGGAGACAGACCGCGAGCGCACCACAAAGTCGAGGTGCAAATTTGCACCTCGCGAGCCTCGGGTGATTCCGTCACGTTCGCAGCGATTCTTTCGTTCTCGAGCGGATTCGCGCGATATTTCCGAAAATGAATCACAGAAAAGACGAACGGCGCAAGTTGCTCACGAGCAAGCTAAGCTGTTGATATAAAAAGGTGGTTTGCAGTTTTCGCAGCTCAGTAATGGATGGCTTAAGACTTTGTTAACTTTAAATTCCTTGTCGCGCATGCGAAATCGAACGATAGTTTCGAAAACGATGGCTCTGTGGCCATTTTTTCGAAAGTGACGCTAGTCAGGATATAGTTCGCAAAATGAGCCAGCTTCCCAACAGATTTGACGTTGAAATCGCCCAGCAAGGGGCGAAGATCTCAAGTGCGTTACATATGTTGCGCAGCCAACAGTATCCTCCAGACGCTCGCAAGGGGCTAAGAAAATTCCAGCTCCCCGAGGTCGCCGAGTTCATGGGCGTTACCCAGACCCACCTTCGCCAGATCCATGCTGATGGGAAAGGCCCCGAGATCGAATCCGTTGGTGGTCGCCGCTACTATACCGCCGATCAGATGCTGGCGCTCCGCGAATATCTCGAATCGAATAAAAAGTCAGACAAACGCTATTACCTCCCGAGGCGCAGGGAAGGCGAGGCAATGCAGGTCGTTTCCGTCGTGAATTTCAAAGGCGGTAGCGGCAAGACAACGACAGCGGCACATCTTGCCCAATATCTGGCTCTTACCGGGCATCGTGTCCTCGCCGTCGATCTGGATCCTCAGGCTTCTCTGACGTCATTGTTCGGTATCCAACCTGAACTGGATGACACCGCCTCGCTCTATGAGGCACTTCGCTTTGATGATGAACGCAAGCCGATTTCCGAGGTCATCCAATCAACTAACATTCCTGGATTGGACGTTGTCCCGGCCAATCTCGTATTGCAGGAATTCGAGTATGACGTGCCTCTCGCCATCTCCTCCAGGAAGGGCGACGAAGGCAGGCTGTTCCACATGCGCATCGTCAATGCGCTGAAAGAGGTTGATCACTTGTACGATGTGGTGGTCATCGACTGCCCACCGCAACTTGGCTATCTGACCATCACTGCTCTGATGGCCTCCACGGGCATCCTGATTACTATTCATCCGCAGATGCTCGACATCATGTCGATGAGCCAGTTCTTGCAGATGCTCGGCGGCATCATGACGCCAGTTGCAGAGGCCGGTGCGGAGATCAGGGTGGAATGGTTTCGCTATCTCGTAACACGTTTTGAGCCGACCGATATTCCCCAAGCTCAGATGGTGGGCTTCATGCAGTCGATGTTCGCACAGCAGATGCTCCGCAACCATGTCCTCAAGTCGACGGCGATTTCGGATGCTTCGATCCGCAAACAGACCCTTTACGAGGTCGAGCGAGGAGATTTCGTTCGCCAAACCTATGATCGCGCCATGGAGAGTCTCAATGCCGCCAATGGCGAAGTCGTGGACCTCATTCACAGCGCATGGGGAAGGAAATGACGATCTTGTCAGCCGTTTTTTTCGACCTTTTTTCTTGTCTTCCCAATGTCTTGTTGCCGGTGATCGTGCAATTGGAGGTCGACTATGTCGCGTGAGAATCCATTCGCAAAGTTAGATCTGTCGTCTTTGTCCGAGAAAACACCTGCCAAGCCTGGCTATGGTATGACCGGCGCAGCGAAGACGGTTGTTCGGTCCATCGAAGACATGGCCGAGAACACCAGGAAGCTTATGGATGGCGAAGCCATCGTCGAGCTCGATCCTCAACTTCTTGACGTTTCGCCCATAGCCGACCGTCTTACAGATGAAGGCGAAGAATATCAGGAGTTGAAACAGGCCATCAAGGAGGCTGGACAGACAACGCCTATCCTCGTGCGGCCCAGTTCTTCGGATAGTAAGCGGTTCATGGTCGTATTCGGCCATCGGCGCCTGAAGGTCGCGAAAGAACTTGGTGTCCCGGTTAGGGCAGTCGTCAAGAAGCTGGACGATATTACCTCTGCTATTGCGCAAGGTCAGGAGAACTCGGCCCGGTCGAACCTGTCATTCATCGAGCGCGCATATTTCGCGCAGAACATGCTTGTGTCTGGGATGACGAAAGAGGTTGTTCGTTCGTCGCTTGCAGTCGATGAGGCTATGCTCTCGAAAATGCTAGGCGTCGTCGACGTGGTCCCTGCCCCGATCATTAAAGCTCTTGGCGCGTCTAAGAAAATCGGACGAGACAAGTGGCTAAGCCTTCGCCAACTGGTCCTTGCCCCTGCTCTATTGAAGGTCGCAACAGAGCATGCCGCAACCTCGGATTTCATGGCAGTGGACGAAGACAAACGCTTTGACGCCCTTCACGACTTCCTGAAGCGGTACAAGGTCAAGTCGGCGGCCAAGGCACCGAAGACCCGAGCCCAGACAAGAGATTGGGTGTCCAGCGACAGTTCGCTGAGTTTTGCCATGAACGCTAAGTCAAAAAAGGTCGCGATCGAGCTCTCAAATGCAGAAGCGAAGCCCTTTGGTGATTGGCTTTCGAACCACATGGACCGCCTGTATGCCGAATACAGCGGATCAAAAACGAACAACAACGGAGACTAAACCGCAAAAGAAAAAGGCCCCCAAACGGTAAACCGTGGAAGCCTCTCTCGTTATCTGTCGCAGGATTGAGAATCGCATTTCCCGGAATCACAGTCAAGAGTCTTGGCGCCGATTTGGTGAGTGGATTTCTTTTGCCTAGAGAAAGGTGAAAGAAAAATGCAGTCGGGACACATAACGACGCCCTTTGGGCGGCGGTCGGTGAATCTCGCCCTGGTCAAAGATCAGTTCGCCATGCGAGATTCGAAAATAGGAGCACCAGTAGAGAAGTGGAAAGTGTTTCGCGACGTCTGCGAGGCAAGGGAGCGATTTGGCCTCCAAGATCGAGCCATCGCGGTTCTCGATGCGCTTTTGACTTTCTACCCAGAGCCACAGCTCGATCCTGAGAGAGGGCTTGTCGTGTTCCCGTCCAATGCGCAGCTATCGGTCCGTGCGCACGGCATCACCGAAAGCACGCTCCGCCGGCAGCTGGCCTCCCTCGTTGAGGCCGGCCTCATTCAACGTAGAGACAGTCCGAACGGCAAGCGGTACGCGCATCGTGATCGCGATGGCCAAATCGAGCACGCTTATGGCTTCGATCTTACCCCGCTTCTCGCGCGCGCATCCGAGATTGCATTACTCGCACAGGAGATTGCGGCGGAACGCATGCGCTTCCGTCGAGCAAAAGAAGCGCTGACTATCTGCCGACGCGATGTCCGAAAGCTTATCACGGCTGCGATGGAAGAAGGCGCACCAGGGAACTGGGAGTACATCGAGACTGTGTATGTCGGCATAGTGGGCCGCCATCCGCGCTATGCAGACAGGGCTCGCGTTGAGAAAACCCTCGAAGAAATGGAACTCTTGCGCGAAGAGGTGCTTAACCATCTCGATTTTAACGACAATGACGAAAATATGCATGGCAATGCCGTTCAAAATGCACGCCACATACAGAATTCAAATACCGATATTATAATTGAACTTGAACCTAGCTCTGGAAAAGAGCAGGGCGTCAACTTGGCGCGCAATCGTGATCGTGGAATGCTTGGTGAGGCGGGAGCTACCAAAAATGCGATCAAGGCCTTCCCGTTAGGTATGGTCCTTCGAGCCTGCCCGCAGATTGGAGACTATGGTCCACCTGGAGGCATATCCCATTGGCGAGAACTCATGACTGCGGCGGTAGTGGTGCGCTCCATGCTTGGAGTTAGTCCGTCCGCCTACGAGGAAGCTTGCGATGCGATGGGGCCTGAGAACGCGGCCGTAGCGATGGCGTGTATCCTCGAGCGTTCGAACTTCATCAACTCGGCGGGCGGTTACCTTCGCGATCTCACGAAGCGAGCGGCGAGGGACGAGTTTTCGCTGGGGCCGATGCTTATGGCACTTTTGAGAGCGAGTGGCGAAAGTGGTGCTATCGCGAGCTAGGGTGAGGATTCCAAGAGATATCACGCAACCGTCCCACAGAACGCGGACGGCGCTTTGAGCTTGTCAGCCGTTTTTTTTCACGGTTTCGTAAAGTTATTCAACCTGTTAAGGAAAATGAGAGTCGAATTTCGAGATGTGGCTCTTTGGAGATTATTTGATGGTTAGCGAGGTAGGGACGGGAGACTTGGATTCTCAATACTCGGATCGGTTGCCACATTGACCGTGAGAATGAGCCCGTTTCCGCTTCGGTTTGCAGCTAATTCGAGATTCAGGTGCCTTGGAATCAAGCTTAACCGCAGATGCGAATAGGTTGGTTTTCTCAAGGAACGGCGGACGAAAGGCGAGATTATGCGCGGTACAGAAGACAATTCGATTATGGCTGCCCTTGAGCAGTTCGAGGCCACCGAAGCCAATCTCGTCAAGCTTGAGCGGATCTGCAGCGAGCTTCAAGAGATGGTTCCTGAGGGGATATCCTTTGGCGAGGATGTCGAGTACGAGGAACGGACGCGCTCCTTTGAGCTTCTGCTGAACAGTCTTCCCATGATCAACGGCTGGAAGCCGACCGCGATGCCCGCGGACCTCAACGGAATTGCACAAAGCCGTTTCGACGCAATGGAGATCGACGAGCCGTCGACATACAGCGCCATCGAAAGCTGGATCGAAGAGCCGGGGCGCGCATTGCGAGAGTATCGCTTCCGGATGAATACTATGCGACGCGCTCTAATTCGCGATGCGCTCGTCGTGTTGATCGATCAAGTCGATGCTGATCTGCGGAGTATCCGTTCGGCTCTCCCGCTTGAGGTAGAGGCAAACCATCGCCTTGACCGTGAGGCCTGGAGCAGCATTCGGGATCATATCAAACAGATCGAAGTGCTTCTCGGTTCGAGCGTGCAGAAGCCGCCGCACTGGCAACTCATGTTGAGGCACATACATTTCGGTTATGTCAGCGATCTCATCGACATTGAGAATGCAGATTGGCCAAACATCAAGAGTGCTTTACGCAAGGGCCTTTACGGTGCCAATGAGCCGATCCCGGTCAGAGCAAAGGATTTGTCAGAGCTAGTTGCATCGCGACCGAAGGGGCCGATTTCAACAGCACTTGCTTGGTCGGAAATTGATGATGGTGCCTTTGAACGTCTCATCTTCACGTTGATAAGTGACACGCCAGGGTATCTCAATCCCGAGTGGCTCATGCAGACACGAGCGCCGGATCGAGGCCGCGATCTTTCGGTTACGCGTGAAACCAAGGACGAGTTGTCTGGGACCCTCCACCAGCGAGTTGTCATTCAGTGCAAGCATTGGCTTAGCAAAAGTGTCGGGGTCGGCGAAGCCGCTACGGCGAAGGAGCAAATGAGCCTGTGGGAGCATCCAAAGGTCGATGTCCTCATCATTGCGACAAGCGGGCGGTTCACCGCTGATGGAGTCAGCTGGATCGAGAAACACAACTCGAAAGGTGAGGCGCCACGCATTGAGATGTGGCCCGAAAGCCATCTAGAGCGACTACTTTCTGCGCGGCCTGCTATAATCGCTGAATTTGCCCTTCGTGGTGGTTAGCGGACTTTATGCAACGGGCTTAGCAAGACCGGCTATTTCGCTCCAATCCCAATGAAGCTGGCGCCGACAGCGCCGCACGATAGCCTGGCCGATAGCATCAGGGTATCGAGCTGCTTCATGCGCTTAATGCGATCGCCCGTTGCAGTTGGGCTCGGGCCTATGCATGCTTGCCGCTCAGTTTCGGTGAGTTGCGGCTGGAGAACAATTACGGTCTTGATGTGATCAGGCTTTAGCGCCTTCGCTGCCTCGATGATCTCGACCCTATCGTTCTGCTTTATTCCGTCCAACCAAACTGCTCCCCCGATTTTCTTGTGCTTACCGCCGGCGAGAATGTCCGCGAGTATATTGCGGTCCAAATGCCTTACGTTCTTGACGGCCTGACCGACGACGACCTCGTAGTTTGAGACCGAGACACCGCGGTTAACGTCGGTCTTGTTTGAGCCCTTTGCGTGGATGAGGGTCACATGATCGCCCGCGGGGTTAATATGAACAAAATCGGCGAACTCCATCGAACCATCATCACTCGCGAGCCAACCTGCTGGGAAGAGCTTCTCGATTACGTAGGCAAAAAGCGAATCGTCATTTGTGCCGTCCTCTTTCTGCGACGCAATGACATCTGCCAGGGCTTTCCCGCCCCACAGTTTTGGCTTCTCTTTGTCGACAGCGTAGTTTGCAAAGTCCCTGAAGTCCCAGTCAAAACGTTGATCACGGTAAGCTTGCGTGAACAGGCGACCATCCGCGAGCGTCGTTCCATCAGCATAGTAAATGCGCAGACACTCAGGCCGTTCGATCAGCTGGGAGCACTGCTCGCGCTCCAATTGACACCCCTCAACTTGGTCGGACCATGTCGCACTTGCATAGGAGCGGTCAGCCGCACCAGCAATGGTGATCTCAACCGAGCCGATTTCTGTACCGCCAAGAGAGACACGACATCTTGGCGACGGGCCGCTATGGTCCAGAACAGTCAGCTCGCTCTCATAAGCCCATGCAATCGCCCGTTCGCGCGTTGCCTGGTCGATCGTGTCTTCAGCTAGCAATTCTGGCGAAATTAGCGCCACGGCGTAAGGATCCGTGGCTGTCGACGCTTCCCCTACTGTCTGGGCGAGCACCTGCAACCAAGGTTGAGCAACAGATGAACCTTTCTCGGTCGTGGCGATGTGGTCAATCAGACCTGACAGCGTCGTTGTAAATGCTTTCCAATCCTTTGGCCTGTTTACCCAAATTCGGCTTGAGGAGGGCGCCGCGCCGATCACAGTTTTGCCATCGAAGGCTCCGCTGCTTTTAACCGCGGAATAGTAGAAGGTTTGATCACCCAAGGGATCCAATGCGAGTTCTAGAGCCGGCCCCGTCATCGACTTAGCACTTGCTTTTGCCGCAGTGGGAGTGTGCACTCCCGTTAGCCACATGGCTTTCGCCTGGCTTCCGACGAACGCTCGTTCCAACAGGTCGCTCTTTAGTGGCTTGGCGATAGCAATCTTCTTGGTCAGTCGCTCGCGCATTGAGGATTCAGAGCAGACGATGGCGACCAGGTCATTCCTGACTGCAATAACCACAAGCTCGTTCGTTTCGTCATAGAACTCGCCGCTAGCCCAAGGAGATAGTCGTTTGTTGACATAGACGTGTGCTTGGATCGTGAGCCCGGCGGTGGTTGACACGGCGAAGCTCTCGCGAAATTTCCGGCCATTTGCGTCACTCGTCAGCTCCACGATCTGGGTCGCAAATTCCTGCAGGGCCTTTGCTGGCTTCCCCTTGGATACGAGCCTGAGGAAGCCGGCTGAGAGGTATGGTTTCAAAATCGCTGTGGGCAGTTTGCGGAGAGCCTGTTGAACCATGTCATCTACTCGTGTTGCTAAATCGGTTGGGCGTTCGTTTCAGGCCCATGCGTTTCTGCTCGCATTCGTGGTTGACTGCAAGGTTAGAGGGAGAAGTGGGGATTAGAAACAACCAAAGGGATCATAGAAAAATCCCGCAGATCCGGATGCGGCCCCATGCTCACCTGAGCCGAACGAGACCTCATCTTGGAATCGCCGCCCGCCATCACCGTGCTTCGCCGCGGCTCACAGATAGTCTTCGGACAGGACCTCAGCGAGACTTGAGGGTGGTGACCAAATTCCAGAAGCTGCCTTCTGATAGGTCTTACATAGTGTCACTAGTTTCTGACGGCCTGCGAAATTTATTGTCTCTCTCTCGATTTCGCTCAAATGACTGAAGGCCGCACGGGTGTAGCCGTGTGTGGACAGAAATAGTCCGCCACTCTTTTTTTCGCGGGCGATCAGTTCAACGAACTCGTTCACTGCCCGAGATCCGACCTTCTTGCCGGATCGCCAATGTTTGATTTCGATGTAGTATTCTACGCCTTGACCGCCAATTTCACATGCAAGCACGACATCCTTTCCACCGTCTTTCGCAGGCGGAGTAAGCGTTGCTCTAAAACCCAGTCCGGAGAATAGCTCTGCAACTGTCTCCTCGATCTGATACCACTTGAGCGCTGCAAGTGCGCTGTCAGGTTGGTCGGCGATCCACCCAACGAACTTTCTCGAAAGGTCGCTGACGGCTTGTTGAATCAGGACCTCGACCGGCGTTTTCTTTTGTTGGAAGCTTTTCGCCCATGCCGCGAGATCGGAAGTGGTCAAAAGCTCCAATTTGGCGGGCGCTTCGGCTGAAATTTTTCGTGCCGAGGAGCTGAAGCCAGCATCGGAGACGAGAATCGCGCGGTCGACCGAATCTATGCGATGTTCAAGAAGTCTTTGGATGGACGCACCTTCGATAGGCGCTTGAGAGATCTTGGTGAAAATCCCTATGCTGTGCCGCGCATGTCCTCCAATAGCTGGCCGTCCCGCGCGGTAGTCGAAACCAAAGTCATCTGTTTCTTGGCGAAAATAATACCCGCTTTCGACTAGCATCGGTTCTATTGCGTGGCGCAGGCGCATTTCAGCTATGCGTGCCTCGATTGCGGGTCCCCTATTAGACATGTAATCCCCGATACCAATTCTTTAACGTCATCTAGACTGAGAACGTATATATTTGGTTGAACCTCCCTCACGCGGATCGTCTCTAGGACGTGCGCTCTTGGTCATTCTCTCGAGATCCAACAACGAGGGTCGTTGTCACTATCAGGGGTGATCGTCAGATCAACCTTGCCGCCCTCCCGCTGCGGCGGGTCGCGCTGTTGTAGTAACTCGATGCCTGTTGAACAGAGCGGTGGCGAGATTGCTCCATAGCTTCGGGTAAAGAAATGCCACGATTGGCTGCCTCGGTTAGGTAGCCTGATCTCAAACCGTGCGCCGAAAACTCCGCCGCATCCAACCCGGCCATCTCCACCCGCTGCTTGATGATCGCATTGACCGACTGCGGATCGAGCGGGCGCTTGGACACCGAGCCCCAACGCCCGATCCCCCGAAACACACTACCCCTCTCGATCTTCGCCGCCGTGATCCAGTCGTTCAGAGCATCCACCGGCCGGCCAGTCAGATACACAACATCATTCTGTTCGCCGTTGGTGGTCTTGGTGCGCCCGAGATGAATGGCGAGAGACGGCAGGGGAGGGTCATCGGGCAACTCGATCGGTGCCTCAACACTCAACTGCTCAAACCGCAGTCCGGCGATCTCGCTGCGCCGACGCCCACCAGAGGCAAAGGCGACCATCAGAATCGCACGATCCCGGATATTGCGTAGGCTGTCGCCTGCACAAGTCGCCAGCAGTTTCGCCAGAACATCGCTCGTAACAGCCTTGGCACTCTTTCGAGTCTTCTTCCTCGGCACGGCCCGAACTGCAAGCCGAATGGCAGATTTGACGGGAGGGGAGGCGAAGGCGCCATCGAGGCCGCGCCACTTTGTCAGCGTCGACCAATTGGCTAGCCGCCGACGCACGGTCGCCGGCGCATGCGGCCCGGTCGATCTCAGAAAGTTTTGGCTGCGAAGGATTTCCGCGACCTCGGCCGGCATGCCGTGATCGGGATCGGTGGCGCGCTTTTGCGGATCCCAAAGATGATGGGCGACGAATTTTAAGAGCAGCGCCTCGGGCGCCGGCCATGGCAGCGATCGTTTTGTCGCGGCCAGCGCCCAGGCCTCGATATAGGCGAGGTCGGAGGTGATGGCCCGAAGCGTGTTGGGGCCCATGCCTTCGTTGACGAGATGGCGCAGCGTTTCGATATCACTGTCGGTCAGCAGTTCGGCGAGTTCATCGCGCCGGTCGATCGGCAGCACGGATGCAATCGTGTCGAGCTCGACGGCTCGTCGTTCTACGCCGGTCAGACGGGCTGATTTCTGCGATGCAGCCATCAAGCTGTTTCCGCCGTCGGGCGCCAGCGCGCGATAATCTGCTCGATCTCGCTGCGACAGTCGTGGGGGTAGTGAAGGTCCTCTTCGCGCGCCAGCCAGGTGAACACGGTCGCCATATCGTCGGCGACCTCGCGATCGACATTCGCTAGATCAGTCAGATCGAAGCCGCCATGCACGTCGGCGTTCCACCAGGCAAGCAGAAAGTTGGCGACGCGACAGCCTTGCCCGGTATCCTGGTGGGCGATGTTGAGCAGCTTTTCGAGAGCGAAACGGACGCGATCTTCCATGGAGATGAGCCTTTGCGGAGAGTGGATTAGCCTAGATTCGATGGTGTCGACGAGCTTGATTAGGCGGAATCATTGTTGTTGGAATGATACAGTTTTTACCCGGCCAGGATCATTGGAATCTCCTGTGTTTACCGGAATGCGCCTGAAGCCCACCTAAACTACAACGTCAATTTCCGTATCCGTCCGATCTCCGCACTCGTCCAATCCTGCTGCGGCGCCGGCAGATTTCCGTCTCTGGTCAACACGTTTGCCCTATGCAGCAGTTCAGTTGCTTCTTCCGTTTGACCAAGTCTTGCTGCCGCCTCAGCCTCTAATAGTCGGCAGTAAATTCTATGCGCTGTTTCATGTTCATTTGCGGAAGGGCCATCAGCCACCATGGCTATCGCCCTCATTGCTGTTCGCAGAGCCTCGGGGTGTCCACATAGCTGCCGTATAGCAGTCCCTGCCAACATTGACTGGACGCGCAAATTCTCCCTGAACCTGCCTGCGACCTCGCGGTAGTAATCGATCGCCGCATCACTTCGCTTTGGATGTGCAGCAAGTAAGCTGAACTTGAGTATAGCGAATTCGGGATCTTCGGACAGTGAAGGCAAATGCCGCTCACCTTCGGCCATCAGGCTCAGCCCCTCGTCCAGCTCTCCAGTTACTAATGCGTCCGTCAGGTCATGGGTGAGGCGAAGTAGCGCGATGCCGGCATCACTGGTAACCAAGCGGTGCTTGTCGCGGGCTGCGCTGATGTCCCATGTGCCTCCAACCATCATCGGCAAAACGTCTGCAATCTCTGTTGGATCGCCAATCCAGGCGACCCGGCCGCCTTTCTCGATAAGGAACGCCGATGGCACACCCTGTTGTCCACTAGCTTCCAGCCAATGACGGGTGACGCTTCCGCGCATAAGGCCCGACAAATCAGGCCTGCGTTCCTCAAGTGCAAGAATCGCAAGGCTGTCTGATGCCAAGGCCGCCTTTGCTGTCCGATCCACGTCCCGCACCATCACGGCGACGCCGTAAACTGGCACGCCATGTTTGGCACCGAGCTCCGCGACCTCTTTAACCGCCGGCAGGCACCCGTAGCAGCCGGCGTTCCATAGAATGACCGCGGTGGGTCGATCGAATGCCACCTTATATAATTGTTCTTCTCTGTTGAATACACGGTCGAACTGAAGGGTAGGGGCTTGGTCACCAGGAGATAGCCAAGGGGTTTCCGCATGTGCTTCAGGTAAATCGCCCGGACTTTGCATCTTCCTATCCCCTCTCAATCGCAACTACATTCTTGATGTGGATACGGTCGAAAACCTTTGCAACATACCCGCGAGATCAGGGACGGTAATCCTCGGATAAAGCGCCGCAGAAGGGTGCTAAAAACCGAACGCAGCCCAACTGGATAGGAATGGCATCGGAAGCCCGCCGTCTTTCAACTGTCATTTTCGAGGAGCATCCTGTGATCTGCAACGTTTGATCGTGGCCATGCTGAAAGCTCAGCGAGGAAGCCTCAATGGCGCAGGCACCTAACAGGACGCTCATCAGCGATACGGCTTGGCAGAAGGCCGTGGCCCGCGAAGCGGTCATTCGGCCCATCGCTTTTGAAAAGAAGTTGACCGGCCCGGAGAGATCTGCCGCATGCAGGGAGTTGGGTCTCAAGCCAACAAGGTTCTATCAACTGCTCGCACAGTTCCGGCGAAAGCCGGTGACCAGCTCATTGCTGGATGAAACGCCCGGGCCAGAGAAGGGGAGGCGGCTCCTGTCGTCGGAACAGGAAGATGCCGTCACCTGCGCCATCCAGGAAATTTATTGCCGTCGTGAGCGACCGACGATCACCGCCGTTCATGATCATGTCCGCGTCATTTGCCGTCAGCGAGACATACCTGCACCCTCCTGGAAAGCCGTGAAGGTTCGCATCGATCGCTCCGACCAGAGGAAGCTGGCCAAGGCCCGAGAGGGGGCCAGCGTCGCCCGTCAGCAATACAAACCCGTTACCGATGAGTATTCAGTCGGGGACGCGTTGGAGGTCGTTCAGATCGATCATACCTTGGTCGATCTCTTCGTTGTCGACGCTGTAAACCGCCAACCATTGCAGCGGCCCTGGCTAACGTTAGCGATCGATGTCGCCAGCCGTATGGTGGCCGGCTTCTACCTGAGCCTTGAGTATCCATCTTCAACATCCGTGGCCTTGGCCATCCGGCACATGGTGTTGCCGAAGGCTTGCTGGCTCGCGGAGCGAAACGTGGTCGGCGGCTGGCCCGTCCATGGTTTGCCCAGCGCCATTCATCTCGACAATGCTCGGGAGTTTCGGGGAAAAGCGCTGGCCTGGGGTGCGGCCGAACATGGCATCAATCTTATCCATCGACCAGTTGCTCGCCCACATTACGGCGGTCATATCGAGCGGCTTATCGGCACGATGATGGGCGCCGTTCACTTTCTGCCCGGCTCAACGTCCAGCGATATAGGCTCCCGTGGCGACTACGATCCGCAAAAGCATGCTGTGATGACCTTTGACGAGCTGGAGCGGTGGCTCGCCCTTGAGATCGTCGGCCGGTATCACGCCGATATCCACCGTGCGCTAAAGATTCCGCCTCGGCTGGCCTGGGAAGATGCTGTCCTCTCGCGTCGGGAGCCTCTGCGGCTTCCCTATGACGAACACCGTTTCGTTCTGGATTTCCTGCCTTTCGAGCAACGCGTCATACGTCGCGACGGACTGCACCTGTTCGGCCTCAAATATTGGGATGATTTCCTGAGCCCGTGGACCGGTGCGCCGGACAAGATGCGGGTCCGTTACGATCCGCGGGATATTTCCTGCGTGTTCGTCGACGGGCCAAAAGGCGAAAGCTGGTTGGTTCGATTTGCAGACCTCGGACGGCCACGGATCACGCTGGGCGAACACCGGCAGGCCGTGGCCGCTTTGAGGGCTCGTGGTCTGCAATCGGTCGATGAGCACCTGATCTTCGAAACCATCGAAACCCAGCGACAGATTGTCGAGATGGCAGGTCGCCAAACACGGAGCATCCGCCGGGGAGCCGAGAGACGGTCGCGAGCGCTGGCGGACACCGACCGGCAGCATGCGCAAACAGTAGATGATGCCGAAGAGGACAATTTCTCTGATCTGGCACCATTGTCGGTGGAGGAATGGTCTTGACGGAATATCCCCATCTCCTACCAGCCTACCGTCAGTATGCCGAGATGGGGACCGAAGAACGGATCGCCTGGATCCGTGCCGATCGTTGGCTGGAAACAGCCGATGCGAGGGCTGCGCTGGCGCGGCTTGAGGATCTACTCTCCTATCCGCCGCGGGATCGAATGCCCTGTCTGCTCCTCTATGGCGATACCGGCATGGGAAAAACGAAAATCATCCGAAAGTTTCTTCGCGATCACCAGCCCATCTTCGATCGTGGAACCGGGGTAACGAACATGCCGGTCGTGGCAATGCAGATGCCGGCCGAACCCGTCGAACGCGATGTCTACGGCGAACTCCTCAATGCGATGAGTGCACCTGGTCCAAGTGGAGACCTGACCTACCGACTGAAGACCACTTGCCGCACTCTTATGCGCAGGATGGGCGTGCGGATGCTGATCATCGATGAGATTCATGCCATGCTGACCGGCACATACCGGCAGCAACGTGTCTTTCTCAACGTTATCCGCTTTCTGGCGAATGATCTAAAAGTCCCGTTGATCTGCGCCGGGACCGATCTTGCCCGACAAGCGTTGTTGACGGATGCTCAGCTCGCGGAGAGGTTCGAGGCAATTCACCTGAAGCGCTGGTCCAATACACAGGAGCTCGCACAGTTGCTCGCGAGTCTCGGCAGCATCCTGCCTCTGCGCGAGCCATCCCAGCTTGGCACCGCAGCAGTGCGCCGCAGGGTGCTAGATATGACCGACGCCGTTACGGTGCGAATTTTTCGCCTCATCGAGACGGTTGCGGTCGAAGCTGTCCGAAATGGGAATGAGAGGATTACCTTGGAGAGCTTCGACGCCGACAACCTTGTCCTACCTTTGGTCGCGATGGCGCGGCGCACTGAAGGGCGCCTGCGGCGACATGCAAACCCGTGAGAGCGGTGCGGCTGCTGGCGATCGCCCCACGGCCCTATGAGGATGAACTTCTCAGCTGTTGGCGTTGGCGGGTCGCGAGCCATTATTCCAGCTCGCCCCGGCAGATCGACAACTGGATATGTGGCGTTTCGGAGGTATCTAAGCCGCATCTCTTCGGCCACAACGTCCTTACCGAACAATCCGCAACGCGATCATGGGCGCTTGCCTGTCGCTTGCGGCAAGACGATCTGAAGCAACTGTCTCTGCAGTCTACCGGGCGTAGCAGGGCGTCATTCGTCAACGATCCAGCGAATAGAGGCGTTTGTCCGACATGCCTGGACGAGGATGCCGAGGAGGGGAGGGACCACTACTGCCGACGGTTCTGGTCATGCGTCGAAGCCGTCGTTTGCCCCCGGCACAACTGGGCTCGAAATCAACTGCGGCGGATGTTTCCGCGGTGGCCTGTTTCAGTTTCGGTCTACGCTTGCCGGGCTTGTCAGATTATTTTGCCGTGAATGCGATGTTATTATCTCGGCGAGAAGGTTCCAGCGCCGCGATCAAACAGACTTGCTGCAGGTCGCCTCGTTGATGGGCGATGCTATCGGCAGAGGCGGGCCGGAGTTTGAACGAATTGGGACAGCAAGCCGCTTCCTCTGGTCGCCGAGGCCGGAAGGCATGCCATACATCGCCGCGCTGAGTTTATCGCTGCCTTATGGCCAGCGACCGTCAGTTACACCAGGCGCGGCTCCGCTGCCCAGCCTCCCACCGGCATGGCGAGCCGTGACCATTACGGCCATTGCCGACCTCCTCTTTGCGGAGACCGCCAGGAAGCCTCTACTCTCTGCCTCTTTCCGTGAAGCCTTCCGGCAATTCGAGCGCGGACCGGTCCCAGCGTATCATCAGGCGCCACCTCAAAGGCGGGCCGCGTCAGTCCTAAATCTCCGTGCGGAAACCGAATACCGGCAGCTCGCTCGCGGCATTGTCGAAAGCGAAGGCTGGAAATCTCTGCCGCCCAAAACGGGGCGCGCAAGAAACCGGGCAATCGGCAGGCTGATGCTCCGCGCTCTCAATGACGAATGAGGCCAAACCGATGTGCCTCGTCCAGCAGGTGGCGAACAGAGGAAGGCTGCCATTTCCGCCCACCGCGCGCTGGCCGCTCTCCCATCTGATCAAGTTGGGCGGCAATGTCACGCAACGACAGATCAGGGTCAGCAATGGCAATTGCGGCCACGAGTTTCATCAGGTGATCTTCTGGCGCGCGCCGCGGCGAGCGTGCCAACAGCTCGGGATCGGCCAGCTTCTCGCGAACCATTCGATGCACCGCCCGGCGCAGTCGCTCCACCGTCCAGTTGTGACCGCGGCGATTGAGCACCTGGACGACATTGTCCCAGCTGTGCTGTGGTCTGAGCTGCCGGACCATGGGCAACCAGGTCTGCGCTGAGGAGATGAGCTCGTCGAGATAGAGTTTTTCTCGTGCCTTCGACACCGCCTTGATCGCTTCTGGCCGCCGCTCGCGAAGTCCGGGGTTACCCGGCAGCTTGCCACGCGCTTTTGCCGCCTTGATGCCGGCTTTGGTTCGTTCGGCAATCAGCGCCCGTTCGAGCTGCGCGACAGCGCCAAGGACCTGAAGGGAGAACATGCCCTGCGGCGTGGACGTGTCGATCGGATCGCGGATCGATCGGAAATGAACGCCGCGTTCCTCAAGGTCCTCGATCACCTGCAACAGATGGCTGACCGATCGGGCAAGGCGATCCAGCCGGACGACGACAAGCACGTCGCCAGCAGTCAGGTCTCCGAGCAGTCTGGTCAAAACCGGTCGGACCCGTGATGCACCGGATCCGTGTTCCTGAAAAATCCGCTCGCAACCGGCGGCGCGCAGCTCGTCCATCTGTGCATCATGGACCTGATCGTCGGTCGAAACACGGGCATAGCCGATAAGACGTTTGGGGGCCGGCGCTGGATTGGCGGCCTGTCGTTTTGCCATGGTTTTCTCGCGCGTTTTTCAGGTGCTTTGTACAGATAAGGAATGCGCAAGAAAACGAACAGTTGCAAGCGTGTTTTATAACCACAATGCAGCCCCGTCAGACTCGAAATGCGATGGCGAACGAGTGTGTGGTCATACACAACGTGAAACGCGCTCTGGCGGCAATCAGCGGCGGAAATGCCGGAAAGTAAGGCGTTCGGGGGAGGGGAGGTGTGACAAGCGACGACCGTGGGAGAGATTACTTGGGCCGCCCGCTTCAGCTCGAGAGGGAAGAGCGCTCAACGCGACTCCAACAGCCGCAGTTATTCCGCCGATCCCCGCTCAAATCTGCCCAAAAAGCCGGGAAACCAAGCGTTTCCGCTCATCTAGGCCGACCGACACGCATGGTTCGCGCGGCTTAGCAATCAACCATCGATAAACGATGGTTATCGATGGTTAGAAGCCCAACTTGTAGTCATACTATGTAGCGAACTGCAATATTTATATAGAGTTCGTTTAGGAAATCGTTTACCATAAAATCAATGGCTTACGATCTCGCAAAAATCAGCATGACAGCCCTGATGCGTCCGGCTTTCGACGCCGGCATCGCGCTCACCCGTCTCGACGAGCGCATCGCCCGCTCGCCGGTCGGAAACGGCTGGATCGAACGTCAAAACTTCGGCGACGCCTGTTCCTCGCTGTGGATCGACGGCGAACTCGTCCATCTCGAAGACCTCGTCCTCCACGACGCCACGCGAGACATCCGCACCCCGACCCACGAACTCACCATCGCCCGCGACGTGCTGCGTACCCGCCGGCGCATTGCGGCGCAGTCGCCGGATTGGACCTTGTCCGCAGAGGGTATCCAAGGTTTGCGACAGACGTCGGACATCAATCCGATCGGTCCTGAGGCTGCGGTGTCGGCCGGTGTCATCTGGCCCGCGGTCATGACGGATGAGGAAGGTGACGAGGAAGACAGCGACGAAGCCGAAGGGCTTCCTGGCGTCGACTATGATGCTATCGATGCGGTGCTGGCCCGATCGGAGGCGGCGATCGAGGGCGCCACACGGCCCGGCCGCGCCGCGGGCAACCGTGCTGCCGAAAAGGACCCGCTGGTCTATGATCTTGACTGGGATGAAGACGCGCGGCTCGACGAATGGCGCGGCGTGCTGCGCCAAGCCGAACAACTGCCCGCGGTGCTGCAGGCAATCATCGCCCTCGATGCCTGGAACGAGCTGTTGGTGCTGCAGCACGCCCCATGGCTCGGGCGGCTGCTGGCGGCATCAATCCTGCGAGAAGCCGGCATCACCACCGGCGCTCATCTCGCGGCTATCAATCTCGGCCTCAAAACCATTCCCGTCGATCGGCGCCGACATCGCGACCGGGAAACCCGGCTGCTGGCAATCGGTCATGGTCTAATCGCCGCTGCGGAAATAGGGATGAAAGAGGATGACCGGCTGACGCTGGCGAAAACGATGTTCGAGCGAAAACTGGCGGGGCGGCGGGCCTCGTCAAAGCTGCCGGAACTGGTCGAGCTGGCGATGGCGAAGCCGTTGGTGTCGGCCGGGATGGTGGCGAAGGCGCTCGAGGTCACGCCGCAGGCGGCGCGGCGGATCGTGGCGGAGCTGGGCTTGCGGGAGATGACGGGGAGGGGGAGGTTTCGAGCGTGGGGAATCGTTTAAAGGCCCTATCGAGGCGCTTTTGTCCCGTGATCTAAACATGACGACGGTTCATGCAATAAAGAAATCTTTAATTCATGCTTTCCATAATTCAATAAATCCCGCTTGTCGGAAAGCTGGAAATCATTATACAGATCGAATCTGATAACTGCGCGAACATTTGCATGAGGTGTCAAAATTGGCTCAGGCAGACAAAGATAAAGTTCGCGACGTGGCTGACGCGGATAGCAAGTCTCTCAATTTCAAAGTAAGCGACGATTTCAAGCGGGAGTTCAAGGGCTTCGCCGTTGCTCATGGAATAACGATGACGGACCTTCTGAAAGAAGGGTTCGAACTGGTCAAGATGAGGCACGAAGGTGCTTGATCTTCTCCGCCAAACACTGCGCGGCGATGCACTTACGGTGCGGTCATGACTCCGGTCGCTGACACAGCCGCTGCAAAGTCGGCCGAGTGGCTTTTTGCTATCGGTGAAAATGACACTCTCCCTCCCGTTGATGGGTTGGTCGCTGTCAGAGACTTTGACGCGACGATTCACTTGCCAGAGGTCGTCGCAGTAATCGAGCGTGCTCGCAGCTACGGTGCTCGGGCCGTGTTCTTCGAAGCTCAGCGAAACGGCCGTCCTCCTATCGCTCAAGCATTGATATTCGACGCAAAAGATCATCCTGACGAAAAGCAATTCGCCGAGCTCCATAAACGTCTTTGGAGCTGGGGGGGCGTTCCGCTGCTGTATCGGGTTGGACCTGGAGTGATCCAGCTGTTCAGGTGCGCGCATGCGCCGGACTTCTTAGGGCCTGGCGATGTCCCTGTTTGCAATCCTATCCGAACGCTCCAGCTGGGTGCCGAAATCACCGCAGCGGAAATCTGGTGGGATGCGAAACGAATTCGCAACGGCGCCATTTGGGACGATCCTGAAGCTTGCGAGTTAATGCTCTCGGCGACAAAGTCAGCACATCGCAAGCTGGTGGCTGGAGTGCGTGCGCTGGCTGGTCAGCTTACAGATAGCCATCTCCTCGATGCGCAACTGCGCCGTCGGCTCCTTATCCTAACCTTGTTGATCGCATATTTGGAGGAACGGTCGGTCTTGCTTCCCGATGATTTCGGGAAAGTGCTTCCTGGGGCAGAGCATTTCTTTCAGGTGCTGGCTGAGGCGCCGGCCTTGATAAGGCTCCTGGAGATGCTGGAGGCGCGGTTTAACGGACATGTCTTCCGGCTGCAGGACGAGGAACGCGTTGCGCTGCAGAGCAGCGTGGATCTGTCTCGTTATGCGAAGCTTGTGCAAGGATACGAGGATGAGAACGGGCAAGCTAATTTTTGGCGGCTCTATTCGTTTCGGGACCTGCCCGTAGAGCTCATAAGCAATATCTATCAGCTTTTTGTCAAAGACGCCGCGAGTTCTATATACACCCCACCTGCACTCGTTCGGCTTATGCTCGAAGAGGCGCTTAGCTGGGATCGGTTGGATGAGCTCATGGCGAGCGACGGCGTGTTGCTTGATCCGGCATGTGGCTCAGGTGTGTTTCTTGTCGAAGCATATAAGAGGCTTGTGCTTCATTGGCGGTCGCGCCACGGTTGGGAAAAGCCAGACGTAGGTACACTCCGACAATTGTTGCTTCGTATACACGGTATCGATTTGGAAGATGGCGCGGTCGAGCTGGCTGCGTTCAGCCTATGCCTGAGTTTATGCGATGCGCTTGACCCCGAGGAGATCCGAGCAAGCATCAAGCTTTTTCCGCAATTGAACGGTGTGTCATTGCATGGAAGCTGTTTCTTCGAGGCCCAAGAGAAAGGTCTTCTCAGAGACAACGTCGCCGTAATTGTTGGCAACCCTCCATTCGAGTCTTCTTTAACCACTGATGGTGCGAAGCGCGCGTACAAGCGATATAGTGAACGCTACGGCGCTCTAGCTGACAACCAGCTTGCCTACCTTTTCCTGCATGAGGCGATGGTCTCTTTGCGGCCCGGCGGCATCTTGGCGATGATTGAGCCGGCAGGATTTCTTTACAATCAGAACGTTTCTCCGTTCCGAAAACGCTTTTTCGGGAATTGGCGTGTACGCGAAATTCTGGATTTCGTATCGGTTCGAGGACTGTTCAAAAAAGGAGAGGCGGATCCGAAGATCGTTGTGGTTTTAGCTGAAGCTCAGGAGGCGGCGCCCGATGGCAAGCTGCTGCATGCTGTGTTTCGCCGTAACGGCAGAGCCACTGCTGAACAGGGCTTTGATATTGATTACTACGATCTTCATTGGCTTAGGAATGCGGACGTTGGTGCATCTGGCGATGTCTGGCGCGCAAACCTCCTGGGCGGAAGTCGCGTTAGAGTCCTGATTGAACGACTGCGGAAGTTCCCCACGCTGCGCGACTATGCAGTTGAACGTGGATGGGACTTTGGTGAAGGATATATCGCTGGTCTGAAGGGGATCTCAAGGCCTGCCGATCACTTGGTTGGAAAACCCCTCCTGCCGACGGAAGCCCTCTCGGAGGACGGTATTGACATTGAGGCAATTGTCACTGTTCCCGATCGGCCGATCAAGGATACCAAAACCACACGAAGATTTACGCCGCCTTACCTATTGATCAAAGAAAACGACGACCTTCATCACGGGCTTTGGGAAGGTCATTACCTTGCGTACAAGCATCGTATCGTCGGCTTTGCTTCCGGCCGAAACGACTTGCCCCAGCTGAGGGAGGTCGAGTCGTGGCTGCAAAAAGAGCGTGTCGTGTTGAAAGCTTACGTTGCAGGGGTGAGTGCAAGCCTGTTTGTCCAGCGAGCTACGGCGATTTTGAGCGCTGATATACTGTCTCTCCCCTATCCCACAGATCACGACCTTGATCTGAGCGAAAATGAGCGGATCCTCGCCGAGGATATCGTTGAGTTTCAGCGGGATTTCATTCGTCGCGGGACAGACGCAGCCTTGATGCGTAGGGCTCCGGAGCAAGCCCTCGTTTCTTTCGATGAGATTTTGGCAGGGCAAATAAATGCCGTTTACCGTCGAAATCCATTGCGGTCGTTGCAAAGCTATCATTGGGCGGGAGCTATCTGCAAAGCGTACGCATTCGGCGGTGGTGCAGTCGATTGGTCAGGCGCGGAAGAGCTTCATCTGAAGCTGGATGAGTTATTGCATGAGCGCCGACAGTCCGGGCTTACGATTGCGAGGGTGATGAGGCTTTATGATCGCAACTTCGTATTCCTTTTGAAGCCAGACCGTCACCGGTTTTGGACACGTTCTGTAGCGTTGCGCGACGCTGACGATATGCTCGCCGATCTAAGGGCTCAAGGTTTCTGATATGTTGGCCGAAAACGGGGAGTATTCAAGCCAAGCCGGTGCCCTTAATGCCGATGTTCAGTTTACTGGCGAGTGGCTTTCATCTCTTCTTGAGTTCATTGCTACCGCATTACCCGCCTGGCGAGATGATCCTGTGCGGGAAGCCGTTCATGGTGAAACTCGATTGACGGCGCAGCTGTGCGCAAGACTGAACAGCCTGACCCGTCACGCCCCGGGCTGGGATATTCTCCAGTTCCGCCGTGAAGAGCCAGACGACACTGATGCAAGACGGGCGGTTGATCTGGTCGCCGCGCCACGGGGTCAGATCATCTGGTTAGCTGGGCGCGAGTACAACGAATACCAGACACTCCTTCCGATTGAGTGCAAGCGGCTGCCCACTCCACCAGGCGCCGATCGGGATGAACGCGAGTACCTGATCAGTCAGTACACTTCCACCGGCGGAGTTCAACGCTTCAAGGCGGGTAACCACGGTGCGGCTCACTCACGAGCGGCAATGATCGGCTTCATTCAAAACCTGAATGTCGAGCATTGGGTACAGCAAATCGATGCGTGGGTAGATGCGATCGTCGCCGAGCCAACGATCGGATGGTCTTCGGATGACAAGCTCGCCTTGATTCGTAATCAAGTGTCCGATCGTGTGGCTGCGCTGCAATCGAACCATACTCGTCAATCGGGTCTCCACCCTATTCGGATTGACCACCTTTGGATCGAAATGTGATCAGACCTTCCTTCTAGAAAAAGGAAGGTTTCCGTACTGGAGAAGCGGCCCAAAAAAGCTATGTGCGCTGTAGAAGAGATTACGATTTTCTACTGATCTTGAGGCAGCGTCCCCAGCGCTGATGCATAATATGACTTGCAAGAACTTAGAAGTTTGCGTGCGAAGGGTCGGTCAGATTGCCATTGTGCAAAAAATGAACGCATACATGCTGCATGCGGAGCTTCAGCCGATTTAGCGCGCGCTACGATCGCTTCGTCTGCTGGATCGCCATCACCGCGGTCAAGATTCAGCAATGAGTTGCCCAACAGGATAATGTGGGCCGCCCGTTCGCGATGAAGCTGTTCCCGCCGATTGAGGTCAAAAAAGTCGATAATGATTTTACCGCGTCGATGTTTGTACCCAGACTTTCGTCTCGGCACTGCAACCGTACCTATGAAGGTCAGGATGTCCTCCGGGTCATCATCCTCGTCGCCGATCGGATAGCATAAGAAGGCTTTCTCGGTTTTGAGCGACCCTGGTGCCGTGGCGCGCGCTCCCTCTATAGGGAAGTAGTTCGACTTCAGGCGAGAATTGCAGACTTTGCAGGAAGCGGCATAGTTTGTGAGGTCATACGCTAGCCAATAGTATCCACTAGGGCTCGCAGCACCGGTCGTAAAGGTGTAAGTAAGAGTGTGCGTCCCCGCGATTGGCCAAGCTTCAACCGACGATTTGGGGCGGAAATGTTCGAGGTCGAACTCGATCTTCCCGTGAAGCTCGTTTTCGAATTGCCGCTCGCAGAACACGCACTTGTTCTTTTGCAGATTCATGAATGCAGGCTTGACCGTGCTCCAGATCGATTGCGAGCTCTCTTCGTCGTATTTGCAGGCGTTGATAAATCTAGCGGTACGCGTCTCGGCCTTCGCGCGCCAACGTTTGTCTAGGGCATCGACGGCATCCGACAATTCTTCAGGACTAGACGTGTAGCGTATCATTCCTGTCGCGTTGCCCTATGCTTGCGTCGTCTAGCTGGCTCGACCGAGCCTGACGCTTCTTTATTGGGGGACGTCAAACGGTTTAGGAAGTCGAGCGCCGCTTCCTTGTCGCCTAGGGCCGCGCTGCGAAATAGTGCGTCCGCCTCCACCTCAAATTGCTGCGGCCTTGTGGTCGCAAGCCCGAAGTAAGAGCTAAGCAGGACTTGTTCCGCACTTTGCCCGAAGACGCGTTCTTCAATCTGTTTGATCGTGGCCAAGCCTGCATCGTCGACGTCTGTCACGAAAACATTTTCTTTTCGAGCCGTGCTCGCGACGAGAGGGCTATGAGTCGTACAGATAAATTGAATGCGCGGGAACGCTCCGGCTAGGGCAGGCAAAACGGTCCGCTGCCACTCTGGATGTAGATGCAGATCAATCTCGTCGATAAGCACGATGCCGTCTACGTCACCTATGCGCTTATCGTCGCGGCAAACATCTGCAAGATGCCCGATCAAGTCGCCGGCCATGCCTAAGAATGCTTTGTAACCGTCTGACAAAGAAGTGAAAGGTGTGCGCTGGCCCTCAAATGCAAACAGAAACTGCGCCTCATCCTCGTCATATTCACCATTGAAGCGGACATTATTAGGTAATACCGCATTTATAATGTCGATTGCTTCTGCTTGACGTCGGTCATCAAGTCGAGGAAACCAAGAGTGCATTGGGCGGAGCGCCAGATGATCTTCAAACAGCCCGGCCACGCGGCCATACCTCAAGCCACGTGATCGGCGAGCACTGCTTTCAAAATAGTCGCCGGTTTCGACGCGTCGTGTAGCTCCATACCCAGCAACGAAGAAGGCTGGAGACGAGTCATCATACAACAGTTCTGTCAATGGATTTGTCGGAGTGCTATCCAGATGCAACCGATCGCGGCTTTGTTTCTCCCGGTACTCGAACCGAGCCAGCATCTCTAGCTCAGTCCGACCTAACTTCTTGGGGTCGCCGTCTTTTTGTTCAAGGTTGTGAAGCACGCCATCCACTTTGAGCAAGCTTTTCTTTGCACCTGGGCGGCGAACGACACGATGAGCAACGTAACCAGACTCCATCAGGATGGGCGCTAGCACGGCGATAGCGACCGCTCGCAGAACGGATGACTTACCGCCTCCATTATCGCCCAGGATCAAGTTCACATTCGAAATAGGTGATGTGCCAGCTCCACGCCGCCCGGGATACTGGAACGCAAGAACGGCTTTTCCAAAACATCGAAAATCGTAAGCGGACAACCGTTTGGCATACATCTGTAAGAACCCTCAAATCACGAATATCCTAGTTCAAGAACAACCCTGCCGCCAAGCAACAAGTAACCAGGACGAGGAAAAGCTAAAGGGGGCGGATTAGAAGTTACATAACCCCCATGTACGGTAAGGGACAGAAGCCTTCGTCAACCAGCGGGCCTCCGCACCCGGCCACGGTGGGCCGGGATTTCTAAGTCAATCCAGCACCGAGGCCAGACGGGCCCGTCGTCGCTTCTAGTCTCTAGGCATCATGGTTTTCCGTGACTAACGCTTGGCCTGCGGCTTGACGAAGTGGCAGCACGAATGTTTTCGACCAAGCCTTTGCAATCCGCCGATCGAGCTTTTCGCGTAGATCGTCGCGATCCTCGAACCACGACTGCAAAAGAGCCGCGACATGTTCACGGTAGCTTCCTTGTCCGCGGCCGTAAGGATCCTCACAGGCATCCCACAGTTTCTTATCACTGCTCAGGGCACCTCGGTAGACAGCCACTGCATGATGTCGGGCAGCGTCGACGAAATCCTTTTCCCACTGATTGGCATTTTCCAGAAGTTCGGCGAGAAACCCGTGTGTGCTTTCGAGCTCTGGGTCTGCTGTCCTTGATGCAATAACCTCGGCAAGGCCATCGAGTACCTTTCTTGAGCGCAGCTTAGCCCCAGCAGCTGCGCCGTCCCCCAGACGATGAAACACATTAAAATTCCAGAAGTCACCAGCACGGGTCGTTGCTGCCCACACAGTGCGAGCGTGCAATGTTCTCACTGCCATTAAGAGCCGCTCGTGCGCCGGACGGACAGGGGTCTTGAGGTCAGCATGACGATCAGCAAATCGGATCAGGTCTTGGTTTACGAACTCAAGAGCCGCCAGAGCCTGTTGCTGCTCGAGGTTATCAAACATCTGCTCGATAGCTGCTATTGTCGCCTTGCCTGCATCAATCTGACTGCGCCTCACAGCTGAAACCCGGTCCATGATGAAATCGGTGAGAAGCGCGGGATCATCTTGACCCGCATCATAAACGAAAGATTTGACACCCGTCAGGCCAATCTTGTGCAATGCGTTTTCGATCTGCCCTAGTTTGATATCGTATCCTTCTTCGACATCTTCAGCCGCATCACCCGAGTCATGGCGCATCGAGAGCGCGTCGCCTGGTCGCGCGAGAGCAACGACCGCCGTCCGTGCGAATAGTGTAGGGTCAGCGTCGGTTTCCCGCACGTGCTGAAGTAGGTCCTGCGATGTCGGATCCGGTGCACTCCCCCACTTGGAACAAAGAAGGGTGATTGCTCGAGGGTTCTTCATGTGGCCGATAATGTCGGAGCGAATAGCAGTGCCGTCAACGCCTCTGGTGTCAATCAGCGCAATAGAAAGACGTTGATCGGGAACGAGGGGGAACGGAACAGTCACTGTGATTTTGCTTGGAAGTGTAAAATCATCGTGTCGCCCATTGTTGATCGCCGTGAAAGTGGACTTCAGCCACTGTCTCGCTTCTTTCGGGTCCGGGCCATCGAACTCAATCTCGCGACGGCTTCGCCGCCAAAGGCTTAGCCGGCTCGCGAATTCGGCGGTAAACTCGTCCAGATCGTTAAACTGAGCGGAAAGCTCAGCAGCTGGATCCGCGACCGGCGGCTGGCCTTTCTTCGCAGCCTTCGGCCGCGGCAATTCTGCCATGTTCCGTACCGCACGCTCCATCTCTTCAGAGGGTTTGAATTCTGCCGCACCCGATGTGGAATCACCCTCCGCTTTATAGCGAAGCCCTCGGCAGATTTCCGCGACGAGCTTGTAAACCTCTTCGTCTGGAACAGGGTCTACTGACATCGAATACCGATCGCCCGTCTGAACGCGAACGTCGCAAAGCGTCGTTCGCCCGCCGCCCGTGTCAAGAAGCAAGCCTTTCAAATCACTGGCAAACTGGGGGTCAATTACGAGTTTTGCCTGCCGGCACGCCGCCGTCGTCTTTCCGGCTCCGATTTCGCCTACATAGACAATCTCATGATTGAGCTCGAATAAGTAATTGCCGACATCTTCGAGGCGCATCCGGAGCAGCTCCGCTTGCCCGGCCAGAACTTTAGGCACTTCCCCATCAACGAGAAATGTCTTGAGGCGGTCGAGAGCCTTCTCAATCTCCATTAGAGTGTCGATATCAGGATGATGAATGGAAGGTTTCATTAGATTCTTCCAATCGAATTGCAGTCGTTCAGCAAGCTTGGCAGCCTCATCGCTTCCGACCGCTTGGAGATATAGGATCGCGTCTTCGATCTGCCCCTCGCCCGCTTCCAGTCGAGAGATCCTGGTTTGGTTGCCACTGACGGCGATCGCTATGTCCTTTTGAGTTTTGCCGGATGCGTCACGTAACTGCGCAAGAAGTCCGCCAATTTCCTTATTCATAAGTGCGCTCCTGAAATTCAATCTAATATGAATATATTCAATAACCGTAGAATACGTCAAGCCCCCCCCTGAGACACCGGGTGACGTCCGCGCGTCTGTCAAGGCGTCGAAGCTCTAATCCGAGACGTGAAAATGCTGCGGAATCGACAGATGTCCCGGCCCCCGCGCAGCCTCCAGCAAGCCTATACCGACTGCTTTGCTTCGAAATTTTAGCGTTCAAGCGTCATTGCGTTCGACACGCGCTGCCGTTCAGTGGCGCTTTTTCACTGTCTCGGTGCCGAACTCGTGACGATTTGGTTGTGCTCAACCCAAGAGATATCTTGGCAATGCTCACCACATTTGATTTGTATTCGTGGGGGATAGGCCAATGACCGAAGAAATGACATTTCAGGCGAACCTAGTCCGAAGGGTACAGAATTACGCCCTTGGATCTTCGACGCCTTCGAACTCGCTCCTGCCATTGTGGGAGGCTATTTATAATTCGCTGCACGCCATTCAGGATCGCTACGGCGAGAAATGGCCGGACCACGGTGCGATCGACATTTCTCTTATCGATCCCGAATCCGACAATCCCTCCATTGAGATACGGGATAACGGGATTGGCTTAAACAAGGATAATTTCACGTCGTTCATGACATACGATAGCGGGCACAAGGTTATGCGGGGCGGTAAAGGCCTTGGTCGGCTATCCTGGTTAAAAGTGTTTGCTGAAGCACACGTGGTCAGCATCTTCGAGCAGGAAGGAAAACTGTTCCAGCGCTCCTTTACGTTGGTTCTAAATAACGATGTGCCCCTGTCGGGTTACAGCCTCGTTGAAACCAAAGGTTTGGATCCCGGGACGACAGTGGTGCTTCGGCGTATGAAGTCTGCATATGCTAAGCATTTTCCCACAAAATTTGACACGACAGTCCGCAAAGTCGTCGCTCATTTTCTTCCCTATCTGATTTCCTCCGCTCGCCCGAAGATTACAATTGAAGGCGCAAGCGAGTCGATAGAACTTGGCGCCTATCTGAAGGAAAAGGAGCTGGCCCTGAACGCCATTCCCTTGGTTATAAATAACGAAATTTCCCTGAGACTCGACCACAACCTACTCGAAAAGTCGGTCGTTGAAGGGAAAGCTGCACACAAGATTTATCTGGCTGCACATGGACGCGTTGTCGCAGAATTCGATATCGGTCTTGCACTGGGCCTCGTCACCTACATCGATCGGGAGCAGGTTTCCTACGCCTACGCTGGTGTATTATCGGGGCAAATTCTAGATGATTCAGTTAATTCTGAGCGAACGGCATTCGACCTGGATGCGGAGTTGCTCGAAATTATCAAACGAAAAACTTTCGACGCCATTCGGATCGTACTGTCTGCTTCTATAGAGCGGGTGATCCAGAAGCAGGCCGATATTACGAAGTCTGTGATCAAGAAATATCCGCGGTATGCCTACCTGGTCGATGATCCCAAGGACTTCGTCGTGTCGAGTGTGCCACGTAATTTCCGCACGGCTGAACAGATTTACCAGCAACTCGCGATCATGGATTACCGCGACAACCGGGATATCGAGCGCAAAGTCGAAGTGCTTTCCAAGACTGAGCCAAAAGAAGAGGACCCTGTAGAAACCGGCGTGGCAGAGCTGTTGGGTCGGCTTACCGAACACGAATTTTCCGTGCTAGCTGATTACACTGTCCGGCGCAAAATCGTCCTCGATCTATTGGAAAAGCGCCTTCAGTACAAAACAGACGGAACAATGAAGCACCATTCTGAAGAGGCGCTGCACAGCTTCATCGTGCCGATGCGTGTTACTAACAAAGACGTCCATGTCGACAAGCACAACCTTTGGATCGTGGATGATAAGCTCACGTATTACGAATACTGGGCGTCGGACAAAGCTCTCAAGAAGGTCGTCAGCGAGCACACTTCTTCAGACCGCCCGGATGTGCTGTTGTTCGCGGGAAGGTCGGCCTACCACCGTCCGGGGACCGATCAGCCGGTGGTTATCGTGGAATTTAAGAAACCAGTACGCAACGAATACGACGAGGAGGAAAACCCATTTGTCCAAATTTACAGCTACATCGAAGATCTTCAAAACGGGAGGATACTCGATAAGGACGGGGGACAGATACAGGAAGTGACGGCCGATACGCCGTTCTTTTGCTATATCATCGCTGACTTCACCCCAAATATGCGCAAGTGGCTCAGGCTTGCGCAGATCAATGTGCCTTTGCCTGGCGGCGGTGGTTTCTATGGATACAACGCGGATTACCGCGCGTTTGTGCAGGCGCTGAGCTATAAGTACGTGCTTAAGGATGCACGGCTTCGGAACGAAGCTTTTTTCAAGCAGCTAAAGATTTAGGCCTTTTCAACATGCGAGGGCGTGCCGGTAGGCGACCATGTGGTTAACCGCATGCGCGCTCCGACTTAGCTAAACAACGTAGAATTCCGTCCTACTGTGACCCGTGAACGACCGCCTAGATGTAAGCTTGCGATACTGTTATGATTTCATCGGACTGGCAGCCGACTCCCTCAGATCAATCTTTCGGCGAGCGAAAAGCTTTCGCCCGCCGCTGAGCAATATCATCGTGTTAGGTCTGCTCAACTAACGGGGTCGAAGGTCCCGATCCCTTCAAGAGCAAGGCGCGAACATTAAGCTGCATTCCTTCGGTGTCACCAGGCGTGAGCTGACGCGACCGCCCATAGCGTTTGGCGAACGCATCTGCGATGCCGCCTATGCAGTGATAGGGCCTAGCTTGGAGGTGCCTTCTAGTGTTCCAAACTGGGTGTGACAAGGCGAACGACGCGCTGATCCCGAGAAGGGACTAAACCAGCTGGATCGAGATCCTCACGAAAGACCGAGAACCGCTCATCGTAGCAGCCACCAGCAACCCTGCGGACAGTTGCTTTATGCTAACCCTACAAACCCAGACGGTCAGAAAGTATCTCATGAATGATGCTAGCGGCCGCAGATAAATGCGACCGCCTGAGTTAGATTGCCATTCACAAGCGATACAGACTATCGACGCCGTCCGCTGGCACCCTCTCAGTGCGGTGTACCATCGGCAAACCTTGCGACCATCCTGCCGCCATAGCCTGCGCATCACGCAATGGATCGGACGCCTTGGCACGCTCATTTCGAATACGGCAGGCTTCGGGGTCTTTTGCAAAAAGGCCGCGTGCGAACATTCTGCCCTGTTCCGCCAACTTTGCGTTCTTAGGTGCGCGAACCGTGGTGAAGCGCAAAAATGCTTCATCAAGGCAACCGTCCGACGCATTCAGGCAAGTAGCCAGATGCCAGGCGTCTTCCAACGCCTGGCAGGCGCCTTGGCCGGAGGTCGGGAGCGGCGCGTGCGCCGCATCTCCAACGAGCAGAACATTTGCTCGGCTCCATGTGTGCAGTGGCTCCAGATCATGAACGGCAATGAGCTGGATGGAGTGCGCTGGCGTGGCGTTGATTAGGCGGGCGACAGGCCCTGGCCATGCTGCAAATAGATCCATAAGCTCTTTGTGCATGTCCGCTGCGGGCGTCGCTTCTGGCAACGGCCGCGCCTGAGCTGCCGCCCAGTAAACCAAATCTTTCCGAACCGCGACGCAGCCGAAACGATCGCCAGAACCCCAATAGTCCTGAATCTCGACGTCGCTCAACAAGTCACCGTTCCATTGTGCGACTCCGATCCAGTTCACAAAGCCTTGATAGGTTGGCGTATTTGTTCCTGCGACGAACCTGCGCGCCACGGAGTCCATGCGACCGTCTGCGCCGATAAGTAGATCAGGGCGGATACTCTTGCCGTTCTCGAACCGAGCCACGGCCTTGCCGCTGGCGTCCAGGTCAATCGCTATCGCTCGATGCCCGAACTCCACCTGGATGCCAGCTCGTGCGACATGGTGCAGCAGTACCGCCTGCAAGTCGCGACGCAGGATCGTATGGGTTGGATACCCCATGATCTCGTCCAGCAGCTTGATGTCCAGGCCTCCCAGGGAATTACCAGCCTGGTCCTTTTCCGGCGCGGCGCGCCTGCTGGCACTTCCCTCGTCGAACGTCAGCCGCCACGTCGCGTCGCTGGAGCGTCGGCTAGGGGTTCGCTTGCTGGAACGCAGCACGCGTCATCTGCGCATGACGGAAGCCGGGAGGCTGCTTTATGAGCGCGCCAAACCGGTACTCGACGCCTTGCTCTCCACGGAGGAGGAACTCGCCGCAGTACAGCGCGAGTTGAAGGGCCCTCTAAGGATATGCATGCCAAATGAAGCGCCAAGGCTATTAGGTCCCATCCTCGCCGAATTCTGCAGTCTCCATCCCGGCATTGAATTGGAATGCGACACGCGTCTGACCGGTTTGGAAGTCCTGCGGGAAGACCTCGATCTCTCCATCGTTTTCCACCGGGGGCGTCAAGATGATAGTGCGTTTATCACCCGCGAACTCGCAACATTGCCCAGCATTGTGGTCGCGGCGCCCTCTCTACTGGCCCAAACCGGGGTGCCGCGCCAGGTGCGCGAACTCAAGTCCTTACCTTGCATCACCACATTGAGCGCACTGAAAGGCCAGCCTTGGCAGTTTGTCGACACTGCGGGAGATATCGTAAAGGTGCCTGTGCGTAGCCGTTATCGCGTCAACAGCGGGGAACTTGCGGTGGCTGGCGCACGTCGGGGCCTTGGCTTCGCAATTGGCGCGGCCTACCCATGTCAGGAAGATCTTGCCGCAGGCCGATTGCAAGAAGTACAACTGGATTTGCGCCCTGCGCCACTGCAATTGCTTGGCGCCTACAGCCATCGTAATTCGGTCACTGCTCGGGTTCGGGCATTGCTAGAGTTCATTCAAACGCGGCTGCGAGAGGTGGAGGGCATTTTCAGAGTGAGTGCTGACTCAGGTAGCTTTCTCACGGCCGTGCACCTTTCAGCCCGTTAAGATCGTCGGGCAGGTACGCTAGCCCTTAAGGCCATACGGGCACGGTCGAAGCGTCTAGGCAGCAGCATGGGCCTACGATTGGGTCTCCAAGATGCGCCACGCTAAGAACAACCTGCCAACTCGGGCGAAGTCGGGTGGCGTTCTTTCCTTAAAAATTCCTGCCGTTGCGTTGTTACCAACGTCACCTAAACAAGCGTGTTCACCGTCAATGTAATGCACTCCCCTTGCAACTCGTCATATATCATGCATGATGCGTGACTGGTTTTGGAGGAAACAGCCACATGATTTCATTTGCGTGCGACCGTGAGGAGCCGTGGTGGCTGCGGATTTGGGAGTGAAAATGACAAGTACTAGTATGGATCAGATCGACTGCGAGGAGCACGGCGCCAGCACTGCAACATCGCGCCGAAGCACATTGTCCGGATTTTTGGGGACAGCGCTGGAGTATTACGACTTCGTGATCTACGGGCTGGCTGCTGCAACGGTCTTCAACACGTTGTTCTTTCCGGCAGCAAATCCAACCCTTGGACTACTGGCGAGCTTCGCCACTTATGCTGTAGGCTTCGCCGTGCGACCTGTCGGGGGACTGCTCCTTGGGGCGATGGGCGATCGTCTGGGCCGAAAGTATATCCTGGTCGTCACCATCGTTCTTATGGGGGTTTCTACCTTTGCCATCGGTTTGCTGCCAACCTACGCCCAAATCGGTGTCTGGGCGCCCATCCTCTTGCTTGCTTTGCGAATGCTGCAGGGCTTTGGCGCAGGTGCGGAGCTTGCAAGTGCATCGACGTTGCTCGTGGAAAGCGCGCCCACGGATAAACGTGGGTTTATCGGCTCGATCCTGTGCATCGGGACAAACACCGGTACTCTTATCGCCTCTGCCGTATGGCTTCTTGTAACCCTCCTGCCGACCGAGCAATTGTTGAGCTGGGGGTGGCGTCTTCCATTCCTTGCCAGCTTCCTTGTGGCGATGTGGGGCCTTTGGATGCGGCGCGGCGTAGAGGAAAGTCCGACATTTGTGGAGGTTTCTGCCAAGCAGGAGCGAAAGACAATCCGTGAGATCTATCGCGGTGTGTTTGGGAGCGGAAGAAAGGCTTTCGCGACATGCTTCGGGCTTCGGCTCGGCGAGGGTGGTACATCCGTCGTCTATCAGGTGTTCCTCGTCGGATACATCGGCACCTTGTCCAACAGTAGCAAATCGATCGGCACAATGGCGCTTATTGTCGCGTCAGTATTTGCTTATCTCAGCATTCCCGTGGTCGGGAAACTAATCGACATTTACGGACGCAAGCCGGTATACATCGCCTTGTCTGGTTTCCAGACACTCTTTGCCATTCCCGGCGTCTACATGATCAGCACCGGAAGTACACCGCTCATTATGATCGCCTTCGTTCTTGCGTTCGGCACGTGTGTTCTTGGTATGTACGCGATCGAATCTGCATGGATGGCAGAAATGTTCGGCTCTCGCCATCGTCTGGCAGGAATTACCGCGTCAAAGGAAATTGGTGGCCTGCTCGGCGCCGGCATCGCGCCGTTCATATGTGCGGCTCTGGTGTCCTATTTCAATACCTGGTGGCCAATCGCTTTCTACATCATGCTCCTTGCCGCGATTTCTCTGATATCGGCTTGCTTGGCGCCGGAGACGAGAACACGCGATCTTATCGACGAACGCGACGCCTTGTAATTGGCGTCTGCCATTCACTGGAGTTTTGCACCCGGTCCTTGATCCGATCGGGTGCGATTGCGTTATTAATGTCGGCTCCCCGCAGTCGTTTACCGCACGTTGCGCGGAAGCCACGCGAACAACCCGTGGCATCGTAAAATCCGTTTTATTTCTCAGTCAACGTGGACCAACGAAGTGTCGCAACTGATCAAGTCGTAGAGTGAAGCGACTGGATTTTTTGATCGGCATGCCAGCGTGTGTGAGAGTTATTTAGGGAACGCCGTTTCAAGCGCCTCCAAACCAACGAAATCTAACATCATATATGATGCATGATGCTTGACGCATGATATTCGCTCAGCTATCTTCATATGGCTGCTGGTGGAGGCCACAGCGGAGGACTGCCAGTTAATCTTGGCCCGCCGGATGCCGGCGCCTTCTAACTTTAAAAATGTGGGATTTGTTCATGCAGAACACCGAACTTGGGGCGGAGCAGATTGCCTTGCTCGAGGAGAGGGCGAAGTTCGTCCGTCTGGAGACCATCCGGCTCATCAGTATTGCGAAAGTCGGACACTACTCGTCCGTCTTTTCCTGTGCCGAGATTTTCTCCTCCCTCTACTATGATGTGATGAATATCCGACGCGGCGAGCCGAAGTGGGAGGAGCGTGACCGCTTCCTCATGGGCAAGGGTCATGCGGCAGTTGGGCTGTTTCCGATACTCGCCGATCTCGATTACTTTCCGAAGGAATGGCTCGACGACTACACACGTCTTGGTAGCCCTCTCGGCGATCATCCTGATATGCGCAAGGTACCCGGCGTTGACTTCAGCTCTGGCTCGATCGGCCACGCGCTTTCAAACGGCGTGGGCATGGCGCACGGTGCACGTATCCAGAAGCAGCATTTTGACGTTTTCGTCCTTCTCGGGGACGGAGAAATGCAGGAGGGACAGGTTTGGGAAGCTGCACTGAACGCCTCAAGCCACGGTCTGTCCAATGTTATCGCGATCGTCGACCGCAATGGTTATCAGTTGGATGGCAAGGTTGATGACGTGATCGCGATTGAACCGCTGGATGAGAAATGGCGCTCGTTTGGCTGGGAAGTTCATGTCGTTGATGGTCACGATATCGTCGAACTGACCCAGAAACTTCGCGAGGTGAAGGCAGACCGCGGCCGGACGAAACCGTGCTGTATCATAGCAAAGACGCTTAAAGGCAAAGGGATCGACTATATGGAAACCGAGCCCGGCTGGCATCTCGGCTGGCTTGCCCCAGACGATGAAGAACGTGCACGCCAGACAATTCTTGACGGAGTCCTATCATGAATGCCCCGCAAAACCCGCAGTCCTGGCAGTACCGTGATTTGAACAAAAAGGCGCCATCTCTATCCGTGCTCTCGGACGCGCTGATCGAACTGGTCGAGGCTGGTCATCCCATTGCCGCAGGCACCGCAGATCTCCAGCACTCAAACGGTCTTGTTGCCTTTGCAGAGCGCTATCCCGATCGTTTCGTCCAGTTCGGCATCTCGGAGCAGAATATGGTCTCCGCAGCCGCCGGCATGGCCACAACCGGTCTTATCCCATATGTCGCGACCTTCGCTTCGTTCATTGGCCTGCTTGCGTGCGAGCAAATCCGCATGGACGTTGCGTATTGCGCTCAGCCGGTGAGGCTCATCGGTCATCATACGGGAATTTCAATGGGTTTCTACGGCACGTCGCATCATGCCACCGAAGACATTTCCACCATGCGTGCGATTGCCGACCTGACTGTCATTTCTCCGTCTGATGGCCAACAGTACAAGCAATTGCTGCTAGAGTCGGCTGTCTACAAGGAGCCCATCTATTTCCGTACCCATCGTGGCCACGATCCGGTGATCTACGACGACACGGAGAAATTCCGCATCGGCAAGGCGAAGGTCCATGCCATCGGAAAAGATCTCACGATCATTGCCTGCGGCATGCCCGTCCATGGTGCAAAAGCGGCCATGCAGGCGCTCAATGCAAAGGGCCACTCGGTCGGCCTGATCGATATGCATACGATCAAGCCACTGGATGTCGATGCGGTTCTGGAAGCGGCTAAGGGTTCCCGGACTATACTGACCGTTGAGGAACACAATATTCTCGGCGGATTGGGCTCTGCAGTTGCCGAAGTGATGGCTGAAAACCCCGGCACTGCACGGCTTGTGAGGCACGGGATCATGGATGAATACAGCCTGATTGCACCGCCAACGCACCTTTACCGGCACTACAAACTCGATGCAGCTGGCATCGAGGAAGTGGCATCTCGCTTCGTCTGATCACGAAAGCTCCAGGATCAATAACGGCAACAAAAAAGGCGGTTTCGAAAGAAACCGCCTTTTTATTTGATTGTTGGGAGCGATCAGCTCCCAATGCCCCCCAGGCAGATATATTTGAGTTCCATATAATCCTCGATGCCGTATTTCGAGCCCTCGCGGCCGGTGCCAGACTGTTTTATGCCACCAAATGGTGCAACCTCCGTGGAAACCAGTCCGGTATTGACGCCGACAATACCGTATTCGAGCGCCTCTGCGACCCTGATGACGCGAGACAGATCACGGGCATAGAAATAGGCGGCCAATCCGAAAATCGTGTCATTGGCCATTTCTATGACGTCCTCAACACTGCTGAAGCGGAAGACCGGGGCGAGCGGCCCGAACGTTTCTTCACGTGCAACCGCCATGTCCTGACTGACATCACGCAACACCGTGGGCCGGAAGAAGCGTCCACCACGATCATCTTTTTGACCGCCAACGACAAGGGTCGCCCCTTTCGACAGGGCATCCGCGACGTGCTCCTCGACTTTTTCCACCGCAGCGTTGTCGATCAACGGTCCGATTTTCGTTTCCGCAGCCAGCCCATCGCCGATCTTGAGATTGGTCACGGCATTCGCCAGTTTCTCGACAAAAGCTTCGTAGATGCTGTCATGGGCGTAAATGCGGTTGGTGCAAACGCACGTCTGACCTGCGTTGCGAAACTTTGAGAGGATTGCACCTTCGACGGCTGCATCAATGTCCGCATCTTCAAAGACGATGAAGGGTGCGTTTCCACCAAGCTCGAGACTGAGCTTTTTGATCTGGTCCGAAGCCTGGCGCATCAGGATACGGCCAACTTCCGTTGATCCGGTAAAACTGAGTTTTCTGACTTTCTCATTCTCGCAAAATTCGGCGCCGATCGCTGAACTGGAGGCTGACGTTAGGACGGAAAAGACGCCAGCGGGAACACCAGCGCGTTCCGCCAGTACCGCTAGCGCAAGTGCTGAAAGCGGTGTCTGTTTCGCGGGTTTCGAGATGAATGTGCAGCCGGCAGCAAGTGCCGGCGCTGCCTTTCTGGCGATCATTGCGATCGGGAAATTCCAGGGGGTTATGGAGCCCACCACCCCAACGGGCTGCTTGATGACCATGATGCGTTTGTCTTCGGCATGACCCGGTATCATGTCACCATAGGTGCGTTTGGCTTCCTCAGCGAACCACTCGACATATGCCGCACCGTACGCAACTTCGCCTCGCGACTCCGAAAGCGGCTTGCCCATTTCCGTGGTGAGAATGATGGCCAGATCCTCCTGATTTTCCATCATCAGCTCGAACCACTTGCGCAGGATCTTGGAGCGCGCGCCGGCCGTCAGCGACGCCCATTTTTTCTGGGCAATGTGAGCGCAGTCAATGGCGCGCGCGGCTTCCGGCCGCCCCATGTCCGGTACGACCGCTATTGTCTGACCGGTAGCGGGATTGTCGACAGCCAATGTAGCGCCGCTGTCGGCGGTTGCCCATTGACCCGCAATGAAGGCTTTGTCTGTAAGCAGGCTCGCATCATTGAGCCGGGATCGAAGATCGTTTGTCATTTTTTGCTTTACCTCTTTTATGCGAATTCGAGCATGACCTTGATGGCCTGCTGCCTGTCTCGGGCGAAGGCAAACGCATCATCGGCGCGCTCAAATGGAAATGTTCGCGAAACAATCGGCCGAACGTCGATCGTGCGGTCCGAGATTAGCTGGACAGCGAGATCGAATTCGCTGTCGAACCGGAACGAACCCCGAAACGTAATTTCCTTGGTGATCATTGGGTTTAATTCGGCCTTGATCTCGTCCGGTAGCAAACCCACCTGAACAATCGTTCCACATGGCTTGGTAACACCAATGGCCAACTGCATTGCAGCCGGACTGCCAGAACACTCGAAGACCACGTCGAATTGTCCCCTATCGCGGAATTCTTCCTCCATGACATCTGCCGCGGAGACGTTCCAGACCGCTTCCGCGCCCAACTTATTTGCAATTTCGAGCGGCATGTCGGCGATGTCGGTAGCCGAAATCGCGTCGGCACCAGCGTGTCTGGCTGCAAGAAACGTGAGCGCTCCAATTGGCCCAAATCCCGTTACGAGGACACGCTTTCCGCGCAAATCCGGCGCCTGGGAGACGGCGTGAAGGCACACCGCAAGCGGTTCGGCGCAGGCCGCCTCCTCAAGCCCAGCCATTTCGCCGACTGGGACTGCCTGAGCCGCACGCACCACAGCATACTCACGAAAACCACCATCAATATGGGGGGTCCGCATGGCGCTGCCCATAAAACGCATGTCCGAGCAATGTCTGGACATACCCTTTACGCAGAAGGAACACGTGCCGCACGCGAGCGATGGATTGACCGCAACCGCCGTGCCGACAACGATACTGGAGACACCGGCCCCAAGACGCTCGACGACGCCTGAGAGTTCATGTCCTGGCACCATCGGAGCTTTGATGCGCACTGTTCCGAAGCCGCCGTGGTGGTAATAGTGCATGTCGGAGCCGCAGATGCCGCCTCGGTGAATTCGCACAAGCACATCACCTTCACCCGGTATCGGTATCGGCCGATCTTCGATCACAAGATGATGGGGTGCGTGTAATACAACAGCCTTCATTGTTCCTCCCGGAGACTTTAGCGTTGACGGCAATCAAATATCATGCATGATACGTGATGACAATGCGAGGGAGGCGCAAATGGAGATTAACGGGAGAACGCAAGTTCTCGTTCACATAGCGTATCCGTCGGCGCATTTGCGAACGCCACAGCTCTTCAATGCGCGTTGCGCCGAGCGCAGGCTGGATGCAGTACTGGTGCCCTGGCAAGTCCATCCCGACAATCTTGCGGGTGTGATGAACGCGATGCGTGTCAGCGAGAGCGTACCTGGCGCAATCATAACGATTCCCCATAAGGAAAAAGTGGCTGCCTTGTGCGACAGGCTCGAAGGTCCAGCAGCATTGCTCGGCGTTGCAAATGTCGTCCGCAAGGAGGATGACGGGGCGCTGGTTGGGCGCATTCTCGACGGTGAAGGCTTTACCGGCGGGCTGAGCCGCACCGGGCGCAATCCCGCAGGAAAACGGGCGCTCCTGATAGGAGCGGGAGGCGTTTCAGTCGCTATAGCCGATGCGCTCCTGGCATCAGGCGTTCGCGAGCTTGTTATCAGCAACCGCACTGAGTCTCGTGCCAATGCGCTTGTGGAACGGTTAACACCGCTCTATCCCGCCATTCCCATCAGTGTCGGGAAAGCAGATGGCACGGGCTTTGACCTGGTAGTCAACGGAACGGCACTTGGCATGCACGATAACGATCCACTGCCTATAGATCCAGCTACGCTGGAGCGCGGGACTATAGTCGCCGAGGTCATCATGTCCCCCCCGGTCACGAGACTTTTGCAGGAAGCGCGGTTGCGTGGTGCGACGGTCCACGAAGGCGTTCATATGCTGACGGGTCAGATAGATCCTTTCATTGATTTCGTCGTCCGAAACGCTTCGGGCGAGCATTTTTCGAATATCCGGAGAGAAAAAGCATGATCATTTTTGGAGCTCCCCGCCGCTACATTCAGGGGCCAGGCGTCCTTGCAGCCATTGGTAAAGAACTTGCGGGTTTCGGCACTTCCGCGATCCTGCTTGCCGACGACAACGTCAACAAGATCGTCGGCAAAGCCGTTACCGACAGCGCGAAGCAGGCCGGGGTCACAGTCACAGATCTTCGTTTTGGCGGTGAAATCACCTATGCCGAAATCGAACGGCTCGTGGGTGAGGCGTCAGGCGCGAAATTCGATGTGGTGATCGCAGCCGGTGGCGGAAAGACCATCGATACAGGAAAACTGGTGTCGAAAGCTCTGAAAGCAGCGTTTGTTTCGGTGCCAACAGTTGCCTCGAACGATTCTCCCACCAGTCATATCGCCGTAGTCTACGACCGCGATCACAAGCTGGTCGGCGTCGAGCAAAACCGTTCTAATCCTGATCTGGTGCTGGTCGATACAGCAATCATCGCAAAGGCACCCCTCAAACTCCTGTCCGCTGGCGTGGGTGATGCACTCGTCAAGCGCTTCGAAGTCGAGCAATGTGTTGGTGCGAAGGGTAACAACGTCTTCGGTGCTGGCTCGCCGCGTTCTGCTCTTGCGCTTGCTCACGCCTGTTACGATACGGTGCGAGACCATACTGTGGCCGCCTACCAGTCTCTTGAGCGTGGTGAACCGGATGAACATCTGGAAGCACTGGTCGAGGCCTGCGTTCTAATGAGCGGCCTGGCATTCGAAAGCGGTGGGCTTTCGGTCTCGCATGGCATGACAAGAGGTCTGTCAGCCGTACCAGGCGTCGCCAACGCGCTTCACGGTCACCAGGTTGCCTATGGGCTCCTCGTCCAACTCGTCCTCGAAGGGCGTGACGACGAGTTCATGGCGGACATGTACAATTTTTACCGGGAGGCCAGATTGCCACTGAAGCTGGCTAATCTCGGCCTTGAAGATCGATCGAATTCGGTTGTCGACACCATTGCGACCGTGTCGGCCGAGGCCGCGCACATGAAGAAGTTTGCTAAGCCGATTTCTGCTGAAGACATTGCCCGCGCCATCACAGTCATCGAGGCCGCCTGATCATGATCACAGGAACCGAACTTTTCTCCTTGAAGGGCAGGGTTGCGCTCGTGACTGGTGCCGGGCGTGGCATCGGGTATTCGTTCGCCAAAGGACTTGCTTCGGCCGGCGCGCATGTCGTTATCAACGACATCAATGCCGATAACGCCAATGCCGCAGTTGAAAGTCTGAGGGCCTCAGGTTGGAGTGCCGAAGCAGTTACCTTTGATGTGACTGACACACCAGCTGTTGCCGCAGCCGTCGATGGTATTGTAGAGCGCAATGGCAGGCTCGACATCCTGATGAACAATGCCGGTATTCTTATTCGAAAGCCGGTCGAGAGCCATGACATGGATGACTGGAACAAGGTCATCGCCATTAATCTCAGCTCGCTCTATGGCGTTGCTCGGGAGTGTATCCGCCACATGCGCAAGCAGAAATATGGCCGTATCATCAATACCGCTTCCGTCATGGCCATAAGCTCGCGGCCGGGTGTGATCTCCTATGTTGCTGCCAAACATGGGGTGGTCGGCATTACACGCGGATTGTCGGCAGAGCTCGGATCCTGTGGTATCACCGTCAATGCGATCGGTCCTGGCTATATCCTGACGGATATGAACAAGAAGGTATTGGGAACCGGGACATTCGAGCAGCAGGTCATCGACCGCACGCCGCTGGGACGTTGGGCTGAGCCGGATGAGCTCATGGGATCGGCAATTTTCCTGGCGTCCGAAGCGGCCAGTTTCGTGACCGGTCATGTGCTGATGGTTGATGGTGGCATGACAGCCAACGCATTCCTGACAGAAAGTGCAGATCTGGGCGCAGCAAGCTGATGACGATAATTACGCAAATCGAGGCAAGGTCTGTCTGTATTCCGCTGCAGAAACCGGTTCAGCTTGGACCTCTAACCATTGTACAACGGGACTATGTCGTCGTGCGGCTGGTGCTTTCGGATGGATCGGAAGGTTACGCATACGGTTACGATCGTGGCCTCCCACTGTTCGATCTGGTTGCCAGAGCCGCCAGACTTTATCCTGGCGAAAAAGCTGCCGACCGAAACCGGCTCCGCAAGCTTGCACTGGGGCCGACCCCCGCACCACGTGCAGCGATGATCCGGGGTATGAGCCTGTGCGATGTTGCCTTGTGGGACGCATGGTGTGTCTCCATCGGCCAGCCACTTTTCAATGTCTTGGGCGCAGTCCGTGATAGAGTCGCTGTGATGCCGGTGATTGGCTACGGCATGACACCGCAACGGGCCGCAAAAGAAGGCGCCAGTCTCGCAGCTCGCGGGTTTAAGACCATCAAGTGCATGATTGATGGCCATGACTTTGAGGCTGATAAGGCAGTCATGGAAGCTCTGGCCGCCTCGTTGCCGGCAGGCGTTAAATTCGGGATTGATGCGCATTGGTCGTGGACAAGTATTGATCAGGCGCTTGCATGGTGCCGGCTCGCGGAAAAGCTTGGTGGTGTTTTTGTGGAAGATCCGTTCGCGCCAACACAAGTCCATGCCATCGCATCACTGTCAGCACGTCTCGATATTCCATTGGCGGTTGGTGAGGATGTCATCGATCTGGCCGGGTTCCGTGATCTCTCCGCGGCAGGTGGTATTGTCCGGGTCGATGCTTCGGTGAGTGGTGGCATCACCGGCGCGGTCGAAGCGATTGCAGTTGCCCGCGCCTTTGACAGACCTGTCATTCCGCATGTTTTTGCGGGCCTCCACGCGCAACTGGCGCTGGCGTTCGATACGGTCCGCTGTGTCGAACTGATCATGCCGGAAGTTGGTGCCGATCCTATCGATCAGTTCTTCCTGTCTCCCCCGATTGTGGAGAACGGAGAGGTCGTTGCCACTGGGCGGCCAGGCGCAGGGCTGGCCCTCGACTGGGACCGTCTGGCTCCTTACACAAACCGTCAGGAAATTTTCTTAAAATGACAGATCAGCAATACCTCGAGAAGTGGGGACAATCCAGCCTTGACCATACTGGTTGGATTACCCCTGATATCGATCGCTCCGTAACCTTTTGGACCAACGTCATGGGCTTTGAAGCAAAGCCGGTCGGCGAGCGGCGTGAGCCTTGGATCTCACGCTTTATGGGGGTTCCAGGTGCTAAGGTGAAACTGGTGCATCTCTACGGTCATGGCGGCCATATCGAGTTCATTGAGTTCGAAGAGCAGGACACGCCGTCTATTCCTCGCGGGAGCCAGCCTGGCGCGGCTCACATTTGCTTGAGAATCAAAAATGTCGAGGCGCTTCGCGACGATATTCTCCGTCATGGCGGATCCGAGCAAGGCCAGCTGGCCGAAATAACCGAAGGCATCGCGGCCGGCTTACGCGGGCTTTACATGCGTGATCCACATGGCGTGCTTATCGAGTTGGTCGAGCTACCCAGATCATAAAGAAGTATGTTAGATCATATATGATTTGTTCAGTTGCCAGAAAGGAAACCGCATTGGCCCAGAAACCTCTTTCGCGGGAGAACCTATCGACACAGCTTTATGGCAACTTGCGCACGGCCCTTATGGATGGCCAGTACGCTCCTGGCCAACGCCTGACAATATCGGGTGTTGCGGAGGAGTACGGGACTAGCATCACTCCAGTGCGAGAGGCTATTTTCCGCCTTGTTAGCGAGCGCGCACTGGAAATGCGTGCTGCGACCTCCGTTCAGGTACCCGATCTTTCTCCACAGAGCCTGCGTGAGGTGCAGCGCATCCGTATGGAGCTTGAAGGCGTTGCTGCTGGGCGCGCGGCCGAGCTGGCGACAAAGGCGGACATAAAGGCGCTAAAGTCGATCAACGCGGAGTTCATCAAGGCAGCTGCCACAAGTCCAGAGCGCGCAAGCCTTCTGAACCGCGATTTTCATTTCGCTATCTTGCGTATGGCACAGTTGCCGATCCTGGAAAGCATCTGTGAAAACATGTGGGTTCTTATGGGACCCTTTCTTCGCACGTTCCACGACCGCATGCCGGTGAGGCAGCTTTCGGGCGACAATCACAAGCATTATGACCTGATTGCAGCGCTGGAAGCTGGGGACGTAGAGGCAAGTCGCGCCGCCATGCAGGAGGATATCCTGTGGGGTGAGGAGATGGTGCGTACCCTCGAAGCAGAGCGCAAGACCGCCGTCTGATTAATCCTGAATTTCTGAATTTTATGGCCGTCGGTGACCTCATCGGCGGACGCTTTTTCACGTCTGGAGAACCCTATGAAACTTCTTTACGCAGTTCCTTCGCCCTATTCCCGTAAGGTGAGGGTGGTGGCACACGAGCTTGGTGTGCCGCTTGAGCTCGTTCCCGTCAACGCGATGTCAGACGACCGCGCCCTTGGTGCGATCAATCCCCTGAACCGTGTGCCGGCACTGCTGGCGAACGATGGTACCGCCTTCTTTGATAGTCCTTTGATCAGTGAATATCTTGATGTCACCTATGGTCCGAAGCTCTTTCCGCTTGAGAGCAGCGCGCGTTGGCGGGCGCTGTCGCAGCAGGCACTTGGTGACGGGATCATGGATGCTGCTGTCCCACGACGCCATGAAACCCTTCGCCCGACAGAGCAGCAGTCCCCTGAGCGGATCAGGCTTTACAGGCGCTCCATAGATCAGGCGTTGGCGCGTCTTGAGGACGAGGTAGCAGAACTCTCCCGTTTTCATGTCGGTACGATCTCGATCGCCTGTGCGCTCTCTTATCTGGATTTCCGATTTTCAGCCGATGCTTGGCGCGATCGTCATCCCGCACTTGGCCGGTGGTTGGAAGGGGTTTCGCAAAGACCGTCCATGCAGGCCACTTTGTTTGAATAAGACGCAGCCGTGGGCCGGCGGCGGGCTTGACGTCGAAAGAATATGATGCATGATATATGACTGAGGCCAAGAGGAGTGAGTGTCGCTGGAGGAGCAATGCGTCGCTCACGACCACTGGTCGGGATCGTATTAACCGTGCCGGGGAGGCACGACACGTCCATCGGGAGGAAATATATGTTGAAATTGACACGTCGAGCCGTCTCAGCGGGTGTTGCAATCAGCCTTGCAATGTCCTGTGCGTTGCCTGCATTTGCACAATCGCCGACATTGCTACGCATGAACATGGTTGTCTCCAATCAAGACAAGACATTTCCACTCTGGCAGGGTTTTGCAAAGGAACTGGAGGCTGCCTCCAACGGAACCTTGAAAGTCGAGATATTCCCATCAGAATCACTGGGAAAGACGGTCGACGTGATCGATGCTGTTTCCCGCGGGGCACCAATCCTGCAGGATTCTGATCCGAGCCACCTGTCCAATTATGTGCCCGATTTCTCCACATTCATGGCACCTTATCTGGTGAAGAAGCCTGAGGACATCGAGAAACTCTGGACGTCCGATACCGTGAAGGCCATGGAGACCAAGCTTGCCGAAAAAGGCTTGAGGGTTGTGACACTCGTCTACTTTGGCACCCGCCACCTGCTTTCCAACCGGGTGATCAAAACCCGGTCCGATACGGCGGGCATGAAGATCCGAAACGCTCCGACGAAAATGTGGAACGAGGTCTCCAAGGTTCTCGGTGGCAATCCGACGAACACAGCTTGGTCGGAAGCCTACAGTGCACTGGAGCAGGGTGTTGCTGATGGAGTGGAGGCGCCGCTGTCGTTGCTCTACTCCTCCAAGCTTTACGAGACACGTCCAGACATCTCGTTGACCGGCCACCTTGTCGCAACCACGTCGATCCTGATGAGCCAGAAAGTCTATGACGCTTTGCCGGACGACGCAAAGAAGGCCATTGATACGGTCGGGCGCGCGGAGCCTGCCAAACGAATTCCAAAAATCCAGGCTCTGGAGACGGAATTCCGCAAAACCCTTGAGGACAAGGGCATCAAGTTCAACGATGTCGACAAAGCTTCATTCCTTGAGGCGGCAGCGCAAGTCCCGGCCAGCTTCCCCGAATGGACTCCCGGTGTCTACGAAAAGATGGCTGAGACCATCAAGTAGGACCGCAGCTTCTAAGTGCAGCAGACCCGGTGTCTGGCATTGCCAGGCACCGTCACTCTACATCGGGGTCGATAATCATGAATACCATAAACAGGATAATGGGAGCCTTCGCCAGGCTTGAAGCTTACGTATCGATGGCAGCATTTGCGGTCATGGTATCTGTGATTTCCATCAATGTGATCATCCGTTTTACCACCGGCAACTCCCTCGTGTTCACAGAGGAAGTCGCCTATTTCGCCTTCGGCTATTCCGTATTTTTCGGACTGTCTTTCCTGTTTAGAACCCGCGCCATGATCGCAGTGGATCTTGTCGTCGACATGCTGGGCGATCGCAGCAGATTTGTAGCGAACATCGTCAGCTATGTGATTATGGTCGTCATTTGCGGGTACTTTTTCTACCTCAGTGCGGGTTTGGCGCTGACAGGCTGGGTACGGCGCACGGCCTTCCTGGATATTCCCTACTTCTGGGTCAATCTTGCGCCAGCCGTCTCGTTCGCTCTCATGACGTTCTACAGCATCGTTTTCCTCGGAATGCTTCTCAAGGGAGAAGAACTACCGTCCGTCGACCTTGAAGAGCAAATGTAGGCCAAGGGCCATTCCCGCAATTTCTTTCAGTTTTATGCTCTCGCAAGGGAGCCTATGGGGGCTCAAATGAGCTTTACGTCGTATCTGCCGCTTTTTCTGCTATTCGGTTTATTCATTCTCCGTGTTCCCGTTGCGCTTTCACTCATCGGTGCTGCGGCGTTCTACTTCGTTTTCGTCAACAGCCTGATGCCGACCGATACGATGGTCACGAACCTCATGGCGAATACGGAAGCCTTTTCCTATCTGGCCATTCCGCTGTTTACCTGTGCTGGTGTCATCTTCAACTATTCCGGCATCACCGAAAAGATACTGAAACTCTCGAATGTGCTGGTCGGCCACTACACCGGTGGCATGGCGCAGGTGAATGTTCTCGTCAACATGCTACTCGGCGGGCCCTCCGGTTCGGCCAATGCGGATGCTGCCATGACCACGAAGATGATCGTGCCGGAAATGACGCGCCTTGGCTACGACAAGGGTTTTTCGACCGTTGTTACTGCAGCGTCGTCGTGCATCGCGCCAATCATTCCGCCCGGTATTATCCTGATCCTCTACGCACTTGTCGCAGACGTATCGATCACGCGGATCTTCTTTGCTGGCTATCTTCCCGGATTGCTAATCTATGTCGCAATCGCGATCACAGTTGCAATCATCTCGAAAAAACGTGCCTACAAGCCGAGCCGCGACAGTCGTGCGTCCTGGCGAGAGATTGGTATCCAGGCACTCGATTCAAGCTGGGCGCTTTTCCTTCCGATCGTCATCCTCGGTGGGCTGCGCTACGGTTTGTTTACGCCGACTGAAGCAGGCGCAGTCTGTGTGATCTATGCTATCCTTGTCGGAGCCTTCGTCTATCGTCGTCTGCGCTGGGCCGATGCTGCAAAAATCCTGATGGAATCCGCTCTGGCAACTGCTGGCGTCATGTTCCTTATCTGTGCTGCCACAGTGTTTTCTGCCTATCTGACTTGGGAGGGCATCCCGGGAATGGTGGCAACTGCGTTGACCAGCAGCATTTCCGATCCTCTTTTGATGTTGCTTGTGATCAATCTCATCCTGCTGCTTGTAGGGGCCTTTTTCGAAGGCGGATCTGCAATGATTTTGATGGCACCGCTGTTCGTGCCAGTCATTCTGGGGATGGGTATTGATCCCGTTCACTTCGGGATCATCATGTCGATCAACCTGACGATTGCAGGTTTCACTCCACCGGTCGGGACGATGATGTTCATCACGATATCGATCGCCAAGGTCAAAATCGGCCACTACATCCGCGAGAGTTGGCCTTTTCTGTTCGCCTTGTTGGTCGTTCTCTTTCTCGTCACCTACATCCCTTGGATTTCCCTCGTCGTACCTCAGATGTTCCTTTGATCCATGGTGCTTTGAGGCAAGTCGTTCTCAGGTCGCAGGTCGGGTCGATTATCTCTAATCTTGATCGACCGCTGCGGTCCTTTTCGAAAACCGGACGCTTTTTAGGGTGTTGCCCCGATTTCAACGAAAGCGCATTCCTTTCGCGGGTCCGTTTCACAGTTCTTGCGGAGTATTCATGAGCAAACGCGCGGCATCCTCACTGGCCTTGGAAAGCTCTCAGTCAAATGTACCTGCATTGCGCCGATCTGTTGATATTCTTGATATGGTTGCCGGTGCGGAAGGTGCGCTAGGTGCTGCTGACATTGCCCGGCTGCTTTCATTGCCCAAAAGTACTACCCACGGGCTTTTGAAGGTCCTGGTCGAACTTGAGCTGCTCCGCAAGCTCGAAACTGGACGTTTCCTTGTTGGCGCCCATCCGACGCGCTGGACCAAGAGTTTCGACACAGAATTTGAAATCGTCTCGAAGTTCTACGCGCTGCTCTCTGAACGATCCGATTTTCGCGTCTGTACGATTACGTTGACTGTTCTTGATGGCAATGATGCCGTTTCCATTGGCTCCAGCAATGCGGACCGCTCAATAGCCCTCACTTTTCCGGTAGGAACAAGATTACCGGCGTGTTTTTCGGCATCTGGCAAAGTTCTTTTGTCGGAACTGTCAGCGATCGAGTTACACAGCATGCTTCCAAACGGGTTGCCCGCACCTACGACATTGCTCAGTACCAGAACGATGGAGCAACTGGTAAAAGAACTGGCTGAAACGCGCGAGCGTGGCTTCTGCTTTGAGCAGGGGCAGGTGAGGGAGAGCGTGAGTTCCATTGCAGCGCCGGTCCGTGATCCCCACGGAAGGACGGTGGCTGCAGTGTGTGCGAGCACGTTCTCGTGCGAGATCGGACCCCAGAACATGGATCGGATTAGAGAGATGGTTGTCGAATTCGCGAACCGACTAACCGGATAACCTTGCGGTGACCGCACCGTACCCAGGGCAAACCACCAGGGATGTCGGACATGGTCCGAGACGGGATGCTCAGTACTGCTGGCCCTCGGGTGGCGTCGCCTTAACCGAGTTTGGGATGCGGTAGTCTCTTCGGCCTGAATTTCACACGTCAATCGACAAAGCGATTTCTCGCCAGGTCGAGATGGCGTGAGCGCGAAGCTGGCGATGGTCGGCGGCGGTCAGGTATTTCCGGTGAAGAAGAAAAAGATTGCCGATCTGGCCATGCGTAGACACGAAACGTTGGCATTGCCGGGCCGACTTGAAGCGCCACCATACGCCGTTCGCGTCGTCGCACGGGAAGATGTGAATTTTCGGCGCGGTTATTGATACCCTTGTGGGAACGATGCTCGACGCCCGGCATCAATTCGGCCTTCGCGGCAGAGTAGGAACGCAGCTTGTCGGTGACCATAACCCGTGGGGCGATGCCTTGACACCTGAGCAACTTGCGCATCAGCCTCAGGGCTGCCCGCTTGTTTCTCCGGCTTTGCAGCAAGGCGTCGAGGACGTAACCGTTTGCATCGACGGCCCGCCACAGCCAGTATTTCTTACCCTTGATCACCACCACCATCTCATCGAGCTGCCACTTGTCGGCAAATTGACCGCGGGACCGCCGACGAAGCTGATGGGCGAATTTGAGGCCGAACTTCGCAGCCCATTCCGAAATGGTCTGAAACGAGACCTCAATGCCGCGCTCGGCCAGTAGATCTTCGACGTCTCGAAAACTGAGCGGGAACCGATAGTAGAGCCATACGGCATGGGCAATGATCTCGGCGGGAAAGCGGTGGCGTCTGAAGTGGGCGAGCGGAGTTTCGGTCATAAGGGCCGGATATCAAATCGATCCCAACCAAGCGGTTAAGGCGACGCCACCCGCAGGATCCTTGAGGCAGACGATCCGCCCCTTTCCCAGATCACGCGGCGGGACATCGCGCGCGCCTTAGGGAACGATATCGCCGGCGACCGCACAACGGTCGAGGTGGTCGGACGCTATTTCCCTCTCTCCTCGCCGATTGACGATTTCCTTGGAAGCAATGGCCGAAGCCTTCGCAACCAGATTGATCGGCATATGGATCAAAATCCTGGCGACTGGTCGGTAGAGCACTTGTTCGGTCAAGTCGGCGCACTCATCTGCTCTCGGGCACGGTTCGGCGCTTTGCTTGAGGAAGCTGTTCACCCGCTCTCCCGATCGGGTGACGAACAGGTGCATACGGTCGAGGCACTCAACAGGATCCTTGCGCGCGACGGCTACGAGCTGTCCCAGGAAAGCGAGCTTTCCGGCCATCCGATCTTCGCTTTTCGCGCGATCGTGCGTGGTGTCGGCGGGCGGCCAAAGAACCTGATCTTCGCCTCCCGTGGCGTAAAGCCCGAAATCGGGTTCGCCGACGCCATCAATAACGACATCGTCATTCTGTCCGGTGAAGAAAGCTGCCTGATTTACGACCGGCCGATCAGCGCAAACGGCCTTCTATGGTCCCAGCTTGTTTCGTGGTGGAGCGAAATTGCCTCGGGCGCAAACGCTGCAACTCTCGGAGGCACGTGGCCCCCTGAAGCGTTCAGCCGCTTGCAGTTTTGCCTTGGCTGTAGCGACTGAAACGATCTCGCCTAGCCTGCTGACAAGATGCGCTTTTGCAACCGCATTTACGTCGCGATCTATTACCGGACGGTCCATGATCTGACCTCATTTCGAGAGTTGCTCAGTCGATTTCGACTAGAGCGTTTCCCTTTCATGTTGAATCGTATCCGCAAGAGTTGAAGAAGTTTCTCGCTTCTTGAGGCTCGACGAATTCGATGAGTTGTCCGATCCTGTCCCATAGGCCAGATACGGTACGCTCGGCGGCCTTGCGCAGGAGCGCTTTCAGTTTCGAGAATGCCTTTTCGATGGGGTTGAAGTCCGGGCTGTAGGGCGGCAGGAACATCATTCGCGCTCCGGCCGCCTCGATCATCTCACGGGCTGCCGGTCGCTTGTGACTGGAAAGATTGTCGAGAATGACAACGTCGCCAGGCTTCAAGGTCGGGACGAGAACCTGCGCGACATAAGCCTCGAACCATTCTCCATTGATCGGCCCGTCAATCACGAGCGGCGCGACCATTCCGGTGTTGCGCAGGCCAGCCACGAGCGTCGTGGTCTTTCGGTGGCCGTGAGGAAAGCCCATGCGTAGCCGCTCTCCCCTGTTGCACCGCCCATGGGTGCGCGCCATGTTCGTTGCGGTCCAGGTTTCATCAATGAAGACGAGCTTGGCGGGATCGAGGTCCAGTTGATCATCGAACCAGCGCTGGGCGCTGCTCCAGGAGATCGGGGCGGTTCTGCTCTATCGCGTGGCCAGTCTTTTTTTACGTGTCTGGCCATGCCGGACGAGGAACCGATGCAGCGCCGACTTGCTGATCAGGATAGTCTGAGCGCAAAGAAAGTCGCGGAGTTCGAACAGCGTTCCGTCGCGATGCTCGCCCAGCCATCTCATGATCGCATCCGCATGCGCTTCGGTTTTACGGGAGTTCCGATCACCACCGAGAGGACCAGGTCGGACGTCACCCTGGCGCAGTTGCAGATTGCGCCAACGGCTGACGCTTGCTGCACTCACGCCGAAACGTTCGGCAGCTTCCCTATGGGTTGCACCACCGGAAACGGCGGCGAGAACCCGAATGCGCAGATCGACAGAAAGGAATTTCGACATATCCGCCGACCTCCATCGGCAGATAGTTTGAATCAGACCGCCGCTGATTTGCAAAGCCCCACAGATTCACTCAGGCCGGGAAACGCTCTAAGCCCCAATCTGCCGGGGGTCGATGATGGCCCCCGACTGTGAACCTTCGATACTTTGCACATAGGCCTTCGCCACGGCATCGGCGGGCAAGCCCGGCATATCCATACCGTATCGGACCAAAGTCTCCGTCACCCAGGGGGGACTGACGACATTGAGCCGGATACCGCGTGGCAATTCGAGGGCCGCGCCGCGCCCGAAACCCTCCAGCGCCGCGTTGACCATGCTGATGGCGGTACCGCCTGGCATAGGCTCATGCGCCATCGACCCGCCGGTAATCGTGATGGAGCCGTTGTCGGCGATATGCTGCATGGCCATGCGGGCGACGTTGACCTGTCCCATCAGTTTGTCGCCGAGGCTGATTGCAAAATCAGCATCATCCAGATCGGCAAGAGCCTTGAAGGCCGCGCCGCCCGCGGTGGTGACGATCGCGTCAAATGCGCCTAGCTTTGCAAACAGGTTTTTGAGCGACGCCTTGTCGGTCATGTCAGCATTGAGATCGCCATGCGTGCGTCCGACGGTCACGACATCGTGGCGTTCGACAAGTGCCCGCTTCAGCGCCTCTCCGATCGTTCCCGTTCCGCCAATGATCACGACTTTCATTGATTGTTCCTTGTTGATTGTTTCGCAGATTTATTGAGTGGGTTCTAAGGGGGCTTCGGTCGGAGCATCCGTGGGGTGTTTGCCTTTTCGGTCAGATCATGTGTCTGCTGGCACGCGCTGGCTCATGCCGCCCGCCTGAAGCCATCCGGGATAATGCGGACCTGTGTCGCTGACGGCATTCAGTTCCTCCAGATCCTGTTGCGTGAGGGTGACGTCCAGCGCGCCCAGATTATCAGTGAGTTGATCGACCCGACGGGCGCCGACAATGATGGAGGTGACGGCGGGATTGGCGAAAATCCATGCAAGAGCGATGCGGGCGGCGCCGACGCCATGGCGTTCACCGACGATTTTCAGGGTGTCGATGATGTCGAAGGTCTTTTCCCGGTCGATCGGCGGGAATTCGATCTTGTCGCGGCGCGAGGCGCCGTATTCGGAGTTGCGGTCATACTTGCCGGATAGGAAGCCGCCGGCCAGCGGCGACCAGACCATCAGCCCGAGCTTCTGATCCTCGATCAGCGGAATGAGATCGTGTTCCAGATCCCGACCGGCGAGAGAATAATAGGCTTGTACCGATACGAAGGGTGCCAGATTCCGGCGGTCGGCGATGGCGAGCGCCTTCATGATCTGCCATGCAGCAAGGTTGGAGCAGCCGATATAGCGGACCTTGCCCTGCCGGACCGCATCCTCGAGCGTCCGCAGGGTTTCCTCGATCGGCGTTACCGGGTCGAAGCTGTGGATCTGATAGAGATCGATACGGTCCGTCTGAAGGCGTTTGAGGCTGGCTTCGAGAGCCTCCGTCAGATGGAGCCGCGACTGGCCCACCTGGTTCGGCCCCGGCCCCATACGCGCATGGAACTTCGTCGCCAGCACGATGTCGTTGCGTTTCGCCTTGATCGCCTCGCCGAGCAAGGTTTCGGATTCGCCTGCTGAATAGACGTTGGCCGTATCGATGAAGTTGACACCAGCATCGAGCGCGGCATCGACAATAGCTTGCGTTTCCGTCTGATCGAGACCGCCGACCTTGTCGAAGGGAGGAGTGTCGCGTCCGCCAAACGTCATCGCGCCGAGGCAGATGCGCGAAACGAAAACGCCGGTGTTTCCAAGCTGCTTGTATTTCATGTTGTCTCCGTAACGCTCGCAACCGCCTCTGCGGCTGACCTAGTTGGTTTCTTTGCGATCAATCGACGACGGCGATCGTGTGCACGCCGCGCGGTGCGCGAAACCGCTGTTCCGTCCGCTCCAGCGTGGCGCCCTCGGCCACATTCCAGACTTCGACCGCGCCCTTGAGGGCCACATCCTCGCCGCGATTCGCCGACGCCGAGATAAAGCCGGTCGCCCGAGGCATCGAAGGCAAGCCCTTGCGGATTGGTCGCGACAAAGCGCTGCGTGTCGGAATGGCTGAGGCGGCCGCTTTCCGTATCGATCCTGTAGAGCGAAATAGACGCGTGAGGATCGAACAGCGGATCGTCGCCGGGGCGCGACGTGGTGTGGATGCTGGCGATGGCCAGCAACTTTCCGTCCGGGCTGATGGACAAGAATTCCGCCTGATGCCCGCCATGGGTGGCGCCGACCACGATATGAGCCGGCCGCGCGCCGCTGTCGTCGAGAGGCGCCAGCCTGACCGTCGTCAGAACGCCTTGCGAGAGGGTGTCGTAGAGATTGGGAACGTCCAGGCCCCATTGAACGTCGCTGGTCATGAGAAAGCGCCCGTCCGGCGTAAACTCGGCGACATGCGGAAACTTGTTGGCCTGCACTGTTCCCCACGGAGTGAGGCCCGTGATGCGGTCTCCTTGTCTTCCGATGCGGAAGAAGGCGATCTGGGAGCGCAACGGCAAGGTGACGGCCAAGACGTCGCCGGATGGGTGCCAGCGAACCTGATGGGCCGGATCACCGCTGAGGTCCGGGCGCTCCGCCAGATCCAGTGCCACGCTTTGGGGTTCGCCGAGCTTGCCATCGGCGAGCGACAGAAAGACAAGACCGTTCGAGTGTGGGCCGCCGGTTACAACAACCATGTCGCCAGATGGACTGACTGCAATGCCAGAGGGATTGCTCATGACCTGCCGATCGCCGACCAGGCGGGGATTGGCCGGGTCGCGGATGTCATAGGCCCGTAGACGGTTTCCGGGCGGAAGATCTGAAACCTTCAGGCTGCCCTCAGGGCGGGGCCCCCAGGTTTCGGCGACCAGAACCAGCCTGCCATCCGGTGTGACCGCCAGTGTGTTGGCCGGCGAATTCATTGCGTTTGACGCAGGCAAACTACCTAAGGCGGCCGACTTGCCGGTTTGCAAGTCGAAGATCGACAGGGTGTCCGGCTGTCCGAGCGCCGGCCCGAGGTGGCCGTCGTGGTAGCCGGTTGAAACCATGTCCGTATCGGAGACCGCCAGCAGCAGCCTGCTGGCTGAATGCGCGAGTGTTGCTGCGCTCGACATCAGGACAAGGGCAGCCACACCGGCGCAGATTTTTCGTGTACTGCTCATAGAGGTCCTCCCCACGTTTACCGTGTTGATAATTGCGGATGAAATCAGGATAATCTATGCGTCATTCTCCATAAGATCGTCGCCATCGTCCAAGGAATCGGGATGGATCCACTATCGGAAGTTTTTTCCGTGCTCGACATGCGCAGTGCGGCCTCGTCTCGTCTTGAAGCGGGCGGGTCCTGGGGCTTGCGGTTTCCCGCCCAGGCTCATCTCAAATTCAGCACCTTGCTGCGGGGCCGCTGCTGGATCCGCCTTGACGGCGAACCGCCGCAATGTCTTGAGGCGGGTGATACATACCTGCTGAACAATACGCCGCCTTATGTGCTGGCAAGCGATCCCGAGCAGGAAGCCGAGGACGCCGCTCCCTTGTATGCTAGGACACAATCGAATGTCGTCCGCCACCGCGGAGCCGATACCGCGCTGCTCGGTGGTGGGTTTGTCTTTGAAGCCGGCAACGCACAGCTGCTGCTGGCCTCCTTGCCCTCGTTCATTCACATCCGGTCAAGCGAGCCGGCGGCCGCGATCTTGCGCGGCACGCTGGAGGTTCTTGACATCGAACTGGCGGGCAAACACATCGGCTCATCGTTGATGGCCCGCCGTCTGGCCGATATCCTGCTCGTTCAGGTGCTTCGCGCCTACGTCTCGACCCACGGTACGGATAGCGCCGGCTGGCTGGGGGCGCTCGTTGACCGGAGGATTGGCGCCGCCCTCAATCTGATGCATCAGAATGTCGGACGGAACTGGAAGGTCGATGAACTTGCTTCTGCCGCCGGCATGTCCCGTTCCGGCTTCGCGCTTCGGTTCAAGGAGTTGGTGGGTATTCCGCCCCTCGACTATCTGACGCGATGGCGGATGTTCCTGGCTCGGGATGCGCTGCGCAAGGGCGACGCTTCCATCGCAACGCTTGCCGCCGAGCTTGGCTATTCGTCCGAAAGCGCCTTTGCAAATGCCTTCAAGCGAATTTTGGGGCGAGCGCCTAAACGCTATTGGGCAACGCGTGAAGCGATGTTTTCCGGTAAAAATCCGGAGATGCCAGACCGGGATTTGCCGAGGAATTCGCAGATCGGTTAGTCACCGCGTTTCATGATGGCATCACCACAACTCTTTGAATCTCGACAGGATTCCAGAAGGCCACGATGTTAGAGCAAACCCTGTTCAATCTGGATCATATCCATCGGCCTTGAAGTAGTTTTTGCATTCGCGGTAAAGCGAGCCATCAAGTTCCCGCCCGAATCCTTCTGAAGGATTCTCCGCAAATGACGCTTCATTGCTGCGCCCCGCGCTGGATACCGGTTTTTGACATTCGGAGAATTGAGAAGTTCGTCAAGGTCGAAGCAGTGACGCGGACCCGGAACCAAGCCGAAAAGTCGACTTCTACGAGCGACTATGCCAGGCGCTGAGCGAACAGTGCAGAATTGCATCATCCGAGGTGATGGCCGCGATCGTTGCAAATACGATGACGACGGGTCATTCGGGGCTCGTCGTGCACAGTTTGTCGACGGTGACCTCGCCGTCCACCCGGCCGTGCGAAGGTGGGCGTTGGCGGATCCAATAAGCTAATATATCAAACTTGGGCGGTCCGTTGCCCGCTACGGGATGTTTTCGGGCTATGTCCTGCCAATTTTCCGATATTTGGCAGGATTGCAAAACTTAAAGTCTGGATAGCGAAATCTAAACAAAACTTGTCAGGTTAAAACTGCAGGCCTATCCAACAGGGGGAACGCCGTGCAGATTGTGCCTTTGAATGATGACTTTACAACCGCAGGCGTTGTGAAAAAGTGCTCCTTCCCAAAATCCGGCCTGCTCGCTTCGGTATGCTGGATTGCTACGATCCTATCTGTTGGAGGCGTGCTTGCCCAGGAAACAGATACCTCCGCCGACGCCGGAGAATCGACTGTTCTCAAGCCCATCACCATTACCGGCCGAAAGACGACGGAAAATCTCAAGGATGTTCCGCTGAGCGCGTCGGTGATCGAGCCCGACAGGCTCGACACAAGCCCCGCCGATCCGGGAACGGCGATCGCAACGGTTCCCAATGTGCAGTGGCAGAGCCAGACGGTCGGCCGACAATTCTTCTCAATACGCGGCGTGAGTTCGCTGGGCTCACCGCTGAACTATTCGGACGGCACCGTCAGCTTCAATGTCGACGGCGTCCCGAACAGCATGATCACGGCTTCCAGCCCGCTGCTCGACGTCGATCATGTCGAGGTGCTGCGCGGCCCGCAGGGAACGCTCTGGGGGGCAAACTCGCTGGGCGGGGCGATCAACGTGCTGACGAACCAGCCGGATGGCCAACGCGAGATCAAGTTCACGAGCGAGGTCGGCGATAACGGCTACCGCATGGGAGAATTCATCCTCGGCGGAAACCTAATCCCCGACAGCCTCGACGGCCGCCTTGCGATCCGGTTCACCCACATGGACGGCGATATCGACAGCCTTCACACCGACGACCTCAACGCGCGCATGATCGGCGCCGTGCGCGGCGGGCTGCGCTTCGCCGGCCTGGAGGACACCACCATCACGGTCAGCGGCAGCTATTTCCGCGACAAGAATACAGCGCCGTTCTACATCTTGGGAAATGCGTCCGGTTTCCCGATCAGCGGATCGCTCACCGAACCGGAAAACATCACCAGCCATGGCGATGGCGTCGTGACCATCACGCATAATTTCGACGCCTTCGACCTGACCTCGGTGACGTCGGTGCAACACAACAAGATCGACAGCTATCTCGACAACACCGACACGCTGATTTATCCCGCTGGATATCCTAGCAATCCCGCTACTCTGATCGACCGGGAAAACATCTACAGCCAGGAATTCCGGTTGAATTCTCTTGAGGGAGAACCGGTACGCTGGGTGGTCGGCGCCAGTGTCGCCTATTCCGACCTTCACCGCGATTGCTGGGCCACGAATTGCGCACCGTCCAATACGATCAAGGCAACGGCCGACCTGCGTACCGTCAATCTCGGCCTGTTCGGCGATGTTTCGGTCCCCTTGGGAGACGCCTGGGAAGTGTCGTTCGGCGGACGGCTAAGCCATGATGACATAAAGATGCGCAAGGGGACCAACTCCGGCGATCCGAACCTCAGCGGGGAGGGGTCGGTCGATGACACGTACCTGACCGGTCGCACCTCTATCGCATACAAATGGAATGATAACGCCCAGACCTACGCCTCCATCTCCCGCGGGCAGTCGACTCGCATCTATCCATTGTTCGGCTACCCGACAAATGGTGTCCTCGACGAGGCCTATCCTGCCGCGAAAGGCTGGACCTATGAACTCGGGACGAAGGTCGCGCTGTTCGATGATCGCCTGCAACTCGACGCAAGCGTCTTTTACAATGATATCAAAAACGGCACGGTCTTCTATCTGGACCCGACCGCCATGGCGTTGACGTCGACCTATCAGGACTACGAGACATCAGGCTTCGAGCTTCAGGCGCGAGCGGAAATCGCCGACGACTGGGTGGTCACCGGCGGCCTCGGCTACACGCATTCGAAGCTCGGAAGCAGCGGCGCCAATGCCGGCACGGAGGGCAACCAGGTTCCCAACATACCGGAATGGAGCGCCAGCGTGGGTCTCGAATATTCGACGCCGGTTTCCGCCTTCAACCTGGATGGTGAAGTGACCGCAGCCGTCCAGTATCAATATAATGGAAGACGTTCAGCGGATGTGGCCGACAGCTTCGACCTTTCGGCCTATAGCCTTGTGAATGCACGGCTGGGATGGAAGAATGCCGGCGGCGACTTCGAGATCTACGGTTTTGGCCGCAACCTGTTCGACGAGCGTTACGAAACCTTCGCCACTGCGGGCTTTGCCGCCGGTGACCGGTATGTCGGGGTCGGCCGCGGCAGGATCCTCGGGATCGGTATGAGCAAGAGCTTCTAAGCGCTTTGGCTCTCCCCCGGTACGAATTTTGAACATGCTGCCTGGATCAAATAATCTGGGGAGCGCAGTGTTGAGGTAAGCCATGTCGATTTTCGATATCCCCGTCACACACGTGGACCCGGACACTTTGAAGCGTTCGCTGGTCACGCTTGGGATGATTGTGGTCACAGAGGGATGGACGAAGGAACTGCACAGCCACCGCAAAGGTGCGCTGATCTTCACGGTGAAAGGCCTGGTCACGTGCGAGGCGGAGGGAGGCCTGTGGATGGTTCCACCACAATGTGCGGTCTGGATCCCGGGGGGGGTCATGCACGCGCCACATCTGGCAGGAGATCTCGAATGCTATACTGTGTTCATAGAGCCCGCACGATTGCCCTCGATGGTGCAATCCTGCGCGACCATCCACGTGACACCGCTGATGAGGGAATTGATCCTCAGATCAGCGACGTTTCCAGAAGACTATCCATTGGATGGACCTGAAGATCGCGTCATTCAAGTCTTGGCGGATGAGATCGCCGGCGCCTCTCAAGAGAGCCTTTTTCTTCCGATGCCGACATCTGCCAAGTTGCGGTCACTCGTATCGATGATGATCAATGACCCATCGGACAAGGCAACGCTCGGACAATGGGCATCGCGGGTGGGCTTGAGCGAAAGAACACTGAGCCGATTTCTCGTCGCGGAGACCGGCATGAGCTTCGGGCGCTGGCGCAGACAACTTCATATCATGGTGGCTCTAAAGCGGCTTAGCGCCGGCGACACTGTTCAAACCGTCGCCTTCGATCTCGGCTATGAAAGCTCCAGCGGTTTCGTGACAATGTTTCGAAAAACACTGGGCAAACCGCCGGGCAAATACCTTCAGGAACGTAGCCATAGCAAGCTATACTAATCAGCCTGCATTTGATCCGTTGGCAGGATTGAACAACGGTTTGGCTGGCATGTGGCGTGACCTGTCCCGCGCTGCGATCTAGCATGATCCTGTCGTTATATTTCGCAGATGATCGTTCGGGAGGCAGCCTTGAATTTCGATACGTCCACATTTCCGATCGTCTGGCTTCGCGCATCCTGCAATGAGCAGGACGACGAGGGCAGAGATTTTGTTAAGCTCGAGCGCCTGCTCGAGCGCCAGCAGCCCATGGTGCTCGTTACGGACCACGCATTCTGCACCTACCATAGTGAGGATGCCATCGCCACGCGCAGGAAAATCAACTGGCTGCGAAGACACCGCTCTAGCCTGCAAAACCAGATAAAGGCACTGATCCAGGTCGAACCCGATGCACAGAAACGCAAGAGCGCGCATGACTTCGGAAAAGTCTTCCTCGACTTTTGGGGTTATCCACTCCTCGTCGTCGAAGATGAGACCGACGCGATAGGTCTTGCGCTAGAGTTATTCACGGGGGCGGATCGAAAGGAGGAAAAACGATGTCTTCACTGAAGCCGTGGTCGTATCTAAAGCAACCCACTGTCGCTTTGTGCGCTCTCGGCGTTCTGGGTTATGTCTTCGTTGGTCTTGCTGCTAGTTGTGCAATATCGATTGGATGCGCGATGTCGAGGCAACAACCCGTTTGTCAACTGGTTTGCGCACCGGAAAACCAGATCTATCTGATCACTACCAAAAAGCCACTCTAGTCACCGGAACCAAGGTAAGCACTATTTTGTGAGCTGCATGGAATAAGTTGGTGGCTGTTTTGCGCCAAGCTGCGTGATGTCGAGTATATAGGTCCAATGGTCGTCTCCCCCGGCCGCCTGAACGAAACACGCTTCGATTGAGCAGGCCGGCGCGAAATTGCCGGTGAAGAAGGGCGTGTCAACGTCGAAGCCATGGAGACACCCGGCACGGCCAGCCGGGCAACGGCATGGTCAGGACCGTCATGCCGCCGCGTGCTTTTCCAGTCGTCCATATATTTGCCCGCATCGTCATACAGACTCGGCTCGAAGCGCGCCGGTCGCAGCCTTCCACTGCGCCATTGCGCGAATACGATGGAGGTGAGTGGCAAGGGCGGCGTGGTCCTGGTGTGGCGGGACGAAGTGATTTCTGATTGCTGAAAAGACCGAAATGAAACGATGCAATCCGCCGGCGGATCGAGAGCCCTGTATCACCCGCTCTCGCTTTTGCGGAGGCTGATGTGAATTTTCCGCGCAATTGTTCAAGCCTTTGTGCGATCGATGTTCGACGGTCGGCATCACGTCCCGTTTTGCTGCTCCATATGAGCGCAGCTTGACGGTGATGATCCGCTTCGGCGCGAGGCTTTCCTTCTTCAGTAGCGAGACCAGTAATCGCTTGGCAGACTTGGTATTGGGGGGCGCCTGAACAATTTCGTCGAGAATGTTTCCGTCCTGGTCAACCGCTCGCCGAAGCCAGTGCTCAAGACCGTCGATGGTGATCACCACCTCGTCCAGATGCCAGATATGCTTTAGCAACGGGCGTTTTCTGCGTAGCAGCTTTACCTAGGCTGCACCGAATTTGTGGCCCCAGCGCCGGATCGTTTCCACAGCACACGACGCCGCTGCGCTCCAGCCAGCGCTGTCGTCAACCGCTGAACCACCTGTGTCGGGAGCGGTGCATCGGTCCGATCATTGCTGCGGGACCAGTTGCGCTGTCCGATCCAGGATGCGATCATCCATCCGCCTCGCGCATAGGCCATTATCCGATCATCGATCAGTGGTCCCGCCGAGGAGCAATGTCGCCATATTTAACGCGATGGGACGGCGGCGGAGCTATGCGAAAGTATGACGATCGCACGCTTGCCGAGCGTCAAATTGCGGCCATCCCGAAATTGTGACCGCACCGCTTGTTCGTATCGGAATATTCCGCCGCAGGCCGGCCTCCTCCTCAATGCCGGCGAGGTGAAAGATGCTGGAGGAGAGGGGCCGCGATGGCTCGGGCCGCATTGGCCGCCGCATCCGTGTCGCCGTCCTGGATGGCGGTGAGCAGGCGAAGGTGGGACGCCATTCCGGATTCAAGGAATTCGTGATCCCCGAGCACCGCTTGCATATTGGCGTCTATGGTGAGCGTGAAATAGCGGTAAAGCGCGCTCAAGGCCTCATTGCCGGACATGCGCGCAATCGCCTCATGGAAAGCCAGGTCGCAGGCGATGAATTCCTCAAGCTCCTCATGGTCGGAGACTTCGCCGCGATCCGCGAGCAGGCTATGCAGAACCTCCATGTCGGCATCGGTTCGATTGCGCGCCGCGCGCCTTGCCGCCTCGGCTTCGAGCATCGCTCGCAGATCCAGGTGGTCACGCAAGCTCAAAAGGCCAAGCCGCCTTGTGATGTCGCCCCGATCCAGCCGGGAGGCGACGAACGTTCCTTCGTTACGGCGAACATCAAGGACATCGATGGAAGACAGAATGCGAACGGCTTCCCGGACTGTATGGAGTGCGGCATCGAGCATGACGGCAAGGTCCTGCTCGTTCGGAATCCGCGCTCCGCCAGGCCATGCGCCGCCTTCGATCTGCTTGCGGATGTCGTCGATCGTCCGCTCGACGGACGGATGCCTCGATATCGTCGACAAGGAGTAAGACATGTCCGCACACCATACGAATGAAAAGGATAGGAGAAACTGAACACCATAGCGGACGGCCTGTAAATCGACACCTCGCAACTTGGCAGGATCGCGATACGGATTGACCGGAGGCTGCAATGACATGCCCGGATTGTCGCCGCATGTTCGCCGCATCGAAAAAATGAGGTACGGTCTTCCGCCGGCCTCGCCGCGTCGGGAGATTACCGAAATGGATACGACCAAACAAAACAGGCTGGCTCTCTTCTGGCTGACGACCGCGCTCGGCGCCGTGCTCTTCGTTACGATCCAGTCATTCTCCTATCTCAATGACTATGTGAGGGCACAGGGCTCGACGCCGGCAGTCACGTTCGATGCAGGCGGGCTGTGGATGCTGGCCATTTTCTACGGCGTGTGGATCGTGCCGGTGTTGCTCGCGCTTATCGGGACCTCCTCTGCCAACTGGGCCATGCTGATCCTCGGCGGTCTTCTTGCTACCCTGAATACGCTTGCCGGTGTGTTCGATGGCGTGCGGGATGGCGGCCATATCGCGTTCACGGCATTGTTGTGCATCGCGCTTCCTGGCGCCTGTGCTATCGTTGCGTCCTGGCGCCACATCAGGGCAAACCGAGCCGGTTTTGGCGGAATCGGAGCATGAAACGGCAGCATCTCGCAATGACGTGAGGTGGCCACAAAGATAAACATTGCCAATGTTTTTCCCTTTGTCGGTAAGGATAACACCACATGTCGATGGATAACTCCAAATTTCCTTTCGTCTGGATGAGCCTCGTGCATGAGCCAGGTCACGATTTCAGGCAGGATTTTGAGGAATTCGAAGCCAATCTGAAACGCGGTGAACCTTTCGTGCTGTTGACCGACTCTGCCCCGTCCGAAGACCACGAGCATAGTCAGGAGGAAAAGAAATACACCTCGCTCTGGATGAAAAAGCACAAAGTCGAGTTGCGCAAACTGGTCCTGGCCATGATCCTGATCGAGCCGAGCGCCGCAAAACGGGTTGCCTTCAAGGCCTTTGGCGTGGTCTTCGCAAAGTTCTGGGGATACCCGCTGATTCTTGCCTCCTCTCGAGAGGAGGCCTTGGAGACCGCAGAAAAGTTGCTGTCGCGGAGCGGCACACCGGCCGTCGCCTGATGCGCGATCCTCTGAGCTTCTCCGCACCCCTCCATCACTTCGCCCCTTGTTCGTCCCGCCCGGTTCGGTCGTGGATGAACCTGACACCTAAAGGATGACGAATGATCATTGATCTGTCGGGAAAGAAAGCCGTTGTCACCGCATCGACGGCGGGCATCGGTTTGGCGATCGCAAAAGGGTTGGCCGCAAGCGGTGCCGACGTGGTGATAAACGGCAGAAGTCCGCAGGGCGTTGAGCGGGCGCTCGTCGATATCCGGCAAGGCGACGTGGCGGCGAAGGCGACGGGCTTTGCCGGCGATCTCGCGACGTTGCAGGCGTGCGACGCTCTGCTTGCCGAACACCCGGACTGCGATATTCTCGTCAACAACCTGGGCATCTACGCCCTTCAGGATTTCTTCGATATTGAAGATGTGGAATGGGATCGGTTCTTCCAGACCAATGTGATGTCCGGCGTCAGGCTTGCACGCGGTTATCTTCAAGGCATGATTGCAAAGGGCTGGGGACGGGTCGTTTTCATATCGTCCGAGTCAGCCATTAACATTCCGCCGGAGATGATCCATTACGGCTTCACCAAGACCGCGCAACTGGCGGTTTCGCGTGGTCTTGCCAAAAGGGTCGCCGGCACTGGTGTAACCGTCAATTCCGTTCTGCCCGGGCCGACGCTGTCGGACGGTCTTGCATCCATGCTCCAGGAAACCGCGACGGCACAAAACAGGTCACTGGAGGAGGTTGCTGCGGAGTTTGTTCAGCAGCACCGGCCAAGCTCGGTGATCAAGCGTGCCGCTTCGGTCGAGGAAGTGGCGAGCATGGTCGTCTACGTCTGTTCCAAACAGGCATCCGCAACCTCAGGCGCGGCGCTGCGGGTCGACGGCGGCGTGATCGACACGATTTGCTGATAAGGGAGCGGACATGGACGCGAATATCGACGGACGCACGGTAACGATCCATACAGGGGAAGACTTCGAAGGCATGCGTGCCGCCGGGCGATTGGCAGCCGAGGTCCTCGATATGATCTCAGACCATGTTCGCATCGGGATCACCACCGAGGAGCTGGACACGCTTTGCCATGATTTTATCATCGCGCGCGGCGCGGTACCGGCATCGCTTGGCTATCGCGGCTTTACCAAATCCACCTGCATTTCATTGAACCACGTCGTCTGTCACGGCATTCCCGGCGCGCGCCGGCTGGTGGAAGGCGACGTTCTGAACATCGATCTTGCCGTCATTGTCGATGGATGGCACGGCGACAGCAGCCGCATGTACACGGTCGGACAGATCAGCACCAAGGCCCGGCTTCTAATCGACGCGACCTACGAGACGATGATGCTCGGAATAGCGGCTGTCCGGCCCGGCGCGACGCTCGGTGATGTCGGTCATGCCATGCAGAGTTTTGCCGAGGCCAATCGCTTCAGTGTCGTCGAGGATTTCTGCGGTCATGGCGTCGGGCGGGGATATCACGAACCTCCCAGTGTTTTGAACTACGGTCGGCCCGGCAAAGGTCTTGTCTTAAAGCCTGGGATGTTTTTAACCATCGAGCCCATGCTCAATGCCGGTCGTGCCGATGTAAAGGTCCTGGCTGACGGCTGGACCGCCGTCACACGGGACCGGAGCCTCTCGGCACAGTTCGAGCACAGCGTCGCCGTCACCGAGGACGGCGTGGAAATATTCACTCTGTCGCCACAGGGTTTTACCAAACCGCCATATGGTGCGAGCGCATAGCGCTGAAGGGAAAACTAACCTCTAGCTGTGCTGACCTTTGGCGCGCTCTTATACTGCGACCACCATTCAATCAGCGCCTCCATGACAGGTCCGAGCGCCAGAGCCTTGTCGGTCAGCGCATATTCGACGCGCGGCGGCACTTCCGCGAAAATCTGCCGCGACACAAGGCCGTCTTTTTCCAGCTCTCGCAACTGTGCCGTCAGCATATGCTGAGTGATGCCCTGGATCCCTTTTTTCAGCTCGCCGAAGCGATGGATGCGCTGGTTGAGCAACCACAGGATTTCCAGCTTCCACTTACCGCTGATCATCGAAAAGGCTTGGCGCATCTCATCGTGAAGGCGGTCGATATCAGCGTCCTCAAGACAAACAATAGTCTGTTTTTCCATACTAACCCATCAAACTCCATCCTACTTGTCTGTCTCGATCCTAGATGACATTTGTTCGATATGCCAGCGATCTCACAGAAGGAGAACCCATGCTGAACGACGAAACCATCATCCACCCGAAGCTTCATCATGTCGGCCTGACGACGGGCAATCTCGAGCGCCTCGCGGACTGGTATCGGCAAGTGCTCGGCACACGGCTCGTCTACCAATCCGAAAATCCGATCGGCGCGCCGGAGGGAGGCTTCAAGGTCAGAGCCGGATGGTTCAGCAATGACTCCGCCAATCACCGGATCGCCGTGGTCGAAATACCCGGCCTCGAATTCGACAAGGACCGGTCGAAGCATACTCGGTTGCAGCACATCGCTTTCGAGTACAAGACGCTCGATGATCTGCTCGGCACCTATGCACGCCTTAAGGCAGTTGGCATTGTTCCGGTGCTTTCGGTCAACGAAGGTGCGCAGACCGCCTTCTATTACGACGATCCCGACCGCAACAATGTTGAACTCAACGTCAGCAATTTCGGCGATTACGGCGACAACTGGTCCTCAATCGAGCATATGCAGACCTCGCCCGACTTCGCCCGCAGGCCGCTGGGGGTCGACGTCGATCCCGACAAGATGATCGAAGCCCGCAATGCAGGCGCCTCGCCCTGGGAAATCCACAAGCGCGCCTGGAAGAACGAGTTCGCTCCGGCGGAACCGTATAACCCGCTCGCACTGCTCTGATTTGCTCAACCGGAACCAGCTGCCGTCGCTGACCTTGCCGCACTCACTCAATCTGGAGCCACCAATGAAAAAGATCGCTGTTCTTGTCGGCAGCCTTCGTCGCAATTCGAGTAATCTGGCTCTCGCCAGAGCGCTCGAAAAGCTCGGCAGTTCGAAATTCGCCTTCACCTATGCCGATATCGGTAACCTGCCGCACTATAACGAAGACCTCTGGGCTGACACGCCTGCAAGCGTCACCGCACTCAAGACACTTCTCACCGAAAGCGATGGTGTCCTGCTCGTCACGCCGGAGTACAATCGTGCGCCGCCCGGCGTCCTGAAGAACGCAATCGACTGGGCGTCTCGCCCATACGGCCAGAATTCCTTTGCCGGAAAACCGACCGCGATCGCCGGAACGTCTCCCGGTGCCGTCGGTACCGCCGTCGCGCAGGCACAGCTTCGTACCAGCCTGATCGTGCTCGACGCGATCCTGCTTGGCCAGCCGGAAGTCTATTTCCAGCTCAAGCCGGGGCTGATTGGCGAGGACTTTGCCATCGAGGATGAGCAGGCGCGGACTTTCCTCGAACTCTTCCTGTCGCGCTTTGACGCCTGGATTGATCGTGTAAGCACAGGAGCATGACGATGGCCGAACGTTCTGTTGCGAATGCCAACTTCGTCTTCTTCGGTGGCTCCAGCGGCATCGGCCGGGCAACGGCGATCGAACTCGGCCGCCGCAAGGCCAATGTTCTGATCGTCGGTCGCAGCGTTGAGGCCGGTGAGGCCGCCGTCAACGCAGTGAAGCAGGCGGGCGCGTCGTCCGCCGATTTCCTCTCCGGCGACCTGTCGACCGTGGCGGGCGTCGCCGCCGTGGCCGATGGTGTTCGGGAATGGAAGCCGGAACTGCATGGCGTGCTGCACACAGCGATGGCCGCCTTCAAGGGCAAGCAGGTGACAAGCGACGGCCTGGAGTTCGCGTTCGCCCTGCAATACCTCGCCCGCGCTGCGCTCAATAGATTGCTGGTTGATCGTCTTGAAGCCTCCGGTGACGGACGCATCGTCCACATCGCGGGCAACGTTCCAAAAATCTTCATGCCCGATCTTGACGATCTTCAGTTCGAACAGCGCAAGTGGAGCTTCTTCAAATCGGTGCTTGGCACGCATCTGCTCGGCTTCCTGCACATCCAGGAAGCGGCTAAACGCTGGAACGGCCGTTCCGTCACCATTGCCGCCGCCTGCGTCAACTCGACGAAGACCAAGGCGATGTCGGATCCATCTATGCCACTCGTCATGCGGCTTATGGGTCTGTTCGGCGCCACACCGGAAAAGTCCGCCGAAAACGCGGTCCGGCTCCTGACCGACGCCTCGGCGGCCGGCACCAATGGCGCCATGCTTCGCAATCCCAAACATTATAGTCCCGAGCCGCTTGCGCTCGAGCCTGCAGATGCAGCCAGGCTCTGGGCGATCACCGGACAGATTGCCGCGAGGGGAGGCGTAACGCTGCCATGATCGAGTTCGGAATCTATACGTTTGGTGACCTGGTCGCCGATCCGCACACCGGCCGCACCGCCTCGGCAACTGAACGTATGCGTCAGATGCTGAAGATGGCGGAAATCGCCGATGAAGCCGGCCTCGATATCGTCGGGGTCGGCGAACATCACGGCCTGAACTTCGTCAATTCGGCGACCGCAACGACGCTCGCAGCCATGGCCGCCAAAACCAGACGCATCAGGCTGACAAGCGCCTCGACCCTCATCAGCACAGCCGATCCAGTTCGCACTTTTCAGGAGTTTGCGACCGCAGATCTTGTCTCGGACGGGCGTGTCGAGATCATTTTCGGACGCGGTGCCTTCACGGACAATTTTCCCCTCTTCGGCTGCAACCTTGAAGACTACGACGCCCTGTTCATGGAAAAGGTCGGGTTGTTCGAAGAACTGAACACCAAGGAGCGTGTGAGCTGGTCCGGCCACTTTCGCTCGTCGCTGGACAACGCTGAAATCGCGCCGCGTCCCACCCAGACGCAGCTTCCGGTCTGGATCGGGGCAGGCTCGCCACAAAGCGTTGCGCGCGCTGCAATCCTCGGCAATCCGCTGGCAATGCCGCTGCTTGGGGGCAGCGTATCAGGCTACGGCCAAACAGCCGCGATATATCGCAAGGCCTGGCTCGACAGCGGCCGGCGGGCCGAGGACATCCGGATCGCGACCTTCTCGCATCTGCACGTCACTGAAACGGCTCGCCAGACCCGCGAGGATTTCTATCCCTATTATTCGGCCTACCTGGCGCCGCTATCCAAAGGACCGATGCCTCCAGCGATCTTCGCCCAGATGCTTTCACCGCAGGGCGTACTTATCGGTGGAGATCCGCAGCAGGTCAGCGACAAGATCCTGGCGCTGCATCAGGCGATCGGCATGACCCGCTTTGTTGGCCAAATTGATATCGGCGGACAGCCATTCGCCGACGTCATCAAAGGTATCGAGATGTTCGCTTCGCAGGTCGTTCCGATGGTCCGCGCAGCGATGGCAAGCAGATGAAAAGGCGTCAATGCCGACCATTGGAACAGAATACCGACCATATAAGGGGATTTTGAACAACAACCCTCGGGCATGGCCGAGGATATCCGAGGCTACTGTCCAACCCACCAGAAAAAGGTGCTGAACACGAGGCAGAATGCGACGATCCCGAGAACCATCTTAACGGTGGCGCTTACGCTGTCGGTAGCTTTGATGGCAGCAAACCACGACGAATTTTTTTCCAAGCGAGAGCGGTCGCTCATATTGATTGTCCCTATCTGAGGCTGATGACCGTCCAAAGAATGACAGTCAGGAGGAACGAGAAGACATAGGTCGCCAGCGCGGTCCTGTTCGAGGACTTGAGCTTAAACCCTTTCCCGAAGTCCATCACAAGATGCCGCATCCCCGATGCGAAATGCTGCAGGATACTCCAGGTCAAGCCAAACAGGACGAATGTTCCGATCCAACTGGAAGCGAAGGATCGGAACTGGTCGTAAGCCTGCTCACCCATCGCAATTGATAGCAGATACCACGTCAGAATCGGCGTACCAACAGCAGAAAGCGCCACCGCCGTCAGCCTGTGGATGATCGACGTTCTCATGCCGATGGGAAGGCGATAGAGGGACGCGTGCGGCGACGTGGGGCGGTTTCGATTGGAAGCCACGGATTTTCCTGATAGGTTCGTTAAATTCATAAGTATTCGAATACATATGTATCTGAGATTGACGCCAATGGAAAGGCCGGAATAGATGCCGAGATTGTCACGGGCCGAAAGCATGGCGCTGACGCGCGAGAAGCTGCTCACCTCCGCCCGGAAGCTTTATCTGGGCAGCGGCTATGATGGCACGTCGATAGAGAAAATCGCGGAGGACGGTGGGTTCAGCCGCGGGGCTTTCTATGCGCACTTTTCCTCCAAGGAAGCTATCTTTCTGGAACTGGTCAGGGTCGACGCCGGTATGCTGCTGCCTGGACTTCTGGATGCGGTGAACAATGCAGCCTCTCGCAACGATATGATCGACGCCATTTGTGCGTGGGCGGATAAAAGACTGCTTTCGCGGGATATCAGTTATCTGCTGTTGGAGGTCCTTCAGCATGCCGGACGCAGCAATAACCTGACCGCGGAGCAGATGAGCCCGATCAGAGAGAATTGGCGGCAACTCGGAGAAGCGCTGCAAAAGTTCTTTCCCGATGGGGAACTGCCAGGTCAACCGGAAGAGGTTGGAGCGATCGTGATGCTGCAGATCGCGGATGGACCGTTTGTGGAAGCCGCTGGCGGCCCGTCAACCAGCCGTCTCATTCGGCTCATGCTGCAAGCCTTCGTGAGATAATCATTGCGCGCTGATGCCACGGCTCCTTGCCACAGGCAGCGTTACATCTGATGGTCCGCCCCCCAACATAACCTTCTTCTGGGGGGCGGTATGTTCTTGTGATCGAGCCGGGTTTGATCAGTGCGCCGGATTGACGGGAGCCGGATCGTCCGGCACATGGGCGGATTGCTCTGCCTCCTGTTTCAACGAACCGGGCTGCTTCCATGCGATCAACCGGTAGAACATCGGGATGAAGAAGGTGGCGATAAAGGTCGCCGCCAGCATGCCGCCGATGACGCCGGTACCGATGGAGTGCCGGCTTGCCGAACCCGCTCCGGAACTGATGGCGAGCGGGACCACGCCGAGAATGAAGGCGAGCGACGTCATGACGATCGGGCGGAACCGCAGTCGCGCAGCCTCCAGTGCTGCGTCGGCGGCACTTGCTCCCTCACGACGCTTGAGCACCGCGAACTCCACGATCAGGATCGCGTTCTTCGCCGCAAGCCCGATCAGCGTCACCATGCCGATCTGGAAATAGATGTCGTTGGTAAGCCCGCGCAGATAGGTGGCAAGCAGTGCACCGAACAGCGCGAAGGGGATCGCGGTTATGACGGCAAGCGGCAGCGACCACCGCTCATATTGGGCTGCGAGAATGAGGAACACCATGACGACGCCAAACAGCATCGCCTGTGTGCCTGCACCACTCGTTTCCAGTTCCTGATAGGCCGACCCGGTCCAGGCGATCTGGTATCCGTCGCCGAGCGTTTGCCGGGCGACTTCCTGCATGGCTTTGATCGCATCGCCGGAGGTATAGCCGGGAGCCGGATCGCCGGTGATCTTTGCCGATATGAAAGCGTTGAACCGCTCGACCTGATCCGGGCCGATGGTTCTTGTCATCGTCACGAGCACGCTGAGCGGCACCATCTTGCCGCTTTCGGCACGGACGAAGACTTGCCGCAGATCGTCGGGAGATTCGCGGAAATTCGCTTCGGATTGCAGATTGACCTGATAGTTGCGGCCCATAAGCGTGAAGTCGTTCACATAGAGGCTGCCGAAGGTCGCCTGCATGGCGTCGAAGACGGCGTTGACCGGCACGCCGAGCGCCTTTGCCTTCTCGCGGTCGAGCGCTGCGTTGAAGCGCGGTACATTGGTGTCGAAGCTGGTGCGGACGTTCGCCAGTTCCGGCCTCTTCGAGGCCGCGTTCACGACCTTGGCAATCTGTTCGTTGAGCGCCGCCGTTCCGTGGCCGGCACGGTCTTGAACATAGGCTTCAAAGCCACCGGTCGTGGACAGACCGAGGATCGGCGGCAGATTGAATGCCAGCACCAGCGCGTCCTTGATGCCCGCATTCATCCCCATGAACGTTCCTGGGAGGTTACGCGCGTCGAGATCGTCCGTCGTTCGCTCCTTCCAGTCTTTCAGATTGACGAATGTCGTCCCGACATTGGTTCTCAGGCTGCCCGAGAGCAGATCGAAACCGGCGAAGGAAAAAACCTGGGAGACGGCCGGATGCTTTGCCATGGCGTTGGATGCCGTATCGACAGCCGCTTCCGTTCTCGTCAACGAGGCCGCCGGCGGCAATATGGTGATGGTGAAAAGGACGCCCTGATCTTCGTCGGGGAGCAGCGAACCGGGCAGCGTGTAGAACAGATAGCCTGTCGCACCCAGCATCCCGGCCACCAGAAGGAGACCGATGGCGAACCGTTTGATGAAGAACCGCACGCCGGCCGCGTAGCCGCGTGTCAGCCGTTCAAAGGCCCGATTGAAGATACGGAACGGCAGGATCGGTTCGTGATGCCCCGGTTTCAATAGGAGCGCGCAGAGCGCCGGGGTGAGCGTCAGTGCGACGATGCCCGAAAGAATGACCGAAATCGCAATGGTGACTGCAAACTGCTTGTACATCGCGCCGGCAAGCCCACCCATGAAAGAGACCGGGATAAAGACGGCGCAGAGCACCAGCACGATGGCGATGACCGGACCGGTGACCTCGCTCATGGCCTTGACTGCGGCCTCTCGTGGTGAAAGCCCTTCGGTCGACATCAGCCGCTCGATATTTTCCAGGACGACAATCGCATCGTCGACGACGATGCCGATCGCCAGCACGAGCCCGAACAGCGTCAGCAGATTGATCGAGAAGCCGAGGAGGTAGATGCCCGCGAATGTGCCGATGATCGAGATTGGCACGGCGATGACGGGGATAAGCGTGGCCCGCCAGTTCTGCAGGAAGATAAACACAACGAAGACGACCAGCACGATCGCCTCGACGAAGGTATGGATCACCTCGTCAATAGAGACCTCGATGAACCGTGTCGTGTCGTAGGGGATGCTGAATTCGACACCGGTGGGGAAAGCGGCCTTGAGTTCATTCATGCGGTCCTTGATCGCCGTCATCGTGTTCAGCGCATTGGCGCCCGGTTGCAGATAGATAGCGATGGGGACTGCAGGTGTTCCATTCACCCGGCCGTCGAGCCCGTAGCTCTTTGTGCCAAGCTCGACGCGGGCGACATCCTTCAGACGCAATGCCGCACCATTGTCGCTGGAGCGCAGGATGATATTTTCGAAAGCGGCGGTGTCGGGCAGGCGTCCCTGAGTGGTGACGGTATAGGTGAACGATTGCTTGTTCGGGTTGGGTTGATCGCCGACCTTGCCGGCGGCGAACTGCGAGTTCTGTTCGGAAATGGCTGTCGAGACGTCACTGGGCGTCAGATCATATTGCGCGAGCTTGTCCGGCCGAAGCCAGATACGCATTGAATAATCGATATCGCCCAGGATGGTGGCATTCCCGACGCCGGGAATGCGCTTGAGATCATCCACGACGTTCAGGAGGGCGTAATTGCCGACAAAAGCCCGGTCGTAGCGGGTATCGTTCGAATACATCGCCACCAGAGCGAGGATCGAGCTCGACTGTTTTTCGACTACGACGCCGAGCCGTGTTACGTCTGTCGGCAGGGAGGCCGTCGCACGCTGGACCCGGTTGTTGACGTTGATCGTCGCCTGATCCGGATCGGTTCCGAGCGCAAAGGTGACAGTCAATTGCGTCGTGCCGTCATCGGCGTTCAGAGACTGCATATAGATCATGTTGTCGACGCCGTTGATCTGTTGTTCCAGCGGTGCGGCGACCGTCTGGGCCAATGTCTCGGCGGTCGCGCCTGGATAGGTTGCAGTCACCAGAACCTGCGGCGGGATCAGCTCCGGATACTGGGCGATCGGCAGCACTCTCAATGTGGCCAAGCCAGCAAGCACGATAACGATCGATATGACGGCCGCAAAAACCGGGCGGTCGATGAAAAAACGCGGGTTCATAAGTTCTTACCATTATTGCCTGGCTGGAGCCCGTGTCCGACACCAGGAGGAGGAAGGGAAGTTGCGCCGATACGTCACCGGCCGGTTTGGATGGCCGAACGCCAGTGCGGCTCGCGTCAGTTACGCGCTACGTCGCGGGATGGCTGGAGGCTTGCCGTCGCCTGAACTGGGGCGCCGGGAATAACCTTGATGATCCCCTCTGTGATCACCTTGTCCCCGGCGGCAAGCCCGGACAGCACAAGCCAGTTGTCGCCGAGCTTCTGGCCGAGCCGCACCGGGCTGACCTGCGCCTTGCCGGCGTTGTCTACCTTATAGACGAACTGCCCTTGCGGTCCTTGCATCAACGCCATCTCAGGGATGACGATGGCGTCTTCGGCGGAGATACCGGTGATCGTGGCCCGCACGAATTGGCCGGGCAGAAGCTGCCGGTCCGGATTGGCGACGATGGCGCGTGCCTCCAGCGTCCCGGTTTGCTTGTCGATGGTTGCCGACGTGAAGTCGACCACGCCGTCATGGCCGTAGGCGGAGCCGTCGCCGAACGCGATTTTCACGCCAAGCGTCGCGCCTTCGCCTTTTGATATCTTGGATTGAGCCAGCCGCATGATCTCCGCCGTCTCGCTGTCGGAGAATGAGAAATTGATGTAGACGGGGTCCGTCTGCGTAATGCTGGTCAGCAGACCCGCATCACCGGTGGTGCCGATGAGGCTTCCCTCCGAGACATTCTCCTGACTGGTGACGCCATCGACCGGCGCGGTGACGGACGTATAGTCGAGGTTCAGTTGTGCGGTCTGTACCTGAGCGCGTGCGGCTGCGACCGATGCGGCAGCCAGCTCTCGTGCCGAGATGGCGTCGTCCCTGCTTTTCTCGCTGCCGACATTCTTTTCATAGAGCGCGATGTTGCGCTTTTCCTCGCGCTGCGCCTGGCTTAACTGGGCTTCAGCCTGTTGCAACTGCGCCTTCGCCTGAGCCAGCACCGCCTCATAGGGCGCCGGGTCGAGCGTGAACAGCACCTGACCTGCCTTGACGGTCGAGCCTTCCACGAAATTGCGCTTGAGCAGGATGCCGCCGACGCGCGCGCGGACCTCAACCTCGCGAATGGCCGACACGCGTGCGGCATACTGATAGGTGAGCGCCACCGTCTGCGGCTTGATTTCCACCACCGAGACGGCTGGCGGCGGCGCGCCGTCGGCCTGCTGAGCGGCGGCCGATGAGCCGAGAAGGATCAGAGCCAGCGCAAAAACCGTAGAGGGAGAAAGAATATGCTGTTTCGCGGTCATGAGAACACACCTGCTGTTTGCTCCAACTCCAGAGATGTTGAAGGGGATTGGTCGGTGTCCGGGATATGGGGCGTATCTCCGGACACCAGTCGAAGTCTTTGGGGTCAGAAAACTTCGGACGAGGAGGTGTCGTTGGGCACCTTCCCATTCGCATTCTATGGGATCGGCATGCTACGTCATTGCACAATGCGGACGAATGTTTTCGAGATCCGGCCAATTTTATCACGCAAAAAGATTTGTCGGAGCTAACACCAGGCCGACGATGCTAACTTCCTTCATGGATGCTCCCTCCTCTAGTGACGTTCTGGCGAACATCACTCTGGCACATTGCGATGCCGTCGGGAGGGGGCATTTACTCCATTAGCGCTCAGCGCAAATCCACAGTGACACGCTGATGCGCCGCGGCATCCCGTTACGAGGACCGTGGCGGAGTGGAAGCCGTGGAGTTCGTCACGCTCAAATGGATTGTCTGGTTTAGCGACCGCTGCTTTTTGGACGCACCAACCATTAACACATAACTCAACCGAAGTGGCCTCCGGCAAACCCGGTGCGGCTCAATATCCGCGTCTACCGTTTCGGCCGCCAAAACCGCGTGGGTCGGAACCGGAAACTAATCGTCGTTGACTTTTGTAAAATATCACAACATTCTAGGAATAGGTTGAGGACGCATACCCGGCGGTGGAGGAAACGTCGGCCGGATATGCGCAAAGGATGGAGGAGATCCCGATGGCATACCTGTATTCAAAACGTGGAATCGTGCGTGGCCTCTTGGCGTCGGCACTGATGGTCTCTGCCCTTGGTGGTACAGCGTCCGCGCAGCAGGCCAAAGAAAAGATCACATTCGCTGCGGCGATGTTTTCCGAAGCGGGACGCGGCGACCGGACTAAGGCCTGGGTTCAGAAATTCAACGAGAGCCAAGACAAGGTAGAAGTCGAGCCGGTCGCAATTCCGTTCTCCAGCTTCGCCAATACCATATTCACCCAGATGGGCGGCGGCGGCGGTCCGGATCTCGTCCGCTTCGACCAGATCGACTATTTCGCTGCCGTACCGTCGGGCAAGGTCCTGCCGCTCGACGGCCTGATTGATCCGTCGCAGTACAAGTTCATCGGCCCGGACAAATACCTGGCCGTCGATGGCAAGCGTTACGGCGTGATCTTCGATTCCACCGGCTACGGGCTGCTCTACAACAAGGACATCGTCAAGGGCGCGCCGCCGACGACGTTCGAGGATTTCCTCAAGGTCGCCAAGGAAAATACCGGCGAGGGTAAATACGGATATGCCTACCGCGCCACGATGGCGGAGCGTGCCGGCTTCTGGCAGGATGTCTGCAACTTTGTCTTCGGCTTCGGCGGTCGCTGGAGCGACGATGCCGGCAAGCTGACCGTCAACAGCCCGGAGGTCATCAAGGGCATAGCGGCCTACAAGGCGGTCTATGATCTCGACGTCATTCCCAAGGGGGCCGATGCGGCCACCTACAGGCGGATGTTCTGGGAAGGCAAGATCGCGATGAACGTCGATAACGGCGGCGTTGCGGCAATCTTTCACCAGAATTCCCCCAACCTTCCTTTCGCCGCAGCACCTTCGCCTTTCCCGACGCCTGCCCAGGGCCTGATCATGACCATGCTGTCGGTCAATGCCAATACCAAGCACAAGGACGCGGCGATCACCTTCCTGAAATGGGCACTTGAGCCGGACAATCAGAAGGATCTGCAAAAGGCCATGGGGACCATCGTCGGCACGGTTGTGGAGCGCACGCCGGAGGAAGTCGCCGCCCAGCCGTGGCTTAACGTTTACGACAAGCAGGTCGAAAAGGCCGTCCCGCAATTGGTGATGGGTATCGAGACGAAGACGCCCGAAATTCAGCAGATCGTGCTTGAAGGTGTACTCAAGGTCCTGCAGGGCGGCGAGGATCCGAAAGACGCGATGGATGCCGCACAGCGGCTGATCGAGCGCCGGGTGCTGCGCCGCTGACGGCGCCACCCATATCCGCCAAAATTCCAGATAGTGAGTGATGTCGATGCGATCATCCGGTTCACGCAGCGGGATCGAGGGCAGCCGGTGGACACCGTATTGGTTCGCCGCGCCTGTTGCCCTTTATCTTCTGCTGTTTCAGATCTACCCCTTGCTGCAGGAGCTGAAGCTCAGCTTCACGTCGACATCGCTTCTGTCGCCGGACGACCAGCTGTTCGTCGGTTTCGAAAACTACCTCTATATTTTCGAGACCAGCGATTTTGCCCAGGTTCTCTGGGTCACCTTGGTCTACACCGTTCTCTGCGTCGTGCTGGCGATCGGCTTCGGGCTCGGCACAGCCCTGCTGCTCAACAACCCCTTTACCGGCCGCAGCGTTGCCCGCGCCCTGGTCACAGTGCCCTGGGCCGCGCCGCCGGTTGCCGTGGCGCTGATCTTCACCTGGATGCTCAATTCGCAATACGGCGTTTTCAATTATGCGCTGCGGTTGCTCGGCCTGCCATTTTCCGGTGAAAACTGGCTCGACAATCCTTCGCTGGCGTTGCCGGCGATCATGATCACGACCATCTGGCAGATTTTTCCCTTCTCGTCGGTGGTCATTCTGGCAGCGCTGCAAGGCGTTCCGTCGGAAGTCCGCGAGGCCGCGGTGATTGACGGAGCGGACCGTTTCAACGTCTTCAAGACGGCGGTCTGGCCGACGATCCAGCCGACCGTCCTGTTATTGGCACTGTTCGTCACCATCTGGTCGCTGCGCCGCTTCGATCTGATCTGGCTGATGACGCAGGGCGGGCCGATCGGCGCAACCAACACGCTGGTGATCGAGCTTTACCGGCAGGGCTTCGTCTATCGCGAACTCGGCAGCGCGGCGTCCATCGGCATGGTCGGGCTGGTCATCGCGCTCATCGTGACGATCGTCTATTTCAAGATATCGCAGCGGGCCGAGCGCGCCCAGGGGAGACGGACATGAGAACCTCCCCCTGGCAGCATACCCTGCGGATGATCGGCGTCCTCGCGCTGCTCGGTATCGCAGTCTTCCCGATCTACTGGATGTTCGTGACGTCGCTGACCACCTCGGCGGACTTGTTCGCCCCGACACCGCAGTTCCTGCCGTCGCTGTCGGAACTGCATGTCTACAAGGACGTGTTCGACACCATTCATGTTGCGACCTGGCTGAAGAATAGCATCATCGTTGCGGCCGGTACGACGGTGCTGAGCATTCTTCTGGCAATCCTGCCGGCCTACGCCCTGTCGCGCTTCAAGTTTGCCGGCCTGGCACTGCTCGGCTTCGTGCTGTTTGCAACCCAGATGTTGCCCGAGGCCATGCTCGTCGTGCCGCTCTACGCCATTTTCGGAGATCTGGGGCTGCTCAACACCCTGACAGGCTTGATCCTCGCCAATACGGCCTTCACGGTGCCGGTCATCGCCTGGATACTCAAGGGCGCCATCGACTCCGTGCCGATTGAAGTCGAGGAGGCCGCCCGCATGGAAGGCTGCTCGAAACTCGACGTGGTGCTGCTGATCGTGGTGCCGCTGATCGGACCCACGCTTGCGGCGTCGTCGGTCATCGCGTTTTTCAATGGCTGGAACGAATACGTGTTCGCCCAGACCCTGATCAGCAGCGAAAACCTGCGCACGGCCTCGGTCGGACTTGCCAGCTTCGTCGGCGAGCTTTCAACCCCGGTACACTCGGTCATGGCGGTCGGTTTCATCTACACCCTTCCGGCTGTTCTCTTTTACCTTCTTGTCCAGCGTTACGTCGTGGCCGGTATGACGGCCGGTAGCGTCAAGGGCTGATAAAGGATCTTCGACATGGCATCCATCACCTTGAAGAGCGTCAACAAAAGCTTCGGCGCCAAGGAAGTGATCAAGAATATCGACATCGCCGTCCCGGATGGCGAGTTCCTGGTCCTGCTCGGACCTTCGGGCTGCGGAAAATCGACGTTGCTGCGCACGCTTGCGGGCCTCGAAAGCATTTCAGGCGGCGAAATCCTGATCGACAACCGCCGCGTGGACAATTTGCCGCCGAGCGATCGCGACATGGCCTTCGTCTTCCAGTCCTACGCGCTTTATCCGCATCTGACCGTGCGGCGGAATATGACCTTTCCGCTGATCATGAAGCAGTTCCGCTGGTGGTATCATATCCCGGTCATCGGCAGCCTTGCCAAGCGAAGGATCGAGAATTCGCCGCAGGTGAAGGAAACGTTGATGCGCAACGCCAAGATCCTAGGCCTGACCGAGATGCTCGACCGGTTTCCGCGCACGCTCTCGGGCGGACAGCGCCAGCGTGTCGCACTTGGCCGGGCCATGGTGCGGCAGCCCGAGGTCTTCCTGATGGACGAGCCGCTCTCCAATCTCGACGCCAAGCTTCGAACCTCAATGCGCGCCGAAATTTCCAAGCTGCACGCCGATATCGGCGGCACCTTTGTCTACGTTACCCACGATCAGGTCGAGGCGATGACCATGGGCAGCAAGATCGCCCTGATGCGCGACGGCATCGTCCAGCAGTTCGGGTCGTCGCGCGAAATCTATACGGACCCGGCCAATACCTATGTTGCCAGGTTCATCGGCACCCCGCCGATGAACCTCATCGAGGCTGACGCTGCGAGCGGCGGCATCAGTGTCGGCGGCGCCGCGCTGGCCCTGCCTCAGGCCCTGTCGAGTGCGGTAAAAAAAGACGGCAAGGTGCTGTTCGGTATCCGTCCGAATGCGATCAAGCTGCTCCCGGGCCATCAGCCCGGCAGTGTCGATGGCACGGTGACGCTGGTCGAGCATATCGGCGCCGAATCCGTCATTGCCGTGACGCTTCGCAACGGCGCAACAGCGCATCGCGAGGAGGGGGAACTCGACGCCGTGATGGTCACGGAACAGGGCTATACCGGACTGAAGGTCGGCGATCCCGTCACGCTGGCATTCAATTTCGATGAAGGCGTATTGTTTTCTGCCGAGACGGGCTTGCGCCTGCGCGCCTGAGCCCGCCGGCGGCGCCAACGGGTTTCACGATCATGACAAGCAAGCATGCCAAGCGGAATCGTTTAAAGCGACACCAGCGATTCCAGGCTCGAATCGAAAATGGAGGGATCGATATCGCGTTCGAGCGTGTCGAACATCCGGTCGACAAAGTCGATCAGATGATCCGACGCCTCGACGGCGAGCGAAACGTTGCGTTTGGCGATGGCTTCAAGAACAGCAATGTGGCTGTTGATGGTCCCCGCAAGGCTCTCTGCGCCGCCGATATTGCGGTGATGGATCAGGCCTATGCGTCGGAACAATGTGTGCAGCGGACGCAGCGTGTGCTCCAGAAACGGCTCACCTGCCGCCAACAGGATAAGCTTGTCGATGCGTCTGTCGAAGATGTTGAACTCGCTGATCGCCATCGTTTCGCGCTGATCCTTGAGGATGCGAGTGATGTGCAGCATCTGCGAACGATGCGTCGACGTCGAGTGCTCCGCTGCAAGGGAAACGACGAAGCGCTCGAGATCGCGGCGGAGCCGCAGAAGCATTCTTTCTCTGGCAAGATCGATCGGTGCGATCTGCAGGCCGTGGCGCGGTTGAATGATCACCAGAGTGTCGGCCGCCAGCCGGCTGACGGCCTGATGGACCGGCGTTCGGCTCAGACCGGTGACCTGTTGCAGTTCCTGGATGGACAGAAAACGACCCGGCCGAAGTTCGCAGGTAATGATCAGATGTTCGATCCGCTCGTAGGCGAGGTCGGTCAGGTTGACGCCGTTGCGTCTCTTTTCCTGCGGGTTGCCATCCGACTCCGTCGTCATGGTCGTGTTTTTGCCGGCCATTCTTCATTCCTTGAGGTTCTGCTTGACGATACCGATCCGCCCCGGCAACTGCAAAACGTTGCGTTGAGAAATTTCTCAATATTTCAGATTTCGCAAAATTTCAAAGGAATTGCCGGCAACACAGGAAAGCCTTTCCTGACTGTCCGCCGCAATCAGGAGAAGGAATACCTAGCGTGAAGATCACCCGTATCGAAACCCTGAGAACCAAAGAATTCGCCAACGTGTTGTGGGTCCGCGTCCATACCGACGCAGGCATCATCGGGCTTGGCGAAACCTTCTACGGTGCTGGCGCAGTCGAAGCCCATATCCACGACACGCTGTGCGGTCGTCTGATGGGCAAGAACCCCCTACATATCGAGGCGCTGCATAAGGAAATGCTCAACCTGCCGATGGCACAGTCTTCCACCGGCGTCGAGCATCGCGCCGTATCGGCGATCGACATCGCCCTGTGGGATATTTTCGGCAAGGTTTGCAATCAGCCCGTCCACCAGATGCTGGGTGGATTGTGTGCCGAAAAGCTGCGCGTGTATAACACCTGCGCAGGCTACGGCTATGTCCGCTCCAACAACATCAAGCCGGTCTCGAACTGGAACTTCAAGAAAAGTGAAGCCGCCGGTCCTTATGAGGATCTGGAAGGCTTCATGACGGATGCCGGCGCTCTGGCCGAGAACCTGCTCGAGAACGGCATCACGGCGATGAAGATCTGGCCTTTCGATCCTGCAGCGATCGAGAGCAATGGCCTGAACATCTCCGCCGAGCAGATGAAGCAGGCGATTTCGCCCTTCGAGAAGATCCGCAAGGCTGTCGGCGACAAGATGGACATCATGGTTGAATTCCATTCGTTGTGGAACCTGCCCACAGCGATGAAGATCGCCCGCGCGCTCGAACCCTACAAGCCCTATTGGTACGAAGACCCGATCCGGATGAACTCGCCGCAGGCACTCGCCGAATACGCACGCTCGACGGATGTCTGGGTCTGCGCCAGCGAAACGCTCGGAACACGCTTCCCTTACAAGGACATGCTCGATCGGGATGCGGCCCATGTCGTGATGGTCGATCTGTGCTGGACCGGCGGCTTGACCGAGGGACGCAAGATTGCCTCGATGGCGGAAACCTACCACCGGCCCTTTGCGCCGCATGACTGCATCGGCCCGGTCGGATTCGCCGCCGCCATCCACATGTCGTTCAGCCAGCCGAATACTTTGATCCAGGAGTCCGTGCGGGCCTTCTATACCGGCTGGTATAAGGAGCTGGTCACCGCCGTGCCGCGGATCGAAGGCGGCTATGTTTACCCGATGGATGGTCCGGGCCTTGGTGTCGAGTTGCTGCCGGCCGTCTTCGAGCGGTCTGATCTCATCGTCCGCACAACCGATTTTGAATGAGGAATACCCATGTCCACGACGCTATTTGATCTGACTGGCAAGACCGCCCTGGTAACCGGGTCGTCGCGCGGTCTTGGGCGAGCGATTGCAGAGGGTCTGGCCGCCACCGGTGCCCGCATCGTTCTCAACGGTACCGATCCGGCAAGGCTGGATACTGCGATCTCGGAGTTAGCCGCGAAGGGTTTCGACGTCTCCGGCAGCGCGTTCGACGTGACCGACGAGGCCGCCATCGACGCCGCGTTCAAGCGCTTCGACGATGATGGCCTTGCGATCGACATTCTTGTCAACAACGCCGGCATTCAGTTTCGAAAGCCGATGGTGGATCTCGCCACCGCCGACTGGCAGAGGGTGATCGACACCAACCTGACCAGTGCCTTCGTCATCGGCCGCGCCGCGGCACGCCGAATGATTCCACGCGGTTACGGCAAGATCATCAACATCGGTTCGCTCACCAGCGAACTGGCACGCGCCACGGTCGCGCCATATACGGTTGCCAAGGGCGGCGTAAAGATGCTGACCAAGGCCATGGCGGCGGAGTGGGGCGAACACGGACTGCAGGCCAATGCCATCGGTCCGGGATACATGCTGACCGACATGAACGAGGCGCTGGTCAACAACCCGCAATTCGACGGCTGGGTAAAAACCCGGACGCCGGCGCGACGCTGGGGCCGGCCCGACGAACTGGTCGGAACGGCGATCTTTCTGGCCTCGGATGCCTCCGGATATGTCAACGGCCAGATCATCTATGTCGACGGTGGCATGATCTCGGTGCTCTGAGCGCCAGAATCCCCGTCATAACGATATCAGGAAGGATGAGTTCGATGTTAGGCGTTATCATTCACGCGCAGAAGGATCTGCGGATCGAGCCGGTGGCAAGTGTCGCACCGGCTGCCGGCCAAGTCAGGATCGCCATCAAGGCCGGTGGGATCTGCGGTTCCGACCTGCACTATTACCTGCATGGCGGCTCCGGTACCATCCGGGTGCGCGAACCGGTGGCGCTCGGACACGAGATGGCAGGCATTATCGAGGAATGCGGTTCGGGCGTATCGCATCTCGTGCCGGGCATGCGGGTGTCGGTCAATCCCAGCTCTCCTTGCAACGAATGCGAATACTGCCGCCAGGGCGCACATAACCAGTGCCTCAATATGCAGTTCATGGGCAGCGCCATGCGACTTCCGCATGCACAGGGCGGTTTTCGCCAGAACATCACCGTCAGTGCCGTCCAGGCGATCCCGATCGCCGATCACGTCACCATGCCGGAGGCGGCCATGGCCGAACCGCTTGCGGTCGTCCTTCATGCGGCCAAACAGGCCGGCTCGCTTCTGGGCAAGCGCGTGCTTGTCACCGGCTGTGGCCCGATCGGCGCATTATGCGTGCTCGCCGCCCGCTACAGCGGAGCGGCGGAGATCATCGCCACAGACGTTGGGGAATTTCCGCTCAAGATCGCCAGGGCGCTCGGTGCTACCGAAGTCCTCAACATGGCGACGACGCCCGACGCGCTGGCACCCTATACCGCCGGCAAGGGCACGATCGACGTCCTGTTCGAGGCTTCCGGCAATCAGGTTGCGCTCAACGGTGCGCTTGCGGCCATCCGGGCAGGCGGCATCATCGTGCAGGTCGGCCTTGGCGGTGACGTGACCTTGCCGATCAATGCCATCGTCACCAAGGAACTGCAGTTGCGCGGCACTTTTCGGTTCGACACCGAGTTCCAGCTTGCGGTGGACCTGATGAACGCCGGCGGTTTCGATCTGAAGCCCCTGGTAACGGATACCCTGCCTTTTCAGCAGGCGGATGAGGCCTTCATGCTGGCGACGGATCGTTCGCGGTCTATGAAGGTTCAGCTTTCATTCTGATCTGTGGTGGTGCGATGACAAACTCTATGTCTTCACTTGCCGGAAAAGTGGCGCTAGTCACCGGCGGCAATGGCGGTATCGGGCTTTCCATGGCGCTCGGCCTGGCAAAGGCGGGCGCGAGAGTGGTGATTGCCGGGCGCAATCAATCCAAGGGCGAAGACGCGCTGCGGCTTCTGAAGGCTACCGGTGCCGCCGGCCGCTTTCTCGAAGTGGACGTCAGCGACGAGAGTGCCTGCACGGACGCGGTCCGGAACCTTGCCGAGGCCGAAGGGCGATTGGATATTCTCGTCAACAATGCAGGCATCAACGTTCGTCAAGCGCCTGAAATCTACGATCTGGCCGACTGGCACCGGATCATCCAGACCAATCTGACGGCAGCATTCGTCTGCGCGCAGGCCGCCTACCCGGCACTGAAGGCGTCCGGCAACGGCAAGATCATCAATATCGGTTCGATGACGTCGATATTCGGCGCATCCTTTGCGCCGGCTTACGGCGCAAGCAAGGGTGGCATTGTCCAGCTCACCCGATCGCTCGCAGTCGCCTGGGCACCGGACAATATCCAGGTCAACGCGGTTCTGCCGGGCTGGATTGATACCGACCTTGGCGCCTCCGCGCGGCAGGACGTCGCGGGACTGAACGACAAGGTGATATCGCGCACCCCTGCCGGACGCTGGGGAATTGGCGAGGATTTCGAAGGCATTGCCGCGTTTCTGGCGGGGCCGCGGTCACAGTTCATCACCGGCACGGCGATCCCGGTCGATGGCGGATATTCTATCTCCGGCTGAGCGGCCGTCGCGGGGATGTAGCAGTGAAAACTTGGAGGCAGGCACGTCATGAAGATCACAAAACTCACGACCTATATCGTCCCGCCACGTTGGATGTTTCTCAAGATCGAGACAGACGAGGGCATCACCGGCTGGGGCGAACCGGTCGTCGAGGGGCGGGCGCTGACGGTGCAGGCGGCTGTCCACGAGCTTGAGGATTATCTGATTGGCAAGGACCCGTTCCTGATCGAGGATCATTGGAACGTGATGTATCGCGGCGGTTTTTACCGCGGCGGTGCGATCCACATGAGCGCCATCGCCGGCATCGACCAGGCACTTTGGGATATCAAGGGCAAGGCGCTCGGCCAACCGGTCCACGCGTTGCTCGGCGGGCAGTGCCGCGACAAGATCAAGGTCTATTCCTGGATCGGCGGCGACCGCCCGAGCGATATCACCCGCAATGCAAGGGATGTGGTCTCTGCCGGGTTCAAGGCACTCAAACTTAACGGTGCAGAGGAACTGCAGATCGTTGATGGTCATGACAAGATTGATGCGGTTGTCGCGACGATCGGAGCTGTGCGGGATGCGGTCGGACCCCATATCGGCATCGGTGCCGATTTCCACGGCCGGGTGCACAAGCCGATGGCAAAGGTTCTGGCCAAGGAACTCGAACAATTCAAGCTGATGTTCATCGAGGAACCGGTGCTCTCCGAAAACCTGGAGTCGCTGAAGGAGATCGCCAACCATTGCTCGGCGCCGATTGCGTTGGGTGAGCGGCTTTACTCACGCTGGGATTTCAAATCAGTCTTGGCCAATGGTTATGTCGATATCATCCAGCCCGATCTCTCGCATGCGGGCGGTATTACCGAATGCCGCAAGATCGCGACGATGGCGGAAGCCTACGATGTCGCCTTGGCACCCCATTGCCCGCTCGGCCCGATTGCGCTTGCGGCCTGCCTGCAGCTCGATGCCGTCAGCTATAACGCTTTCATTCAGGAGCAGAGCCTCGGCATCCACTACAACAAGGGTAGCGATCTCCTCGACTACATTACCAACAAAGATGTCTTCGGCTACGAGGATGGTTTTGTCGCCATACCCCAGGGGCCGGGACTGGGCGTGAAAATCGACGAAGAGCTTCTTCTCGAGAAAGGCAAAATAGGCCATCGCTGGCGCAATCCTGTCTGGCGACACGAGGATGGCAGCGTTGCTGAATGGTAGCTCGCGGCGCATTTCGAAACTACACAATAATTTATGCAGGCTAACTTGGGGCGAAGCGTTCGTCCCTGGACCAGAGGCAACGTTGCCATAGTGAGACTGCACGCTATGGACGCTGTTTGACCATCCGATACTTGGTTCTCCGATGTAATCTTCATTTTCTGGAGTTGCCCCATAAAAACCGGACAGGATCAGATTGGACTTGCCCCGGAAAAGTGGAGAGGCGATTTCAGTTCAAGCGGTCAGTCTCTCGAACTGTGCGGGGCTCAGGTAGTCAAGCGCCGAGTGCCGCCTTTTGGGATTGTAGAAGCCATCGATGTATCGGGCAATGGCGATTTTCGCCTGCTTGCGTGTCTGGTAGACGGTTCTCCAGATCAGTTCTGATTTCAATGTCTTGAAGAACGTTTCGACCATGGCGTTATCGTAACAATTTCCCTTTCCCGACATAGAGATCAGGATGCCATTGCGGCGCAGCATGGTCTGATAGTCCATGGCACAATATTGACTGCCGCGGTCGGAATGATGGATCAGGCCGGGCTTTGGACGACGCATGGTAATGGCTTTTCGAAGGGCATTGATGGCCAGTTCTCGGTGCAATCGATCGCTGATCTCCCAACCGATGACGCGTCGTGAGAACATGTCGATGACGACAGCCAGGTAGAGCCAGCCTTCACGTGTCCAGACATAGGAAATATCGGAACCCCATTTCTGGTTGGGCCCGGTTGCGGCAAAATCCTGATCGATGATGTTGGGCGCAACGGGGAAGGCATGCTGGCTGTCCGTCGTGCGCTTGAAGCGCCGCTTCTGTCGGGCACGAAGGCCATTCTCTTGCATTAGCCGGGCGGTTCGCCGTCGACCGATGGCAAAACCGCTGTCCTGCAATTCCCGTGTCATGCGCGGGCTGCCATAGGTCTCGTGCGATAGCGTATAGGCCGAGCGTGTTGATTGCCACTGAGAAGTGACCCGGTAGCACAGGATATTTCCATCGAGAATTGGCTCTGACTCAAATTTGCTGCGGTCGTGCATGAGGTTTCTGCTGATTCACCGGAGGATCAGCAATGGGCCATCGATTGCCGCATGCGAGTCTCGCGCCGTTCGGCTTTGCAGTAGAAGCCGTCAAGATCGTTGGAGAATGTGTTCAAATTCGGCTTCGATCGCGCAATCCATCAGCAGCTTGTCCAGCCTGCGGGCGAGTAAGCCGATGAATTCAAAGCCGATATGAGCGGCGACCGGCCGACTTACCTCTCAGTGGCCGGCGGGTAGAGCTGACAGTCGTGACGCGTCGGTTCTGGTGCGATGCCGTATTGTGTGGCCGGCGTATCTTCAGCGAACAATTCGGGGACAACGTGCTGGCTCGCTATGGTCGACGCACTTACAGGCTGGAAACGATTGTTCACCACCTCGGCCTGGCGCTTGGCGGTAGACCTGCCGCAGCATTTGCCGAACGCCTGATGGTGCCGGTGAGCAACGACACGTTATTGCGGGTGGTTCGCCGCCGTATTGGCAACCGGAACGAAGACCTCAAGGTTATAGGCATCGACGATTTTGCCTTCAGGCGCGGGCAAACCTACGGAACAATTGTTTGTGACCTTGAACGGCGGAGACCCGTCACCCTTTTACCTGATCGCGCGCTGGATACCTCTCGAACATGGCTTGCCAAGCATCCGTCGATATCGATTGTCGCCCGTGATCGGGGCGGTGGTTATGGTGAGGCCATAGCGAAGGCATTGCCCGATGCTGCGCAGGTCGCCGATCGGTGGCACCTGATGGAGAACTCCAGCCGGGCCTTTCTCGACGCTGTCGGCAAGTCGATGCGGCAGATCAGACAGGCTGTCGGCAGCAATGTCGTTGATCCCAAGCTTCTGACATACGCTGAGAAGCTGCAGTATGAAGGATATCTACGCCGGCAGGAAACGAACGAGGCGGTCCGGGAGCTGTCGAAGAAGGGAACATCCATTCGACAGATCGTGCGGCAAACCGGCCATAGCCGGAAGCTCGTTCGCGACATTCTAAGGGGTCAGCGTCTCGACGTATTCCGAACGCGCCCCAGCTCTCTGGATAGCTGGCTGCCCTGGCTCAACAGCCGCTGGGAGGAAGGGGCGCGGAACGCTTCGGCACTTTGGCGTGAGATGAAGACGAAGGGTTTTGCGGGGCAGAGTGGCGTCGTCTCGCAATGGGCGCAACGCCGACGTCTTGCGGAAAAGGCCAATCAGAGCGGGCTCGCCAGAACGCCATCCGCGCGGGTCATCGCACGGCTCATGACTACCGCACGTGATAACCTTGCGAAGTCCGAAGCGATCCTCGTAGCGGCGATCGAGGTGAACGTCCCGGAGCTTGTAGTCGCTCGTACGGCCATCGGCGATTTCCAGTCCATGATCCGCTCGAAGACAGCGCGCAAGCTCGACGAGTGGTTGGAAGCCGCTAAAAACAGCTTGGTCGGATCGTTTGCTGGCGGCGTCGAAAAAGACCTTGATGCTGTCAGAAATGCGATCATCTCACCGTGGTCAAATGGTCAGACTGAAGGCCAGATCACGCGCCTGAAGCTCATCAAGCGCCAGATGTATGGAAGAGCAAAGCTCGATTTGCTGCAAGCAAGACTGATCGGCGTATCGTAGAAGCGGAACGTCAGCAAATGTGCGTCAGAGCCAATTCTCAGTGAAAATCAACAGACAGACCCTGTCGCCCACAGCCGCACGGCTTTCTCAATTGATCCGTGATCTTATTGTCACCAAAAACTGAATAATCCACCAGATATTTCAATTTCACACCCATAATGACCGCCGTTATGGTCCGCGCTCGTAGGCATTGCACGAGCGGGAGGAAAATCATGTTAAGTCAGGCGGTCGCGCACGAGATGCGCGTAGTCGAAAGCACCCAGAAGATTGCGCGCATAGAAGCGCATAAACTCCAGAATATTCCCATCCAGACGCCTCCGTTTCGAACACTGCCGAACAATGAAGGCGCCCTTCTCCTAGAGATCGAGACGAATGACGGCGTCATTGGCTGGGCGACGAGCGGCTACACGCATCCCGTCGCGATCGACCTGATCAACAAATACCTAACGCCAGCGATCTTGGGCACCGACCCGTTCCGGACCGAGCATATCCCGATGCTGTTCGACAGGCACACCTTCGACAGGCCGCTTGGCCGAGTGTTGGTATCTGCTCTAGCCATGATCGACGTAGCGCTGTGGGACATCAAGGGCAAAACGTTGGGCAAACCCGTTCACCATCTGCTGGGCGGAGCGCGCGACAGGGTGCCTGTCTATGTTACCCACGGCGCGGCGTATGCGGGCGCTCCGGCTTACACGCCGGAGGAACTGGCCGCCGAAGCAGTGCATCTCGTCAAGATGGGCAATACGCACTTGAAAAACACAGTCGGCCGCCAGCCAACTCCCGATCCGCGTGAAGACTACCTGCGGATGAAGGCGATGCGCGACGCAGTCGGACCGGACATCCAGCTGTCGATGGATGGCAATCTTCGCATGTCGATCGCCGAGGCCGTCAAACTGTGCACGCTTTGCCAAGAACTCGACATCAGCTTCATCGAGGAGCCGATCCACTACAACGATCCCGCCAACATGGCGCATCTGCGCTCCAGGACGACCATTCCGGTTGCGGCTGCGGAGAACGAACGCTTCTCCGCACTGCAATTGCTTCAGGCGGGCGCGGTGGATTTCATCCAGCCCAACATCAACAACGACGGCGGCCTGACCGCCGCGTTGCGGACCGCCGCGCTGGCGCGGGCGTTCAACATCCCACTCAGCCATGGCAATGGCAACGGACCGCACAATATCGCGCTGCATGCCGGCGTCGCGAACGGCGGCCTCGTCGAATACCACTTCCACAAGTGGATGGCCTACAACGCGATCTTCAAGGACGTGCCGCAGCCGGAGGGTGGTTACCTGACGGTTTCGCAGCAGCCGGGTTTCGGCCTTGAGCCGAAGGACGGCCTCATCAGGGAATACAGGGCGAAGGCCTGACGGATAATAAAGGAGAAGGACGATGGATCTGGGTCTTGAGGGAAAGACGGCGCTCGTGCTCGGCGGGGGTGGCGGCCTCGGTGGGGCGATCGCGCGGACGTTGGCCGCCGAAGGGGCGCGTGTCGCCGTGGCCGATATCAGCAAGGAGGCCGGTGATGCCACCGCGGACGCCATCCGGCAGGCTGGCGGGACATCCCTTGCGCTGCAGTGGGATCTGGCCGACCTTGCAGGCATACCAGAAAGGCTCGTTGCCATTGGCGAGTCCCTGGGGGAGGTGGACATTCTGGTCAACAACACCGGCGGGCCGCCGCCGACGGCGGCGACGGGTCAGGACCCCGCCCTCTGGCTGAAGCATTTCGAGGCGATGGTTCTGTCCGTCATCGCCATCACCGATGGGGTCATTCCCGGTATGCGCGCCCGCAAATGGGGCCGCATCATCACGTCGACCTCGTCAGGCGTCGTGGCACCCATTCCGAACCTGGGCATATCGAATGCGCTGCGGCTGTCCCTCGTCGGCTGGTCGAAAACGTTGGCGGGCGAAGTCGGCTCCGACGGGATCACCGCCAATGTCGTTCTTCCCGGCCGGGTGAACACCCAGCGCATTGCCTTTCTTGATGAACAGAAGGCGAAGCGGGAGGGACGCACCGCAAGCGATGTCTCCGCGCAGAGCACCGCATCGATTCCCGTCGGGCGCTACGGCGATCCGCAGGAATATGCCGATGTCGTGACGTTCATCGCCAGCACGCGCGCATCCTACATCACCGGGTCCGTCATCCGCATCGATGGCGGTTTGATTTCAAGCATCTGAAGGAGTGGCGATTGTGCTGATTGATTGGTCGAAAATACCTGTTGTCGCAGGAATGCGCGCGGGGTCAGATCGCAAAGGGATATGCGGAGACAAGATCTCCGCGGTGCGTGTCACGACTGCCGCAGATGCGACATTTGATGGAAAGACGCATTGGCACGACAACGAGCAGATTCTCGTCATGGTCTCGGGTACGTGCCGTTTGGTCGTCGATGGACGCGAGTTCGACGTCAATCCGGGCGATCTTGTCTTTTTCCCTTCAGGGTCGAGGCATGCCGCAATCGGTGTTGGTCCCGAGGGATGCGTCTATTACGAACTGTTTGCACCGGCGAGACCGGATCAGCTTCCAGGCTGGGTAGGATCGAGCGTTTTGCAGTTCGATTGAGCCGCGTCAGACGCATTAGGGCGCATTTGAAAGATTTGTAGAAAAGACGGTGGATGGGCCTGGGCCCATCCACCGTCTCGATGTCAACTCAAGCAAAAACGGCGGGCTGCAGGTCAGCTGGAAAATCCTGATAGCAGACCGGCCGGAGGAAGCGGTAGATCGCCATCGTGCCGACAGATGTCGAGCGGCCATCCGATGTCGAAGGGTAGGGACCGCCATGGACCATGGCCGGCGACACCTCGACGCCCGTTCCGAAACCGTTGACAAGAACGCGCCCGGCCAGAAGCTCCAGCATCGGAACGATCCGCAGCGCCGCCGCATGGTCGCCGTCGTCGATGTGCAACGCCGCTGTCAGCTGCCCTTCGAGCGCTTCGAGGACCGCAACGACCTCGGCCTCGTCCTTGCAGCGCACGACGAGGCTCGCCGCGCCGAACATTTCTTCCTGCAGCGAGGCGTCGCCGAGAAACGCTGCGGCGCTGGTCTGGAACAGCGCGGCGCTCGCCTGGCCGGTCTCGCCGGCCTTGCCTTCGCCAACCTTTTCAACGTTCGGGTTCGCCGATATCTGGGCGACGCCCGAGACGAAGGCCTTGCAGATGCCTGCGGTCAGCATCGTCTGCGCCGGGGCGCCGGCAAGGCTCTCCGCGGCGGCGGCCAGGAATGCATCGAGGCCTTCGCCATCGATCGCGATCACCAGACCGGGGTTTGTGCAGAACTGGCCCGCACCCAACGTGAGCGAGGCGACGAAGCCGCGGCCGATCTCGGCGCCGCGGTTTTTCAGCGCGTGCGGAAAGAGAATGACGGGATTGATGCTGCTCATTTCGGCATAGACCGGGATCGGCTGACGGCGGGCGGCTGCAATCTTCATCAGTGCCGTTCCACCTCCACGAGAGCCGGTGAAGCCGACCGCACGGATACGATGGTCGGCCACAAGCCCCTGGCCGACGTCACGGCCGCTATCGAAAAGCAGTGCGAAGGTTCCGGCCGGCATGGCGCAATCCTTCACGGCCTTCGCGACGGCGCGCCCTACCAGTTCGGATGTGCCAGGATGGGCGGAATGGGCTTTTACGATGACGGGGCAGCCTGCCGCCAGCGCGGAGGCGGTATCGCCGCCGGCAACTGAGAAGGCCAGCGGGAAATTCGACGCGCCGAAGACGGCGACAGGACCGACCCCGATATTGCGGAGCTTCAGGTCTGGCTTCGGCGGCACGCGTTCCGGATTGGCCGGATCGAACCGCCGCTCGAGGAAGTTGCCAGAGCGGACCTCGGTCGCAAACATCCGCAACTGATTGACGGTGCGCATGCGCTCGCCTTCGATGCGGCCACGCGGCAGGCCGGTCTCCTGCATCGCCCGTTCGACGAGACTGTTGCCGAGGTCGAGGATATTCTGCCCGATCGATTCCAGAAACATTGCCCGGTCTTCCAGGGCGGTCTCCCGGTAGACGGGGAAGGCCTGCCAGGCGAGCGAAGCCGCATGGTCTAGGTCTTCCAAGGTTGCGCCGCCAAAGCCAACGGGCAATCGTGCACCGGTCGCGGCGTCATATCCGAAGATTTCGCCAGAGGCACCGCGCTTCTCCTCGCCACCGATCAGCAATACGCCATTGAGATCCATTTTCGTTTCCAATCACTTGTTTTCAGGCGGGGATCGCGTGCAGAAGGCCGCGAGTATAGCCGAGGGCGAATCCGAAGAATCGTTCGCGCGCCGGGTCGAGATCCGAAACCGGCACATGGTCGGGGCAAAGGATGCCATCATAGCCGACTTCGCGATAGGCGCGGATCGATGCAGCCATGTCGACGCTGCCGTCATCCGGGAAGCATTCGGAGAAATCCAGGTAGCCACCCTTGATGTTGCGGAAGTGGACCATGTAGATGCGGTCACGCCCGCCGAATTCCCGGATGGCTCGCACGACATAGTCCGACGGGTCCTCAGACATTTCGGCAACGGTGCCTTGGCAGAAGTTCAGGCCATGCGCTTTGCTTTCTGGAGCAATGTCGAGGAAACGGCGAATTCCCTCGATAGATCCAACGACATGCTCCACTCCGTTCAATCCGCCCAGCGGGTAAGCAGGATCATGGGGGTGGGCGGCTAGGCGGATCCCGGCCTTCTCGGCCGTGGGGATAACCTGCTCAACGAAATATTCCAGCGCATCCCAGCCCTGCTGCTGCGTGACGCCACCGGAGCTTGTTCCGAGAACCTGTCCTACGGCCTCCTTTGTGCCGAGCGCGTTGGCAGCGATGTCGGACCCGTGCTGGTCGGCACCGGGATGGCCGACGCCCCAGTAGGAAAACTTGCTGTCGGAATCAGGCGAATATTGCGCCGCCCTGAAGGCGCTACCACGCACGCCGCCGCGACCTTCGACAAAGCCGGTGCGGGTGATGCCGACCATCTGAAGATTGTATTTCAGGATCGGGATGCCGCCATCGGCCGCCGCCTGAATGTCCTTGCGCAGCCGTTCTGCTGTCTTCTTTGCCTTTTCCGGATTGTGGATGCTGTCCAACAGGATGGAATCGACGTCGAGTGCGAGCACGTCGAGCGACATGTCGAAGCCCTCGACCCATTGCCGCTGCGCCTTGACCTTGGCCGCGTCCCAGACGCCGTCGCTGTCTTTCAGCTGTTCGTTCGGCCTGCTGTCAATGACAAGGCGCTTAACACCGTATTGCGTCGAAAGCCGCAGCCGGTCTTCCGTTGGATTGATGATCTGTTCGCCCAGTTCCATGGCGTCTACTCCGGATTCGTTCGTTGTATTTTGATCGTGTGTCGGTTGCGCGGTGGTCAGTTTCCACCCATTAGCTTGTCCCAGTCGACGCGCCGCATTTCGATGATCTCCACATCGCCCCAGACGCCATCGCGCTGGTAGGGCTCAGTGGCGACATAGGCATCGAGGTCGGCGCGGCTCTCGAAATCCAGCAGCATGACCGAACCGACCATGTTGCCGTCTTTGTCCAACATTGCACCCCCATCGACTACACGACCGTCGGCTTTCATCACGCGCAGCCCGTCCATGTGTTCCGCGCGAGAGGCGAGGCGTTTATCGAGTGTTCCGGAAGCCTTATCATCGCGGGCAATCACGGCGAAATGCATGTCTTTCTCTCCCTCAGTAGATAGCCGGCTCGTCGTTTGGACGGCCGTAGGATGTTTGCAGGAAATCGAAATCGCAGCCCTTGTCAGCCTGTTGGATATGGCGCGAGAACATCCAGCCGTAGCCGCGCTCGTAGCGCGGCGCTGGCGGATTCCATTGCTCGCGCCTTGCCGCCATCTCCTCTTCTGAAACGAGGGCTTCCAGCGTCCTTGCCGGAACGTCCACCGTTATCAGGTCGCCGGTCCGGATAAGGGCCAACGGGCCGCCGATAAAGCTTTCGGGCGAAACATGCAGGATGCAGGCACCATAGCTCGTGCCCGACATGCGCGCATCGGAGATCCGCACCATGTCGCGCACGCCTTGCTTCAAAAGCTTCTTTGGAATGGGAATCATGCCCCATTCCGGCATGCCGGGTCCGCCTAAGGGCCCCGCGTTGCGGAGCACGATGACGTGCTCCGCCGTCACATCGAGGTCGTCGCTGTCGATTTGCGCCTTCAGCGAGGCGTAGTCATCGAACACCAGCGCCGGGCCGGTATGCTTCAGCAGCCGCGTGTCGCAGGAACTCGGCTTGATGACGCAGCCATCCGGAGCAAGGTTGCCACGCAGTACGGCAAGCGCGCCTTCGGCATAGATAGGTTGGTCGATGGGCCTGATCACATCGTCGTTGTAAACCTCGGCACCGGCAATTGTCTCGCCGACCGTCTTTCCGCTGACGGTCATGGCGTCGAGATGCAGATGATCACGCAGACGGTTCATCAGGGCCGGCAATCCGCCGGCGTAATGGAAGTCTTCCATCAGATAGGTATCGCCGCTCGGGCGCACATTTGCGATGACGGGGATGACGCGGCTGAGCCGATCGAAATCGTCGAGCGTGATGTCATGCCCGGCGCGTCGTGCCTGCGCCAGCACATGGACGATGGCATTGGTGGAACAGCCCATCGCCATTGCGACGGTAATGCCGTTCAAAAAGGCATTGCGGGACTGGATGCGCGCCGGTGTCAGATCCTCCCAGACCATATCGACCACGCGCTGCCCTGCTTGATAGCACATCCGGATATGGCCGGAATCGACAGCCGGTATGGACGACGCGCCCGGCATGGTCATGCCGATCGCTTCGGCGATTGCCGTCATCGTGCTCGCCGTCCCCATGGTCATGCAAGTTCCATAGGAACGGGCGATCCCGGATGTGATGTCAGCGATGTCCCTGTCGTCGATTGTGCCAAGCCGCCTCTCGTCCCAGTATTTGAACGCGTCCGAACCGGAGCCGAGCGTCTTGCCGCGCCAGTGGCCGCGTAGCATGGGGCCGGCGGGGATGAAGATCGCCGGCAGGCCTATGCTGGTCGCGCCCAGCAGCAGACCCGGTGTCGACTTGTCACAGCCGCCCATCAGGATGACGCCGTCGATGGGATAAGCGCGTACCATCTCCTCGACTTCCATGGCCAGCAGGTTGCGGAAGAGCAGGGCAGAGGGTTTCAAAAGATTTTCGAACAGTGATATGGCCGGGAGCTCGAATGGTACGCCGCCCGCCTTCGACACGCCGCGTTTTACGTCTTCAACACGTTCGCGGAAATGGGCGTGGCACGGGTTGATGTCCGACCAGGTGTTGATAATCGCGATCATCGGCTTGCCCGAAAGATCGTCGAGATCAAGACCCAGCTGCATCATGCGCGAGCGATGATTGAAGCTTCGGAAATCGTCCTGGGCGAACCAGCGCGCGCTTCTGAGATCTTGCGGTGCTTTAATCTTCAGGCCCATCTTCAAATCCTGCCCGGCTTTGCATTTGACTCAACAGTGCCTGAGACGCCATCTGGGCGTGGCACGCGCAGCTCCGCGCGCTTGATCGGGCCGACGATGACCCAGTAGCTGAATATCGCCACCATGCCGTGCAGTCCGACGAAGAGCAGTGCGCTGGCAAACGACCCTGAACCGGCGACGAGATAGCCAATGACCAGCGGTGTCACGATGCCGGCGGTGTTGCCGATCGCGTTGAACACGCCGCCCGTGACGCCGATGATCTCGCGTGGAGCGGTATCGGCAATCACCGTCCAGCCAAGAGAGCCGAACCCCTTGCCGAAGAAGGCAAGCGACATGAGGAAAACGATGGCGAATTCGGATGTGACAAAGTTGCAAAGGATCATCGCGCCCGTCAGCAGCAGGCCGATGGTAATCGGCGTCTTTCGTGCGATGCTGAGTGAGCCGGTGCGCTTCAGAAGCCAATCTGAAAAGAAGCCGGTCGAGACACCGCCGATACAGCCGGCGATGGCGGGGATTGACGCAACGAAACCAGCGCTCAAAATATCCAGCCCGACGCTTTCGACGAGATAGGTCGGAAACCAGGACACGAAGAACCAGGTGATCGCGGTGATGCAGTATTGTGCGATGAAGATGCCGACGAGCATGCGGCTGCGGAACAGGCCGAAGATCTGCCCGGCGGTTGGACCTTTCGAACCGGAGGAGGCGGAAACCTCCTCGCCGAGTTCGACGAGTGCGCCACCCTGTTTAATGTATGCGATCTCTGCTTTCGTGACCTTCGGATGCTTGGTCGGGACGAAATATTTGGCCCACCAAACGATCGCCAGGACGAGCCCAAGGCAGCCCATCACCGTGAAGACATGCTCCCAGCCGAAGACGTGATTCAGCCAGCCCATGAGTGGCGTGAAGATCGCCAGCGAAAGATATTGCGCGCTGTTGAATACCGCACCCGCGATGCCGCGTTCGTTCGACGGAAACCATGCGGCGATAATGCGGGCCGAGGCCGGACCTACAGGTGATTCAAAAATACCTAGGAGCACCCGCAGACAAAGCAGCGCAATGAAAGGAAAGGCAACATGCGTTACGAAGCCGGCCATGAAAGTGGCAAGTGACCACAAAATCAGGCCGTAGAGCACGGTGCGTTTGGCGCCTAGTTTATCGACCAGCCAGCCGGCCGGGAGATGGCCTAGGACATAGGCCCATGCGAAGGCGGAAAATATCCAGCCGAGTTCGATCTTGCTGATACCGAGCTCACTGGTGATGCCTGGACCGGCGACAGACAGAGTTGCCCTGTCGCCGGTGCTGAAGGCCAGGACGATCGTGATGAGCGCGAGCGTGATGTATCTGTAAAACCCCGCACGCGGGGCTGTCGCCTCTCCCATGGCGCTTCCTCCTAAATATTGCAAAAAAGTGTCCGACTGTGTCGAGGCTGCCCCCGCGCCGATCAACCTTACGGTGGCGCAGGGGCACAAAATGCCTTGGGAGGCATTACGGTGATTTCAGGTGATAACCTCTGGCCGCATAGTCGAAATCGTAAAGCTGCGCGATTGCCACCGACGAATCTGCAGGAGAGGCGTAGTAGGCGCGGATTTCCTTGATGCGCCCGCTGTCCTCGTCGAAGATGTACCACTCGTCTCCGCGTAGCGCGGTGCCGGCCTTGTTCTTCCAATGTGTCCACTCGATAACGGCTTCTGGCTCAGTCGACGAGCACAGGACTTTCTCGATTGTCCACTGCGAGCCGAGCGTCTCGACGCACCAGATCCACTTTCGCGCAATGGTGTCTGCGCCCCGCCACGGGATGTCCGGCAGTCCGGGCGGAAAGTAGTGGATTCCGTCAGGTGTGAAGCTGTCGACCAGCCCCTGATAATCCGCGGCATTGCAGGCGGCAAAATAGTCGCGGATCGTCTTTTCCATCTGTGCCGGCGTTAGCTTGCTCATGATAACGTCTCCGCGCGCAGGGTCGGCGCATCTTCAGGTTTCGCGCCAGCCGCTTTCCAGGCCTGGAAATCGGCGCGGATCTGCTCAGTGGGCGGGTAGACGCCATAGAGTGGTTCGCCGGACCCCACCCGATACGACAGGTACTTCTCTAGTTCGTCGCGGCGCTCGCACAGGTCGGCCATTTCCGCCGCTAGGTAACGCGGCACGACGGTGATCCCATCGCCGTCGCCGACGATAATGTCGCCAGGATAAACGGCAACGCCGGCGCAGGCGATCGGTGTTTGCAGGTCGGCAACGCGGTGATAGGAGAGGCGTGTCGACGCCACGACCATCTGACCGTAAGCCGGGAAATCGAGTTTAGACAGTTCCTGCCCGTCACGGAACGAGCCGTCGGTAACGATGGCCGCCGCACCACGCATCTTCATCCGAGTAGGCAGCATCGCGCCAGCGGACGCGGCCCGCGGGTCAAAGCGGCTGTCGATGACCAGAACCTCGCCTGCGCCGATATTCTCGACCGCTTCCCATTGCAGGTTGTCGGGGTTCGGATGCGGCTTGAGCGTGTCGATCGTATCCAGATCCTCGCGGGCGGGGATCATGCGCAGCGTGAAAGCCTCGCCTGCAAAATTGACCGCATCCGGGTTCATCGGCTTCAGCCCGACAAGGAAGCACTGGCGCAAGCCCTTCTTGAAGAGCTCCGTCGTGAGCGAGCCGCTCGAGCAGTGCTTCAAGCGCTCAATGACAGATGCCGGGACATCGATGTCATGCTTGATCTGATATTTTCTGGCCTTCGTCATGTCCATCTCGTGGTCTACCCAAATTCATGTCGATAAAGCTTTATACTCATCATGCGGACGAAATTGAAGTTGAAGACGGATTATGCAAGATATCCGTATCACAGTATGGACAACGAGGACGCTATGGACAGCAAATGGCAAGAAAAACCTGAAAGGGACACGGTCAAAGGCGCAGCGCTGATCGACAAGGCATTCCAGCTTATCGACCTTATCGGGGCGGCACCCGGTCACGTTAGCATCCAGCATCTGACGCGCGAAACCGGCTGGGCACGACCGACACTTTACCGCATTCTGGCAGCCATCACCGCCAACGGCTATCTCCGCTTCGACCCGGTCGCCCAGGGCTACACGCTCGGCTATCGTTTTCTTGAACTCGCCCAAAATGTCTGGTCTGGTCCGGATCTCGCCGCGATCGCAAGCGGCGAACTGCGACGGCTTCGGGATATGACCGGCGAGACCGCGTATCTCGCGGTGCCCCATGACGGCGCGATGATGGCGCTCGGCAAATTCGAGGGAACGCATGCCGTGAGGTCAGCAGCTCAGTTGGGCATCCGTAAGCCCCTGCATTGCACGAGCCAGGGAAAGGCGATTTTGTCCTTCCTGCAGGAAAGTGAGGTGGAGCGGCTAATCGGCTCCGATATGCTGGAACGCTTTACGCCTAATACGATCACGCAGCCTGCTCATCTCAAGCTGCATCTGGCCGTGGCGCGGCAGCGCGGTTATGCGATCGAAGACGAAGAAATCATCGCCGGCAATCGATGCGTTGGCGCAGCGATCCTTGACGAGGGCGGCAAGCCGTTCGCGGCAATAAGCGTCGCCGGTCCCATCTGGCGGCTCACCAGCGAAAGGGTCGAGCAGCTCGGCCCCGAGATCGCGCTGGTGGCAAGAAACATAGGCGCGCAAATGCGCGGAAGAGGCGATGCGGCGGCAGTGGCGGCCGGGCATCCAATGGCCCATCCCCGTTCGACCAAGCTCGCCTTCTATGGCGGCGATCCCGCCTGGGACACCGATCGCAAGATTGTGCTTTGGACAGATCGTCTGGGACCGGCCGTGTTTGCGGCTGGAACGGCATCCTTCAAATCCTACTCCATGCCCCATGATGGCCCGATCAGTGCTGCAAGCTTTTCATCGGGCGTGATGGACATCTGGCAACAGCAGAAACGGGCGCGGATGGTCGGCGGCGGCCCGAGCGTCGTCGCAGAAGAACAGGTCGAGGTCCTGGCAACCGCAACTCACCCGTCGGGCATTGTTTGGCGCTCGATCCGGGATGGCGAAGGCAGCCGCCTGGGGCCGATAGGCGGCAACGAATCACAGGGCTGGACGCTCGCCAGCCGGATCGAGGCTCTTGCGTGGACGCCGGACGCTTCTGTGCTGTTTGCCGCCGATCCCCACAAGGGTACAATTTACTCGCTGCAGGCGCCGGCAAAATCGCCGCGGGTCTTCAGCCGTATCCCACGGGTATCAGGAGAGCCGAGGGCGATTGCGATCGATCCCAAAGGGCGTCTGTGGGTCGCGCTTTACGACGGCTGGGGCGTTGCCCGCATTTCGGAGGATGGCGATATCGATCACGTTCTGGCTTTGCCTGTGCCGCGCCCAACAGGGCTCGCCTTCGGGGGGGAGGATATGAAAAGCATGTTTATCACTTCCGCACGCGTCGGCCTCTCCCGCGAGGTCCTGGACAATGCGCCGCTCTCTGGCCAGTTGCTCGTTTATCGGCCCTGACTGAACAGCAGGCGGTCATAGCTTTCCGCGCCTGCGCAGCGAGCGTTCGCGCATCATTACAAAGATGCCGGACGCTACGATGACCGCGGAGCCGAGCAGGACCATTGCAGATGGAATCTCGCCAAAAAGCACAACGCCAAAGATGACGACCCACAGCATCGAGAGGTATTCGAAAGGCGCAAGCACCGACGCCTCGGAATACTTCAGCGCGTGCGTGAGCATCATTTGAGAAGCACCGCCGGCAAACCCGATGAACAGCAGCATGGCAAGCTGATAGGCGTCCGGGGCGATCCAGCCCCATGGAATGGTTGCAAGGCCGAGCAGGGCGGTAACCACCGAAAAATAGATCACAATCGTCTCCGGCGTTTCTCGCCCGCTCATGCGTCGGATCTGGATCGATGCCAACGCGGCGAGCCCGGCAAAGGTTAAGGCGAGCAAGCCGCCGATCGGATCTCGTTCCGTCAGGCTTACCGCGAATATATGTTCCGACAGGATAAGTGCTACGCCAAGAAACCCGACGATTACGGCGCTCCATCGGTAGATCTGGACCGTCTCCTTAAGGATAACGACGGCGAGGACCACGCCGAAGAAGGGGCTCGCAAAGGCGATGGCCTGTGCATCGGAGAGCGGGAGCCTTTGAACGGCTGAAAACCAGCACAGCATGCCGACCCCGCCAATCATTCCGCGGAAGGCGTGGCCGACCGGATCGGCCGTCTTGAGGGCGCGCAGCAATCCTCCTCTCCACGCCAGGAAGCCGAAAAGAACAGGCAAGGTCAGTGCGGAGCGGGCAAATATCACCTGTCCGAGCGGCACAGTATCACCCAGTAGCTTGATTGCCGCAACGGTCGCCGCCATCCAGAATGTCGCCCCGATCTTGAGGGCCACCGCGATAAGCATCGCGTTGGCGTTTGTCTTCGGCATAATCGTTCCGTCCATTTCTCAATCCCGAAAGGCGGCGATGGCGAGCCCGACGCCGCAAGTGGTGCACTGCGATTGCATTCTCATAATTTGAGGCAAGATCGAATCCACCAACTCATTTCGCACGCTTTCACGAACTTTTCCAATCGTGGACAGTGTCGGCGTCCACAATATGAGACGGATTCAGCGTGGGTCGATGCGCCATCTTGTCGCTTCAGCATGCTTCCCGCAATATGAGTACGAGGAGGAAGTGGGGCGGCTATGCACGATGTGCAGCAGCCGAGCCGCAACTTGCAGCACTTACAAAGCCAATGGGAGGAACAATGGCCTATAACATCACGAGACGAACGGCACTTGCAGGTCTAGCCTGTTGTCTGATTGTGGGCGCCACCGGCGCTGCGTTTTCGCCATCGCATGCAATGGCGCAGGAATGGCCGTCGAACACCATAACTTTCATCGCACCGTTCCCGCCCGGCGGCACCAGCGATGCCAATTCGCGCATCATGGCGGAGGCCCTGTCCAAGCGGCTTGGGCAGACCGTGGTCGTGGAAAACCGTCCCGGTGCAAACGGCAATATTGGCTTGTCGCTGCTGTCGCGGGCCAAGCCGGACGGTTACACAATCGGGCTGACCGGCGTCGGCTCCAACGCGATCAATCCAAGCCTTTATGCCAAGATGCCGTTCGACAGCGTCAAGGATTTTACCCATATCACGCTGTTTGCGGCCGGCCCTAATATCCTCGTCGTCAATCCGCAGTTCCCTGCCAAAACGTTCAAGGAATTCATCGAACTCATCAAAGCCAATCCGGGCAAGTACAATTTCGCCAGTTCCGGCAATGGCGCGTCAGGCCATCTGGCCATGGAAATGCTCAAGGTGAGGGCCGGCCTCGATATCAAGCACATTCCCTACAAGGGCGGCGGACCGGCCATCACCGACGTGCTCGGCGGACAGGTTCCAATGATGTTCATCAACCAGGATGCGGTGCTATCCCATATTCAGGCTGGAAGGCTGCACGTACTGGCCGTGGCAAGCCCCGAGCGCAATTCGCTTTATCCGAATGCGCCGACCATTGCCGAATCCGGATATCCCGGCTTTTCCGCCGTATCGTGGACAGGCTTATCCGCGCCGGCCGGCCTGCCGCAGGAGATCGTTGATCGCCTGCACAAGGAAATGGTCGCCGTTCTTGCCGACCCGACCCTGCGACAGTCGCTGGAAAGCAAGGGGTACATCGTCGGAGGCAATACCCCCCAAGAATATACCGATTTCATCACCTCCGAGATCAAAAACTGGGAAGCGGCTGCGAAGGCATCCGGCGCAACCGTCAACTGACGCGCCAACGTCGCGGAGGGCATATCGCCTTCCGCGTCCCTTATTTACGGAGTGCACATGAACAGCAGCCCCTTCAGTCAGAAAGAGTTTCTGACAGGCCTTCTCTACGCCCTGTTCGGCGCAGCGGCCGTGCTCATCGGCAATGACTACGGATTCGGCTCCATGACGGACATGGGTGCCGGCTTCTTCCCGATCATCCTCGGATATATCCTGCTTTTCATCGGCGCGGTCACGCTAGTGCGAGCCTTCATGATCGGCAACGACGGTGAGGAGAGCCCCTTGAGGACCATATATTGGAAAGGCTTCGCGCTCATCGTCGGCGGCACGGCCCTTTTCGCTTGGCTTTTGCCATTGCTGGGCCTTGCCATAGCACTGCCCGTCCTCATCCTCCTTAGCGCGATGGCCAGCACGCGGTTTTCACTTTCGGTGAAATCGCTTTCGCTGCTCGTTGCTTTCTGCGCGCTCTGCGTCGCGCTTTTCGTCCGGGGACTCGGCGTACCGATGCCTATCCTCGGCACAGTGTTTGGCTGATATCATGGACATCTTTTCCAACCTTCTTCTCGGTTTCCAGACCGCTGGCACGCTTTACAATCTCCTGTACTGTTTCATCGGTGTCTTTTTGGGAACGGCGATCGGCGTTCTGCCCGGCCTTGGTCCAACGGCGACGATCGCAATGCTGCTGCCCATCACTTTCGGCCTGCCGCCAGAGTCCTCACTCATCATGCTCGCCGGAATCTATTATGGCGCCCAGTACGGCGGCTCGACAACGGCGATTCTCGTCAACCTTCCCGGCGAATCCGCCTCGGTGGTGACCGCGATCGATGGTTATCAGATGGCGCGTCAGGGCTTTGCCGGAAAGGCGCTGGCCTCAGCCGCCATCGGCTCGTTCGTAGCCGGGACTATCGCCACCTTTTTGATCGCACTGTTTGCACCGCCGCTCGCGGAGGTCGCCCTGCAATTCGGGCCGGCGGATTATTTCGCGTTGATGCTGCTGGGGCTCGTCGCCTCACTGGTGCTGGCGTCCGGCTCCATGCTGCATGCGGTCGGGATGATCGTCCTCGGCCTGCTGCTCGGCATGGTCGGCACCGACGTCAATACCGGCCTGATGCGCTACACATTCGATTTCCCGGAATTGATCGAGGGTATAAACTTCGTCGTCGTGGCCATGGGCGTTTTCGGTCTGGGTGAAATCCTCTCTAATCTCGGAGACAAGGAGGACGGCAGATCCGTTCTGAGCGGCAAGGTTACCGGCCTCATGCCGAGCCTGGAGGATCTGAAGTCGATGGTCGCGCCGGTGTTGCGCGGCACCGGCCTCGGCTCGGTTTTGGGGATACTGCCGGGCGGCGGGGCCATGCTCGCCTCGTTCGCCTCCTATGCCGTCGAAAAGAAGCTGTCGAAGCATCCCGAGCGGTTCGGCAAGGGGGCCATCGAGGGTGTGGCCGGGCCGGAATCGGCCAACAATGCGGGCGCGCAGACTTCGTTCATCCCCATGCTCACGCTGGGCATTCCGTCCAACCCAGTCATGGCGCTGATGATAGGTGCGATGATCATCCAGGGTATCCAGCCGGGCCCTTCCGTCATGACGGAACAGCCGGCCTTGTTCTGGGGCATCATCGCGTCGATGTGGATCGGCAACGTCATGCTGCTCATTCTTAACCTGCCGCTGATCGGCCTATGGGTGAAGATGATCGCAGTGCCGTACCACTACCTTTATCCGGCCATTCTCGCCTTCTGTGCGATCGGCATCTACAGCCTGAGCAATTCGACGTTCGACATCTATCTGCTGGCGATCTTCGGCGCCCTCGGCTACGTGATGCGCAAGCTCAACTGTGAGCCCGCGCCGCTGCTCTTGGGCTTCATCCTCGGCCCGATGCTGGAGGAAAATCTGCGGCGCGCCCTAATGATATCGCATGGCGATCCAATGGTATTCTTGCAGAGGCCGATCAGCGCTACGCTGATCGGTTGTGCGGTCCTTCTGCTCGTACTCGTTCTGGTGCCCAGCCTGAGGGCTAAGCGCGAAGAGGCTTTTCAGGAAGAGTCCTAGCGTTTGCTGGCAAGCGAACGCATCAGTTCAATCAGCGTTGCCCGGGCCGGGTTCCGTGTCCCGGGCTTCCATGCGCCGACAAGGTCAATGCTGTAGCGGCCCTCGTCACCGCGGCCCCATCGCGGCTGCCGGAAGACGATATTGTCGAAACTGGCGCTGGCCGTTCCCGCGGGAACCACGGCCAGTCCGAGGCCGGCCGATACGAGCGACAGGATCGCTTGGGATTGAGCAAACTCCTGGATGATCCGCGGCCGCACGCCGGCCTGCCTGAAGACGTCGGTCATCCGGTGCCTCAGATAGGGCGAGCCGGTGGAGAAGCCGATAAGCGGCTGGTCGTCAAGCAACCGGACGTGAAACTCCCGGCGCTGGGCGAGCGGATGGCTGGCCGGTATGGCGATGGCAAGCGGTTCCCGGAGCGCGATCATGCTTTCAAAGGCTTCAACCCCTTCCACCGGCCTCATCAACCCGACATCGATCCGCTCTACTGCCAGCGCCTCCAGCTGATCCACAGACGTCGCCTCCTGAAAATCGACCCGCAGCCACGGTGCGCGGCGGGCCAGCGCTTCGGCGAGCCTTGGGAGGAAGGTGTAGGTCGAGGCGCCGACAAAGCCGAGACGCACCGAGCCCGACCGTTGTGTGGCGGCGCTGAGGGCGGCAGCAACGGCAGCATCCTTACGCGCCATCATTTCCCTTGCCTCGCGGCGGAACGCTTCGCCTGCCGGAGTAATCTTCACGGATCGGCTCGTGCGCTCGAAAAGCTGCGTTCCGATCTCCTCCTCCAACTGTCGGATCTGCCGGCTGAGCGGCGGCTGGGAGACATTCAGACGCTGGGCCGCGCGGCCGAAATGCAGCTCCTCAGCCAGTACAAGAAAGGCTCTTACCTGGTTCAGCTCCATCATTATCATTCCTGATTTGGTATCGAATTCATTCCAATATAGTCTTGGACCGGTATGGATTTGAAGTCTAGAATTCTCCATGAGTTATCAAGGAGGAACATTCAATGAATATCGCAACACCGCGCAAGCCTTTCATCGCCGCCAACCCGCTGAACGCCGGGCTGCCGCGCGGCGAGGCCTCGACGGACTCGATCGTCTGGGTCAAGCCGTCCTATGTTGTCCTGCCGTTGCATGCGCCGATCAGCGATGCGAAGGTGCTCGCCGGCCGCCAGAAGCCGCTCACCGAGATTGCCTTCGTTTTCGTCGAGATTGCCACCCGTGAAGGCCATAGCGGCATCGGCTTCGGCTATTCCAAGCGCGCTGGCGGGCCGGGCATGTATGCCCATGCCAAGGAAATTGCCGGCGAACTCATCGGCGAGGACCCGAACGACATTGCCCGCATCTGGGAAAAGCTTGTCTGGGCGGGGGCTTCGATGGGGCGGACGGGGCTGACCACGCAGACGATCGCCGCCTTCGACATTGCCCTTTGGGACCTGAAGGCAAAACGCGCCGGCCTGCCGCTTTCCAAGCTGCTCGGTGCACACCGCGACAGCGTCAGGTGCTACAATACGTCGGGCGGCTATCTGTCGAGCCCGATCGAGGAAGTGCTCGACCGTGTCGACCAGTCTCTTGCGACCGGCATCGGCGGCATCAAGATCAAGGTTGGCCAGCCCGATCCGATGATCGATCTCGCCCGTGTCGAGGCCGTACACGACCGCATCGCCGGCCGGGCATCGATGATGGTCGATGCCAACCAACAATGGGATCGCACGACGGCGGCACGCGTCGGCCGCGCGCTCGAACAGTACAGCCTCACCTGGATCGAGGAGCCGCTGGACTGCTACGATTCCGAGGGGCACGCCCAGCTTGCCGCGATCCTCGACACGCCGGTGGCGACGGGAGAGATGCTCACCAGCCCATTCGAGCACCTTGACTTCATCGAAAAGCGCGCCTGCGACTTCATCCAGCCCGACGCACCCCGGGTCGGCGGCATCACGCCTTTTTTGAAGATCATGGCGCACGCGGACCATGCTGGAATGAAGCTCGCGCCGCATTTCGCGATGGAGATCCATCTGCATCTAGCAGCCGCCTATCCGCGCGAGCCATGGGTCGAGCATTTCGAGTGGCTTGAGCCCATGTTCAACGAGCGCCTGCAGATCAAGGATGGGCGTATGATCGTTCCCAATCGTCCCGGCCTCGGTTTCAGCCTGAGCGAACAGGCGATTGCCTGGACGCAGGACAGTTACGTAGTCGGCAAGCGCTGAATCTTGGGCTTCGGCGAGGAGAGCGACAACGCCGCTCTCCTCGCGCATGCGCCGCTTTGACCACAATATGAACGGCATGGCTCGCCGTCTTCACAAGTCTATTTCCGTTTCTCCGCCAGTCTGCAAGAAACACAGTGAAGGAACCTGTCCGCAGCCATGCGTCAAAGAAACAGCAAGGCGGCCAGCGCATGGGAAACAGGAATGGAGCCGACATGTCACTGCCCTCAATCCTTATCGTCGACCCGCTGACGCCGGACGGAATCGCACAGCTGGGGCAGGCATATTCCTTCGCGTGTACACCGGCACCGGACAGCGCCTTCCAGGCAAGCCCAACAGAACGCGCCGCCATATCGTGCCTCGTCACCAATGGCGGTACCGGTGCGCGGCGGGACCTGCTTTCGACGCTTCCCAACTTGAAACTCGTCGTGGTCAACGGCGTTGGTACCGATGCAATCGATCTGGACTATTGCCGACGGCATAATGTCTGCGTGACCAATACCCCGGGCGTGCTGGTTGACGACGTTGCGGACTTGGCGATGGGGCTAGTCCTCTCCGTCGCTAGAAACGTCGTCCTGGCAGATCGTTTCGTGCGCGCCGGGCGCTGGACAAGCGAGCGCTTTGCGCTCTCTCACAAGGTTTCGGGAAAGATGGTCGGCATCTTCGGCATGGGCTTGATCGGGCAGGCGGTGGCGCGCAGGGCAGAGGCATTTTCGATGGAGGTCGTCTATACCAGTCGCTCGGCAACCGGCGCTGCGCATTGGCAGCGCGTCGATGATTTGGAGGCGCTGGCAACGCAGTCGCAGTTTCTCATCCTTTGCGCCCCGGCGACACCTGCAACATCGAGGATCGTCGATGCACGCATCCTGAACGCTCTCGGCCCTTCGGGGTACCTAATCAATGTCGGACGTGGGTCGCTGGTGAATCAGAATCACCTGCTGCACGCGTTGGAACACAAGTCCATCGCCGGCGCAGGTCTCGACGTGTTCGATAACGAACCCGCGATCGACCCGCGTTTCTTCAGGCTCGACAACGCGGTTCTCACGCCGCATGTCGCTAGCGCAACTTTTGAGACGCGGCAGGCGATGTTCGCGTGCGTCATGGACAATCTTGCAGCATTTTACGGCAACAGACCACTCCCGACGCCGGTCGACCTGTGAAGCCGGAGCGGTGTTGGCACTGAGCGCTGGCACGCTAGGTGGGCGATGTGGCTACAAAATACTTTTCACTTCTCAACCTTGGTGCGTTGGCAATTCAGCATTTCGTGGTCGGCGATCAACCAACATAGCAGCGCATTCCCAAAATCGACGTGGTTCTCGTTGGCGTCCCGCAGGTTGGCCGAAATCGCTTTGACCGTAGGCAAAGACGCATGATGACCGACGTCGTTCACAGATCCGAGTGCCATGGTTTCGGGAGCGATCTTTTCATCATTTGTAGCTGCCCTTGAGCGAGGCTCCTTTCAGGATGATGCGTTTCAACTATTAGATGTTCGCTGCTGTGTATATTTCAAACGGCAGCATATGCTGCGAGACAGTCGGCGAGCGGTGCGTATCCAGTGCTTCGGCCATCGCCCGGACAAGCGTATCCGCAAGCAGTCGTGCGGGGTGCGATAACACCACCTTGATCAAACCCTCGGCCAAGCCGGCTCTCGTTTCATTCGTCAACTCATGTGCGATGACAACAAGGCGTCGCGCTGCCGGAGTATCGGTATCCCGCATTGCTCTCATCACGCCTGTCACGCCGCCGCCTGCCACATAGAGGCCGACCCAGTTGTCGTGTTCCTGCAGCAAGTTGCGCGTTAACTCATAGGCGATATCGGGTTCTTCCGCAGTGCCCAACGTCTCCATCATTTGAAACTCCCGTTCACTTTCACGGAAGTACGAGCGGAACCCCATCTCGCACAGTTCCTGCGACAGGTAACGGTGGCTGCCCACAAAAACCGCGACCTTGCCGGGCGTTGGGTTTACATTGTCGATGAACCAAGCTGCAGTTCTGCCCTTCTTGACACAGTCATTGCCGACATATCCCGCGCGCCCGCGCGCCGTCAGGTCAGAGATCATTGTGAACACCGGGATGCCTTCTGCTTCAAGGCCATCGACGGCATGATTAATTTGCGGATGATCCGACGTAATGATGCCGATCGCGTCAACGTCCCGGCTCATTGACAGCAATGCATTGGCGGTATTTTCCGGTGCCAGTTCATCAACGAAACGAATGATGGCCCGCCCGTGCGCCAGAGGATAACTCTCAACCGCCTGTGACAGCACCTCAGCCCACATCTGGTAAAGTTTGCGGTGTGACTGCTTCAGCAGAAAGCCAAACTTGATCACAGGCTTCTCAACTTCAAGCCTTCGTTTGATGGCGGTGACACCATGAAAGCCGATTTCTTCCGCCGCCCGAAGCACACGTTCTGCTGTTTGAGGTTTGACCGGGTCACGACCATTCAAGACACGATCGACCGTTGAAACCCCTACATTTGCGGCTTTTGCCAGATCGGCGATCGTTGGTCTGCTCATCTATGTCTCCCACGAAATGAAAGTAATTATGGGAGATTTTGGGAGAAAAATCCAGAGCCAAATTGACAATGACAGATGAAATGTGGTGCTTTCCATGTGGGCTGGAGGAGACAGCTAGTCAAAAAATTCTGTCGAAAAAGACGGATTGTGGGAGGAGAGGCGTATGCCTGCGGCCAACGAATTGCTGCGTCCTGTTGCGGGCAGCGATGCGCGGAACGAGATCGCCGTTCTTGAAATGCGCGACATCACCAAAGCATTCCCTGGTGTACTTGCACTGGATGGCATGAACCTGAAGGTGCGAGCCGGTACGGTTCATGTGCTGGTAGGTGAGAATGGTGCCGGCAAATCCACGCTGATGAAAATTATCAGCGGTGCTTACACGATTGATGCCGGAGAGATCCTTTTCAAGGGCGAGACACTCGACAGCCAGAATACGTCGAGCGCGCTGGAGCGCGGCATTTCGATGATCCATCAGGAACTTAGCCCGGTTCTGGAAATGACGATTGCTGAAAACATCTTCCTGGGGCGCGAACCGGCTGTGGCGGAGAAGGGCTTTCTGTCCGGGTTTGTCGACTTTGCGAAAATGAATGCTGACACCAAAGCCCTGCTGGAGCGGATCGGGCTGAAATACTCCCCTGAGACCAAGATGCGTGATCTCTCGATTGCTGCAATGCAATTGATCGAGATCGTCAAGGCCATCTCGCGCCAGGCATCACTGGTCATCATGGATGAACCGACATCGGCCATCAGCGACACGGAAGTGGCGTTGCTGTTCCGGCAGATTGCCGATCTCAAGGCAGCTGGCGTCGCGATCATCTACATCACCCATAAAATGGATGAAATCTTTCAAATTGCCGATGACATTACCGTCATGCGCGATGGCCAGTTCATCGCGACGGCACCTGCAAGTGACTATGACGAGAGCAAACTGATCTCCCAAATGGTCGGGCGAACCATCTCGAATATCTTCCCCAAAGAAGAGGTTCCGATTGGTGATGTCGTTCTGTCCGTTGATGGGCTGGGTCGCGACGGTGTTTTTGACGATGTGACGTTTAATGTGCGCGCCGGAGAGATCGTCGGATTGTCCGGTCTGATCGGCGCCGGCCGCACTGAAGTGGCTCGGGTGATTTTTGGCCTCGATGCCGCGACCAGCGGGTCTTTGACCCTGAATGGCAGCCGCCTTCAGCTGAAATCTCCGGCAGATGCGATCAAGAACGGTATCGCGATGGTCTCTGAAGACCGCAAGGCGGAAGGGCTGGTCCTTTGCCGCTCTGTTGGTGAGAACATCTCGCTCGCCAACCTCAAAAAATTTGCCGGTGGCCTGTTTGTGAGCGAACGGCAGGAAGAAACCGCTGCGCAGCGCATGATCAAGATGCTGCAGATCAAGACGCCAGACACGGCCATGATCGTCGAGAACCTGAGTGGTGGAAACCAGCAGAAAATCGTTCTGGCGAAATGGCTGCTGGGCGACCTGAAACTTCTCATCCTTGATGAGCCGACGCGCGGTATCGACGTCGGATCCAAATCCGAAATCCATCGCCTGATGTGCGAGTTCGCGCGTCAAGGCCTCGCCATCATCATGATCTCGTCCGAGCTGCCGGAAATTCTCGGCATGAGCGACCGCGTGGTGGTGATGGCAGAGGGCAGGGTCGCTGGCGAACTAACAAGAAGCGAGGCCAATCAGGAAAGCATCATGCGCCTTGCAACGGGAGGACATCAATGAGTATCGAACCAATGGCGACGACCGCGCCTGCCAAAACAACGCCCAAATCGGGCGGGGTCGATTTTGCCGCGATCTATCGCAAATACGGAACGATACTGATCTTTGTCGGTATCTGTATTCTGGCGTCGCTGCTTAGCCCGACCTTCCTGACGGAAGCCAATCTGACCAACGTGTTGCGTCAGGTCGTTGTGGTCAGCCTTCTGGCCTGCGGTGTGACCTTCATCATCATTCTCGGGCATATTGACGTGTCGCTTGGGTCGGTGCTGGCGCTGTGTGGCGTTATCTCGGCAAGCGTCATGGCAATGACCGGAAGTATTACGCTGGCGGTTGCCGCCGGTGTGGTGGTGGGCATGTTTACCGGCCTGATAAACGGTTTCGTCATCACCTTCTTTCGCATTCCGTCATTCATCATGACGCTGGCGATGACCACGGTCGCACGCGGAGCCGTGCTGCTGTACACAGGCGGCTCGCCAGTCACCGGTCTTGGCGATTTCAAGATCATCGGGCAGGGCTCGATTGGACCGGTGCCGATCTCCGTTCTCATCCTCATTGCCTTTATCATTGTCTCCTGGGTGCTGCTCAACAAGACCAAGTTCGGCCGCTACGTCTATGCCGTCGGTGGCAATGAACGGGCAGCTCGTGCCTCTGGCATCAATCCAGATAGCATTGTCGTGAAGGCATTCATCTTCAACGGCATTCTGTGCGGTATCGCCGGTATCGTTCTGATGTCTCGTATCAATTCCGGCCAGCCAGCGGGTGGGGTCGGCTATGAATTCGATGCCATCACGGCAGTGGTCGTTGGCGGCACCAGCCTGATGGGCGGCACAGGCACGATCACCGGAACCGTCATTGGCGCGATGATCATCGGTGTCATCAACAACATCCTCAACCTCATGAATGTCAGCTCGTACTGGCAGCAGGTCATCAAGGGTCTGATCATCGCAATCGCGGTTATCCTTGATGTCTGGACGAAATCAGCCCCACGCAAAAAGAAGGCCTGATCCGCAGTGTTTCGCGAGGACAAATACATCCTCGCGGACGACAGACTTATGTGTCGGCGCTCGTGCGCCATGAAATACCAAACCATCAACGGGAGGAGACCCAGATGAAATTTATTGCCAAGCTTGCATTCGCCTGCGCTGTATCCGCAGCGGCACTTTCCACCTCAAGCGCCTTTGCAGCCGACAAATTTGTCGTTGGTTATGCCAACATGGCTGACACCGACGTGTTCGTCATGGCCCGCAAGAATGCCTTCATCGAGGCTGCCAATTCGGATCCTGATGTCGAGATCAAGTTCACCGACGCCAACAATGACGCCAGCAAGCAGCTTGACCAGATCGACAACCTGATCGCCCAGAAAGTCAATGTGATCGTGGTTGTGCCCGTAGATTACGAAGGCATTGTCCCCGGCGTTGAAAAGGCAAACGAAGCGGGCATTCCCGTCGTTGCTCTCGGTATTCAGTCGGCCGGTGGCAAGTTCACCTTCGTTGGCTCGAAGAACATCGATGCCGGCAAGATGCAGGCCGAGTACATGAAAGCCAACCTCCCGAAGGACGCCCAGATCCTTTACCTTCAGGGCACACCTGGCCTTTACCACTCCCAGGAACGTCTCAAGGGTTTTGAAGAAAACCTCGGCCGTCCTGACGTCAAAATCCTCGCGAACCTCTCAGGCAATTACGACCGTGCAGAAGGCATGAAGGTCACGGAAGACTGGATCCAGAGCTTCCCGAAGTTCGACGCGATCATTGCGGCCAATGACCAGATGGCACTTGGCGCGCGTGAAGCCCTGCAGAGTGCCGATCGTCTGAAAGGTGTGATGATTTCCGGTGTCGACGGTGTGCCGGATGCACTGCACGCCATCAAGGCTGGCGAAATGTCCCAGACCATCTTCCAGAATGCTGGCGGCCAGGCGAAGGCGGCTTTCGAGGTGGTCGAGTCGATCAAGAAGGGTGAGACCCCTCCTGACGAAAAGCTCGTGCCGTTCGAGTCCATCACCAAGGACAATGTCGACCAGTACATGACGAAATAATTCCTCCCGAGATGCGTGTCGGGGCGGACGCTTCGGCACGCACATACCTCTTCAGTCACTTATTCGGAGCCCATAAAATGATGCGCTTAAGTCTGGTAACCGACATTCTCGGATACCTTCCCTTCGAAGATATGCTCGACACGGTGTCAAAACTGGGCTTCGAGTCCGTGGAGTTGGGCTGCGGAAACTGGTCGAAAGCACCGCACTTGCGCCTCGATGACCTCCTGGACAGTGAACAGGCACGCAAAGATTTCCTCGCCGCACTCGAGCGGCGTCAGTTGACGATCTCTGCCCTGAATTGCTCCGGCAACCAGCTGCATCCCGGCCCAAGCGGAGCAGAACATCGCGCTGTCGTTGAAAAGACCTTCCGTCTTGCCGAAAAACTCGGTGTCAAAACCGTCGTGATGATGTCCGGTTGCCCCGGTGGCACACCGAAGGACGAACTGCCAAACTGGATCACCCATGTCATTCTGCCAGAGCAGGTCGCCGCGCTTGATTACCAGTGGAACGATGTGCTGATCCCTTACTTCCAGCAGGCGGCTGTGCTGGCGAAGGACTGCGGCATTCGTGTTGCCATCGAAAATCTTGGCGCCACGATGATCCATAATCCAGCCAACATGTTGCGGCTGCGTGAGCATGTCGATCCGGTCATCGGCATGAATTTTGATCCAAGCCATCACATGTGGATGGGCGGAGATCCGATCGCGGCTGTGCGACTGCTTGGTGATGCCATTCATTACATGCATGCGAAGGATGTCAGGCTGGAGCGGACATTGGCTGAAGCCAACGGCCTGATCGATACCTACTGGATCAACGATATCGTCAAGCGGTCCTGGAACTACGTCGCACTTGGTCATGGCCATGATGTGCAGTGGTGGAAGGAGTTTTTCGCTGTCGCCAGAATGGCCGGATATGACGGTCCCGTCAGTCTGGAAATGGAAGATGCCGGCATGGATCCGCTGCTCGGCGTCAAAAAATCCCTCACAACCCTGAAGCTCGCTCTCCCCCGCGACTTTGACTGACATCTCCCATCAGGAACACGTTACATGACCCTCAAGATCGGTGTTATCGGAACCGGCGCTATTGGCCAGGAGCATATTGAGCGCCTTCACAATAAACTTGTCGGATCGACTGTCGTTGCAGTCAACGACATCAACAAGGCTCAGGCCACGACAATTGCCCAGCGGTTGACGCCCGCTGCCCGCGTTCATGACAGCGGTCAGTCGCTGATCAATGATCCGAACGTCGATGCAATTGTCGTCACCTCCTGGGGCCCGACCCATGAAGAGTTTGTGCTTGCATCCATTGCCGCTGGCAAGCCTGTGTTTTGTGAAAAGCCTCTGGCAACCACTGCAGAGGCATGCCTCAACATCGTCAACGCCGAAGTCGCCAGCGGTCGGCACCTGGTTCAGGTCGGTTTCATGCGCCGCTACGACAAGAGCTACCGCCTGTTGAAGGAGCAGATCACCAACGGCAATCTTGGTGAACCGCTGATGGTTCATTGCGCGCACCGCAATCCAAGCGTTCCGGATGTTTATGCCGGCGACATGGCCATTACCGATTCCTTCCCGCATGAAATCGACGTGCTGCGCTGGTTGCTGGATGATGACTACGTTTCCGCGCAGGTCATCATGCCGCGCAAGACAAAACATGCACGCAAGGATCTTGATGATCCACACATGCTGCTGCTCGAGACGAAAAAGGGCATCCGCATCGATGTCGAGGTCTTCGTCAATTGCCCCTATGGCTATGACATCCAGTGCCAGGTCGTTGGTGAAGATGGCATCGGTTATCTGCCGGAGCCGATGAGCGTGCTGACCCGCAAGGACGCCAGGCTCAGCCACGAAATCCTGCAGGACTGGAAGCTGCGATTCATCGACAGTTACGATGTTGAACTTCAGGAATGGATCGAGTCCGTCAAGGCTGGCGTCGTGCGCGGGCCAACCGCCTGGGACGGTTATTTTGCCTCCGTCACCGCGGATGCGTGCGTGGAAGCGAAACATTCCGGCCAGATCGTTCCGATCAAGATTGACAATCGTCCGGCCTTTTACGATCTGCAGCCAACACGCTCGGCGGCCTGATCACAACACTCTTTGAGGCGAGGAAACGTTGATGAAACACACGCTTGACCCCCATATGATCCGTCACCTTTCTCTTGAAGAAACCTGCCGGAAAACTGCGGAACTGGGCTACGACTTTGTGGAACTGTCGCCCCGTCCTGATTTCCTGTCCTGGTGGACGCGCCCGAAAGTGTACCCCGAGCGTGTAAAAACCTTCAAAAAGGCGTTGAAGGATCATGGCGTTGGACTGGCGACGCTGCAGCCGATGTATCGCTGGTCCAGCCCCTATCCTGACGAGTGGGAGGTGGCGATCGACAACTGGAAACGCGCCATCGAGATTGCCGTCGAGATGGAATGCCCGATGTTCGTTTCCGAGTTCGGGCGCGGCGGGTCGCCAGACCGCAGCCTCAATGATCGTTCCGGTATGCATCGTCCGGAGACCTGCGAGGGTTGGTTCTTCCGCGCCATGGATGTGCTGGTGCCTATTCTCGAAAGGGAAGGGCTGACGCTGTCACTTGAAGCGCACCCCGAGGACTGGATCGAGGAGATTGCACCTGCAATCGACATCATCAAGACCATCAATTCCAAGGCCGTGAAAGCATCGTTCATTGCGCCGCATACGTTCTTTTATGGTCCTGACATGGAGGCCAATTTGCGGGCAACGCAGGGTCATCTGGTGCATGTACGGCTTGCCGACACCTATGATCACAACAAGTCTTCGCAACTGCGTTACATCGTCAACCCACCCGGTTCCAAGGTGCGCGTGCACCAGCACACTGACTTCGGTCAGGGCGAGATTGATTGGGACGTCTTCTTCTCGACCTTGGCAGACATGAAATTTGACGGCGTTCTCTCCAATTGCGTTTTTGCCTGGGAGGACCGTGCCGAAGAGAGCGCTCGGTTCATGCGGACCGAGACGCAGAGATACGTCGACAAATACTGGAAGAAGTAAGGTTCAGGGAAGGATACCGACATGCGGATCGGATTGGTCGGATATGGCACGGGCGGGCGGCATTTTCATGCGCCTTACATTGCCGCGGCAAATGGCATTGAACTGGCCGGTGTCGTCGCACGGGCTCCAGAAACCGTCGCGCGCGTCACATTCGATCTTCCCGGCGTTCCTGTATATGGCAGTCTTGCGGAGATGATTGCCGCTGGAGGTGTCGAAGCGGTGACCATAACCACGCCGCCGCAAACCCGCCGTGATCTGGTTCTCGAAGCGATCGCAGCCGGATTGCATGTTGTTGCCGACAAACCTTTCGCTCCCAGTGCGGCGGTGGCTCGGGAGTTGGACGAGGCTGCAAAAAAGGCAGGTGTGGTGCTGGCCGTGTACCATAACCGCCGTTTCGACGCAGATGTCCTGACGTTGCGGGAGGTCATCCGCTCCGGTGAACTGGGCAAACTCTGGCGTATCCACTCACGCATGGAGTTTGATGATCCGTCGACGCTGGAGGGTGGGCCGACCGGCGGTCTGCTTCGTGATCTCGGCAGCCATCTCGTTGATCAGATGTTGTGGCTCCTGGGACCCGTTGTCAGCGTGTCCGCCTATCTTGATGAGGTCGAGACATCGCAGGGACAGACCGATGCCAGTTTTGTACTAAACCTGCTTCACGCAAGCGGTGTACACTCCCATCTTTCCGCCAGCAAGCTGAACCGCCTGACCACACGCGAGTTCAGGGCCTATGGCGAGAATGGCAGTTATGTCGCCATGGGGACGGATGTTCAGACGCAGGCAATTTTTGCCGGACAGCGCCCTATCGATGATCGTGCCTCATGGGGATTTGAACAGCCGGACCGTTGGGGAACACTGCGTACCCGCAATGCCGAGCGGCAAATACCGTCGCAGCAGGGTTGTTATCATCACTACTACGAAGGGTTTGCCGCTGCCGTGAGAGGTGAGCAACCACCACCCGTCACCGCAGGTGAGGCTGCGGCAGCGCTGGCCGTTATGGATGCGGCGCGGGTCTCGGCACAGGAAGGACGTACGGTCCTGATCTGATCACCGGCAGATATCGCTTTTTGAATTGATGTCCGTCCTGCTTTGAGAGCGGGACTGCAAGACGGTCCGTCACATCTGAAAGACGGCCATAGGGAAGCACAGTATGAACAAAACCTTGGACGTCATCACTGTTGGCCGCTCATCGGTTGACCTTTACGGTTCACAGATTGGTGGCCGTCTGGAAGACATGGGCTCGTTCCAGAAATATATTGGCGGTTCGCCCACCAATATGGCGGCAGGAACGGCGCGCCTTGGCCTGAAATCGGCGTTGATTACCCGTGTGGGTAACGAACATATGGGCCGTTTCATTCGCGAAGAATTGCAAAAGGAAGGCGTTGACGTGCGTGGCGTCAAAACCGATCCCGAACGGTTGACGGCGCTAGTTCTGCTCGGCATTCGCGATGAGGAACGTTTCCCGCTGATCTTCTACCGCGAGAACTGCGCCGACATGGCGCTGTGCGAAGACGATATTGATGAGGCTTTTGTCGCCGAAAGCCGTGCACTGGTGGTCACCGGTACTCATCTCAGTCACCCCCGAACCGAAAGTGCTGTTCTCAAGGCGATTACTCTTGCCCGCAAACATGGCGGTCGTGTGGGCCTCGACATTGATTACCGCCCCAATCTCTGGGGGCTGGCTGGTCATGGTGACGGCGAAAGCCGCTTCATCGAGAGCAGCCTCGTGACGGCAAAATTGCAGAGCCATCTACATCTGTTCGATCTCATCGTCGGCACGGAGGAAGAATTCCATATTGCCGGTGGTTCGACCGATACGATCGCCGCATTGCGTGCCGTGCGTGCCGTCTCGAACGCCGTTCTGGTGTGCAAACGTGGTGCGGCCGGCGCCGTCGCCTTTACGGGTGCTGTGCCTGATAGTCTTGATGAGGGTGAAAGCGGCCCTGGTTTTCCCATTGAAGTGTTCAATGTACTGGGGGCGGGTGATGGCTTCATGTCGGGCCTGATCAAGGGCTGGCTTGAAGATGCGACCTGGCCGAAGGCGCTTGAATACGCAAATGCCTGCGGCGCCTTTGCCGTAAGCCGCCATGGTTGCACGCCTGCCTATCCATCCCTTGAGGAACTGCAGTTCTTTTTACAGCGCGGGGTCAGAGAAAAGGCGCTTCGCAAGGACGTGCAACTCGAGCAAATACACTGGGCGACCAACCGTCATAATGACTGGTCGACCATGCGGGTCTTTGCCTTTGATCACCGGATGCAACTTGAGGCAATGAAGGGCGCTACAGCCAAAAAAATCGGTCACTTCAAGCAACTTTGCCTTGAGGCAGCCCTTGAGGTGCAAAAGGGACGATCAGGTTACGGCATTCTTTGCGATAATCGCCTTGGCCGTGACGCACTTCATACTGCGTCCGGCACGGGACTGTGGATCGGCAGGCCGGTTGAATGGCCGGGGTCTCGCCCGCTTGCGCTGGAGCCGGAACTTGGTCCCGACTATGGCGGCCTGAATGAATGGGCGCTGGAAAACGTCGTCAAGGTGCTGTGCTTCTGCCACCCCGATGACACACCGGAGATGCGGGCTGAACAGGAGGCGACAATTAGCCGACTGTTCTCGTCGGCGCGTCGCAACCGGCTGGAGTTCCTGCTGGAGATCATTCCCTCCAAGGTCGGGCCGGTGGATGACGAGACAACCGCAACCCTGATTCGGCGCTTCTACGAGATCGGCATCTATCCGGACTGGTGGAAACTGGAGCCGATGAAGAGCGCTGCTGCCTGGGAAAAAGCGTGTGCGGCCATTACCGACAATGACCCCAATACACGCGGCATCGTGGTGCTGGGCCTTGAGGCGCCGGAAGAGGAGCTTGCCGCCAGCTTCAAGGTTGCTGCCAGCTATCCGCTGGTCAAGGGTTTTGCCGTTGGACGGACCATCTTTGCCGAGGTCGCACGCGATTGGTTGAACGGTGAGATGGAGGATGCGGCAGCCATCGCTGAAATGGCGCGGCGTTACACCAGACTTTGCGAGATTTGGGATGCGGCACGTTTAGCCGCGAAGGGGAATTGATATGACGACGATCCGTTTGACCGCAGCACAGGCGATGTTCCGCTGGCTGTCTGTTCAGATGAATGAAGACGGTGAGCGCTTCATCGATGGTGTCTGGGCTATCTTCGGCCACGGCAATGTGGCAGGCATTGGTGAGGCATTGCACGGTATTCAGGACAGGCTTCCGACATGGCGTGGTCAGAACGAACAGACCATGGCGCATGCGGCGATTGCTTATGCCAAGACCAAACGTCGCCGCCGGGCCATGGCGATTACCTCGTCGATCGGCCCGGGTGCAACCAACATGGTGACGGCGGCGGCACTCGCCCATGTCAATCGTTTGCCGGTGCTGTTTATTCCCGGTGATGTCTTCGCCAACCGTCGTCCTGATCCGGTTTTGCAGCAAATCGAAGACTTTGAAGACGGCACGATGAGCGTGACCGACTGCTTCCGTCCCGTTAGCCGCTACTTCGACCGGATAACCCGGCCTGAACATCTGCTGTCGGCACTGCCACGCGCCATGCAGGTGCTGACTGATCCTGCCAATTGTGGCCCGGTCACACTGGCCTTTTGCCAGGACGTGCAGGCCGAGGCCTATGACTGGCCGGAAAGTTTCTTTGACGCGAAGGTCTGGCGTATTCGTCGGCCAGAGCCTGACCCCCGCGAAGTGGACGATGTGGTGGCCGCGTTGAAGGCGGCGCGCAATCCGGTCATCGTCGCCGGTGGTGGCGTTCTATATTCTGGTGCCGAAGGTGATCTTCTGGACTTTGCCAGGCAGCACAATATCGCCGTGGTCGAGACACAGGCTGGCAAGGGCGCAATTGACTGGCAAGAACCTTTGAATTTCGGTTCACCCGGTGTGACCGGCACGGATTGCGGTAACATTATCGCCGCCGATGCCGACCTAATCCTGGGTGTTGGTACGCGCTTTCAGGATTTTACCACCGGCAGCTGGACGGCATTTGCCAATCCGGACCGAAAACTCGTCTCCATCAATCTGACCGGATATGATGCCGCAAAACATGGTGCCATTCCGCTGGTGTCAGATGCCAAGGTAGCACTGAAACGCCTGTCATCAGGTCTGGGCAATCATCGTTTTGCCGATCCGGATTATGCTGCCCGGAATGCCTGGTTCAAACTGTCGGATAGCGTGCTTGCAGCGCCTGAGGATGAGGGTGCCAATTTCCTGCCATCGGACGCGCATGTGATTGGTGCCGTGTTGCGTCAGGCCGAGGACAACACCGTTGCCATGTGTGCTGCTGGCACCATGCCGGGTGCGCTGCAGGTTTTGTGGCGCGCGGCCAGCAATGGTTACCACATGGAATATGGCTATTCCTGCATGGGTTACGAAGTGGCCGGCGCCTTCGGTATCAAACTTGCCGACAGGGGCAAGGATGTCGTCTGCTTTGTTGGCGACGGTTCCTACATGATGGCCAATTCCGAACTTGCGACGGCCGTGATGATGCAGGTGCCGTTCACCATCGTGTTGACCGATAACCGCGGTTACGGCTGCATCAACCGCTTGCAGCAGGAGTGCGGTGGGGCAGAGTTCAACAACATGTACAAGGACAGCAATATCGAAGTGCAGCCGCAAATCGATTTTGTCGCGCATGCCGCTTCGATGGGCGCGCATGCTCTCAAGGTGGCCGATATTGCCGGACTGGAAGCCGAACTCGTGGCGGCGAGAGATCGGAATATCCCGACAGTTATCGTCATCGACACAGAGGCTGAAACCGGCGCTGGCATTGGTGGCGGATGGTGGGATGTCGCCGTGCCTGAAGTCGGTGATACCGACAAGCTCAAGGCGGCGCGCGCCAAATACGACGCCAATACCGCACGCCAGCGCATCAACTGAGCAGCGAAAAACTCCACCGCAGCAGCAGCTGCGGTGGCCCGATAACAGGAGATATCATGATGGCCGATCTGCTTCGCAAACCCTTTGGCACCCACGGAAAGGTGCACGAAATCACCGCCCAATCGGCTGGCTGGCGTTACGTCGGTTTCTCGCTTTACAGGCTGCGGGCGGGAGAACAGGTGGGTGAAGAAACCGGCAGCAATGAGGTCATTCTGGTGATGGTGGAAGGCAAGGCGTCCTTCAACGCAGCAGGCACCGACTGGGGCGTACTTGGCGAACGGATGAATGTGTTTGAGAAAACACCGCCGCATTGCCTTTATCTGCCCGATGGCGAAAACTGGACGGCAACGGCGACAACGGATTGCATCATCGCAGTATGTTCTGCGCCCGGCAAAAGCGGTCACAAGGCGCGCCGGATCGGGCCTGATGGTATTACTTTGACCACACGCGGCAAGGGCACCAACACCCGCCATATCAACAACATTGCCATGGAAAACGAGGATTATTGCGACAGTCTTCTGGTGACAGAAGTATTCACGCCGGCCGGGCACTGGTCGAGCTATCCATCGCACCGGCATGACGAGGATGACTTTCCCAATATCACCTATCTCGAAGAGACCTATTACCATCGTCTGAACCCAGCTGACGGTTTCGGCATCCAGCGCGTCTACACCGATGACGGTGTTCTCGATGAAACCATGGCGGTCAAGGATGGTGATGTGGTCCTTGTGCCGCGTGGCCACCATCCCTGTGGCGCACCTCACGGCTTCGAGATGTATTATCTCAACGTCATGGCGGGCCCGCTGCGCAAATGGCGCTTTGTCGCCGATCCGGCGGTGAAGTGGATCATGGAACGTGATGCCTGAGCGAAATTCCGGAGAGAAAACATGCCGCTGATGAAAATCCATGTCCTCAAGGGACGTTCGTCCGCTGAAGTAAAAACACTGCTCGACGCGGTTCATCAAGCGATGGTTCGGGCCTTCAACGTTCCGGATCGGGATTTGTATCAGATACTGAATGAACACGAGCCGTCGCATTTCCGGGCGCTCGACACGGGCCTCGATATTCCGCGAACTACGAGCTTCGTTTTGCTTGAGGTAGTCACCCGGCCTCGCACTCAGCAGGAAAAAACGGATTTTTACGAAATCCTGTGCGCCGCCCTTGCCGAAGCCTGTGGGATCGCTTCCTCGGATGTCATGGTCTCAATCGTCCAGAATACAGATGATGACTGGTCGTTCGGATGGGGACGCGCCCAGTTCCTGACCGGAGAATTGGCGTCGCAGCATCAACCGTCGTGATGTGCAATCGCATCCTCATATTTTCTGTGACGGCGGACGATTATACAGTGCGGCGTTAGACTTTTCACAGACCCTTACAGTGTGGCCCGTTTTTCCTGAGCTATGAGGAGTGCGCAGTTTCCCGCTATCCTCCGCTGCCAAGTTGGTGGAGTCCGACAAGGGGCTCGATCGTACATTCTCATGCCAGTGCGATGTTGCGCCACGCGGTGTGTGGCCATCGTCGGCGGCTTCAATTTGCATTTCGCATCCGCACGACCGTCCTGAGGTTTCCTTGGTGCCGTCAGGTCGATCGTGGGCAGTGTTTGCGTTAGCTCGCAAAAGCTAGTTGGGCTGTTTGATGACGCCGTCTGGCAGGTCACGGCCCAGATGGGCCTTGTAAATCGCATTGAGCGTTCCATCGGCCAGACCGTGCGTGATCCACGTGTCCAGCCATGAACGAAGTTCGTCATCACCCTTGTTGACGCCGATGCCGAAGAGCACGTCCTCGATAACGAACTTGACCTCGAAGTTCTTGGACGGATTCTTGGCCTGAAGGTTCGGCAAGAGGGCGATTGATTGCGCTATGATATCGAACTGGCCTGATGCAACAGCGGTGGTCGTAGTGTCTTCGCCGTCAAAGCGAACAATCTCTGTGTTCGCAGGTGCAACACTAGTCAACTTCTGGTCGAAGGTTGTGCCGCGCGTGACCGCGATCCGCTTTCCGGCCAGATCGGCTAGGCTTTTGATGTCGATGCCCTTCGCCGCGCTAACGACAACGGACGATGCTGAATAGAACTTGGTGAAGTCGACAACCTTTGCGCGATCTGGTGTTTTTGTCAGGGTGGAGATCGTGATGTCGACTTTGCGCGTAAGCAACTGGGGAATGCGGTTCGGACTGCTGACCGCGATGACCTCGAGCTTGACTCCCAGCGACTTGGCGATCCCTTCAGCGACATCGACATCCGAACCTACCAGTTTCAAGGCGCTATCACGATAAGCAAAAGGCTTGGCTGTTTCATCCATCGCAACACGGATCACGCCCGCAGTTTTGATGCTCTCCACAGACGCCGCATGCGCAACCGATGCGAAGGCCACAGCGGCGGCAGTTATCATAAAACGAATTTTCATGTTTCCTCCAATGTCCCACAATGTGATTTGTCATTCCTAAATGACAAATCAACCCCTCCAAGGGTTGGCGATTAATTCCCAAAATACGAAAGAGAGTCAAGAAAATGCTTCGATAAATCGCATATATCGGGAATAATGGCACAAGATCGCACGCATTCAATATTTTCAGTTGACGTATGTGCCATATTGTGGGAATTAGGTGCATCACTTCGGGAGGGGACGGTTTGGTAAGCGATACATTGAAATCCGGGCGCACGGCGGCCGGTGCCGGTGCGGCAATCTGCGGCCTCACTTATGTGGGTGGCATGTCCAAATGAGCTATAGTTTCGATTTTTGGGCCGTCCTAGCGTATTGGCCGATCCTGCTGCACGGTGCCTGGATCACGCTCATCTTGGCATTCTGGGCCACCATCGCCGGCTTTCTTTTCGGAACACTCTGCGCCGTTGCCCGCACAAGCGGGCCAGGGTGGCTTCAGGCGGTTGTCGGCGGTTATGTGGAGGTCATCCGCAATACACCGCTCCTGATCCAAAGCTATTTCCTAATTTTTGGATTGGCGAGTGCCGGCCTGCGGTTGCCCATCATGGTCGGTGCGGTCTTCGCGCTGGTGGTTAATGTCGGTGCCTATACCACGGAGGTAATGCGTGCCGGCATCCAGTCCATCAAGCCCGGTCAGATCGAGGCGGCGGAATGCATCGGTCTTTCGCGCTATCAGATCTTCCTGCACGTCATCCTGCGTCCGGCCATGGAGCGGGTCTATCCGAGCCTGACGAGCCTGTACGTCCTGTTGATGTTGGGGTCGAGCGTGTTGTCGGCCGTGGGTGTGGAAGAGCTGTTCGGCATCGCCAACAGGGTTCAAAGCGAAACCTACCGCAATTTCGAGGTCTTCGTAGCGCTTGGGGTAATGTACCTAGCCTTGACCGTCCTCATGCGGCTGGCTTTCGGCGCGCTTGGAATGATCCTTTTCACCCGCCGCCGCAAGCTGCGCACGCCGCTGTAAGGAGCCGGATCGTCATGAATACCCAATTTCTCGTTTTCCTGCTCGAGGGACTGCTCGGGACGGTAATCCTAAGTGCGTTGACATTCATCTTCGGAGGCATCGTCGGCTTTGTCGTCAGCCTTGCTCGAATCTCGCCGTCGCCGACCGTGTCCTTCGTCGCCGGCCTCTATACGCGCGGAATACAGGGCGTACCGCTGCTCGTGTTAATGGGGATCTGCTATTTCGGGCCGAGCCTTTTGGGCTTCGAATCCATGCCGGCGCTGGTTGCTGCGACCCTGGCGATGGCCATATTCGCAAGCTCCTATCTCGGTGAAATCTGGTATGGCTGCCTTCAATCCGTGCCCAAGGCGCAGTGGGAAGCTGCCGAGTGCATCGGCTTCACGCGGTGGCAGCGGATGACGCGGATCATTCTTCCGCAGGCGATGCGGATCGCAACACCGCCAACCGTCGGATTCATGGTGATCATCGTAAAGAACACCTCGGTGTCCTCGCTGGTCGTCGGCTACACCGAGCTTTCCTACAATGCGAAAGTTATCAACAACTCTGCGTTTGAGCCATTTCTGTACTTCGGTCTTGCGGGTCTTCTCTACTTCCTGATCTGCTATCCGCTGTCGCTGAAATCCCGCGCTCTGGAGAAAAAACTAAATGTCGCCAATCGTTGAACTCAAGAACGTCGAAAAATCCTTCGGAGCAGTCAAGGTTCTGAAAGGGGTGACATTCGATGTCAATCGCGGAGAGGTCGTGGCCATTATTGGTCAGAGCGGATCCGGTAAGAGCACGGCGCTGCGCTGTATGAACAGGCTGGAGAAGATTAATAGCGGTGAGCTGAACGTTTGCGGGCATGCCTTGCACGACGCGCAGATCGACTTGGGCGATCTGCGCAAGGATGTCGGGATCGTTTTCCAGAGCTACAACCTCTTTCCGCATCTGACTGTTGAGGAAAACGTCACGCTGGGTCCGCGCCTTGTCAAAGGGATTTCAAAGACGGCGGCCCGCGAAATCGCAGCCTCAGTTATTGGTAAAGTCGGGCTCTCGGAAAAACTCGGCGCCTATCCGGAGCAGCTATCGGGTGGACAGCAGCAGCGCGTCGCGATTGCCCGCGCCCTGGCGATGCAGCCCAAGTTGATGCTGTTCGATGAAGTCACGTCGGCACTCGATCCCAAGCTGACGGGCGAGGTGCTGCGGGTCATGGAGGCGCTCGCCAAGGAGGGCATGACGATGGTTCTGGTCACCCACGAGATGCAGTTCGCGCGCAACGTCGCCGACAAGGTAATCTACATGCATGGCGGCCGTGTGCACGAGATAGGCGGCCCGGAAATCCTGACGACGCCGGCGACGCCGGAACTCGCGGATTTCATCGCGGCCGACCACTGAGTTTTGAGGAATAGCCGCATCGCGGCTTGGAGGAGGAAGCAATGAAAACCACCAGAAGAATGATGACAGCGCTCTTGATGGCTCTTCCGTTTATGGGAAGCGCCGGCCTGGCGCATGCAGATACCCTTGCGGATATCAAAGCGGCTGGAAAGATTCGGATCGCGATTGATCCTGGATTGCCGCCATGGTCGTTCAAAGACGACAAGCTCCAACTGACCGGTTCCGAATACGAGACTGCTAAGCTTCTGGCCAAGGATCTAGGTGTCGAGATGGTCGTCGTCGAAACCAACGGCGCGAATCGCATCCCGCTTCTTTTGACCGGCAAGGCCGATCTGGTGGTCGCAGCCATGACCATCACCGACGAGCGCAAGAAGGTCGTCGATTTTTCGCTGCCCTATTCGGGAACGTCGACCGCGATCTCCGCGCCCGTGGGGATGAAGATTACTGATCTCAACGATCTGGTAGGCAGGCGGATCGCCGTAGCGCGCGGGACAATCATGGACAGCGACGTCACCAAGATGGTTCCCGCTGGCGTCGAGATCGTCCGCTTTGACGACGAGGCGACTACGGTGACCTCGATCCTTAGCGGTCAGATGGATATCGCGGCCCAGTCGCTCAGCCTCAACCAGACCATCCAGAAGCGGGATCCCTCCAAGGTTCTCGAAGCCAAGATTGTCCTGCGCACCAATCTGCACGGGATAGGCATGAAAAAGGGCGAGGACGGGCTTCGCGCGTGGGTCGACGCCTGGGTAAAGACCAATATGCAGAACGGCACTTTGCCCAAGCTCTACAAGGATTATCAGGGCATCGACCTGCCTGAGGGCGTAAAGGAAGCCGCAGCGAAGTGAAAGACGAAGGCGGTGCCGGTTTCCGGACCGGCACCCACATCGGGCTAAGTCTACAGGTTGGATAACGCAATGAAAATCTTGATCACCGGCGCTGCCGGCGAAGTGGGAACGGGGCTGCGACGCGAACTCGGCAGCCGGTTCGACTTTCGCCTCATGGATCTCAGGACCGAGACCCTCATGGGCGAAGATGACGTCGTTGAAGGCAGTATCGTCGACTATCCGGCGCTGAAGGCGGCGATGACCGGTGTAGACGGGGTCATCCATCTTGCCGGCTGCACGACCGATGCTGGGATCGACGACCAGATCGACGGCAATATTCGCGGCGCCTTTAACGTTTTCGAGGCCGCGCGCGAATGCGGCGTCGAGCGCGTGGTTTATGCAAGCTCGCATCACGTGGTCGGCTATTATCCAAGGCAGCGCCGCATAGGAGTCAACGTTCTGCCGCGCCCCGACAGCCGTTACGGGCTTACCAAGGCTTTCGGAGAACAGGCCGGGGCCCTTTATGCGGATAAGTACGGCTTGCGTGTGCTGTGCATTCGGATTGGCCGCGCGTTCACTAGGCCCGAAGATCGGCGTCGAATGTCGATCTGGACGAGCTGGCGCGACCTCGCCCAGCTGGTGACCATAGGCCTTGAGCATCCGGACCTGCGATATGCGGTCGGATATGGCGTTTCTGGCAATGATCGTACGTTCTTTGATAACTCCTCAGCTTTTTCCTTGGGCTACAAGCCGCAGGACAATTCGGAGCAGTACGCCGGCGAGGTTATGGCGGGACCGCCAGAGGACCCAAACCTCGTCGGCACGCATGCCATCGGTGGCCATTTCTCCAACAACGAATTCAAAAGTCCGATCAGCCGGATCTTCGAGTGGTAAAGGAGAATTTATAACATGGAGATCATATCCGTAGAGCCGATTGTCGCGCGCATCCCGTTCCGGGATGGCGGCAAGGGTACAGGCATCACGCCTCAGTCCTGGAACACGCTCGATCTGGTGCTGGTAAAAATCACAACTGACACGGGGTTGGTCGGCTGGGGCGAGGCGTTCAGCTATTTTTGCTATCGCGCCGTTGCCCATGCGGTGAAAGACATGATCGCGCCAATCCTGATCGGGCGGGACATAGACGATCCCGCCGCGCTTAATCTAGAAGTGCAACGCAAGCTGGCACTCTTCGGCCGTTATGGTATCACCATTTTTGCCTTGTCGGGCGTGGATATCGCCCTTTGGGACCTGAAGGCGAAAGCTGCGGAAATGTCGCTGGCCAGATTGCTTTCGACAACCCCGCGCGACAGCGTTCCGGCTTATGCCAGCCTGGTGCGTTACGGCGACAGCGATACGGTCGCGCGGTTTGCCGAGAAAGCCTGCTCGGAAGGTTATGGGACGCTGAAGCTGCATGAAATCACCATGCCGGAAATCCGTGCCGCTCGGGCAGCCATCGATCCGTCGATGCGGTTTACCGTCGATGTCAATTGCAGCTGGACGGTCGAGCGAGCCAATGCCTATCTGCCGGAGCTTGCCGCGCTCGACACGCTGTGGCTAGAGGAGCCTGTCTTCCCTCCGGAGGACTTCGCTTCGATGGCGCAGCTGCGCAGCCACGGCGTCGGCCTTTCGGCTGGAGAGAATGCATGTACCGCATTCGAATTCGAGCGGCTGATGTCAGCCGTCGATTATCCACAACCCAGTGTGACTAAGGTCGGCGGTGTGTCCGAATTTGTCGCGATCGCCCAAGCTGCAAAGCAACGGGGACTGACCATCATGCCGCATTCTCCCTATTTCGGGCCGGGATACCACGCGACCCTGCAGCTGGCCGCCGCCACGGAAAATGCCGGCCTGTTTGAATATCTCTACGTCGATCCCGAAGCCTGGGTCGCCAAGCGCACGCCCCAACCGGTCAAGGGCATCATCCCAGTCGAAGAGACGCACGGTATCGGATTCGAACCAGATCTGGACGTGCTCGAAAAGTACTGGATCTCGCTGTGATCACGATGTTCGAAGACAAGATCGGTAACATTCCTGCCATTCATGCCGCTCCGCAAGGCCGCATGGACACACCGTTGCCGGTGGTCTTCTTCTATCACGGTTACCGCAATTCCAAGGAAACCAGTGCATTCTTCGCCTATCTCCTGGCGATGAACGGGATGAGGGCCATCTTGCCGGAGGCCAATCTACACGGGGCGCGGTTCAACGGCAACGATCAGGAACGGCTGGGTCTGTTCTGGGATCTGCTGAAGCAGAACATAGACGAACTCGAGCTTTACCGGGATTTCTACCAGACGCGCGGACTGATCGCGGAGGGTCGCATCGGGGTTGCAGGAACATCCATGGGTGGTTTTGTCACGCTCGGATGTGCGGCGCGCTATGACTGGGTAACGGCTGCGGCAAGCTATATGGGATCGGGATATTACCTCGACGCCGCCCGAACGATTTTTCCGCCGCTTGGCCGTTACGATAGCCAGACCCGTCAGGAGCACGACCGGCGGCTTTCGGGCCTGCGGCCATATCAGATCGAAGGCGACAGACTTGAGCGTCTTGCGAATGTACCGCTCTTCCTCTGGCATGGCGGCCGTGACGAAATCGTGCCTTACAGCGAGAGCGTCCGGTTGCAGGCCGATCTTCTGGACCGGGACCTTGCGGGCAATCTCGAATTTGTCTGCGATCCGCTCGGCACTCATCGCGTTTCCGCCGACGGCGCCGCCCGAGGTATCGCCTTCTTGAAGAAAATTCTCCTTTCAGAAAAATATGACCTTGTTTTGGGTAAGGATATCCTATGAGCGATCCGACAAAGCTGGAACAGGACGAAAACCCTGTTGATAACTCCGGAAATGTGCCCGGTACCGGCCTTCTGAATAAATCTCTCGACATCCTGCAATATGTTGGTGAAACCGAGCGGCGGCTTAAGTTCAAGGATCTTTCCGCCCGTACTGGCTTCTCTAAGAGCACGCTTTACCGGATTTTGTCGGCGCTCAGTTCGCGCGGTTTCATTGCCACCGACCGGCGCGATCAGTCCTACATTCTGGGTCCCAAGTTCACCGCGTTGGCCGGCAGCATTAGCCGAAGCTCTGAATTAATCGCCGTCAGTTCCGCCATTCTCAAAAGCATCGCTGACACCTATGGCGAGAACGTCAATCTCGGCGTCATGAACGGCGATTTCCAGCAGGCAACAGCGCGGTGGGAAGGACGAGGCGCACGCGAATTTGCCTCGGCGCTCGGTGAGAAGAAGCAGCTCTATTGCACAGGTCTCGGCAAGGCACTGCTCGCGTTCCAGCCCGAATTGGAACAGGACCGATTGATCGCGCAGATCGAATTCAGCCGTTATACGCCCAACACGATCATGAACGCAGCGGATCTGCGCGCGGAGATGCGGACGATTCAAGCCCGTGGATTTGCCATCGACGACAACGAGATCATCGAGGGAGTCCGCTGCGTTTCGGTTCCGATCTACGATGCCGGCGGCGACGCGATCGCTTCGATCAGCATAACGGGTCCGGCCTACCGAATGATCGACGAAAGGTTATACGAACTAGCTTCGGTCCTGCAGTCGGCCTCCAGAACCATTTCGGAACAGCTGCGCGCCAGTGCGGCGTCGAGATTGACAAGGAATGTCGGCAATTTTGCAGGACGGCCAATTACCGTTTACGATGTGCAGTCCTTTGAAGTCCGCTCCATGTTGTTCGATGATGACGAAGGCAGGCTTTTTTGGGTTGATCCCGCCGGGGCCTGCGTTCGTCGTCTTACGGGCAGCGACAGCGAAGTTGTCAGCTGGTTTGAGGGGCCGGTCTACGGGCTGTGCTTTAATGCGGCGCGGGATGCACTTCTGACCGTTTCCGGTGGTGCGCTGTGGCGCGTGGTGCCGAGTGGCGATGACACGCCTGCCTCCAAGCTCATGGAAGCAGATGTTCTCGAAAATGCGCGGCATCTCCATCAGACGCCGTCGGGCATGCTGATCCTCGCCGTTAAAGGTCAGGAGGGAAACGGTTCCCTGTTTTCTCTCGATGCGGAGGGCAACAGCCAATTGCTGGCGTCCGACATCGCCGTCCGGGCAGGAATTGCGACCGGCAACGGCGGCCATGTGCTTCATGCCCTTTGCGCACAAAGCGGAAGATTGTTGTCCATCGATTGTACAGACCCGCGTTCGCCGCCTGCTTACAGCGAGCTACCGCTCAGTGAGCGGCCGACGGAAATCGGAGGCCTCGCCATCGATAGCGATGGCGACGTCTGGCTTAGCCATACAAACCGTTGGCTCGTGAGTTGCCACGCGGCCGACGGCACATTGCGCTTCTCCGCCCCACTTCCCGTTCCCGCCCCTTCCGCGATGGCCGTCAAGGGGACCTCCGACACGATCCTCATCGGTTCCGATCGTATCGCCTTGTCACCGAACGTTCTCGAACTCGCGCCGCTCTCCGGCGGAATCCTGAAACTTAAGAAACCAGCGGCTTAACCGCCTGCGCGTAGACCGAAAGGAATGACCATGACTGACAAGATCGAAGTAACCCAAGATACCCTCGACAAATTGAAGGCTTGCAGCACGGCCACGCTGACCACGCAGCTTTTCAAGCGAAACTTCCGCCAGCAGTTTCTGGTGGGTCTGAAGCCGCTCAGTGATGATGCGCAGTCGTTTGCCGGCGAAGCCTTCACGCTGCGCTTTATTCCGTCGCGCGAGGACAAGGATTGGGATCTGAGTGATCTCAAGAAGCGCGGTGAAGACAATATCCAGTGGGAAGCCGTAGAGGCGATCGAAGCCGGCCAGGTGCTCGTCATCGATAGCCGCAATGATCCCCGAGCGGCTTCGGCAGGTAACATGCTAGTGCTTCGGATGAAGCGCAAAGGTGTTGCCGCAGCCATCACCGACGGCGCATTTCGTGACGGCACGGAAATCTCCAAAATGCAGTTCCCGGCTTACTGCCTTGGCAATACTGCCTCGACGCGTCCGGCCTACCACCGCGCCATCGACATGCAGCAGCCAATCGGATGTGCGGGTGTCGCGGTCTATCCGGGCGACATCGTCGTCGGTGACAGTGATGGCGTCGTCGTGATCCCGCGCAAATATGCGGCGGAAGTGGCTGCGGATTCATATGAGCAGGAGCAGCGCGAGAAATTCCTCTACACCAAGATAGACGCTGGCGCATCGCTCTGGGGTACCTATCCGCCGAACGAAGAAACGCTGAAGGAATATGATGAGTGGCGTTCCAGGCAGGCGGCGGAGTAACGCAACATGTCGTTTTATCCGAAACCAGCCGAAAAGGCCGAGGCGCTGATCAGGCGCTATTTCCAAGCCTGCAACGAGGCGGACCATCAGGGTCTCCTCGATTGCTTTACTGAAGACGGCATCCATTATTTCCCCCCCGGGCTTCCGGGCGCGCCGTGGCGTGGCGCGACAGCCATTGCCGATGGCTGGGTGTGGTGCGTCAAAACACTGGGTTCGCGCTGGACGATCGAAAAGGTACTGGCACGCGAGGACGGCATCGAAGCTGTCATCGAATGGACGCACTGGAAGACGGCGCTGGGCGAAGTGTTGCGCGGGGACGAATGGTATGTCTTCAACGAAGACATCACCAAAATACGCGAGATCCGCGCCTATTACGCCTCGCCCGTCAACAAAGCGGAGACGGTCAACCAGCTTCATGAATTCGACTATGCGGCAAGGGGTTTTGCCCTGCAGCCGCCGTCGCCGGCGCCGGTTATCGAGTAGGGGAGGATATCATGCAGTTTACGATCATTGCCCGCGACGACACGGCAGAAGGCACGCTCGAGAAACGTATGGCAGCGCGCCTGGAACACATGGAGCGCATCCACGAAATGAAGGCGGATGGAAGCATTATCGACGGCGGTGCGCTGATCGATCCGGACGGGAAGATGATTGGCTCCATCGTTCTTTGTGAGTTTCCCGACCGCGCCGCGCTCGATGCGTACATCGAAAGCGAAATCTACTACCGCGGGAACGTCTGGAAGGACATCGAAGTCCTTCCGTTCCGCCGCGTTCAATGGCGATAGGAAGGACACGAGAGATGACACTTCATCAAAACTTAGTGGCCGGCGAATGGGTCGGGTCCGATGGCGTCGAGAACGTCAACCCTTCCGACACACGCGACGTCGTCGGTGTCTATGCGCGTGCAAGTGTCGATGATGCCCATGCCGCCATCGCTGCGGCCAAGGCTGCGTTTCCCGGATGGTCCCGCTCCGGAATTTTGGAGCGTCACGCGATCCTGAAAAAGACGGCCGACGAGATTCTCGCCCGGAAGGACGAACTGGGCAGGCTTCTTGCTCGGGAAGAGGGCAAGACCTTGCCCGAAGCCATCGGCGAAACGATCCGCGCCGCGCAGATTTTCGATTTCTTTGCCGGTGAAACCCTGCGCCTGAACGGGGAAACGCTACCGTCGGTTCGTCCGAATATCGGTGTGGAAATCACCCGCGAACCGATCGGTGTCATCGGCATCATCACACCTTGGAATTTCCCGATCGCCATTCCGGCATGGAAGATCGCGCCAGCTCTCTGCTATGGCAATACCGTCGTTTTCAAGCCGGCCGAACTGGTGCCGGGCTGTGCTTGGGCAATCGTCGATATTCTGCACCGCGCGGGCTTGCCCAAGGGCGTGCTCAATCTCGTGATGGGAAAGGGGGCCGTCGTGGGCCAGGTTATGCTCGACAGCCCTGACCTCGCCGGCATCACCTTCACCGGCTCGACTGGCACAGGAAAGCGCGTCGCTGCGGCCTCCATAGCGCATAACCGCAAGTTCCAGCTGGAAATGGGCGGTAAGAACCCCATGGTCGTGCTGGACGATGCCGATTTGACGGTCGCCGTCGATGCGGCAGCCAATTCGGGCTTCTTTTCCACCGGCCAGCGCTGCACTGCGTCGTCGCGACTGATCGTAACGCAGGGGATCCACGATAAATTCGTGACCGCCCTGACCGACAAGCTGAAGACACTGGTGGTCGACGATGCATTGAAGGCCGGCACCAATATCGGCCCGGTCGTGGACCAAACTCAGCTCAAACAGGACACCGATTATATCGCAATCGGGCAGCAGGAAGGTGCCAGGATCGCCTTTGGTGGCGGCTTGGTCGAGCGCGAAACGCCCGGATTCTTCCTGCAGCCGACATTGTTCACCGAAGCAACCAACCAGATGCGGATCAGCCGGGAAGAGATATTCGGACCGGTGGCTGCGGTTATTCGGGTGAAGGACTACGAGGAGGCGCTTGCGATGGCCAACGATACGCCCTTTGGCCTGTCGGCGGGCATTGCCACGACGAGCCTGAAGCATGCCACGCACTTCAAGCGCAACTCGGAAGCCGGCATGGTGATGGTCAACCTGCCGACCGCCGGCGTCGATTTCCACGTCCCCTTCGGCGGACGCAAGGCCTCCTCCTTCGGTTCGCGCGAACAAGGCACGTATGCCGCCGAGTTCTTCACCGTCGTGAAAACATCCTACACGCTGGCCTGACCCCGAACATCGTTTGCGAAACAGGAAACGTCAATGACTGCATCTTCTTACATCCGGCCGACCTATGCTCGGCACTATGAAAATCCGCCGCAGATCCAAGAGCCGGACGGCGTTAGCACGTGGATTACGCGCGGCGCGAACATGGTAGTTGTCATCACCGAAGCGCGTGCTGGCACTCTGTTGGCGCGCGAGGACAATTCCGACGAATACATGCTGCTTCTGCCCGAGGGCGAGGGTGCCACGCTGACATCCGCAACCGAAGAACATACGGTGGCTGGCGACACCTTGAGCATTCTGCCGCCCGGCAAAACCACCATCCGTCTGCAATCCGCAGGGACGGTTGTGCGTATTTTTTCCAATCGCGCCGAAGATCTCGCAGACCAGGCCGCAAATGCCGACATTTACGCACTGCCCATCGCCAACATTGCCCCGCTGGTTGCTTGGCCGGACCCGGTCGACGGCTTCAAAATCCGTTCCTACGATCTCGGCCGTTTCGCGAAACCGGACGGTCCCATGATCCAGCCGCGCATCTTCCGTTCCACAAACCTCATGATCAACGTCTTCGTTCCTTGGCATGCGGTGCGCGATACGACGGCAATGAGCCCGCATTGGCATGACGATTTCGAACAGGCTTCGCTCGGGCTTCAGGGCACGTTCGTGCACCACATTCGATATCCGTGGGGTGGCAATCTGAGCGATTGGCATCCGGACGAACACACGGAAATTGGCAGCCCGTCGGTGACGATCATTCCGCCGCCGTTGGTCCATACGACCCGCAACGTAGATGCAAACGAAGCCAGGCTGATCGACGTGTTTTCGCCGCCGCGGTTCGATTTTTCCCTGCGTCCGGGCTTCGTGTTGAACGAGGCCGACTATCCCATGCCCGCAGTGATTCCGGAAAATCAATCCCAGGCGGGCGGGACATTGTCGTCTTGGCAAAAAGGGTAACAACACTTCAGACGCAGGATGATCCGCGCGGAGGAGGAGCCGCTCGACCATGACCTATAGTTTCGATTTTTCTAGTCTGGTTCCCTATTGGAACCAGTTGCTCAACGGCAGCTTGCTGACGTTGGGCCTGACTGCCACTTCCGTCATGATTGCTTTCGTTCTGGCAATTGTGACGGCGATGGCTCGTCGCAGCAGATTTGCGGCCTTTCGAATCGCCGGGGCATGTTACGTGGAGATTATCCGCAACACGCCCTTTCTGCTGCAGGTCCTTTTCATCTTCTTCGGTCTCCCGTCGCTCGGTGTCAGCCTGACGCCGTGGACGGCATCGGTGATCGCGCTGTCGCTGAACTGCGGCGCCTTCTCGGCGGAGATCGTGCGATCCGGTATTGAAGCGGTGCCGCGCGGGCAGTTTGAAGCTGGTGCAGCTCTCGGTCTGAAACCCATTCAGGTTTTCTATTACATCGTTCTCAAACCTGCATTGCGTGTGATTTTTCCCGCCTTGTCCGGTCAGTTCGTCCTCGTGCTGCTGACGACGAGCATCGTGTCCTCCATCTCCGCGGAAGAACTGACCTCCACGGCCCAGTCCATCGACACTATAACCTTCAGAAGCTTCGAGATTTATATCGTCGCAACCATTCTATACTTCGTTATGTCGTATATTTTCGCGACCATATTTAAATCCATCAATCATTTGTTTCTTTCTTATCCGGTCAAGTGAGGGGATGGATCATGGTACGAGACGTTGATCTGAATGCGATCTTTCTTCTTGTCGAGGGCGCAAAATGGACGGTTATCCTTTCCTTTATCGCCTTCCTTGGCGGAGGAATCGGCGGACTTTTCGTTGCTCTTGCACGAACGTCTACCTGGAAAGGGCTGAGATTTGCCGTCGGTATCTTCATCGATTTTTTCCAGGGAACGCCGATGCTGATGCAGCTTTTCCTGGTGTTTTACGGATTGCCCATTCTTGGCTTTAAGGTCAGCGTCTGGACGGCAGCGAGCGTCGGTCTAACGCTTCATGCCAGCGCATTCCTCGGAGAAATCTGGCGCGGCGGCATCCAGGCGGTGCCCAGGGGGCAGACCGAAGCCGCACTAGCGCTCGGGCTCGGTTATATCGACCGCATGCGGTACGTGGTTCTGCCACAGGCCTTCCGCTATTCGCTGGCAGCGACCACCGGTTTTCTGGTGCAGTTGATCAAGGGCACTTCACTTGCCGCCATCATCGGTTTCGTCGAGCTGTCACGCTCGGCGCAGATCGTATCCAGTACGACCTACAAGCCGCTGCTGGTCTACGGAATCGCGGGAGCTTTCTACTTCGCGATTTGCTTTCCGCTATCGACCCTCAGTGCACGTTTGGAGAAGCGTTACACGGCGCGGTCGTAATCATCATCAAGAGGAGGAGAAATTGATGAGTGTTTCAAATGCAAAAACAAGAGGCTGGCATGCCGGGATGGTGAAGGGCTTACTGGCACTGACGGTTGCCGTTACCGCACTGGCATCGCCGGTAAACGGGCAAGCGCAAAGCATTGCCGAGATCAAGTCGGCTGGTGTTCTGAAGGTCGGATCACAGGTGGCACAGGTGCCGTGGGGCTTTCCCGATGCGAGCGGCAAGCTGACTGGCTTCGATATCGAACTCGTCGAAATGCTCGCCGCAGACCTTGGCGTCAAGGCGGAGTTCACGCCTGTGACGCCCGCCAACCGCACGGCGGCTCTGCTGACCGGTCAGGTCGACCTACTGGCCGCCGTCATGGGTATTTTTCCAGAGCGGCAGAAAGTCGTTTTGTTCTCGCGTCCTTACGTCAACAATGACAATGTCTTCATTGGCCGGGCCGATCTCGAAGTGAAGAGCTTTGAAGACCTCAAGGGTTTGAGGGTCGGTCTGGTGCGCGGGTCGCCGCAGGATATCGCCATCACCAAGGCTGCGCCGCAGGGTGCCATCCTGCAACGCTTCGATGACGATTCCAACACGATCCAGGCGCTGATCTCGGGTCAGGTTGATCTGACCGGCAGTGCCACGACGCAGGTGGCCAATATCGCCAAGGTCGCAGGTGAAGGCAAGTTCGTTCCGAAAATCCTGCTCGGGCGGGCCTTCAATGCCTTTGCCGTTCGCCCCGGTTCCCGCGAGTGGGTGGATTATCTGAATGGTTTCGTAGCCAAGAAGGTCGAAAGTGGCGAACTGGCCGTTCTCTACAAGAAATGGGTGGGCGGCGAGATCGCCAAGCTGCCCGACAATGGTGAGAACGAAGCGGCCCTTCCAATTCAGTTGAAGTAACACCTGTCCTCAATGAGACGACCGGCAGCACGCGCCGCCGGTCGTTTTCGATCCCAAAGCGGAGACCATCCACGATGCTTCAATCCGGTTCGGCGCCCCAAGCCATTCCCCCAGTCGTCCACCACGCGCTACTGGACAATATCATAAGCATAGAAAATCTGCAGAAATGGTTCGGCGCCTTTCATGCGCTGAAGGATATCAACCTTCAAATCGCCAAGCGGGAACGGGTGGTGGTGTGCGGTCCATCCGGCTCTGGCAAATCCACGCTCATTCGTTGCATCAATCGGCTAGAAAAATTCCAAAAGGGTCGCATCGTCGTCGACGGCAACGATCTTGATGCCGGAGGCAGCAATGTTGATGCAGTGCGCGCCGAAGTCGGCATGGTGTTTCAACAGTTCAATCTGTTTCCCCACCTGACCGTCCTCGAAAACTGCATGCTGGCGCAGATGCGGGTGAGAAAGAAGTCCAGGGTCGATGCGGCTGCGACGGCCATGCAGTATCTGGAGCGCGTCCGTATTCCGGAGCAGGCCGGTAAATACCCGGCAGAACTATCGGGCGGTCAGCAGCAGCGCGTCGCCATTGCCCGTGCCCTGTGCATGACGCCGAAAGTGATGCTGTTCGACGAGCCGACCTCGGCACTGGACCCAGAAATGGTCCGTGAAGTACTCGACACTATGGTGAGCCTCGCCGAGGACGGCATGACGATGATTTGCGTCACGCATGAAATGGGCTTTGCCCGCAGCGTGGCGGATCGCGTGATCTTTATGGAGCGCGGAGAGATCGTCGTGGAAGGCGGTCCCGCAGCCTTTTTCCAAAACTCGGACAACGAACGGCTGAAATCGTTCCTTGGCCAAATCCTTCATAACTAGCTGGGCGGGGCCTTCGCGGTCCGCCGTCCGGCAAGGAGTTCAAACGCATGAAAATTACCCGTTTGCGTACCAAGGTTGTGAACGTGCCGTTCCGTCCGATTCTGACCCAAGTGGGTCAGATCGATTTCACCACCTGCGTCCTGTGCTATCTGGAAACTGACCAGGCAGGCCTCGTGGGGGAAGGCCTCATTCACGCCGTAAGCGGCCGTCGCATTGCGGTCCTCGACGAAATGGTTCGAAGCCTTGAGCCGCTTGTCGTTGGCTTGGACCTGGCGCAAGGCGGCAAGCTCAACGCAGATTCCTGGCATGCGTTGAATTTTTTGGGAAATGACGGCATCACGGTCCATGGGCTTTCCGCCGTGGAAAGCGCATTGTGGGACGTCCGTGCCAAAGCGTGCGGTCTGAACGTCGCGCACATGATCGGTGCTTGTCGCAGCCGGCTGCCGGTCTACGCCAGTGGTGGCCTTTGGTTCGGAGGGACGCTCGATTCTTTGCAGCGCGAGGCGGGCGCTCTCGTTGCCCAGGGGTTTGCCGCGATAAAGCTGCGGCTTGCGCCTGGTGATTCCCACGACAGCGTTGCGCGCGTCCGCGCTGTCCGTGAGGCTATCGGCCCGAATATCGGGCTTATGGTCGATCTCGCCCAGCAGTTGACCCGCAAACAGGCGATCAGGCTTGGCCGGATGCTGGAGGAGTTCGATCTCGAATGGTTCGAGGAACCGATTGCCTGCCACGATCACGAAGGCGAGGCAGAGATCCGCATGTCGCTGGAAACCCCCCTCGCGAGCGGCGAAAATGTTCACACCCATCGCGGCATTCTCAGAATGTTGCAGGCCGGCGCTGCCGATGTGCTGATGCCGGATTTGCAGCGAATGGGCGGGCCGAGCGAGTTCCTGAAGGCAGGGCACCTGTGCGAGGCATTCGACATACCGGTTTCGTCTCACCTATTTACCGAAATGAGCCTGCCGCTGCTCGCAACGATGCGCAATGCCACTTATCTCGAACACATGCCATGGTTTGAACCCGTCTATGGAGAGGCGCTTGCATTGGATGCCGATGGCTGTGCGGCGGTTCCGATCACGCCAGGCTGGGGCGTGTCCTTCGACGATACCGCCATCGAACGCTTGATCAGGCGACAGGCCTAATGGCTACCATGCTCCGTTCCCGTCTTTTGTACCAACAGGAAACATATCCAAAATGAGCCACAGAGGAACCATTCTCATCACCGGCGGCGCTGGAAGCGTTGCGTCTAAGATCCGCCCCCATCTGCGTGAAAACGGCTTTTCGCTACGCCTGCTCGATCGGGCCTCTCCGGCTGACACGGCCGGTGACGAGGTCGTCCTGGGCGATCTGTCCGACGTCGCCGGTCTAGGCGAAGCCATGCGCGGTTGCCAGGCGGTCCTGCATCTCGCTGGCTGTACGGTCGATGGCCCATGGGAAGATCAGGTGACGGGCAATGTCACCAATTGCCTGGCCGTCTTCGAGGCTGCCCGCGCAGCAGGTGTCCATCGTGTGATTTATGCCAGTAGCAACCATGCAGTCGGCATGTATCCCCGTTCGCGAAAGCTGGACGACCGGATCAATCTTAGGCCCGACAGCCGGTATGGCGTGACCAAGGCGTTTGGCGAACTCGCCGCGTCCTATTTCGCCGACAAGTATGGCATGCAAGTCTTGTGCGTACGCATCGGCTCCTGCGAGACCCAGCCTCTGGACAGGCGAAGGTTGTCGAACTGGATCAGCCCGAGGGATCTCGCGCAACTGGTTGCCATCGGTGCGAGCCATCCGTTACTGACATTTGCTGTGGTTTACGGCGTCTCCGACAACGCCCGTTGCTTCTACGATAATGGCACTGCTGAAAAGCTGGGATACCGTCCCGTGGATCGGGCGGAGGACTACGCCGCCGATATTCTCGCCCGGGATCCCTATCCCCAGGCGGGCGCCACAATCTCCGTGGCCGAATTCACTCAAGGCGGTATCTACGTGGAATCTGAATTCGAAGGCGAAATGGAACGTCTTCGCCAGATGTGACTCTAGCTATCTCTCTGAAAACGAGCGCGCTTTATACTCTTACGCGACAATGAAAGGTTTCATCATGCAGACCACACAGCAAATTTATACCCGCTATGGCATACTGGAAGGGGAGTTCGAAGCGGGCCAGGAAGAGGAGGTGTTCCGTCAAGTCCAGGAACGTCTTGTGCCTTTGTGGCAGAAGATGCCACATGCTATGGAAGTGCGTGTTATGCGGAGTGCGGATTGTGATCCCGGTGCACCGTCGATAGCCCTCATGGTCGAGATCGATTATCCGTCTTTGGCTGCTATCGAAGAAGCTGTAAATTCACAGAACCGCGTCGAAGCCCGTACAGTGAGTGACGATGTATTCAAGGCGTTCAAGGGCCGGATATATCATCTCATCCAGAGACGGGAGGCAATTGTCACGCTTGGTTGATCTAGATCTTCGAGGTTGGCTCTTCGAGGAAGCTGTGAGCCTAGATGGTAAGGACAACCTGATTGGGTGGAGTGATCGCTGCTCCACCCGAAGGGGTCGCGCGAAGAAGGTCGTTTGAAATGAACGGGATGAAATATAGCGAGTATCACGAGCGGCTCGGCTCATAACCCTAGTCTGAATATGGCTAAGGCGATTTGACGACCGCTCAATCTACAGATGCCTTTGCAAGCGTATTTTCGATTTTGTTTCTCTGATGTCCGAAACCGGACACGAGCGGACTCAAATGTTGCTTTGGTTGATGTGTGCCGGGTCACTCCGTGGCAACTTTTTTTCTTCCCGCGCGGACAATCATCAACGAACCAGCAGTTTGAAGGATTGTTCCATAATGCTGATTATGCGATATGTTATAACGTTACACGGTAAGCATGACTGGGTGCTGCTTTCTGCAGGTTGCCACACCTAATTGACTGTTCCACCAACGGAGCCCAAATAGATTGGAAATAAAGTCACGTCGCTTGTTGCAGACCTTTGAGGATATACGCGCTGCATCCGATACCGCGGCAGCAATCCGAGCATTTCAATCTGCCTATAAGATCGACTTCGTGACGTATCACCTATCCCAAACAACCTCGCATCTTGTCGATGCTCCATTCGTCCGAACCACCTATAACGATGCCTGGGTCTCGCGGTATCTGCTGCGGGGATACGTGCTCGTCGATCCAATTGTCCAACATGGGTTCTCGCGGTTGTTGCCATTCGACTGGCAAGAGATCGAAGCCTCGCCAGAGGCGTCTGAGTTCCTCGCAGATGCCATGCGACATGGAGTAGGCCCCAGCGGTTTCTCCATTCCGATTTTCGATAAGTCTCGTCGCGCGCTTCTATCCCTGAATTCATTCGCGCTTGCGAACGAATGGTCGAATATCGTACACGAAGATCGTGCCGAATGGATCGAGTTGGCCCATCTTATTCACCAGCGGGCAGTTTTTGAAGTTTTCGGTGACGCAGAGCCGATGCCAGAACTGAGTCCGCGTGAGCTGGAATGCCTTCACTGGACTGCGCTGGGCAACGATGCGAAAGGCATTTCTGTGATTTTGGGATTATCCGAACACACCATCGCCTCCTACTTGAAATCAGCCCGTTTCAAACTGGGTTGTCTGACGAAGGCTGCCGCCACGGCCCGTGCAATCCAACTTCGCCTTATTAATCCCTATTCCAATACCCCGAAATGAGGGTACCGATCTGAGGGAATATCAGCTCACCGGTGACATCTGCATGTTGCAACGCATTAGACGTTGGAGACCGACATGTATCTTCTTATTCAAGCTCACCAGTACCCGCGATATGGAGCCCTTCTCGATCAGAGTTTCCGCTTGAGAAAGCGCGTCTTTGCAGACCAGCTTGGCTGGAAAGTGAGTATATCGGGCGCTTACGAAAGGGACGTTTACGACGATCTGAACCCGGCCTACCTCATTTGGTGCGACGAAACCGCGTCTCAGCTGTACGGGTCCGTTCGCTTGATGCCAACCACAGGCCCTACCCTTCTCTTTGATGTCTTTCGGGAGACATTTCCGAGCTCGTGCGACCTGGTTGCGCCATCGATCTGGGAAGGGACCCGGATGTGCATCGACGATGAAGCCTTGATGAAAAAGATGCCTGATTTGCGTCCAGAGAGAGCGTTTGGCCTTCTACTATTGGCGCTTTGTGAAGTTGCGCTCGACAACGGCATAGATACGCTGATCTCGAACTACGAACCGCATATGAAGAGGGTTTATGAACGGGCTGGCGCGAAGCCAGACGAACTGGGCAGAGCTGTGGGCTTCGGTCGTTTCCCTGTTTGCTGTGGCGCTTTCGAAGTATCAGCGCAAATCCTGGCCAACATGCGACGGAAGCTCGATGTCTCCCAAGAACTTTACAACAGACACCAAAACGCGCGCGAAACGCGGCTGGAAAGCATGTGCGTTTGAGCCCAGTTACTGCTGCTGGTGACAGAACATGTGAATTGGGAAATCACCTCGGACGTGGACCAAACCCGCTTTGATTTGATGGCGTCCTGGAGCAGGTCCGGATCTCCGTCGATCAACCCGCAAGGGGTCGGCTAGCAAGCTGCCGCCGCTTCGTCTTCGCCTTCGCGGTGATCGCGACCGTACCTGTTCCTTTGAGGAGCCATCAGCGGGAATTGGCCCGCTTCCGATGGAGCATCCCAACATGGCACATGATCTTTCCCTTGCTCAGTCCCACGCCTTCCACCTTTGCAATGACCTGATGGTCCCAATCACACTCTTCAAGTCAGGTGATGAGTTCGGCGTCCTTCCGTCCGACGAACTCGATGACGAAGACGATCTGGAGATCGTGCATGAGTACTTCCCGCGCGGGTCTCATTGAGGCCTGCTAGGCCCTGCCGCTGGCGACCTGTCAGCCGCAAGGGAAGCTGCGCCGCGGCAGGTGCAAATTTGCACCTTGATTGCCGCGCCCTTGCCCCTTCCGCTCTTCGCGGCGGGTTGAAGATGCCCCGCAATTTTCGGGAAGCAAGAGGGACGGCCGCGCTGCGGCCGAAGAAAAAATGAAACGAGAAGAATTGGAGGCGCTGCGCGCCAAAGTCAGCTGCGAAGCTGTGCTCGAGAAGGCCGGCTTTGAGATCGACCTGAAAGAAAGCACGCGCCGTGCCGTGAAATATCGGCTTGGCAGCAGGATAATTATAGTGACACACGGCGGGCGTGGGTGGTTCGATCCCCTCAGCGACGAAAAAGGTGATGTCTTCGCTCTGGCCATGTTTGTCGAAAGGATACCATTCCCGCCCGCAGCTCACGTCGTCGCATCACTGATCGGATTTCAGCTTTCCCGGCCGGAATGGAAATCTCAACAGAGGTCAGGGCCGGTGCAAGACATTGGCGAGCGCTGGCGAAACCGGCGCGCGCCGTCGTCCGGTTCCGGCGCCTGGTGCTACCTGTCCGGGGCGCGCTGTGTCCCAACCGCTATTGTGCGGCAGGCGATCCGGGAGGAGGTCCTTCGAGAAGGACCTTTCGGCAGCATGTGGGCGGCTCATTTCGACAACAATAGTCGGGTGGTCGGTTGGGAGGAGCGCGGCTCCGACTGGCGGGGATTTTCTACTGGAGGCTCGAAGGTTCTTTTCCGCTTCGGTCCAAGCGATGCTTCCCGCCTTTGCGTCACCGAGGCAGCAATAGACGCGATGAGCCTTGCAGCGCTCGAGGGGCTCCGCGCGGGAACACTCTATCTCAGCACGGGCGGCGGCTGGTCTCCCGCGACAGATGCCGCTCTTGCAGATCTTGCAGCCCGACCGGGCAGCAATCTTGTCGCGGCAACCGATGCCAACTCACAAGGCGATGCCTATGCGGAACGACTTCGTATCATCGCGGAGAGCGTGGGCTGCGACTGGCAGCGTCTCCGGCCACCGACAGAGGATTGGAATCAGGTCCTCCAGAACAAGGAAAGGGAAAAACGGGAAAGAAACGGTGAGAGAAAGCAGAGGCCTGCCGCATGCGCGCCGGCCGCATCAAGGGAAGCTTCGCCCGGCATGCGCCCGCCCTTGACCCGTCCGGACACGAACGCAGCAACGCGGGAGGGGTGATGAAGGACTGAAGAGGACAGTGAGGTCGAAACGACAGCACCAGCTTCGGTCTCAACCCCGAAAGGATCAAGCTGATGACTTCGATATCCCTCCCCCGCAAAGTGTTTCAGGGCGTGGCCAGGCGCAGCGACATGTTCCGCATGTTCGACAGACACGCCAAACGTCCAGACCGTTTCCATGGTGATCAGTCTGGCGTCTACGCCGGCGAATGGTTCGAGATCGACGAGACCTCCTACGCCTACATGCTCGACATCCTGCCGCCCCTATGGATGCGTGGCCCAATTTTCGCGATGCGTGAGTTTATGACTGGTTCCGTAACCTCGGTCTTCTACGCGATGCGCATCGATGATGCCGTCCGATACTTTCACACATATTGCGACCTCTCCGATCCGAACTCGGTTGAGACAATGCGGTCCGCGATCCTCGACCGCGAGACCCGACCCGTTCGGGCGATGAGCCGCGAAGAGCGTCTCGAGCACATCTGGAGCACCACCGCAGACGATTATCGGGATTATTCCGGCATCCGCTGGCCGAAGCCAATGCAGGGCCATCGCACGGTCATGCTGTATGGCGGCAAAGAAGGCTCCTTCCTGAAGCTGCTTGAAATGCTCAGCGATGACGAGATCGCGGCAAAGCTGCCGGTGCATCTGCGTCACCTCCCCTCACCCCTGGCTGCCTGAGCCAGTACCAGCCTTCACAACTCCGACGCCTTAGCCGGTCGAGTTTTCGACCGGGCGATGGCGCGCGCCATCATTTCAAAGGAGCTTCCCATGAGTAATGACCCTTTTACCTTCGACATGTTCGGCAACTCGGCCCTGTCCTCCGGCATCGGGTTCGGCGTCACCGCGTTTGGCGGTTTCTCGCCTGATGCTGCAAATGACGACGACCCGGATCCCATGCCTCCGGCGCCAGCACCCGCCCTGCCAGCCTCTTTCATACCTGCCCGGCGGGCAGGACTTCGGGGAAATTTTTATCTCGACGGCGACCGCGATCTGGGCACCTCCTGGAAGGATCGCGCCCGCACCAACGTCGCGGCGATCCTCGTCGCCGACGGCATTGCCAAACAGGCCCGACCGGCAACCCCCAAGGAGCAGACACAGCTTATCCGCTTCACCGGTTTCGGCGCTGGCGAGCTGGCGAACGGCATGTTCCGCCGTCCGGGTGAGGTCGATTTCCGGCGGGGTTGGGACGATCTCGGTTCCTCACTCGAAATCGCCGTTTCTGGAGCTGACTATGCGTCGCTGGCTCGCTGCACACAATACGCCCATTTCACACCCGAGTTCATCATCCGGGCAATCTGGACAGGGATCCAAAAGCTCGGCTGGCGGGGCGGCCGCGTTCTCGAGCCGGGGATTGGCACGGGCCTGTTCCCCGCCCTCATGCCGGAGCCCTACCGCGCCGCTGCCTATGTCACGGGGATCGAGCTCGATCCTGTCACCGCTCGCATCGCGGGCCTGCTGCAGCCGAAGGCTCGCATCATCAACGGCGACTTCGCACGCACCGATCTGGCCCCGATTTACGACCTCGCCATCGGCAATCCGCCTTTCTCCGACCGCACCGTACGATCGGACCGGGCCTACCGGGCGCTCGGCCTTCGCTTGCACGACTACTTCATTGCCCGGTCGATCGATCTCCTGAAGCCAGGCGGGCTCGCCGCTTTCGTCACATCGCACGGTACGATGGACAAGGCCGATACGACGGCGCGAGAGCATATCGCAAAGTCCGCTGACCTGATCGCGGCGATCCGCCTGCCCGAGGGCAGCTTTCGCCGCGATGCAGGGACCGACGTCGTCGTCGACATCCTCTTCTTCCGCAAGCGCAAACCTGGCGAGCCGGAAGGTGATCAGCTGTGGCTCGATGTTGATGAGGTCCGGCCCGCTACCGATGACGAAGGAGCCATCCGCGTGAACAGGTGGTTTGCCCGGCACCCCGATTTCGTGCTCGGTACCCACGCGATGAAGTCCGGGCCGTTTGGCGAGACATATACCTGCCAACCGCGTGCTGATCAGGATCTCGAAACCGCCCTCGCCGGTGTTATCGATCTCTTGCCGGCCGATCACTATGACGGCGAGCCCACGCCGATCGATATCGATCTGGAGGACGAACTGGCCGAGATCGTTGATCTGCAGCCGAAAGATCGTTCTGTTCGCGAGGGCAGCTTCTTCATGGACCGGGCAAAGGGTCTGATGCAGATGCTCGACGGCGCCGCCGTGCCGATCACGGTCCGCAAGGGCCGAACCTGTGATGGCACCCCGGAAAAGCACGTCCGCATCATCGCGAAGCTGATCCCCATCCGCGATGCGGTGCGCGAGGTCCTGAAAGCACAGGAGACTGATCGGCCTTGGCGCGATCTCCAGGTCCGGCTGCGCATCGCTTGGTCAAGTTTTGTGCGCGATTTCGGGCCGATCAACCACACGACCGTCTCCATCCAGCAAGATGTCGAGACTGGCGAGGTCAAGGAGACCCATCGCCAGCCAAACCTTGCACCGTTCCGCGACGATCCGGATTGCTGGCTGGTTGCGTCGATCGAGGATTACGATCTGGAGACCGATACGGCGAAGCCCGGTCCGATCTTTTCCGAACGCGTGATCGCGCCGCCAGCTGCGCCGACCATCACGTCTCCGGCCGATGCGCTCGCCGTCGTGCTGAACGAACGCGGGCAAGTCGATCTCGACCATATCGCTGAGCTCCTGCACAGCGATCCCGCAGTCGTCGTCCACGAGCTGGGTGATGCAGTGTTCCGCGACCCTGCCGACGGATCCTGGCAGACGGCCGATGGGTATCTTTCCGGGGCCGTTCGCACCAAGCTTGTCGCCGCGCAGGCCGCGGCTGAGCTTGATCCGGCCTATGAGCGGAACGTTAGGTCTCTCCAAGATGTGCAACCGGCCGATCTTCGCCCCTCCGACATCACGGCTCGTCTCGGTGCGCCATGGATTCCGGCCGCCGATGTAGTCGCCTTCGTGAAGGAGAAGATGGAAGCCGACATCCGCATTCACCATATGCCTGAACTCGGTTCCTGGACGGTGGAGGCTCGACAGCTCGGCTATAGCGCCGCCGGCACGTCCGAATGGGGCACCAGCCGCCGCCATGCTGGCGACCTGCTGGCCGACGCTCTCAACAGTCGGGTCCCGCAGGTATGGGACGTGTTCAGAGATGTCGATGGCGAGCGGCGGGTTCTCAATGTCGTTGACACGGAGGCTGCGCGCGACAAGCTGCAGAGGATCAAGCAGGCGTTTCAGGACTGGGTCTGGACCGATCCGGATCGCACCGATCGGCTGGCCCGAGACTACAACGATCGTTTCAACAATATCGCGCCGCGTAAATTCGACGGCTCCCATCTCAAACTTCCCGGCGCCTCTGGCGCCTTTGTTCTTTATGGGCACCAGAAACGCGGCATCTGGCGGATCATATCAGATGGCTCGACCTATCTCGCTCATGCCGTCGGCGCCGGCAAGACGATGACCATGGCGGCGGCTATCATGGAACAGCGCCGTCTTGGCCTGGTCGCCAAAGCCATGCTCGTCGTTCCCAGTCATTGCCTGGCGCAGGCCGCGCGCGAGTTTTTGGCGCTTTATCCAAATGCGCGCATTCTCGTCGCCGACGAGACCAATTTCACGAAGGACAAGCGAGCCCGCTTCCTGTCGCGGGCGGCGACCGCAAACTGGGATGCGATCATCATCACCCACTCGGCCTTCCGCTTCATCGCCGTCCCCTCCGCCTTCGAGCAGCAGATGATCCAGGATGAGCTGCAGCTCTACGAGGAACTTCTGACCAAGGTCGACAGCGAGGACCGCGTCTCGCGCAAGCGCCTCGAGCGGCTGAAGGAGGGTCTGCAGGAGCGGCTCGAAGGCCTTGCAACCCACAAGGACGATTTGTTGACGATCTCCGAGATCGGTGTCGACCAGATCGTCGTCGATGAGGCGCAGGAATTCCGGAAGCTCTCCTTCGCCACCAATATGTCGACGCTGAAGGGCATCGATCCCAACGGCTCGCAGCGGGCCTGGGATCTCTATGTCAAATCCCGCTACATCGAGACGCGGAACCCTGGCCGCGCACTGGTTCTTGCCTCCGGCACGCCGATCACCAATACGCTTGGCGAAATGTTCTCCATCCAGCGCCTACTCGGCCATGCCGCTCTCGCCGAGCGTGGGCTGCATGAGTTCGATGCCTGGGCTTCCTGCTTCGGGGATACAACGACCGAACTGGAGATCCAGCCATCCGGCAAGTACAAGCCGGTCAGTCGTTTCGCCTCCTTCGTCAACGTGCCCGAGCTGATCGCCCTGTTCCGGTCCTTTGCCGACGTCGTCATGCCGGACGATCTCCGGCAGTACGTAAAGGTCCCGAACCTCTCCACCGGCCGACGACAGATCCTGACTGCCAAGCCGACGGCGCTCTTCAAAACCTATCAGCAGATGCTCGATGGCCGGATCAAGGCGATCGAGAAGCGCGAGGGGCCTGCCAAACCCGGCGACGATATCCTGCTCTCCGTCATCACCGATGGTCGCCACGCCGCGATTGATCTGCGCTTCGTCATGCCGGCGACCGACAACGAGGAGGACAACAAGCTCAATTTGCTCGTGCGCAATGCCCACCGGATATGGAAGGAGACCGGCGAGGCAATCTATCGCCGCCCCGACGGCAAGGACTTTGACCTCCCCGGCGCCGCCCAGATGATCTTCTCCGATCTTGGTACGATCAATGTCGAAAAGACCCGCGGCTTCTCGGCCTATCGGTTCATCCGCGACGAACTGATCCGGCTCGGCGTGCCGGCATCGCAGATTGCCTTCATGCAGGACTTCAAGAAGACCGAGGCCAAGCAGAGGTTGTTCGGCGATGTACGAGCTGGAAAAGTCCGCTTCCTGATTGGCTCCTCGGAGACGATGGGTACTGGCGTCAACGCCCAGCTTCGGCTGAAGGCGCTCCACCATCTCGATGTCCCGTGGCTGCCATCGCAGATCGAACAGCGGGAGGGCCGGATCGTTAGGCAGGGCAATCAGCACGACGAGGTCGATATCTTCGCCTATGCCACGGAGGGTTCACTCGATGCCAGCATGTGGCAGAACAACGAGCGGAAAGCCCGGTTCATTTCAGCTGCGCTTTCCGGCGATACGTCGATCCGGCGCCTGGAAGACGTCGGAGAAGGGGCCGCCAACCAGTTTGCCATGGCCAAGGCCATCGCCTCAGGCGACGAACGTTTGATGCAAAAGGCCGGACTGGAGGCCGATATCGCCCGGCTCGAACGACTGCGCGCAGCCCACGAGGATGACCAATATGCCGTGCGCCGACAGATGCGCGAAGCCGAGCGCGAGATCGAGGTCTCGACCCGGCGCATCGAGGAGATAGGCCAGGACATTGTACGCCTCCTTCCAACCGGTGGCGACGCCTTCACCATGACGGTGCTCGGCCAAGACCATACAGAACGCAAGGAGGCCGGCCGCGCGCTGATGAAAGAGATCCTCACGCTTCTCCAGCTGCAGCAGGAGGGCGAGGTGCATCTGGCGACGATGGGTGGCTTCGATCTCGTCTACGAGGGTGAGCGCTTTGGCAAAAGCGATGGTTATCGCTACGAGACGCTGCTTCAGCGGACCGGCGCGGAGTACGAGATCGATTTGGCGATCACGGTCACGCCGCTCGGTGCCATATCCCGACTTGAGCATGGCCTCGACGGTTTCGAAGAGGAACTGCACCAGTATCGTCGGCGTCTCGAAGAGGCCGAGCGCCGTCTGCGTTCTTATCAGTCGCGCATCGGCGGTGCATTCCAGTTTGGCGATGAGCTCGACACTAAAAAGAAGCAACTTCGCGACGTCGAGGAGCAACTGGCGGCCTCCGCTATCGCTGATGCAGAAACGATTGCTGCATAAGAAGGCAAGCCCAGCCTGGCCCAGCGGCCGGGCTCCAGTCCCGTCGCTGCAATGATGAGGTCGAGACTTGTAATTTCTCGACCTCATCCATATCTGACAATTACTTCCCGTTCAGATGATGTCCTGCACATGGCGCTTGGCCATGGCTTTCGGCGTCGTCCGGGTTAGACAAAGGGCGCTCCCCTCGCGGGTCGAGCGCCCTTTTTGCGTTTTCGCTTCCTGAAAAGGTCCCGGGCGCCATTCGCGCCGCAGCCTGCGGGGACAGGTCTTTCCATAGAGGAACGAAGGAGAAGAAGGAGGAAATGAACCGATCGCTGATCGGTCCTCCTGCCGACGCGGTTGCTCAACCGCCACCTCCGCCATCCCGGCCACTCGCCCTTCGCAGGGCTGTCACCCCGCTTGTTCCTCGCAGCAGGGATGCTCGGTTGCAGTTGCGTCAGTCCGGCCGATCGGCGGTCCGGGAGATGTCTTCGAGAAATATGAAGACAGGAAGGGCTGGCAAGGCGCCGGTCCGGAACTCCCCGGAAGGATAACATCATGCAAATCATCAAGGTTGACCCACGCGCCCTGAAAGAAAATCCAGACCGGATGCGCCAGTCGAAGTCTTCGCCGCAGGCCGATGCGCTGATGCTGGCGACGATCAAGGCCGTCGGCATCGTGCAGCCACCGGTGGTCGCGCCTGAAGCGGATGGCGGTAACGGCTACATCATCGACGCCGGGCACCGTAGGGTGCGCCTCGCGATTGCCGCCGGCCTGGAAGAAATCGAAATTCTCGTGGCCGACGCCGCGAACGACAACGGCGCGATGCGCTCGATGGTCGAAAACAGCGTCCGCGAACCGCTCAATCCTGTCGATCAGTGGCGCGGCATCGAAAGGCTCGTTGCTCTCGGGTGGACTGAAGAAGCGATTGCTGTCGCTCTCGCCCTTTCCGTCCGACAGATCCGCAAGCTGCGTCTGCTCGCCAATGTTCTGCCGGCCATGCTTGAACAGATGGCTCTGGGCGATATGCCATCCGAACAGCAGTTGCGCGTGATCGCCGCCGCCGGTCAGGTTGACCAGAAGGAGGTCTGGAAGGCGCACAAGCCAAAGAAGGGTGACACGGCATCGTGGTGGCAGATCGCAAACGCACTGACCAAGAGGCGCATGTATGCCAGGGACGCGAGCTTCGGTGACGATCTGGCTCAGGCCTACGGTATCGAGTGGGTGGAGGATCTCTTCGCACCAGCCGATCAGGATGGCCGCTACACCACGAATGTCGAGGGCTTCCTCGGCGCCCAGCATGAATGGATGACCAGCAATCTGCCGAAGCGTGGCGGGATCGTCGAGGTCAACAGCTGGGGCCAGCCGGAACTACCAAAGAAGGCGAGCCAGGTATACGGCAAGCCGTCCAAATCCGACCACGCGGCGCTCTATCTCGATCGCGACGGCAAGGTGCAGACGGTACACTACCGCATGCCGGAGGCCGCGAAGCCGAAGGGGCCCGGCGACTATGGCTCTACGGGTGGCGCTGAAGATGGCGATGCGATTGCCCTTCCGAAGGTTCGGCCCGACGTCACCCAGAAGGGTCATGACATGATCGGTGACTTCCGCACCGATGCCCTGCATGACGCGTTGGGCCGCGCGCCCATCGAGGACGACATGCTGATGGCGTTGATGGTGCTGGCATTCGCCGGCAAGAACGTGCGCGTCGACTCCGGCGCGGACGGGACCTTCTACGGCGGGAAACGTTTCTCGCGTCATGTCGTGGGCTTGTTTGACGAGCATGGCAAGCTCGCCTTCGATCAGGATACGCTTCGGGTTGCCGTCCGCTCCGTGTTGGTCGACGTACTTTCGTGCCGCCGCGGCATGTCGAACAGCGGTATGATTGCGCGCATCGCCGGCGATGCGATCGGCGCCGACGAATTCCTGCCGAACATGGGCTCGGAGGACTTCCTCTTGTGCCTGTCGCGCCAGGCGCTGGAGGCGTCTTGCGCTGAGGCGTCGATCCAGCTGCGGCAGAAGGTGCGCGAAACTCGGGCAGCGCTCGTCGAACATTTCTCAACCGAGCACTTCGTCCATCCGTCGGGCCGCTTCGCGCCGCCGACCGACGAACTGCTCGAATGGATCCGGGCAGGCGCTGCCACAGATGTCATCGGCGCCGGATCCCAGGATCACGGAGACAGCGATCTCGATGATCCGTCGGGCGATCAGCCAGAACAAGAAACCGTCGATGTGGTGGACGGCGAGCCGCAGGATGCGGAGCTGCCCGTCCACAATGAGCAGAACGAGGATTTCGATCAAAGGGCAGCCGCATGACCTCCATCCTCCACTCGAATGTGACCGCACCCACCCCCGATGTTTCGGGGGTGGAGTTTGCCACCAGTGCGGACGGCTTGCCCGTCGCCCGCATAGATGACCTGGTCCTTGCCTTGGTCACATCGCCCAGCGGCTTCGCATTCCTTGCGAGCGCCGTCGCCGTTCGTCGGCCGCTGGCAGATCTGACGCGCGCCGACTTCATCGGGCATGACGGCCGGGTGGCTGACGAAGCCGAATTCCGGACGCGTGTTGCCGAGACCGCAGCACATAAACGCGATCTGGCCGAGTTGAACCGCGTGCAGACCCGGATGTCGGCAAGCACCCCCTGGGGTGGATCGCAGATGGCGGTCATCTATGCCGAGGGCGTTATTGCGCACATGACGGCCGGGCATGGCGGTTTTCATCTTTCGGCGGATCGCAATGCCAAGGTTCATCTCTTGCTGCGGAAGGAGACGCCCTGGTATGAGGAAGATTGTGAATGGGCGATCGTGGCGATCAGCTTTCCGGAGCTGTTCACAGGGCACGAGCACTCCTTGGCCGAAAAGACCGTCCGCAATACCTGGCCGGATGCGTGGGAGGTGATCCATCGCTGCAAGCTGGCCGAGGGCGAAAGCTGGGTCAAGGATCGCCACGCCTTCGATAAGCGCCATGCGGCAGACCATGTCGTCATATCGGCAATTCTGTCAGATCAGCATCCTGGCATGACCGAGGTCGTGGCGGTCGTCGGCGGTAACCTGCGAGCAGACAACGATGAGCGTCGTTTCCTGGTGCCGAGCGAAGAGTATGCTGGGCGAGGCCGGTTTGGCTTCGTGATCGATCCGTCCCGTCATGTTGAGTATCACGGGCCATCCTCCTTCATTGACTGGCGAAGCGGAGGGGATGGATCATGATCGACGTCCTCGCTTCAAAACCTCTGGCGAAGGCAGTCAGTGCACGGCGCGAGACCCAGCGGCATCTCAATTGTCTTAGCCGGCAGATTGCGGCGCGCGCCGGACGGCAGGCGACAACAGTGAAGGTGCGGAGCCGGGCGCGTCACCGAAGCGGTCCACGGCACTACCATCGGGAGCTTGTCGAGCGGCTTGTCTTCGAAAGGTGGGGCGAACTCGACGGACTTGACCGCAGGCTGGCGGCACAAGAGCAAGTCATCGACGAACTCGAGCATCGCGATCATCCTCGCGCGCGATAGCTACGAAGACAGTCGGCTGGGAAACAGTATGAGGTTGGCGGGCGTCTCGCCACCGTGCAAAATGATGTGTGCCAGTGTGGCGAACTTGGCGATGTCGTCCCTTTACGGCTTGTTCCTGACATCGGACCCGTGCCGGACTGCCCTTCTGTTTCGCTGCGGTCTGAACCGGCGGCCGGTCGTTTCAAGGCCGCTTGCGCGCCGCGGGGCGGCCGACTTAGCCTCTCTGCGCGAGGGCAGGCTCGCGGTCTGCTCAGGTCAAAACCTGCTTGTCCGCAAACCTGTCCCGCTGGTTCAGCCAGATCGGACCTGTGAAGCCACCCGTCCCTTGCCGGTTCCTGTTCGTCCGCATCGAAGGGCAGACCGGCACGGGCCGGGACCGCTTCGGCAGCCAAGGAAGGAACAGACATGGCCAAGCCCTCTACCCCTAACCGCTCCAATCCCCGGTCGTCGCAATCCCGCCGCGGGACCACCCTCGAAATGGTCCGCCTCTCCTGCCCCGATGCCACCCAGGCATTCAAGATCGCCGAAAGCTTCGGCACGGCGCTCGTCGATGGCGATGGCATCCGCAACCTGCATGAGCGGCTGATCGTCGAAACCGCCGAAAGCCTTTCCGAAGGCCTTGGCGAAAAAGCGATGCAGATCCATCTCCAGCGCATCGTCGGAGCCTTCGTCGGATCCGCGCATGGCGCCGGGCAGTTTTACTCCCGCGCCGTCACGGAGGCGCGTGACGCGACGGCCAAGGCGGCAAATGACAGCCGCGATGAGGATCTCGATGGTCCCGTCGGCTATGACAGCGCCGCGCAGCGCAAACGGGAATTCGCGGCCGACATGGGGGTGCAGTCCCACGCATTGCGCATGGCAGCAGAGGGCGCGGTAGCCGCCTATGAACAGGTCATCGGCGAAACCTGGAAGCCGTTCGACCGCCCGGTCGAGAACCTGGGTAGCACCCTCGACCGCAAGGCGGCAGAAACGCAAATGGCAGCTTTCGGTTGACGCCGTCGGCGGGGCAACGCCCCGCTCTCTCTCTCTCTCTCTCTCTCTCTCTAGCTGGCGCCGGTAGGCGCCGGCCTTTTCCAAGTCGAAAATGAAGGCTGAAGACGCGCCTGTCGCGGCCCGTCCCGCTCGACGTTCCTGCAGGAGCCGGGCGCCCATGCAACGGCTTCGCCGTCCTCCACGCTGTTGCGGCCGTTCCGGTGCATCGGCGCACCATCGGCCCCTGACTTCGGACCTCCGTGACGGGCCGCGATAGGTGCGGTCCTGAGAAAAGGAGAAGAAGTCGTGACAAAAAAAGCGGAATCTGAGCGTGTCGACATCTACACGCGGATCACAGATCGGATCGTCGAGGATCTCGAACAGGGCGTGCGTACCTGGATGAAACCATGGAGCGTCGTCAATACCGATGGGCGGATCACCCGGCCGATGAGACACAACGGCCTCCCTTATTCGGGCATGAATGTGCTGCTCCTTTGGTCGGAGCAGATGTCACGGGGCTTTTCCTCCTCGATGTGGATGACCTTCAAGCAGGCCCTCGAACTGGGTGGGGCTGTGAGGAAGGGCGAAACGGGCTCGACGGTCGTCTTCGCCAGCCGCTTCACCAAGTCGGTGGCCGACGGAAACGGTAATGATGTCGATCGGGAAATCCCGTTCCTGAAGGCCTATTCGGTGTTCAATATCGAGCAGATAGACGGGCTACCCGACACTTGCTCTGCACCGTCGGCAAAGGTGCGGGATCCCGTCGAGCGCATCGAGAGCGCCGATCGCTTCTTCCGCAATACCGGCGCGGTGATCCGACACGGCGGCAACCAGGCCTACTACTCGCCGGTCATGGACTATATCCAGATGCCGCCCTTTGAGGCGTTTCGCGATGCTGCCGGATACGCAGCCGTGCTCAGCCATGAGGCC
>NZ_JBNWDR010000010.1:0-251229 GCF_053521785.1 Agrobacterium sp. A3-95 | reverse complement strand
CTCGTTCAGTGAGCGGACTTATAAGAGATCACCCTCAAACAAGTCAACACACCAAAATACAAATTCTAAAAAAAACATTCAAAACATTGATTTTAAAAGAGAGTTTTGATTTTTCGAGATTATGCCTCCCATTGGCCTCCACCAACGGACCGATTTTCAACAAGGGAATGCAGCCTCAACCCATATGAATGGTGCTGCGCCTTGTTTTGGCCCGACTCCTCGCTAATTGCTTTGCCAACAAAACGTTAATGCGGGCACGCGCGCGAGCCTGTTGCCGGCATATCTATTGAGGGTGCCGATCAATTTGACTCACGGCTTTGAAAGTTGCACACCTTCGCCTGAAGTTTCTGGAGAGCGCATGACCCACGGGGCACAGCTAGTATGACTGCGGATCGCAACGTGATCCGGTCGCTAGGCACGGAACCGCCAATTCTGGCGGAAGGGCGCCGTGCACCCGATCGCCGTGAGATTTCGCTCAGATGGCTTTCCGGCACGTTCCTTACCGGCATTACCTCTTCCATATTGATGGGTGTTGCGCTGTTTGCAGCTCTCGATGGCCGCCAGCAGCTTGCCATTCCGGCCGAGGCCTTCGCCAAGGCGGATATGGGCAACAATACCGCGGAAGCGGCACGCCGCGGCACACGCCTCATTGCGCCCAATATTGCGGCCCGGCCCTCGGACCGCTCGATCATGGAAGTCTCCACCGTTATCAACGAGGGCGACAAGGAAGTGGTCCGCAAGGTTCCCTTTTCCCACGTCAAAATTCCGCTGGCGTCCAACTACGCCAAACAGGACGATTATCCCGCCTTCGATCCCCTGAACATTTTCGCAAGCGGTGACGACAAGGACGCCCCGGCGCCGGCGCCAAGCCGAACGGGCACAATCTACGGCTCCGAGGTCGAATCCGAAGTCAGCCTGAAAACGGTCGCCTTTCCGATCCAGCACTCCAAGTATCCCTTCGCCGGCTCCCTGAGCTTCGACGAGGTGGAGGAGGCAGTGCGCTCGAACGGCTCGATCCTGACAGACGGTAACGAGCAGCTTGCAGCGCTCTATTACATCGACCCCCGTCGTTTCGATAATGATGAGGGTGATGTCGATATCACCGCCGGTCTTGCCGCCCGTGTCGTCGAACAGAATATGTCGGTTTCGACCCCTCAATCGCCCTCGGTTCCGGTCAAGGAATATGCCGACGACGTTATCCCTGCCCGCCAGACCGAAACCATCGAAGCCGCTTTATTCGGCGCGGGTTATTCGAAGGCGCAATCCTCCGAAATCGCTGGCCTGTTGTCACCGCAACTCCAGTCGAACAATGTCGAAAGCGGCGATGTGCTCCGCGTCGGCATTATTCAGGAAGACGACAAAAGCGACATCGTACGCGTAAGCCTTTACCGCAAGGGTCGCCACATGGTCACCATGGCCGTGGACGATCGCAAGAATTTCATCAAGGCCAGCGAACCGCCGAAGCTCGACGCGGTGGCGACGGCCTTTGACAGCACCCCGGCACCGGCCGCCGGCCGCGATCTGCCCAGCGTCTACGATGGCGTTTACCGGGCGGCTCTGGCCTATGGCATGAATCAGGGCATGGTCTCCCAGCTCATCAAGCTTTTGGCCAGCAGCGTTGATTTTCAGGCGCAGTTGAAACCGGCAGATACGCTGGAGGCCTTCTTCTCCGTGGAAGATGCGGATGGCAAGGCGACGGACAAGTCCGAACTGCTCTACGTCAACGCCAAGTTCGGCGATAACGAGACGCGGTTTTACCGGTTCCAGAACCCGGACGATAACAGCATCGACTATTTCGACGAGAACGGTAAGAGCATCCGGCAGTTCCTGTTGCGCAATCCGGTTCCGAACGGCCGTATGACATCAGGTTTCGGCATGCGCCGCCACCCCGTTTTGAAATTCAGCCGCATGCATACCGGCACCGACTGGGCGGCAGCCCGCGGCACGCCGATCATCGCGACAGGCAACGGCACTGTCGAGAAGGCCGGCTGGGCCTCCGGTTACGGCAACCAGACCCTGATCCGCCACGCCAATGGCTACGTCTCCTCCTATAACCACCAGAGCGCCATCGCCAAGGGTGTCACCGAGGGTTCAAAGGTCCGGCAGGGCCAGGTAATCGGTTATGTCGGTTCGACCGGCCTTTCGACCGGCGCGCATCTGCATTACGAGCTGATCGTTAATGGCACGAAAGTGGACGCGATGAAAGTGCGTCTGCCGGGCGGCAAATCGCTTTCCGGCGTCGCGCTCGCGCGGTTCTCCGACGAGAGAAAGCGGATCGACAATCTACTCAACATCGAAGAAAAGCCCAATCAGGTGGCGAGCCGTTAGTCCGCCGGGCCTCGTGACCATAGGGACCGCTATACGAAAAAGGGCTCCGTTACCGGAGCCCTTTCGTTTTATGCCGCATCAGCAGTTTCAGTCTCGGCCTCACCCTTTGGGGGCTTGACCTTGAAAAGCAGCCGGTCGGTGCCAGAGGTCACCTTGACCCGCGATCCGTCCGGGATCTCGCCGCCGAGAATCATTTCGGCGAGCCTGTCCTGAACGGTCTTCTGGATCACACGCTTCAGCGGACGTGCGCCATAGGCCGGATCGTAACCCTTATTGGCAAGCCAGTTGCGGGCATCCTCATCCAGTTCGAGCGTGATCTTGCGATCACCCAGAAGCGAGACGAGGCGCTTGAGCTGGATCTCCACGATCGCACCCATCTCGTCGCGCCGCAGGCGATGGAAGAGGATGATATCGTCGATACGGTTGAGGAATTCCGGCCGGAAATGCGACCGGACACGCTCCATCACCAGGTCACGAACCGAATCCACATCGTCATTGTCGCCCATCTGCGTCATGAATTCCGAACCGAGGTTCGAGGTCATGATGATGATGGTGTTCTTGAAATCGACGGTGCGGCCCTGACCATCGGTCAGACGGCCATCGTCCAGCACCTGCAACAGGACGTTGAACACGTCCGGATGCGCTTTCTCGATCTCGTCAAACAGCACGACCTGATAGGGCCGGCGGCGAACCGCTTCCGTCAACGCACCGCCCTCTTCGTAACCGACATAGCCGGGAGGCGCACCGATAAGCCGGGCAACGGAGTGTTTCTCCATGAATTCCGACATGTCGAGGCGAACCATCGCGGTCTCGTCGTCGAACAGGAACCGGGCGAGCGACTTGGTCAGCTCGGTCTTGCCCACGCCCGTCGGGCCGAGGAAGATGAACGAGCCGATCGGCCGGTTCGGATCCTGAAGACCCGCGCGCGAACGGCGAACCGCCTTGGAAACGGCCTGCACGGCCTCGCCCTGTCCGACCACGGACTTGGCAAGATCGTCTTCCATGCGCAGCAGCTTCTCGCGCTGGCCTTCCAGCATCTTGTCGACAGGAATACCGGTCCAGCGGGAAACGATGTGGGCGATATTGTCCGCCGTCACCACTTCCTGGACCATCGAGCCAGCACCGCTGCTGTCACGCGCTTCCGCTGCAGCCAGTTCCTTTTCGAGGCCCGGAATGATCCCATAGGTCAATTCACCGGCGCGCTGGAACTGGCCGTTACGCTGGGCACTTGCCAGTTCGTTGCGGGCATCGTCCAGCCGCTTCTTGAGGTCTGCGGCATGGCCCAGCTTCTGCTTTTCCGCCTGCCAGCGGGCCGTCAGCGCATCGGCCTTTTCTTCGGTATCGGCCAGTTCGTCCTCGAGCTTCTTCAGGCGGTCGACGGATGACTGATCCGTCTCCTGCTTCAAGGCTTCGCGTTCGATCTTGAGCTGAATGATCCGGCGATCCAGTTCGTCCAGTTCTTCCGGCTTGGAATCCACCTGCATGCGAAGGCGCGAAGCGGCTTCGTCCATCAGGTCGATTGCCTTGTCGGGCAGGAACCGGTCGGTAATGTAGCGGTTGGAAAGCGTTGCAGCTGCAACCAGGGCCGAATCCGAAATGCGGACCTTGTGGTGCTGTTCGTATTTTTCCTTCAGGCCGCGCAGGATCGAGATCGTGTCCTCAACGGTCGGCTCATCTACGAGCACCGGCTGGAAACGACGGGCAAGGGCCGGATCCTTTTCCACGTGCTTGCGATATTCATCCAGCGTGGTGGCGCCAACGCAGTGCAGTTCACCTCGGGCAAGGGCGGGCTTCAGCAGATTGGACGCATCCATGGCGCCATCGGCCTTGCCGGCACCGACCAGCGTGTGCATCTCGTCGATGAACAGGATAATGCCGCCATTTTCCGCCTGCACTTCGTTCAGGACCGCCTTCAGACGCTCCTCGAACTCGCCGCGATACTTCGCGCCAGCGATCAGCGCACCCATATCCAGCGCCATAAGCTTCTTGTCTTTAAGGCTTTCGGGCACATCGCCATTGACGATGCGCAGCGCAAGACCTTCGGCGATCGCCGTTTTACCGACGCCGGGTTCACCGATCAGCACGGGATTGTTCTTGGTGCGGCGTGAAAGCACCTGAATGGTCCGGCGGATTTCGTCATCACGGCCAATCACCGGGTCGAGCCTGCCTTCGCGGGCTTCCTCCGTCAGGTCGCGCGCGAACTTCTTCAGCGCGTCGAAGCCCTGTTCGGCATTGGCGCTGTCAGCCGTGCGGCCCTTGCGGATTTCATTGATGACCTGATTGAGCGCCTGCGCCGTCACGCCGCCCTTTTTCAGGGACGCCGAGGTGGAAGCAGAGTTTTCGATCGCCAGCGCCTGCAAAAGACGCTCGACGGTGACGAAACTGTCACCAGCCTTCTTCGCGAGTTCTTCCGCAGTCGAGAACACTTTCGCAAGTGGAGCCGTGAGGGAAAGGCCGCCATTGCCGCCGGAAACCTTGGGCAATTTCGCCAGTGCCGCATCGTTGGCCAGACGCACTTCCTTGGCGTCGCCGCCAGCCCGCTCGATCAGCGATGCCGCCATGCCCTGCTCGTCATCAAGCAGAACTTTCAGCACATGTTCGGCAGAAAATTGCTGGTGATTTTCCGCAAGCGCAAACGTCTGCGCCGATTGCAGAAAACCGCGAACGCGCTCGGAGTATTTTTCAATATTCATAGTCGAACCTCCATATACCGGCCCGCCCGCTTTCGGCACGGATCCGGGTGTTTGGGTTGAGGCTCCCTCAAAGGCAAGCCCCGCTACGGCAGTCGCGTTATACAGATTTCACGATTGCCGCCTCTTGATGGGCGGTTACCGCTGCATGCGGCATCCGTCCTTACTGCACGAATATGGGAGGCATTTTCATCGGTTTAAAGGGGAGGAAAACGACTGCCGGGGAAATTTTAGCCGGACTTGATAAACGTCACGCCTGTTTGCCGCGATTGCCCCCTTCGAACAGCGCCCAAGCTTTTACACCCGACCCCAAAAACAAAAAAACTCCGGCAAGCCGGAGTTTTTTCAATCGCGTGGTATTTTGAAAACCCTGCTTATTCAGCAGCGTTTTCGAGCGTGGCAGGTGTTGCCTCATCACCGGCTGGCGTATCTTCGCCTTCAGCACCCTCAGCACCTTCCGCGGTTGCGGCGCGGCGCGGGCGACGCGGGCGTGGGCCGGTGGCGCGGCGGGCCTTTGGTGCGCGTTCAGTCGCTGGTGCTTCCGTCTGCTGCTGCTGTTCCTCGACGGCCACTTCCATAGGCGTGCCTTCGATGACGGGCTGAGGCGCCTGGCTGGCGTCGTATACCGGCTGCTGCCGTTCGTCCGAAGCCTGCGGCTGGCGCGGCTGGCGCTCCTGCCGTTCACGGCGGTCCGGGCGCTCACGGCGTTCCTGACGCGGCTCGGAACGCTCGGTGCGCTCCTGCCGTTCCTGGCGCTCCGGCTGCTGAACCCGTTCCGGCTGTTCGAACTGCTGCTGCGGTGCACCATCGTCACCGTCGTTCATATCCATATCGTCGGCATCCGAAGCATTGTATTCGCCACGGTCGTCGCGCTGGAAACGCTCCTGCATCTGGGCCTGAGCGGTGGCGATGATACGATTGTAGTGTTCAGCGTGCTGCAGATAGTTTTCAGCGATCACACGGTCGCCAGCACTCTGCGCGTCCCGCGCAAGGGTGGCGTATTTTTCCGCTATGTGCTGGGCTGTGCCACGAATTTTAACATCGGGACCGGAGCTGTCATAAGTCCTGGTGAGCGGGTTACCGCCCTTGCGGTTGAAGTTGTTGTTGTTACCGCCACCATTGTTATTGTTGTTGTTGCTTCCACGCCCCCGGCCGCGCTTGTTTTGCTGTCCTGGCCTCATCAATTGCTCACCTGAATTCTGTTTTGCTGACAATCTGGTTATTTTCATGCAATTCCGGGCGGAAAACCGCTGGAAACTTTTCCTGAAATTGCTCCATTACGCGCCCTGCTGGAGATAACCCCAGACAAGACCCCGCGTATGACGACCGGTCGCGCAAAATGCTGCAACGAGCCACCTGCGAACAAAGTTTACTGATTCACATGCCGGAAACGCCCAGCCTTCAGGGTTCTCAAAAGAACCCGCTTCGGGACTGACCCATACCCTGACGAATCTAAATTCGTCCTCAGCCACCCGGCATGTGGCGGCAAACTATCCCGCTTCATGCGGAAATCCAAGCCTTTTCTTTTGCTGTGCAAAATATCCTTGCAAATAATCCGCAGACGTATCGCGAACAACTATCTCCGGAAGGTCAAAACTCTGTCGTTGCCGCCATAATCCTTCACGGCGTCGAGAAGAGAGAAGCCGTGGGAAGCAAATATAGCGGAAACATCAAGCCTTTGATCGAAACCGATCTCCACACCGACAATCCCGTTTTCCACAAGAAAGCGGCCTGCGTCGGCAGCGATGAGGCGGTACGGTGCAAGGCCGTCCTGACCTCCGTCCAGCGCCGCCATCGGATCGTGATAGCGAACCTCTCGGTCTAGCGTTGTGACGATGTCACTTCTTATATAAGGCGGATTCGACACAATTATGTCAAACCTGCCAGAGATTTTTTTGAACCAGTCGCTACGCATGGTTTCAAAACGCGAGGCGAGACCATTTCGGGCAGCGTTTTTCGCTGCGGTTTCCAGCGCATCGGCGGAGATATCGCTGCCGACGCCAGTTGCTTCCGGACATTCCTTGAGAAGCGCCAGACAGATCGCACCCGTGCCCGTACCCAGATCCAGAATGCACGCACTGCCCTTGTCGGCAACAATTTTTTTCAACGCAGGCAACAGCGTATCGACGAGAACTTCCGTATCCGGGCGGGGTTCGAGCGTCTCCGTCGATAAAAGAAGATCGAGCCCGTGAAATTCGCGGTGGCCGAGAATGCGATGGACTGGCTCTCCGCCTGCGCGCCTTTCGACCATGGCGGCAATGCGGGCGCTTTCTTCCCGCGTGACGGGATGGTCCGGTTTCATCACGAAATCGGTCAGTGAAAAACCGGTAACGTCGGCAACCAGCAGGCGCGCATCAAGCAGCGGATCGGCGATGCCCGCCGCCTGCAGCCGTTTGCGGGCTGCGGCAAGCTCGGTCGAAACGGTCCCGTCAGCGCCGCCACTCAAAGCTGTTGTTCGCCGAGCTGGGCAAGCTGACCGGCCTGATAATCAGCAATCAGCGCGTCGACAAGCTCGTCGATCTCGCCTTCGATCATCCGGTCGAGCTTGTAGAGGGTCAGGTTGATGCGGTGATCAGTGACCCGCCCCTGCGGAAAATTGTAAGTGCGGATACGCTCGGAACGGTCGCCGGAACCGACCTGGCTCTTGCGGTCGGCTGAACGCTCGCTTTCCACCTTCTGGCGCTCGATGTCGTAAAGACGCGAACGCAGAACCTGCATAGCCTTGGCGCGGTTCTGGTGCTGCGACTTTTCAGAACTGGTAACGATCAAACCCGTCGGAAGATGGGTGATGCGAACGGCGGAGTCAGTGGTATTGACGTGCTGGCCGCCTGCGCCCGAAGCGCGCATCGTGTCGATACGAATGTCTTCCGGGCGAATTTCGACATCGATATCCTCCGCCTCCGGCAGCACGGCAACAGTGGCTGCCGAGGTGTGGATGCGGCCGCTCGCTTCTGTTTCCGGCACGCGCTGCACCCGGTGCACGCCGGATTCGAATTTCAGCTTGGAAAACACCCCTCGCCCGCTGATCGTGGCGATGATTTCCTTGTAACCGCCCGCCTCGCCTTCGCTTGCGGAAAGAACTTCAACTTTCCAGCCCTTGGCTGAAGCGAAGCGCTCATACATGCGAAACAGATCGCCGGCGAAAAGTGCCGCTTCGGATCCGCCCGTGCCGGCGCGGATTTCGAGGATGGCGCTTTTTTCGTCCGCCGCATCCTTGGGAAGCAGCAGGACCTGCATTTCCTTCTCAAGCTCGCCAATTCGGGCCTCGACCTCCGGCAGCTCCATTTCCGCCAGATCGCGCATGTCCTTGTCGGTCGTCTTGTCGGCAAGCAGCGCCTGCAGATCGGCGGCCTCGGAGACCGCCTTTTCGTATTCACGGACTTTTTTCACCACCGGCTCAAGTTCGGAATATTCCGAAGCCAGCTTCACATAGACATCCGCTGCCGGACCAGCCGACATCCGCGCTTCGATCTCTCCGAAACGCCTTTCCAACTCGCGCATTTTTTCGACGGGAAGCTTCGCCACCAGTCACTCCGATTATGAAACAGGTCTTTTAAATGGGAATGGAATGCGTCGCGGCAAAGCGTAACAACACCTCGCGCGCGCTTTCCAGCGAATTATGATCGTCGAGCGCAGCGTTCAGCTCATCGGCAAGGCTCGCGGCATCAAGCCCGAGAAGCATGGCCTTGACGGGACCAATCGCCGTCGGCGACATGGAAACCGAACGGAAACCAAGGCCGATCAAAGCCATGGCCGAAAGTGGCTTGCTTGCCATTTCGCCGCAAAGCGTGACCGAGGTGTGGTGCTTTTCGCCAGCGCGCACGATATCGCGCAGAATGCGCAGGAACGGCTTGCCAAGATTGTCGAAACGATCCGAAACCCTTGCATTGCCGCGATCAACCGCCATCGAAAACTGGAACAGGTCGTTCGAACCGACGGAGACGAAATCCACTTCCTGCATCAGCTCATCGAGTTGCCACATCAGCGAAGGTACTTCCAGCATCGCACCAAATTGCAGCTTTTTCGGAAGCGCATGGCTGAATTTCGAAAGATGCTGCACTTCCTTCTGAAGCAGATCGCGCGCGGCGCGGATTTCGGAAACCTCCGTCACCATCGGCAACATCATGCGTAGTTCAGCACCTGAGGCAGCACGCAGAAGCGCGCGCATCTGTGTGCGCATCAGACCCGGGCGGTCGAGCGACAGGCGGATCGCCCGCCAGCCGAGCGCCGGGTTTTCCTCTTCCTGGCCGCGCATATAGGAAACGACCTTGTCGCCGCCAATATCCAGCGTGCGGAAGGTAACGCTCTTGCCCTTGGCCTGCCGCAAGACGGACCTATAGAACGCTTCCTGCTCCTCGCCCTTGGGCATGTTGGAGGCGATCATGAACTGCAGCTCGGTGCGGAACAGGCCGATGCCATCGGCGCCGGATTCCTCGAGCTGCGGCAGATCTACGAGAAGGCCCGCATTCATCTTGAGGTTGACCTTCTGGCCATCCTTGGTGATCGGCTCGACATTGCGAAGCGCGCGGAACTGCTCCTGGCGCTTGGCACGCAGGCGCACCTTTTCCTCATAGGCGCGCTGCAAATCCGACATCGGGCGCAAATGCACCTGGCCGTCATCGCCGTCGATAATGATGGGATCGTTATTTTCAGCGAGGGCGACGATGCCTGTCGCCTGCCCGATGATCGGAATGCCCATGGCGCGCGCCACGATGACGACGTGGCTCGTCACCGCACCGTCTTCGAGCACCAGGCCGCGCAATTTCTCACGCGGGTAATCCAGCAATTCGGCGGCACCCATGGCGCGCGCCAGAACGATGGCGTCCAGCGGGAAATCATGCTCGGGGCTTCGACCGCCGAAACCGATCAGCTGGCGCAGCAGCCGGTTGGCAAGATCGTCGAAATCATGCATGCGCTCGCGAAGATAGGGATCAGTCAGGCGCATCATGCGCGCCTTTGTGTCGCTCTGCACTTTCTCGACCGCAGCTTCCGCCGTCAGGCCGTTGCGGATAGCTTCTTCCATGCGCCGCACCCAGCCCTGATCGTGGGCGAACATGCGGTAGGTCTCGAGAACCTCGCGATGCTCGCCTTCGGTCGGGACGTCGCGGCGCTGCAACATGTCGTCGATCGACAGGCGCAGCGAACCGATCGCGTCGGCAAGACGCAGGATTTCGGTATCGGCATCCTCATTCAGCAGATTGGTGACAACGATTCGGGGGTCGTGCAGCACGACATGACCAAGACCGATGCCTTCGCCATAAGCATCGCCATCAATGGAAACGGCACGCGTCAGGTCCAGCTCCACACCGGGGCGGGTGATCTTTTTCAATTCACCGCTCGCCACTATTTCAGCGATGAGCATCGCGGTTGTCTCGAGCGCTTCAACTTCATCCTCCCGGTATGTTCGGCTGACCTTGTTCTGGACCACAAGAACGCCAAGAGTGCGACCGGAGCGCAAAATCGGCACGCCGAGGAAGGAATGATAAATTTCCTCACCGGTTTCAGGAAGATAGCGGAAAGCCGGATGCGCCTGCGCATCGGAAAGATTGAGAGGTTGGGCGGAAGCGGCAATGGTACCGACAAGACCCTGCCCCATTTTCAGCTGGGCAAGATGCACGGCATCCTTGTTGAGACCTTCGGTAGCGTAAAGCTCCAGCACGCTGTCGGAACGCAGCACGTAGACCGAGCAAACCTCCGCCACCATGTTGCTGGCTATCTGACGGACGATCTGGTCCAGACGGTCCTGCGGCTCAAGGTGCTCCGCCATCATTTCGCGCAGCCGCTTTAGCAGGACGCGCGGACCTGCAGAAAGGTCTCTCATCGCGTTTGCTCCCCGACGCTTCCGATCCGAATGTCATAATATTCGAGAATCAAAACGTCATTTAAAAAATTTATAGCGCGAGAAGCGCGTCCCGCAAGGGACACGCTTTCATGAAACGCCACATCGGAAAAACGCAACCCCGAAGAATCGGAGCATCGGGAACCGATGTCTCGAACTTAGTTCTTATCGAGACCGTAAGCAGAATGCAAAGTGCGAACGGCCAGTTCGGCATAGGCACCGTCGATCAGGATCGAAATCTTGATCTCGGAGGTGGTGATGGCCTTGATGTTGATGTTCTTCTCGGCAAGCGCCTTGAAGGCGCTGGCAGCAACGCCGGCATGGCTGCGCATGCCGATACCGATGACCGAAACCTTGGCAAGGCCGGTCTCGTTCTGCGCAACGTCAAAGCCGATCTGGGCCTTGTTCTCGTCCAGAACGCGCAGAGCCTTGGCAACGTCGCCAGAAGGAACGGTGAAGGTCATGTCGGTGCGCGACCCATCTTCGGAGATGTTCTGCACGATCATGTCGACATTGATATGCGCTTCGGCCAGTGGCCCGAAGATCGCGGCGGAGACGCCCGGACGGTCGGCCACGCGGCGCAGCGAGATCTGTGCTTCATCCTTGGCATAGGCGATGCCGGTTACGACTTCCTGTTCCACGATTTCTTCCTCGTCACAAATCAAAGTACCGGGCGGGTTGATGAGGTCGCCCATGCCCGGCGCATCGGGATCCTCGAAGCTGGAGCGAACGAAGGTGCGCACCTTGTGTACCATGGCAAGCTCGACGGAGCGAACCTGCAGAACCTTCGCACCGAGAGACGCCATTTCGAGCATTTCCTCGAAAGCGATCTTCTTCATGCGGCGAGCCTTGGGCTCGATGCGCGGATCGGTGGTATAGACGCCATCGACATCGGTATAGATATCGCAACGGTCCGCCTTGACGGCGGCGGCGATGGCAACGGCTGATGTGTCCGAACCGCCGCGACCGAGCGTCGCAATGCGGTTATCCGGGCCGATGCCCTGGAAACCGGCAACAACGGCAACCTGGCCCTCGCCCATGCGGTGAACGATATCCGAACCGTCAATCTCCAGAATGCGGGCGGCACCATGTGCGTTGTCTGTGCGGATCGGAATCTGCCAGCCCTGCCATGAGCGCGCATTGATGCCCATGGATTGCAGCGTTATCGCCAGAAGACCCGATGTCACCTGCTCGCCGGATGCAACGACCGCGTCATATTCGCGTGCATCGTAAAAGGAGGCGGCGTTGGCGCCAGCCACCTTCGCAGCATTCTGCACCCAGTCCACCAACTCGTTGGTTTTACCGGACATGGCGGAAACGACCACGGCCACTTCATGGCCGGCATCCACTTCGCGTTTCACATGCCGTGCGACATTGTGAATGCGTTCGAGGTTCGCGACGGACGTGCCGCCGAATTTCATGACAATGCGAGCCATAGCCTTGACCAGTACCATCCCTTTTTTCCGCCAGCCGTTTTTCAGGTGCGGACAAGAACAAACCCAGTCGGCTCTTTTTGATAAAGAGCCTCAAGTTGCGGGTCTCTTAGCGAAAAGGCGGGGGGCACGCAATGCCGTTTATGAACCATGCGGTACGCCTTTTTTTATAGCCCCGGCGAAAGAAGATGTCGGGATGGAATGGGCGACCGCATGCGGCGCTGTGAAAGAGCGTACCGCAGTGCACTGTACAAACGGGCCTATTCGCAGTATGGAGCGCGGCAATGCAACCGGCCAAATGGCCGTAATGGCCTGCATCGGCTGCCCCGGAGACTTTAGGACCTATTGGTTTCGGGCGGATGCAGGCAGCTTCATATCCGAAAGACGGTAGATGACAGACACCCAGGGTATCGCCCCGGCGATCGCGCAGGCGTTGGAAAAACGCGGCTACAAAGATTTGACCCCCGTGCAGAAGGCCATGCTTTCGCCGGAACTCGCCGACAAGGACGCGCTGGTTTCCGCGCAGACCGGCTCCGGCAAGACAGTTGCCTTCGGCATTGCGCTCGCGACCACGCTACTGTCGGAAAACACCCGTTTCGGCCAGGCTTCCGCGCCGCTGGCACTCGCCATTGCGCCTACCCGCGAACTGGCCATGCAGGTCAAGCGCGAGCTGGAATGGCTTTATGAATTCGCCGGCGTATCGATTGCGTCCTGTGTTGGCGGGATGGATATCCGCAGCGAACGACGCGCACTGGAGCGAGGCGCGCATATTATCGTCGGCACCCCCGGCCGCCTCTGCGACCACATCAAGCGCGGCGCGCTCGATCTGTCGTCGCTACGCGCCGTGGTACTGGACGAGGCCGACGAGATGCTCGATCTCGGCTTCCGCGAAGATCTGGAATTCATTCTGGAAGAATCGCCGGATAACCGCCGCACGCTGATGTTCTCGGCCACCGTTCCGCGCAGCATCGCCAAGCTTGCCGAAAGCTACCAGAAGAACGCCGTTCGCATCGCCACCGCCTCAGAACAGAAGCAGCATGTGGACATCGAATACCGCGCCTTGCTGGTGACCGGCTCCGACCGCGAAAACGCCATCATCAATGCGCTGCGCTTTTACGAAGCCCGCAACGCCATCGTTTTCTGCTCCACACGTGCGGCCGTAAACCATCTGACGGCCCGTCTGAACAATCGCGGCTTTTCCGTCGTGGCGCTTTCAGGCGAACTGACCCAGAACGAACGCACGCATGCGCTTCAGGCAATGCGTGACGGTCGCGCCCGGGTTTGCGTGGCGACTGACGTTGCTGCACGCGGCATCGACCTGCCTGGTCTCGAACTGGTTATCCACGCCGACCTGCCGACCAATTCGGAAACGCTTCTCCACCGTTCCGGCCGTACCGGCCGCGCCGGGCAAAAGGGCGTCAGCGCCATCGTGGTGCCTGTCAACCAGCGCCGCAAGGCCGAACGCCTTCTGGAAGGTGCCAAGGTCAGCGCAGCATGGGTTCGCCCGCCTTCGGTCGAAGAGATCGTTGAACGCGACGGTGCCCGTCTCCTGGCCGATCCGGCTCTCACCGAGGCCGTGGCCGATGACGAGCGTGATTTCGTCAAGCAGCTGCTCGAGCAGCATGGCGCGGAAAAAGTAGCAGCCGCCTTCGTGCGCCTTTATCACGCCGGACGTTCCGCCCCGGAAGACATCACCGAAGTCGCGTTGGACAATACCCGCAAACCGCGCCGCGACAGCTTCGAAACCCCTGAAAACGACGCGCCGCGCCGCGAACGTTCCGACTTTTCCGACAGCGCTTGGTTTTCGCTTTCGGTGGGCCGCAAGCAGAGCGCCGAACCGCGCTGGCTCATCCCCATGCTCTGCCGCTTCGGCAAGATCACCCGTCAGGATATCGGCGCCATCCGCATGCAGCAGACGGAGACCTTCGTGGAACTGGCGGCCGATGCCGTTGATCGTTTCACCTCCGCCATCGGCAAGGACATGATGCTCGAAAAGGGCATTCGTCTGAAGGCGCTGGAAGGCAAGCCGGAAATGACCGGCAGTGTTCGTGAGGACACCCGCCCGGCCACGGCTCAGCGGAAGTTCAACAAACCCAATAATGCTGGCGGCGCAGCCGACGACCGCAAGGGCGACGACAAGCCCTGGAAAAAGAAAAAGACCTTCGGCGACAAGCCCAAATTCGAAGGCAAGAAGGACCGGCCTTTCGAAAAGCGCGGACCGAAGCCGGCAAAGGGCTGATGCGCGGGTCAGTACCGTGCGGTAAATCCTCGGCTTAAGGCCGAGGATGATGCCAAGTAACTGGCAAACTTCATCACAAAAAAAGCCCCGCTTTTGCGGGGCTTTTTATTGTCTTGATGGATCAGAACGTCAGGGCGCGGTCGCCGTTTTCGTCCTTGATACGGCTTGGAAGGCCAATCTTGTTCAGAAGGTTCAGGAAAGGCTGCGGTGGCAGTTCTTCCACATTGGCCATCTGCTTCACATCCCACTCGCCGGTGGCAATCAGCATGGCGGCGGCGACCGGAGGAACGCCGGCGGTGTAGGAAATGCCCTGCGATCCAACTTCCTCGTAGGCTTCCTTGTGGTCGGCCACGTTGTAGATGAAGACTTCGCGTTCCTTGCCATCCTTGATGCCCTTGACGACATCGCCGATGCAGGTCTTGCCGACATAGTCGGGTGCAAGCGAAGACGGATCCGGCAATACGGCCTTGACCACCTTCAACGGCACGACTTCCAGACCTTCGGCAGTCTTGACCGGCTTTTCGGAGAGAAGACCGAGGTTCTTCAGCACGGTAAAGACGTTGATGTAGTGATCGCCGAAGCCCATCCAGAAGCGCACATCGGCGCCATCCATGTTTTTGGATAGCGAATGCACTTCGTCATGGCCGGTCATATAGGCCTTCTGCTTGCCGACAACCGGCAGATCGAATTCCTGGCCGACCTCGAACATCTGGTTCGTCTGCCACTGGCCATTCTGCCAGGAATAGACGACACCGGTGAATTCGCGGAAGTTGATTTCCGGATCGAAGTTGGTGGAGAACCAGCGGCCATGGCTGCCGGCATTGATATCGACGATATCGACCGAAGTGACCTTGTCGAAATATTCATCCTTGGCAAGGCGGGCATAGGCATTGACCACGCCGGGATCGAAACCGACGCCGAGCAGTGCCGTTACGCCCTTTTCCTTGCATTCGGCAGCGCGCTTCCACTCGTAGTTTCCGTACCACGGCGGCGCCTCGCAAATCTTGGTGGGATCCTCGTGGATCGCCGTATCCATATAAGCAACACCCGTGTCCATGCAGGCACGAAGAACGGACATGTTGACGAAAGCCGAACCGACGTTGATGACGATCTCTACGCCGGTTTTCGTAATCAAGGCTTTCGTCGCCTCGATATCCATCGCGTCAAGCGCATGGGCCTCAAGTTTCACATCTGTCTTGAGGCTCTTCTTTTCGCGTACGGACTCGACAATCTTGCGGCACTTTTCCAAAGTCCGTGACGCAATATGAATGTCTCCCAATACATCGCTGTTCTGGGCGCATTTATGCGCCACGACCTGTGCTACGCCACCGGCGCCGATGATCAGAACGTTCTTCTTCATTTCAGGTGATGCCTCCTTTTCCCCGCAGGGATCAGCTTCGTTTCATGTTAAAACAGGGTTTAAGACAGGCTTTGCTCGAAATCGGCAAAGTCGAATTCGCGAACGGCACGCACGCTGCCGTCGAGTTCCTTGATGGCAATCGCCGGCATCTTCACGCCATTGAACCAGTTCTTCTTGACCATGGTGTAGCCGGCCGCATCCTCAAAGGAGATACGATCACCGACCTTCAGCTCCTTGTCGAACCGGAAGTCGCCGAAAATATCGCCGGCAAGGCAGGATTTACCGCAGACCATGTAGGGATGTTCGCCCTCGTTCGGCAAAACCTTGGCGGTTTCGCGGTAGATCAGGAGGTCAAGCATATGCGCTTCGATGGAGCTGTCGACGATGGCGAGGTTCTTGCCATTGAACAGCGTGTCGAGAACCGTCACTTCAAGCGTCGTGCTCTTGGTGATCGACGCTTCGCCGGGCTCAAGATAGACCTGAACGCCGTATTTTTCCGAAAAGGCCGCCAGGCGATCGCAGAACTGGTCGAGCGGATAGTTGTCGCCGGTAAAATGGATGCCGCCGCCGAGGCTGACCCATTCCGCACGCGACAGGAGCGATCCGAATTTCTCTTCGATCTGCGTCAACATGCGGTCGAACAACGAAAAATCGCCGTTTTCGCAATTGTTGTGGATCATGAAGCCAGAAATCCGGTCCATGACCTTGTCGACCTTGGCGACATCCCATTCGCCGAGACGGCTGAAGGGACGTGCGGGATCGGCAAGATCGAAGCTCGAAGAGCTGACCTGCGGATTGAGGCGCAGACCCCGGGTGATACCGGAGGCCTTTTCTGCAAAGCGCTCAAGCTGGCTGATGGAATTGAAGATGATCTTGTCCGCGTTCGAAATCACCTCGTCGATTTCGTAGTCGGCATAAGCGACGGAATAGGCGTGGGTTTCGCCACTGAATTTCTCGCGGCCCAGACGTACTTCATAAAGCGACGACGAGGTGGTGCCGTCCATATATTGCGACATGAAATCGAAAACGGACCATGTTGCAAAGCACTTCAGCGCCAGAAGCGCCTTGGCGCCGGATTTTTCCCGCACATAGGCAATCTTCTCCATGTTGCGAAGAAGTTTTGTCTTGTCGATGAGGTAATAGGGCGTCTGAAGCATGGCGTTTCACATATTGATTGAAGTCAAGGTCCGTCTGGATGATGGGCCTTATATGATGCTTGTTACAGGAAAACAAATGTCCGGCACCGAATTCCCGGAAAATTGCCCCCGCCGCAAAATCCGCGGGAGAAAACTCGCCAAGCCGCGGAACCAAGCGGGCATCGGCGCGTTTGAATGGCGGACAATCGGGTTTACGGCTGCCGCAACGAAAGTTCGTAAGCGTCGGCATTGATCCGCGGCGGCAGTCTTTTTGACCTGACGCCATTTCCATCAACGATGTTCCAGGAAGGACTTCACCCATGGCAAGCGTGCGTAGCAGCGTCAACGACAAGATCCAGCAATCCCTCGAAAACGGCGATGCAGCCGATGTGGCAGCACAGCTTGCCCAACTTCGCGAAGATCTGGCAAATCTTGCCAAGAGCGTTAAGGCGCTGGGCGTTGGAGCCTCGCATGAACTGAAGGCGCAGGCCGCCCGCGTGGCCGACGACGCACTGACCGCTTCCGGCGAGATGGCCGACAGCGTTCGCAACGAAATTTCCTCGCTGAACGACAATCTGACGGATCAGGTCCAGAAGAACCCGCTGCAGTCCCTCGGCATCGCCGTTGGTGTCGGTTTCGTGCTCGCCCTCCTCACACGTCGATAAGGCCGCATCATGCTTGAGGCATTGCTGGTCTATCTGGGAGACACCCAGCGTGAAGGACGCGTCGTGACGCGGCGCCTGCGCGCCACGATAATCCTTTGGGTGCTGACCGGGATATTCTTCCTGATCGCCTTCGTAGCGGCTGTCGTGGCGGGGTCCATCTATCTGGCCTGGCATGTCGGCGCAGGGCCGGCCGCGATTGTCGTAGCCGGTACGGCGTTTCTGCTTGGTGTCATCATGTTGGTGGCGCTTGCGATCGTCAAACGTCCGCGAGCCTATGCCGCAAGACGACCCGTCGCATCCTTGACGGCGGCTCCCTTGACCGCAGCACCTCTGGCGCTGCAATCGCTGCTGACGCTGGCGATCCAGGCGCGCCCCTACGCGACGCTCGCCGTTGCAATGGCTGCCGGCTTTCTGGCAACCAGAGCCAACACCAGGAAAAAGAAATAGGCACGCCTTCGGGCGCGTTTAAGGCTCTTCGTCAAACTCTCATTTGCTGCTGCGCATCCAGACCATGGATGCGCAGTTTTTTTTATGTTACCCGCGATGGATAGACTGGTTGATGGTGCTCAGTGCCACGCCGCCCTTATTTGAACAAAGTGAAATACAGTCTCCCGCACGTCCCGTTTTTTTCTGAAAGGCGATTGATGAAGAAGAAAGTCCTTGTCGTCGGCGGTGCCGGCTATATCGGTTCGCATACCTGCCTTCTCCTGTCTGAGCGGGGATATGAACCGGTCGTTTTCGACAATCTGTCCAATGGACATGAGGAATTCGTCCGCTGGGGACCCTTCGAGCAGGGCGACATTCGCGACCGCGCACGCCTGGACGAGGTTTTCGCCAAGCACCAGCCGGAGGCCGTACTCCACTTTGCGGCGCTGATTGAAGTCGGCGAATCGGTAAAGCAACCTGTGGCCTTCTACGACAACAACGTCATCGGTTCGCTCAACCTGCTGTCTGCCGCCATCGATGCCGGGGTCACGGCATTTGTTTTCTCCTCCACCTGCGCCACCTACGGTTTGCCGGAACAGGTGCCGATTGACGAGACGCACCGCCAGGCGCCGATTAACCCTTACGGCCGCACCAAATGGGTAGTCGAGCAGGCGCTGAAGGATTACAGCACCTATAAGGGGCTGCGCTCAGTGATACTGCGCTATTTCAACGCCGCAGGTGCAGATTTCGAAGGCCGCATCGGCGAATGGCACAAGCCGGAAACCCACGCAATCCCGCTCGCCATCGAGGCGGCACTCGGTCGGCGTCAAGGCTTCAAGGTGTTCGGCACGGATTATGACACCCGCGACGGCACCTGCGTGCGTGACTACATCCATATTCTCGATCTTGCCGACGCCCATGTGCGGGCAGTGGACTATCTGCTGGCGGGCGGTGAAACGGTTGAACTCAACCTTGGCACCGGCACCGGCACGACAGTGAAGGAGTTGCTGACGGCGATTTCGGACGTATCCGGCCGCCCCTTCCCGGTAGAATATACCGACCGCCGCGATGGCGATTCCACCACCCTTGTCGCCAATAACGACAAGGCAAAGGCGGTGTTGGGCTGGGAGCCGCGTTATTCCCTGTCTGATATCATCAAATCCGCCTGGGCTTGGCATTCCTCGCGCAACGCCGGGGACTGAGCGAACGCAATTTAAAACAAAAAGACACCGGCCAATGGCCGGTGTCTCTCGCGGGACGCCTGTTGAGGTCGATCCCGCTCCTGCCTCCCAGGTAAGGGGATCAGGGCTTGGTGGCGGACGTGGTGGTGCTGTCCGGAGCTGCCGGCGTTGCCGCACTCTTTTCGCTGGCCTGCTGTTCCAGCGTCTTGAATTCCGGAGCAGCCTTCAGCGTTTCCGCCGTTTCAGTCGTCGTCAGGCGAATTGTGCCGTCCTGCGTGTTGCGGGTCATCGTTACCTTGTCCATAGGCACCGCGACATCCTTGGCACCGATACCGAGGAAACCGCCGACACCAATCACGGCTGCGACGAGACCGCCGTCTTTTTCCATGATGAGGTTGGTGACGTTACCGATGCTCTCATCGGCTGCGGTATAAACCGACTTGCCGATGTAATCATTGGCGCTGATCTGCGTTTCGCCCTGCTGGGTGATGTAGGCACCGCCTGTCGTCGCGGCCGCGCTATCATTGGCCAGAGGAGCCGCCGGCGCCATCGGGGTGGCGGGAGGCGTTGCCGGTTCGGTCTGAGCACTCGGATTTGCCGGTGCTGGCTGGGTTGTACCCTGGGCGATGGCAAGCGGCGCGAAAGCCGTCGTGCCCATCAGGGCGGCGGTGACGAGTATCGTAAGTTTCTTTGCCATTTTCGTACCTTCCTTTCATCGTTTTCGACTGGCCGGGCGGTGACGAATTTCGCTTTCCACTCCATGACCGGTTCGCTTTGCAAACGGGCTGACCATTGAAATGGTTCCGATTTTTTCAGTCGCATAGACGCGATTGCGACATTTTGCGGCTCCGGAACGAAAAAATCAGGCATTGCTAAAGGAGGATGGCGCGGTATTATCCGTGACGTAACAATGCCGTAACTGCCGGAGTTTTTGCATGCCTCAACCCGGCAAAAAACTGAAAAACACGTTCTCGGCTTTACGTCGACGCAGTGCGAATTTTTTTCCGACGGCCTCCATCGGCACCTATCTGGTGGTGATGGCAACCGTCATCACCCTGCCGCTTATCCTTTTCGGCGGCTACTTGATGCTGCGCCTTGAAAGCGAAAAGCGCGACGACCTGCAACGGGAGACGATCGAGGATGTCAGGGTCGTCAGCCGCAACATCGATCGGCGCCTGCAGGAAATCGCCACCTCCCTCAATCTGCTGTCGCAATTCCCGGAACTCGAGAATGGCAATCTCGCCGCTTTTCAGGGACGTGTTGCCGAAAGCCTGAAACGGGAGGGCCTGTACGCCATTCTGGCTACCAAGGAAGGCGAACAGTATCTCAATACCCGGGTGTCATTTGGCCAGCCTCTCAGCAAGGTGCCGGCCGAGGCCAATCTGGCCAAGGCAATCGAATCCCGTCGGATCACCGTTTCGGACATGTTTTTCGGCGCGACGAGCAAGGAGTGGGTGTTCAACGTTACCTTGCCGCTCGACCCCAATCTGGGGTCCGCCGGAGATGCCCTGATCCTGACGCAGAATACAAGTGACCTGAGCCGGCTCATTCCCACGGAAAACCTGCCGCGCAACTGGGCGGTCGCCATTATCGACGGTAACAATCGTGTTGTCGTTTCCAGTGCGCAGAATGGGGTGGAAGTGGGCAAGCCATTTGCCAGCCCCGCCATTCTTTCAGAAATGCAGGCCTTCAGCGGCAATTTCTTCGACGACAAGGGCAACCTCTATGCCTATGCCCAATTGCCGGGCTGGCAATGGCGAACCGTGATGTGGGGGCCACTTGCCGCAAGTCAGGCAGCATTGGTCGACACGTGGCGGCAAATGATGATCGGCAGCACGATGCTGGTGCTCATCGCCATCGGCGGCGCCTATCTGGTCGGCCGGCAATTGCGCAGTTCCATTCGCGATCTCACGCTCATGGCTGAACGCATCGGTGAAGGCGAGATCGTGGCGCCCGTCGATACCAAGATCAAGGAAGCCAACCAGGTCGCCGTCGCGCTCTCCAATGCTTCCTTCGACAGAAGCCAGTCGGAAGAACGGCTGCAACTTCTGCTGCACGAACTGGTTCACCGCTCCAAGAATATTCTGACGCTGGTTCAGGCGATGATCCGGCAATTGGGGCGGGAAAACAAAAGCATCCCGGAATTCCAGAAAGAGGTGGACCACCGCCTGCGCGGTCTTGGAATGTCGATCCGGGCATTGGCGGAGGTTCAATGGCAGGGCTTGCCGATCCGTAAGCTGATCGAGACCCACCTCGACGTTTTCGGCACCGTTTCGGAACGCTTCGAGCTGTCTGGGGACGATTTCATGCTTTCTCCGGAAGCGGCGCAAAATTTCGGGCTCGTGGTGCATGAGCTGACGACAAATTCCATCAAATATGGCGCCCTGTCGGTTGCGCTCGGAAAAATCACGGTGAGCTGGAAGCCGCTCGAAAAAGATGGACGTCAGATGATTTATATCGTCTGGACCGAAACGGGCGGGCCGCCGGCGAAGGAACCAAGCCGCAAGGGCTTTGGTACCACGGTAATCAAAAGGCATGCGGAAGGCGCATTCGGCGGACAGGTGGTGACGGAGTATCGCGAAACCGGGTTCGAATGGTCGCTTGAAGCGCCGATGCGCTATTTTATACCCAAGCGACCCGATCAGGCAGGCCCGATTTGAAAAATGGCGTGCTGGATCCCCGTACCTGCAGACGAAAAGCAGCTAATTTCGCCCTCCGCAAAAAAAATACGTTTTAGTGGAACCGAATTAGGGCGGATGCATTTTTACTGCAGGCCAAGCAATTCCCCCGTCCCCGCCTGAAGCTTGGCTGACAATAAACAGGTTTCACCCCTGAAAACCTGTCATAATAAAAAAGCACGGCTCTTTCATGGGCCGTGCTTTTTTATTGCGTTCTCGCAAAAATGGCCGAAGTACTGCCTATGAGGCAGGTCTCCAGCCGAGGGCCATTATTTCGAAATTTCAAATGTCGGTGACGTCCCCGGAAGGAAATTTCAGCCGGTAGACGATCCGCTCCGGCGTGAGGTGATATTCGGCACTCCCGCCCAGTGCGGATGGAACGACCTTTTCCAGCACGACGCTGCCGAAACTGCCGCGCCTCGCCTGCGCCGGCTCTTTCGATGGCATGATCGGCTCTATCCACTCAACGATACAAAAATCGCCTTCCTGTCGGCATTGCAGCGAGATTGGCGGATGATAGGCGAGATTGCCGCTGTGGCTGACCGTATTGACGACCAGCTCATGGAAAGCCAGACCGATATAAAGCGCTCCATTCGGATTGAGCAGCAGGTTTTCACCTTCCATGTGGATGAGATTAGGATATTCCGGCACATAGAGATCGAATTGCTGGCGAAGAAGCTCGAATATGCGAGCACCTCTCCAGTCGGAATCCGTGATGAGATCCTGACTTTGGGCAAGAGCGTGTAACCGGCCCCGAAACTTGCGCAGAAAATCATCCTTGGTGAGGCTGAAACGGGCCGTCTGGCCCGCAAGGCTCTGGATGATCGCCAGGAGGTTCTTGGAACGGTGGCTGACCTCGCGCAGCAGCGAGCGCAAAAGCTGCTCGCGCCGCCGTTCCGCCGTCACCTCGCGAATGGTGGTTTTCATCACCGCCTGCTTCGCCTGGTTGAAGGTGGAATGGATCTGGAACTGGAAAACCCGGTCATTGCCGGCATTAACTTCCAGCATGCCCCGACTGCCCACCACATTCATATCTTTTTTAAGTTCGGCAAGCCGCTCTGAAAGATCGGTGCCAAACACATTTTCATCCGTGGGATGGCTATCGGTCGGCAGACGCCACACATCCGGCAGATTGGCCACGAATATATACTCGCGGTTCCAGTCTTGTAACATGACTGTCTCGCCCGAATCGAGCAAAGCGAGGACGAGCGAATCGTGTAGCTCGCTCTCGTTCCTCTCCGCGTTATGCCATGCCAGCCGATGCAAATTCATCTCCCTGCAAAAAGCCGTGAGATCACCTCACGACCGTAACCGCGAACGTCCGGGTACCGTAGTTGTTCCCGGACAGTCTACGGTTTCGGCAAATTTCACGCCGCGACGCGAGAGCTTTCGTTGAAAAACAGCGCCTGGCTGATAAGCGCTTTCACCATGTCCGGGTTGAACGGCTTCGTAACGAGGAATGTCGGCTCGGGCCGCTCACCCGTCAAAAGACGCTCAGGGAAGGCTGTAATGAAGATCACCGGCAGAGACGTCATCTGAAGGATCTCCTTCATGGCATCAAGCCCGGAGCTACCGTCTGCAAGCTGGATGTCGGCAAGGATCATCTTCGGCTGCGTGCGGTTGAAGAGATCGATCGCCTCCGCATGCGTGCGGGCAATACCCGTAACGCGATGGCCGAGATCGGTGACCATCTGCTCGATATCCATGGCGATCAGAGGTTCGTCCTCGATAATCATGATATCGGTGGCAACCTGACGGGCGATTTCAGAGGCCGCCTCATCGATCAGCTGGCCGATCTGGGCTTCAGTTACCCTCAGAACCTCTGCTGCTTCCGAAGCTGTGAACTCTTCGACCGTGGTCAGAAGGAAAGCCTGGCGGGCGAGCGCTGGTACCGCAGAGAGGTTGGCGGAAGCGCGCTTTTCCCAACCTGACAGGTTTTCATCGGCCTTTATATTGATCGTGACGGAACTAAAAATCGATACGAACAATTGATAAAGCGAAACCCGATCGTTGCTTGTCGGCGGGAAGATGCTGATATCGGCGATCAGAGCTTCAAGTGTTGCTGCAACATAGGCATCGCCAGTGGATTGAGAGCCGCAAACGGCACGCGCGAACCTGCGCAGATATGGCAGGTGCGGTGCGATGCGTGTAGAAACTGACATGGAATTCTCCCCTTTCATGCGGTCTGCAACGCAAACCCACGATAGCAACGTGCGCATCATAAAAAAAGTTCCGGATCGCCGGAACTATTTTTTTCATCGCGCATTCTTGCCACGACACAAAAGGAATACCGGACGTTATGAACATATTTCAATCGGACCAAGATTCTCCGGACAATCCGGCCAACCCTCAGGTCCCGCACTCTGGACGTGCGGTGATTTCCCGCAAGCTCAGGGAACTCTACGATGCTGTTCAGGAAGAAGGCATCCCTGACAAATTCCTCGATCTTCTCGAGAAACTCGATGAAGCCGAAAACAGAGCCAAAGACAAGGCTTCGGGGGAATGATGGCGAAAGAGCCGGAGCAGACAGAATACAATTTCAAACGGGAAATGCTGGCGGCACTGCCAAACCTGCGCGCATTCGCGATCTCACTCATCCGTTCGAGGGATCGCGCTGACGACCTCGTGCAGGATACGATCATGAAGGCCTGGGCGAAACAGGAGAGTTTCCAGCCCGGAACCAACATGCGCGCATGGCTGGTGACGATCCTGCGTAACGAATTCTACAGCCAGATTCGCAAGTCCGGCCGCGAAGTACAGGATACCGACGGGGTTTACACCTCGCGCCTGTCGGTGCCGCCAGAACAGCATGGTTCGGTCGATCTTCAGGATTTTCGTACGGCACTTGCAAAATTGCCCGACGATCAGCGCGAAGCGATATTGCTGATTGGCGCCTCCGGCTTTGCTTACGAAGAAGCAGCCGAGATTTGCGGTTGCCCGGTTGGCACGATCAAGAGCCGTGTCAGCCGCGCGCGATTGCGCCTGCAGGAACTTCTCGGCATCGAAAACGAAAACGAGTTCGGTCCTGACGCGCAGATGAGCGCCGTTACCGCCGCAGCCACCGCGCGCTGAGCTGGCAGAATTCGCAAAGCATTAGACGGGTAGGCTCGTGCCTGCCCGTTTTTCTTCGCCGCTTTGTCAGATACCGGTCTCCTTGACCGACTGCATCACGACGAATGTCGAAGTGTTGGAAACCGATGGAAGGCTGGAGATTTTTTCGCCGAGCACCCTTCGGTATTTGCGGATATCGCTGGTGCGCACCTTCAGTAGATAATCGAAGGCGCCGGCGATCATGTGGCATTCCTCCACCTCCTTGATCTTGCGCACCGCCGTGTTGAATTCCTCAAGTGCCTTTTCGCGTGTGTCGGAAAGCTTGACCTCGGCGAAGGCGATATGGTCGACGCCCAGTTTCTGCGGATTGAGCACCGCACGGAAGCCCAGAATATAACCTTCATCCACCAACCGCTTGAGCCGTGTCTGGCACGGCGTCTTGGAGAGGCCGACCCTTTTCGACAGTTGCAGCACCGACATGCGCCCGTCTTCGCTGAGGGCCTCGAGAATCTTGAGATCGAAGTGGTCCAGATCGTCTGTTTTATGACTATTTGCCATGTGATTTAACGCCAATTTTGAATAATAAAAGTTCATATGGCCTGTTCTATCCTCAAAATAGGACCATAGCAATTTTTACGGCAATGATATTGTACGCAGCAGAATGACAAGCGGCGAGCGGAGGACATGCTGCCGCTGACAGTCTGTCTTCAACAGCTTTTTCAGGATTTTCAGAATGGCCGATGGTGCAAGCAAAGCCGATGTAAACCCGCAGCAGACGGTGAACGGTATTTTCCAGAATTTTGCACCGCCCGTGCGCGAGCAGAGCCCGTTGCGCAAAGCAATTACCGCCGCTTACCGCCGCCCAGAGGAAGAGTGCCTGGCGCCTCTGATCGATGCTGCGACCGTCACGCCCGAGCAGGCCGCAGCCATTCGCACCACGGCAACCAAGCTGATCGAGGCGTTGCGCGCCAAGACGAAAGGCACCGGCGTCGAGGGGCTGGTGCAGGAATATTCGCTGTCCAGCCATGAGGGCGTGGCCCTGATGTGCCTTGCCGAAGCACTGCTGCGCATTCCCGACACCGCCACCCGCGACGCGCTGATCCGCGACAAGATTGCCCGCGGCGACTGGAAGTCCCACATTGGCGGCGGGCGCTCGCTGTTCGTCAACGCCGCAACCTGGGGTCTCGTCATCACCGGCAAGCTGACCTCGACGGTCAATGACAGCGGCCTTTCGGCGGCGCTGACCAAGCTGATCGCCAGGGCTGGCGAACCCGTCATTCGCCGCGGCGTCGATATGGCGATGCGCATGATGGGCGAGCAATTCGTGACCGGCGAAACGATTGGGGAAGCGATCAAGCGCTCGAAACCGCTGGAGGAACAGGGTTTCCAATATTCCTACGACATGCTCGGCGAAGCGGCGACCACCGCCAAGGATGCAGAGCGTTATTACAAGGACTACGAAAACGCGATCCACGCCATCGGCAAGGCCTCCGCCGGGCGTGGCATCTATGGTGGCCCCGGAATTTCCATCAAGCTTTCGGCCCTGCATCCGCGTTATGCCCGTGCGCAGGCAGAGCGGGTAATGGCGGAGCTTCTGCCGCGTGTGAAATCCCTGATGCTGCTCAGCAAGAAATACGATATCGGCCTCAACATTGACGCCGAGGAAGCTGACCGGCTGGAACTGTCGCTCGATCTTCTGGAGGAACTGGCGCTCGACAAGGATCTTGCCGGTTGGAACGGCCTAGGCTTCGTTGTGCAGGCCTATGGCCGCCGCTGCCCCTTTGTTCTCGACTACATCATCGATCTCGCCCGACGTGCCGGTCGCCGCATCATGGTGCGTCTTGTCAAGGGCGCCTACTGGGATGCGGAGATCAAGCGCGCACAGGTGGACGGGCTGGAAGACTTCCCCGTCTTCACCCGCAAAGTGCACACGGATGTCTCCTATATCGCCTGCGCCCGCAAGCTGCTTGCCGCGCGTGACGTCGTGTTCCCGCAATTTGCGACCCACAACGCCCAGTCCATGGCGACCATCTACCATCTCGCCGGTCCGGACTTCAAACTCGGCGATTATGAGTTCCAGTGCCTGCACGGCATGGGCGAACCGCTTTACAGCGAAGTCGTCGGCAAGAAGAAGCTCGATCGTCCCTGCCGCTTTTATGCGCCTGTTGGCACCCACGAGACGCTGCTTGCCTATCTCGTCCGCCGTCTGCTGGAAAACGGCGCGAACTCCTCCTTCGTCAACCGCATAGCGGATCCCGCCGTGCCGGTGGCTTCCCTGCTGGAAGATCCGGTCACCGTGGTCAAGGCTTACCCCGTTCCCGGCGCACGGCACGACCGCATTGCTGCACCCGCTGGTCTCTTCGGCCCCGAACGGGCAAATTCCGCCGGCCTCGATCTTTCGAATGAAACGGCACTTGCCGCGCTGGACAACGTCCTTAAGGCAGGTGCGACGACGGAATGGAAAGCCGCAGCACCGCACGCAGGCGGAAAGACACGCCCGGTCCTCAATCCCGGCGACCACAATGATGTCGTCGGTTATGTAACCGAACCCACAGAGGCCGATGTCGAGGCGGCAATGCAACGGGCCGCAGCCTCCAACTGGTCTTCCACGCCGGTCGAGGAGCGCGCCGCCTGCCTGGAGCGCGCTGCCGACCGGATGCAGGCCGAAATGCCGGCCCTGCTTGGCCTCATCATGCGCGAGGCCGGAAAATCCATGCCGAACGCCATTGCCGAGGTGCGCGAGGCGATTGACTTCCTGCGTTATTACGCAGCGGAAGCCCGGAAGACCTTCAAGGCCAACGAGACACCGCTCGGCCCGGTCGTCTGCATCAGCCCGTGGAACTTCCCGCTTGCCATCTTCATCGGCCAGGTAACGGCAGCACTGGTTGCCGGTAATCCGGTACTGGCAAAGCCCGCCGAAGAAACCCCGTTGATCGCCGCGCAGGGTGTGCGCCTGCTGCATGAGGCAGGCGTTCCGCAGGACGCCGTGCAACTTCTGCCAGGTGACGGCAAGACCGGTGCGGCACTTGTCGGCTCAGCGCTCACGGCGGGTGTGATGTTCACCGGATCCACGGAAGTGGCGCGGCTCATCCAGGGTCAACTCGCAGGCCGGGTTCTCGCAAACGGCCAGCCCGTTCCCCTGATTGCCGAGACCGGCGGCCAGAACGCCATGATCGTCGATTCCTCAGCGCTTGCCGAGCAGGTCGTCGCCGACGTCATCGCCTCTGCCTTCGACAGTGCCGGCCAGCGTTGCTCGGCGCTTCGCATTCTCTGCCTGCAGGAAGATGTGGCCGACCGCACCCTGACGATGCTGAAAGGCGCGCTGCACGAACTGCGCATCGGGCGCACCGATAGCCTTTCCGTCGATGTCGGCCCCGTGATCACCGCTGAAGCTAAAGGCATCATCGAAAAACACGTCGACCACATGCGGGCACTCGGCCACCGGATCGAGCAGATTTCGCTTGCCGGCGAAACCGGCAAGGGCACCTTCGTGCCACCGACAATCATCGAGATGAAATCGCTCGCCGATCTGAAGAAAGAGGTCTTCGGGCCGGTGCTGCACGTCATCCGGTTCAAGCGCGACAATCTCGACCGGCTGATCGACGAGATCAACGCCACCGGCTATGGCCTGACCTTCGGCCTGCATACGCGTCTTGACGATACCATCCAGCATGTCCTGTCGCGCGTCGCGGCCGGTAATCTCTATGTGAACCGCAACATCATCGGCGCCGTGGTCGGCGTCCAGCCCTTTGGCGGGCGTGGCCTCTCCGGCACCGGCCCCAAGGCGGGCGGCCCGCTCTATCTCGGCCGCGTCACACAAACCGCGCCGAAGATCGACCGCGTTGCCAGCCAGCAGGACCAGGCGGCTATCGATCTCGCCCGCTGGCTGGATGAAAACGGCCAGAGCGTTGCAGCCGAAGCCGCAAGACAGGCCGCAGCCCTCTCCGGCCTCGGTTTCGAAACCGAACTGGCAGGCCCAGTCGGCGAACGCAACGTCTATGCGCTGCATCCGCGCGGCAAGGTGCTGCTTATTCCGGCCACCGAGCAAGGGCTCTATCGCCAGCTTGCGGCAGCGCTTGCCACCGGCAACTCGGTCGTTATCGATAATGCGTCGGGGCTGGAAAAGTCGATCTACGGATTGCCGGCAACCGTCACCTCGCGCATCACCTGGGCTGACAGCTGGGAAAAATCCGCCCCCTTCGCCGGCGCGCTGATCGAGGGCGATGCGGAACGTGTCGTTGCGATCAACAAGAAAATCGCCGCCCTGCCCGGTCCTCTGGTTCTGGTTCAGGCCGCCACGACGGAAGCGCTTGACCGTGAAACCCAGCCCTACAATCTCGACTGGCTGGTGGAAGAAGTCTCCGTCAGCGTCAACACAACGGCTGCCGGCGGCAATGCCAGCCTGATGAGCATCGGCTGATTATCTGGTTCCGGCAGGGTCTCGACCCTGCCGGTCCATCACATCACCCACCGATTTCACCACGACCGAAAAGCTGGTTCAGAACCTGCTCTTCAAGCCGCGCGAATTCCGGGGTGCCGTGTCGGCGCGGACGCGGCAGTTTCACATCGAGATCAAGGGCGATGCGCCCCTCATCAATCACGACGATGCGGTCTGCAAGTGCGACGGCTTCCGAAACATCGTGCGTAACGAGAACGGCGGTGAATTTCTGCTTGCGCCAGATGCGCTCCAGCAGAAGCTGCATTTCGATGCGGGTGAGTGCATCGAGCGCCCCGAGGGGTTCATCCAACGCCAGAATTTGCGGATGCGCCACCAGCGCGCGTGCCAGCGCCACGCGCTGCTTCTGGCCTCCAGACAGGACATAGGGCCACTCGCCCGCCCGGTCCTTTAGCCCAACCTCTTCGAGAATGGCAAGCGCCTGCTCGTTGGCCGCCTCACCTTTGGCGATGCCGGTCAGGCCCACGGATACATTGTTTGCGATGCGCTCCCATGGCAGAAGGCGCGGCTCCTGAAACATCATGCGAGTGCGGCTCGATGCGTCTTTCGAAACGGTGCCGCTTGTGGGCGCATCAAGACCGGCCAAGATACGCAAAAGCGTGCTCTTGCCGCATCCACTCTTGCCGATAATAGCCAGAAACTCGCCTTCCCGCACATCGAGATCGATGCCGCGCAGAACCGGTTTATCGCCAAAGGTCTTGGTCACATTGCGGAAGCTGAAAGCGACCTTGCTGTCGTCCTGCTTGCCGCGCTGTTCAACCTTGGTCTCTGCCCCGGAAGGGGAGGATGATGGGGCATCGGGGCGTCTCAACGTCGTAACATTGCTGGTCGACATGGGTTACCTCAGACTTTCTTGAAGGCTGGATGCCACTGCAGGAAGATGCTTTCGAGGAAGCGGGCGAAACTGTCCGCCAGCTTGCCAAGAAGCGCGTAAATAAGGATCGACAGCACGACGACATCGATCAGCAGGAACTCGCGCGCCTGCATGGCCATGTAGCCGAGGCCGGAAGAGGAGGAAATCGTTTCCGCCACGATAAGCGTCAGCCACATGATGCCGAGCGCATAACGCAGGCCGGTGAAAATGGACGGCAGCGCGCCGGGCAGGATCACCCGCCGGAACAGGGTGAAGGGCGACATGCCATAGGTACGCCCCATCTCCACCAGTTGCGGATCGACCCCCTGAATGCCGAGCAGCGTGTTGATGTAGATGGGGAAAAACACTCCGAGTGCCACGAGGAAAAGCTTTGCCTCCTCGTCGATGCCGAACCAGAGGATGACGAGCGGAATGAGCGCCAGATGCGGGATGTTGCGGATCATCTGCAGCGTCGTGTCGGTAAAGCTGCGGGAAAACCGCGACAGTCCGTTGGCCAGCCCGAAGATGAAGCCAATCGCGCCGCCAACGGCGAAACCGGCCAGAGCGCGAGCGGAGCTGACGCCGATATTGGCGATGAGTTCCCCCGAAAGCAAAAGCCGCCAGAAGGCTTCCGCGACGGCAGAGGGAGCCGGCAGGACGTTTGCCGAAATGAGGCCGACGCGGGCAGCAAGCTCCCAGCCGGCAAGAATGATGGCAGGAAGCAACCAGCCCGTGATGCTTCCTGCCTCGATACGCCTTCTGATGCTCATCGCGAAGCCCTCCGTATCCGGGATCAGTTGGTGGCGCCTGACCAGACGGCATCCTTGATGCTGATCTGCTTAGGGATCAGGCCCAGGCGATAAAAGCGGTCGGCAGTTTCCTGCTGGCTGGCAATGATCTTGTCATCGATTTTCGAAATACCGAATTCCGAACGGTTCGCAGCCAACGTCTGCGCTTCCAGCGGTACACCTGTCACCTCATGCAGGGCTGCTGCAACCTTGTCGCGGTTGGCGGCGGACCATTTGGCCGCCTCGCCCAGGGCATCAAGCGTGATATTGATGGTGTCGGCATGGGATTTGGCATAGTCGCGGTTGGCGAGGAAATAGGTGCTCACGTTGAGAACCTCGCTGGTGCGGGCCAGAGTGACGGGCTTATAGCGGGTCTCGGCAATTGCATAGAACGGATCCCAGACGGCCCAGGCGTCGATCTTGTCGCTGGCAAAGGCTGCCGCCGCGTCAGCCGGGCTGAGATAGACCACGTCGATATCGCTAAATTTCAGGCCGTTCTTCTCAATTGCCGCCACCAGCAGATTGTGGGCGCTTGTGCCCTTGCCGACGCCGACCTTCTTGCCTTTCAGATCGGCAACCGACTTTATACCGCTCTCGGGCTTGGTGAAGATCGCCTCACCTTTACCGTTCGAGGGAAGAGCCGCAACGTAAACGATGGCCGAACCGGCGGCCTGACCGAAGATTGGCGGCGCATCGCCCGTCCAGCCGACATTGATGGAGCCAACATTCAAGGCCTCCACCAGCGGCGGGCCTGCGGTGAATTCGACCCACGAAACCTTGACGCCCTTGGCCTCAAGCGCCTTTTCGATGACGCCCTGTTGCCTCGCGATCACCGGCAGGCCGGTTTTCTGATAACCGATCTTCAGCTCTTCCGCCGCCTGCGCCTGCAAGGGCAGCACGGATAATGCAGCGGCAACAAGAAAACTGGCGGAGAGGGCACGACGGGTAATGGCTGGCATTTTAGCTCCTTGTCGCCGACCCCCCTGGGGCCGGTTTGCGATATGGAGCAATGCTAGGGTTTTCGATGAAAACGATAGAGAGAGGATAATTCAATATCAGCGATATTGCGGGAATAAAATTCCGCAGAGACGCCTCTTTCCCGCAAATCATCGCAGGAGGCATTAACAAGCCTGCTTAACAGACGAATGCCGGTGCGGACTGGCCGCACCGGCATGATGGATCAATATCGCTATCGAATGCGCAAACTTGCGAAGCGATTTACTCGATATCGAAGGAAACGCCCTGCGCCAAAGGCAGCGCCTTGGAGTAGTTGATCGTGTTGGTGGCGCGGCGCATATAGGCCTTCCATGCATCCGAACCGGATTCGCGGCCACCGCCGGTTTCCTTTTCACCACCGAATGCGCCGCCGATTTCCGCGCCCGAGGTTCCGATATTGACGTTGGCGATGCCGCAATCCGAGCCTTCCGAGGACAGGAAACGTTCCGATTCCTGAATGTCACGGGTGAAGATCGACGACGACAGACCAGCGGCAACGGCGTTATGCGCGTCAATCGCCTGATCGAGATCGCTGTACTTCATCACATAAAGGATCGGCGCGAAGGTCTCTTCCAACACCGGCCCTGCCTGTTCAGGCATTTCGACAAGTGCCGGCTTTACATAATAGGCATCCGGCGCACCCGTATCCACGCGCCCGCCGCCATTCACCACGCCGTCATGCGCCTTGGCCGCTTCGAGCGCCTTCTGCATGCCGTCGAAAGCCGCCTTGTCCACCAGCGGTCCGACAAGCGCCGATGTTTCGAGCGGATTGCCGACGGAGACGGAGGCGTAGGCCTTTTTCAGACGCGGCACGAGCTGGTCGTAAACACTGTCATGCACGAAGAGACGGCGAAGCGTGGTGCAGCGCTGGCCGGCCGTGCCCATGGCGCCGAAGGCAATGGCGCGCAGCGCCATGTCGAGATCGGCAGACGGGCAGACGATGCCGGCATTGTTGCCGCCCAGTTCCAGAATGGCGCGGGCGAAGCGCTTCGCCAGACGCGGGCCGACATCGCGGCCCATGCGGGTGGAACCGGTTGCAGAAACCAGGGGAACCTTGGGGTTGTCCACCAATGCTTCACCAACGGCGCGGTCGCCGATCAGAAGCTGCGACAGCCCTTCCGGCGCATCGCCAAAACGGGCTACGGCACGTTCGAAGATGCCCTGAACCGCAAGTGCCGTCAGCGGGGTCTTTTCAGATGGCTTCCAGACCACCGAATTGCCGCAGACTAGCGCGAGCGCCGCGTTCCACGACCAGACCGCGACCGGAAAATTGAAAGCGGAGATAACGCCGACAACGCCGAGCGGATGCCAGGTTTCCATCATACGGTGGCCGGGGCGTTCGGTGGCGATGGTGAGGCCGTAAAGCTGGCGGGACAAACCGACCGCGAAATCGCAGATATCGATCATCTCCTGCACTTCGCCGAGACCTTCGGACGGGACCTTGCCCGCTTCCAGCGAGACGAGCCGACCGAGATCTGCCTTGAAGGAGCGCAGTTCTTCGCCCAGAAGCCGGATCAGTTCGCCACGGCGCGGAGCAGGCACGTTGCGCCAAATCTTGAAGGCGGCATCGGCCTTGTCGACCACGGCTGCGACACCCTCGACCGAAATGGTCTTGAGGCTAGCGATCTGTTCACCCGTTACCGGGCTGAACGACGCCATATCGCCGCCGGTATAAAGATCGCGGGCGACGCCCATTCTGTCGAGCAGGGCCGCGGCTTCCTGTTTCACGTCAAGCTTCGTGGTCGCATCCATGTCAAATTATCCTTTTTGGCTCAAAGGGGAGGAAAGGCCGTTTTTGATACGGCGCTTTCAACTCCCGTCGCTCTTCTTTCCCCGAATTTATCATTTTGTGAAACGGTGCCTCCGTCGAAGCCGGCAAAACACCATTCCATTCTTTCCCGTAATCATATATGGCCATAATGACCCTTTTCCAATGAGGAAAGCGGGTAAGTTGATGCGAGAATGGTATGGATCCGCGCAGAAGACTGGTCCCTGATATCGTAACCCTGCAAGCATTCGAGTGTGCCGCAAGGCATGGGAATTTTACCCGTGCGGCGGAAGAACTCAACCTCACGCAAAGTGCGGTCAGCCGGCAGATCGGCGAACTCGAGGCGCAGACCGGAATGCAGCTTTTCGAACGCATCCGCCGGCGCGTCGTCCTTTCGGAAGCGGGTCGCAAATTCCTGCCAGACGTGCGGCGCCTGTTGCAGCAATCCGAACAGCTGATGGTGCGCGCGGTCTCGGCCGGAACATCGCATGCATCACTTTCCGTCGCCACCCTGCCAACCTTCGGCAGCCGATGGCTGATGCCCCGTCTTCACCGCTTCATCGACGCCAACCCGGAAATGACCATCACCATCGGCTCGCGCTCGCACCCCTTCGATTTCGATGAGGAAGGTTTCGACCTCGCCATCCATTACGGCCAGCCGGTCTGGGCTCACGGCACCTGCACCTTTTTATGCAACGAAGTGATCGTGCCGGTCGCCAGCCCCGCTCTGCTTCAGCGCGCGGGAATGAGAGAGCCGGAGGATTTTAACCGACAACCGTTGCTACACGTGACCACACGGCCGAAACTATGGACTGAGTGGCTGGAGATGAATGGGGTAACGGCGGAGAATGCCTATAGAGGCAGCCGTTTCGACCAGTTTTCTATGATCATTGAAGCAGCCATAAGCGGCATCGGTTTTGCCCTTCTGCCAAAATATCTGATCGAGGCGGAACTCGTCTCCGGCCGTCTCGAAATCGTCTTCGACATTCCACTGCAAACCGACAAGAGCTATTACGTCGCCTTGCCGGAAGGGCGGCAGGACAATGTCCTTGCCCGCGCCTTCCAGGCATGGCTTCTCGATCAGGTCGGCAAGCCGGCCTAGATATTCACACAGTGCCGCCGATGGAAACCTCGTCAAGCCCCGGCAGATCGGGGCCGACCGGCACGATCCGGGTCGGATTGAGCGCCTTGATCGAATAATAACCGCGCTTGATGTGGTCGATATTGACCGTGTCACGCACGCCCGGAATGTTCAGCACCCGCATCATATAGGCCTGCAGGGCCCGATAGTCGGCAATGCGGCGAAGGTTGCACTTGAAGAGGCCGTAATAGGCGGCATCGAAACGCACCAGCGTCACGAAAAGCCTGACATCCGTTTCCGTCAGGCGATCGCCGAAGAGGAAGGGACCGCCTGATGCCAGGCGAGTTTCAAGTTCCTGAAGTGTCGCGAAGACGTCGGCGAAGGCTTCCTCATAGGCAAGCTGGGTGGTGGCAAAACCGGTTCTGTAGACACCGTTGTTGAGGCGGGGATAGATATGGTCGTTGAGCGCATCAATCGCGTCCCGCAGATCTTCCGGATAAAGATCGATGTCGTTATCGGCCAGATCGCCGAAGCCGGAATTCAGCATGCGGAGAATGTCGGCGGATTCGTTGTTGACGATGGTTTTCGTCTTCTTGTCCCAAAGAACCGGAACGGTGGCACGGCCGGTATAATGCGGATCGGCGCTGGTATAGGCTTCGTGCATATAAGCGAAGCCGTTCAGCCCGTCGCGATCCGAACCTGGATAATCGCCGAATTTCCAACCCTCGTCGGAGAGCGCCGGCTCCACAATTGAGACCGAAATGACATCCTCGAGCTTCTTGAGCTTGCGGCCGATCAGCGTGCGTGAGGCCCATGGACAAATCAGCGCGACATAGAGATGATAGCGCCCAGCCTCGGCCTTGAAACCGCCCTCTCCCGTCGGGCCTGCTGAACCATCAGACGTTACCCAGTTGCGGAAGCCGGATGTCTGGCGAACGAAACCACCCTTCTTGTCGGTCGCCTGCACCGGGTGCCATTCGGCGGTCCACTTTCCATCCACGAGCATTTTGGGCTCTCCATTCATCTATCGATGAAAAGCTTATGGGGCCGTCTGCACCCACCCCGCAAGCCGCGCTTCGGTTGACGCACTGTTTCCGATCGATGGATGACTTCAAAGCCGATTGCGGAAAAACGGATTCCAGCGAACTGTGCCGAGCCTGACCCTTTCGCGGATCATCGTCAGAAGTCCAGATGCGGCGATGACACCCAGCCCAAGCACCGCGATCGCATCTGGATATTCGTGGAAGAAAGTCATGCCGATCGCCACGGCCCAGAGGATCTGAGAATAATGCGAGGGTGCAATCTGGCTGGCCGGCGCGATACGTGTTGCGACGAGCAGCGTTATCTGTCCCGTCGCCGTGCAGAGGCCGATGAAGGCAAAGGCGGCGAACTGGTGCAGATTGGGCATGACGAACTCGGGAATCGAGGCAATGCCGTTGAAGGTGAGGCCGTAGACCAAAAGCACGCCCATTATCGAGGTGCGCTTCTCCTTGCCCGCAAGCGAGCGGAGCAGCACGATGGTCATCGCCGCCAGGAATGCGACACCGATGGCTGCGACGTGCCCGAGTTCCAGCGCCTTGAAGCCGGGCCGCACGACGAGCAGAACACCGACGATGCCGGCCAGAACGGCCGCCCAGCGCCATGGCCCTATATCTTCCTTCAATACGACAGCCGACAGCACTGTCACAAACAGCGGTGAGAGAAAGATCAGCGCATAGGCTTCGGCCAGCGGAATGGTTGTGAAGGCATAGATACCGAGAATACCGGCGAACAGGCCGGAAATCGCCCGCCCGTGCACCGCAAACGGACGGCTCATGCGCCAGAATTCACGCCACCTTTCCTCACGCGGCTTGCTGAAGAAGATGAAGATGCCGGAAAACAGGATGCTGAAAAAGCCGATCTCGAAAACGCTGATCTGTGATCCAAGCGACTTGATCGTGGCATCGCCCAAGGAAAAGGTCGCATAAGCGAACAGACCGAGCAGAAAACCCTTTTGCATTTGAACTTCCCCGAACAGCGACCGCAACGCAAAGCGCACCCCGGCCGCTTAAAGCAACCCGGACGCCCCTTAAGGGACAGACAGTCTGGCAGATTTGATCCTCACCCTATGGCTAGACCCGGCTACCTATGAGTGCAAGCCGCAAAAGCCGCAAAAACACCCGATCCGACCGCATCGATGCAGATGGCAGCAAGGTGCGGCAAATTTGTCCCGCCGACGCCATCATATCACCGTCACGGAAAGAGGTTAGCCCGTGTTGATCGTGGCGCTTGGCGGCAAGCGTGAAGGCGGCTAAACAATGTGGTGTGATTGCACCCGCTGATTTCGCCTGAAGCTTGCTGCGCGAACATCGCCTCACGAACCGAAAGGAAGAAGAATGCGGATAGTGATGATCGGTGCCGGTTATGTCGGCCTTGTTTCCGGTGCGTGTTTTGCCGATTTCGGCCATGACGTGATCTGCGTGGACAAGATGCCGGAGAAGATCGAAGCGCTGAAAAGCGGCCATATCCCGATCTTCGAACCGGGTCTGGAAGTCATCGTTGCCAACAACGCCAAGGCGGGCCGATTGAGCTTCACCACCGATCTCTCCTCCGCGGTTGCCAATGCCGATGTCGTCTTCATCGCGGTCGGCACGCCCTCGCGGCGCGGCGACGGCCACGCCGATCTCGGTTATGTCTATGCGGCGGCGAAAGAAATCGCCCATTCGCTTGACGGCTTCACCGTCATCGTCACCAAGTCTACCGTTCCCGTCGGCACGGGGGACGAGGTGGAACGCATCATCCGCGAAGAAAACCCTTCGGCCGATTTTGCCGTGGTTTCCAATCCGGAATTTCTGCGGGAAGGCGCGGCCATCGAGGATTTCAAGCGACCGGACCGCATCGTCGTCGGTCTTTCCGACGAGCGCGCCCGCCCGGTGATGACGGAGGTTTACCGTCCGCTCTATCTCAACCAGTCGCCTTTGCTCTTCACCACCAGGCGCACTTCGGAACTGATCAAATATGCCGCCAACGCCTTTCTGGCGATGAAGATCACCTTTATCAACGAAATGGCGGATCTATGCGAAAAGGTCGGCGCCAATGTTCAGGATATTTCGCGCGGCATCGGCCTCGATGGCCGCATCGGCGCGAAGTTCCTGCATGCCGGCCCCGGTTATGGCGGCTCCTGTTTCCCCAAGGATACGCTGGCGCTTGCCAAGACCGCACAGGACTATGACGCCCCTGTGCGGCTGATCGAGACCACCATCGCCATCAACGACAACCGCAAGCGCGCCATGGGCCGCAAGGTCATCAACGCGGTGGGTGGCGACGTGCGCGGCAAGAAGATCGCCGTCCTTGGCCTGACCTTCAAGCCCAATACCGACGATATGCGCGACAGCCCGGCGATTGCCATCATCCAGACCCTCCAGGACGGCGGCGCCAAGGTGGTCGGCTACGATCCGGAGGGAATGGTGAATGCCCGCCATGTGATCGAGGGTATCGACTATGCCAGCGGTCCCTACGAGGCTGCCGAAGGCGCCGATGCCCTCGTGATCGTGACGGAATGGAACCAGTTCCGCGCACTCGATCTGCCGCGCCTGAAGGCCATCATGAAAACCCCCGTTCTGGTTGATCTGCGCAATATCTACCGCACGGACGAGGTCACCGGGCACGGCTTCGTTTATGCCGGCATTGGCCGCCCGCACGACAGCAGTTCCGACAAGGGCCAATAGCGGTTTCGCCTTCGAAGTTTCATTAAAACGGTTTTTGCGCTTCGGTTCGGCCGCAAACGCACCAACGGATGTGGGATATAGTCATCATGCGTTATCTGGTTACCGGCACCGCGGGCTTCATCGGTTTTTACGTTGCCAAACGGCTGCTCGATGCCGGCCATTTCGTAACCGGTTTCGACGGGATGACGAAATATTACGATGTCAGCCTGAAAGAAAAACGCCATGCGATCCTTTCCCGCTCCAACGGTTTCAGGGCCGAAATCGGCATGCTGGAAGACACGGATGCGCTGAAGCGCGCGGCAGAGGCTGCCGAACCGGAAATCATAATTCACCTCGCCGCTCAGGCGGGTGTTCGCTACAGCCTCGAAAATCCACGCGCCTATATCGATTCCAATCTCATCGGATCGTGGAACATGCTGGAGCTTGCCAAGAACCTGCGTGTCAAACACCTGATGCTGGCTTCGACTTCCTCCATCTACGGCGCCAATGAAAAAATTCCCTTTGCGGAAAGCGACAAGGCCGACGAGCCGATGACGCTTTATGCGGCCACCAAAAAATCGATGGAATTGATGGCGCACAGCTACGCCCATCTCCACAAACTGCCCACCACAGCCTTCCGTTTCTTCACGGTTTACGGACCGTGGGGACGGCCGGACATGGCGCCAATCAAATTCGTCGACGCCATCTCGAACGGCGAGCCGATCGATATTTACGGCCAAGGCAATATGAGCCGCGACTTCACCTATATCGATGACCTCGTTGAAGGTATCGTCCGGCTGAGCCAGGTCATTCCGTCCGAGGAAAACCGGGTAACTGAGGAAGGCGTCACCGACACGCTGTCGCACCACGCACCCTTCCGCATCGTCAATATTGGCGGCGGCCAACCGGTAGAGCTGATGCACTTTGTCGAAACGGTCGAAAAGGCGGTCGGCAGGCCGGCAATCCGCAACATGTTGCCGATGCAGCAGGGAGACGTTCCCCGCACCTTCGCTTCACCCGATCTTCTGAGGGCCTTGACGGGCTATGTGCCGCAAACCCCGGTTGAGGAGGGCATCAAGGCCCTCGTCGCCTGGTATCGTGACATGCAGTCGACGGAGCTGCGCGAATAAATCAAAGCGTCGCCAGCAGACGATTTGAAAGCATACCGCCGGAGGCGCTCTGCATGGCGATCTTGGTTTCCACGGCTTCGATGATCGTATCGCTGAAATCGACATCGGTGAGGTCGCGAATGTTGGAGAGACCGCCGGGCGAAAACACGTTTACCTCCAGTATCTTGTCGCCGACAATATCAAGCCCGACCAGGAACATACCGTCTTCCACCAGCTTGGGCCGCATCATTTCGGCAAGCGCCACAATCTCGTCCGTCACCTTCACGGCCTCGGCAGTGCCCTTGGCGTGAATGTTGGAGCGCAGATCGCCTTTTGCCGGAACGCGGCGCAAAGCCGCATATTGTCCGTCGCGCATCAGAGGCTTGCCATTCATCATGAAGAACCGAATATCGCCATCCTTGGCGGCCGGCAGATAGGCCTGTGCAATCAAGTAACCTTCGAGACTGACCGCCTCGAAAATCTGGTTGAGATTGGCCTCCTTGCTGGAGCCGATCTTGAAGACGTTCTTGCCGCCTGAACCCTGCAGCGGCTTGACGATGACACCCTTAGGGTGGGTATCCGCAAATGCGCGTATTTCATCGACATTGCGCGAGATGATCGTGGTCGGGCGTACGATTTCCGGAAAGCTCTGGAAATAGAGCTTGTTCTGCGCCAGCGCCAATCCTTCCGGGTCGTTCAAAACCACAACGCCGCGCTGTTCTGCCAGCCGCCCGAACAGAATGCCGGCATGCACCGCCCATGGCCGCGTCGTCTGATCCAGCGAGGGATCGTTGCGCAGCATCAGCGCGTCGATTTCCTCTACATCCATGGTACGCCGTTCCAGTGCTTTGTCCTGAAGTGCCGCGTGAAAAGCATCGGCTTTCTTGTATTTGGCCTTCGGTAGAACGGTGGCGTGTACGGTCAGGCTATCATCCGAGCGCAAGGTAAAATCGCCAGGCGTCAGATACACCACCTCGTGACCGCGATTGAGCGCCGCCATGGCCAGCAGGCCGGTTGCGAAAGTAGGCCCCTCAGTTTCGATGGAATTGACGAAAAATGCGATACGCATAAGCCCCTCCTGTAATATTACAATGTCGCCAGTTCGGCGATGGATAATCCGGCCCGCATCTTTTCCAGCCGCTCATTGGCCTTGGCCGGCAGCAGAAAAGCGGGACGTACGCCCGGCGGACGCAAGAGGCCGCGCAAGGCAAGCTCCTGCATCACCGGGAAATGGGCAGCGGCAATCTTGCCCATCCAGAACGGATCGAGCGCGCCACCCTTGCGCAGATGCTCCAGCACCTCCGCAAGCCCACGCAGATAGATCGCGTCCTTGGAAAGACCGCCGCCACGATAGATGCGCAAAACCATGTTGAAGGCGCCGGCCTCGTCGAAACCATGATCGCGGGTCATAGTCCGGAACGTCTCAACAAAAGTCGCGCCGTCCAGCATGGCGGCGCAGCCGACGACACGGCCGGCGATCAGCCGCAGGCGCTCGCGCGTCATGCCGCCGGCCAGATGTTCCGCCAGCACTGCCAGCCCTTCCTGCACGCCCTCGTAACCGGAAAGGCCGGTGCGGAAGAGCCGGAGGCCCTGAAACGAACCGTTGAAATAGGTGAGGAGATGCACGCCGATCTCATGCGACAGCAGCGCCTCGACCCGGCGCTGTTCCATGACGGTGTGGCGAGAAATCAGGAGCTTCTCGCCCGTCACCATCAGGCCAGGCGGCAGGTCATCCCTGATCTCGACACGCGCCTTGAATTCGGGCTCCTCTGCCAGATAGGTCTCGATCATCTCGCGCGATTTTTTGGCGACCGCATAACAATCGACCATGGCGATTTCGCCGCTCTCATCCTTGCGTGGGCAATCGGCAAGCACCTTGAGCGCCAGCGTCAGAAGCGCGGGTTCGACGGCACCGTAAAGGGCGCGGGAGAAATCGGTGAAAGTACGGCGATGCAGATTGGCGAGCATGGTCAGTTGCAGATCGATCTCCTGCTGTTTCTCCCGGTAGAGATGATAGAGCACCGGGTCTTCCAGATGATCGAAAACGACGGAATAGAGCTTGCGTTTCTGCTCTTCGACGTCAACGCCGAGCGGCCGGTAAAGCAGGCGCGGCGCATATTGGAAGCTGCCTTCGCGAAATTCCTCGAAGGCCCGGCGGGCATTGATCGGCGTCACGGACAGAAGAAAATCAAAGGACGAGACGATGTCGTCTATTGAACGATCGGCACGCCTGACGGCATCAACGAAGGCCTTGCGGCCGAGCGCGCGATGGCTGGTAACCTTGAGTGCGTCTTTACCGGCAGCGAATGACGAGAAGGCCTGAAGGCCGGCATCGAAAATATCTGCAATCATCGTCTCGCGCAGGCCGGGATAATCGGCGCCGGATTCAGGCTGTCGGTAGATCGGCGCGAAACGCACGCTGATGCAGGGGAAATCAAGCCCGGCATTTTGAAATCTGAGGATCGGATCGGCATCCGGTTCGGGCCGGGTTATGCGGGGCGTGCGGAAACGCACTTCGGCATCACAAACCGCCTTGATGAAAACACGGCGTGCACTTTGCGTTTCCGGCTCAGATGTTGCCGAGACGGAAACCTCATAATGCGGCAGGAAAGGTGAATCGTCAGCGAGCAGAATGTCGTGTTCCAGTTCGCCGATATCGAGAACCATGAAGGCGCCGAAACGTTCGCGCATGGCCGTGCCGACGGCTGCAATCAGGGGTGCAGCCTCCTGAATGCTCGATGCGATCAGATAAGATGCATGCGCAGAGGCGATATCGCGGGCCGCAAGGTCCTTCGTGCCACCGGTCAGATGCAGGCAAAGAAACGGCAGCGGCCGGTCGATATGCAGCCGGCCGTTCTTTCCGACATCACGACGGACGGCTTTGCCGGCCTCAAGGCAGGCGACGACATCGTCTACCAGCTCGATAACCGGTAACGGTTCACTACGCGCCGAGGAGACGTTCATCGCCGCGCCCTCAGGCACTCTTCGAGTACCGGCTGAAGTGCGGTGATAGCGTCGCGAATATCGGAAACGACGCGCTTATCCGGCTTACCGGTCCACTCGTCCATGAAGAATTTCTTGAACTCCACTGCGATGGCGCAGCCGTTCTGCGCAAAACGCTCGTGAATAAACCGGGTCTGCTCACCCTTGCCCTGAAAGGCGACGTTCTCGCGTACATCAAGGCGGCGTCCGCCGATGGTGGCTGTCGCGAAATGATGGCCCACCGCACTGACGACGTCACTCCAGCGGCTGCGATCCATGGAAAATGTGCCGATATTGATATCAGGCGCTTCCGCCTGTGGCGTTGGCGGCGCTGTAGCGCCCTGCCGGCGATGATTGTAGCTGTGTATGTCCAGCACGACAAAAGCACCATGCCGCCGCTCGACGGTTGAAAGAACTGCTTCGAGCATTGCGTAATAGTCGGCATGAAAATCGAGCGATTGCCGGGTGGCCTCTTCCGGCGGCTCCTGTTTCCAGACCTCCAGCCCCCAGGATTGTTCCGGCTTCAGATAAACTGCCTGATCGGCGGAACGGTTGAGATCGATTTCGAAACGTGAATGGTGAACGACAATGCGGTTTGTCATCCCCGCGATCATCTCGCCGGTAAAAGGGTCTTCCTCCCTAAGCCGCTGCTCGGCGGAAAGAGCCATCAGCGAGGCTATGTCCGGGCGAATGAGATGACCATCATGAATGGCCGTGCCGATGATCGGTGAATTGCCGAAGTCGATCGACCAGAAACCCTTGTTTTCGTCGTTGCCGCGGCACTCGCCGTCACTGTGTCTGGCTGTCATGCTGCCTCCCCTGCATCTGGGGTAAAACAGCACGACTTGCCGGTTTGTTCCGATAAAAATTGCGCGCGATACATTTGTCCTCGGCAAGAATCCGCCTGAAAAAATGCGGAACCATACCGGAAAGCTCACGTTGTTCTGGCAGGAGGGCCGCCGTGTCAAACGGACACGATGGCGCTGAAGAACATCGGGATTTTTCCGTTTTCTCCCGGTGGCCAACGAAATGGCAGCCGAGCTTCTTACCCATCCGGCGCCCTCCGTCCCCGCTTTCCACGCACAAGGAACCGCGACATGGAAAAGACCGAAATGCGTAAACTTGCAGAAGAATATCTGCGGCTCGGCGGCACCCGTCAGGTCATGATCGACGACAACAAGACCTTCGTGCGCCAATGGGAAGACGAACCGGCAGAAGCCGAGACCTTCTGGCAAACGAATATCGAAAAGCTCGATCCGGAGCGCCGTGAGGATGTGGAGTTTTTTCTGCCCTCCGTGAATTCGGACAAAGACGAAAACAGATAAACAGGAAGGAAACAGACATGACTGCCATCAACACTGCAAAAATCGTCATTCTCGCAACGGACGGCTATGAGCGTTCGGAACTGCGCGTGCCATATGATCAGCTGAAGGCCAAGGGCGCGGACGTCAAGATCGCCTCGGTCAAGGATGGTGAGATCAAGAGCTGGGACGAAAAGAACTGGGGCGACAGCATCGCCGTCGATATGTCCGCGAAGAACGTCAGCGCCAATGATTTCGATGCACTCGTCCTGCCCGGCGGCCAGATCAATCCGGACGTATTGCGTCATGACGAGGATGCAATGCGCGTGGTGCGAGATTTCGTCAAATCCGGCAAGGTCGTGGCTGCCATCTGCCATGCCCCTTGGCTTCTGGTTGAAGCAGATGCCCTGCGCGGTCGTGACGCGACCTCCTATTGGTCGATCAAAACCGACCTGAAAAATGCCGGCGCCAACTGGAAGGACGAAAAGGTTGTAACCGATAAGGGCATCATCACGTCTCGCAGCCCCGATGATCTGGACGCCTTCGTCGCCAAAATCATCGAGGAGGTCGAAGAAGGCAACCACGAGCGCCGCGCTGCCTAAGGGCAGTAAAGCGGAAAAAAACCAGAGCGCATCCGGCCTATCCAAAATGGCCGGATGCGCTCTCTGTCTTTGTTTGTTCGCATTTTCCAGACGTAACCCGCCAGGCGTTTCCACCGTAAATGCCCTGCACCTTTCAGGAAAACTCCATGCCCACATCGGAACTGACGAAGGAACGCGACCTCAGGGAATCGAAACCCCTTTGGGCCGACACGCCACGCATAGGCCTCCGCACCAGGAACACCCCGAGTTCCGACCATTACGATACGATCGTCGTCGGCGCCGGCATCAGCGGCGCGCTTGCCGCCCATGCGTTGCAGAGACCGGGGCAATCCATGCTGATCGTCGACCGGCGTGATCCGGTGATGGGCAGCAGTGTCGCCAGCACTGCGATGATACAGCACGAGATCGACACACCCCTGATCGAGCTCAGAAAGATGATCGGCAAGGATGCTGCTGATCGGGCGTGGCAGCGCTCCGCGCGCGCCGTGCTGCGGCTGGAGGAAATCGTTTCTTCGCTTGGCATTTCCTGCAGCATGGCGCGCAAACAGGCGCTTTATCTTGCCGGAGACGAGATGGGTTTGCGTGCATTGAAGGCCGAAGCGGCAGCGCGCGAAGAGGCCGGGATCGAGGCCCGCTTTCTCGACACCGCAGAACTTAAAAACGACTATGCGATTGAGCGGACAGGGGCGATCCTCAGCGATATCTCCGCTTCCGCCAATCCGGCGCAGCTGACGGCAGGCCTGTTGCGCCACACAGCGGGCGCCGGCGCTGAGATCGTTTCACAACTTGAAATCACCGATCTTCGAAATCTCGGTGACGAGGTGGTCGTCGCCACAGCACAGGGCGAAATCATTTCCGCGCGCAATATCGTTTTCTGCACCGGATACGAATTCCTGAAATCGCTCGAAAGCCCGAAACACCAGATCATCTCCACCTGGGCGCTGGCGAGTGCGAAGGGTATCGATCTGCCGGACTGGCTGAGTAGCCATATCCTCTGGGAGGCTTCAGATCCCTATCTCTACCTGCGCACCGACCGGGACGGGCGCCTTATTGCCGGTGGTGAGGATGAAGAGAACTCCACATCCTACCTGTCTGAGAGCAAGCTTGCCTCCAAGGCGGATGCAATCAAACGCAAGATCGAAAAGCTTCTTGGCGTCGACATCGGCGAACCCGAATATCGCTGGGCGGCCGGCTTCGGCACGACCACCACGGGCCTGCCGCTGATCGGCGCGGTTCCCGGCATGAAGAACGTTTATGCCGTCATGGGCTTTGGCGGCAACGGCATCACCTTCAGCCAGATCGCCGCCGAGATCGTCGCCGCCGCCGTTAATGGTGGCAAGGACCCCGACGCCGATCTCTTCCGTTTCGACTGATGCCCCCTCGTCATCCCGTATGCGGCGGAGCGTCTGCTGGAATATAAAACGTTGCGCGCAACAGAGCCGGAACCATAGGGGCTCCGAAAGGTTTGTCTCCCGTGCGCAATGGCGTACATCACGCACTTTCACACCATGGGAGAAGAACCAATGGCCGAGAAAAAACTCGACGACCTGTTTTACGATACGCTGAAGGATATCTATTACGCCGAAAGGCAGATCCTGAAAGCTCTGCCGAAAATGGCGCGCGCAGCGACAGACCCGAAGCTGAAACAGGCCTTCGAAAAGCACAAGGAAGAAACGCAGGGCCAGATCGAACGCCTGCAGGAAGTGTTCGAGATCATCGGCAAGCGGGCGCAGGGTAAGACATGCGAGGCCATCCAGGGCATCATTGCCGAGGGTGAAGAGATCATGGACGATTTCAAGGGTACCGCAGCTCTCGATGCCGGTCTCATTTCCTCGGCTCAGGCGGTCGAACATTACGAAATCGCCCGTTATGGCACCCTGAAGGCATGGGCCGAAAAGCTTGGTCACGCCAATGCCGTTACCCTGCTGGATGCGACGCTGAAGGAAGAGTCCAAGACGGACGATGCGCTGAGCGCGCTTGCCAAGACATCGATCAATGCCGCAGCACAGAAAAAGGCGGCCTGATCGCCTTTTCCAACTGCACAAGCAAAAACCGGAATGGTCACCCATTCCGGTTTTTTTGTTTGATTGAATCCGCCTCGTTTTACGGCAGGGTATAGGCGATCACATAGTCGCCCGGCTTGGTTCCGACAGAGCCGTGACCGCCCGCGACCATCACAACATATTGCTTGCCGCCATCCAGCGCATAGGTCATGGGCGTTGCCTGCCCGCCAGCCGGCAGACGTGCTTCCCAGAGCTGTTTGCCGGTGGTGAGGTTGTAGGCGCGCAGATAGTTGTCGACGGCAGCACCGAGGAAGGCCACGCCACCCTTGGTAATCATCGGCCCGCCAATGCCCGGTACGCCCACCTTGAAGGGCAACGGCAGCGGCGTCATGTCATGGACCGTGCCGTTCTTGTGCTTGTAGGCGATATCGCCGGTGCGCAGGTCGGCACCCGCGACATAACCCCACGGCGGTGCCTGGCAGGGGATTTTCAGCGGACCGAGGAACGGTCCCATGAAGACGCCATAGGGCGCACCGTCATTGCGGTTCAGCCCCTGCTCACTGCCCTTCTCGTCCTGGCCCTTCGGCGGGATGTCGGCGCGCGGCACGAGCTGCGAGGTAAAGGCAAGGTATGTCGGCATGCCGAACATGACCTGACGTTCGGGATCGACCGCGACGCTGCCCCAGTTGAACGTGCCAAAATTGCCGGGATAGATGATGGAGCCGGTCAGCGAGGGCGGCGTGTAGCGGCCCTGATAGTTCAGCTGATGGAAGCGGATGCGGCAGGCGAGCTGATCGAACATGGAGACGCCCCACATGTCCTTTTCCTTCAGCGGCTCCGGCTTGAACGACAGCGCGGTGGTTGGCTGGGTCGGGGAGCTGAAGTCCTCAGGGATTGTACCGCCCGGTGCCGGTTCTTCTGTAATCGGCAGAAGCGGCTCACCCGTGCGCCGGTCCAAAACGTAGATATCGCCCTGCTTTGTGGGGCCGACGAGTGCGGGAACGCTTTGACCGTTCTTGGTGATGTCGAGCAGCACCGGCTGGGCCGGCACATCCATATCCCAGAGGTCGTGATGAACCGTCTGGCGCACCCAGCGATCCTTGCCGGTATTGATATCGAGCGCCACGATGGAGGAGGAATATTTCTCCACATTCTCGCTGCGACCCATACCGAGCTGGTCCGGCACCTGATTGCCGAGGGGTACGTAAACGAGGCCAAGCCCCTCGTCGTAACTCAACACGGACCAGCTGTTCGGCGAGTTTGTAGTGTAGGTTTCGCCTGCGGCAATCGGCTCGGTCTTTTCCGGATTGCCGGAATCCCAGTTCCAGATGAGTGCGCCGCTGTTCACATCGAAAGCACGGATGACGCCGGACTGTTCCTGCGTGGAGTAGTTATCGTTCACCGCACCGCCGATGATGATCTTGCCCGCCGCGATCACGGGCGGCGAGGTCGAATAATAATAACCGGCAGGATTGTATTTCATGCCCTGTTCCAGATGCAGCACGCCCTGATCCGCAAAGGATGTGCAGATCTGACCGGTCGCTGCATCAAGCGCAATCAGCCGCGCATCCGAGGTCGGCAGGTAAACGCGCTGGGCGCAGGCGGTGCCCTGTGCGGCATTGGGTTCGGCATAATAGGAAACACCGCGGCACGTCTGGTGCTGGCGGTCCGGGTTAAGACCGACATTGGGGTCGTATTTCCATTTTTCCTTGCCGGTGGCGGCATCGATGGCGATCGCCCAATTGTGCGGCGTGCAGATATAAAGCGTATTGCCGATCTTGAGCGGCGTTACCTGATAGGTGGTTTCACCCACATCATCCGGTAGCTTCACGTCGCCGGTCTGGTACCGCCACGCTTCCTTCAGCTGCGAAACATTATCGACATTGACCTGCGTCAGCGGCGAATAGCGCTGGCCATAAGGCGTGCGGCCGTATTGATGCCAATCGCCATCCGGCACGTCGCCGCCATAGATCGGAGCTGACGCCACCTTCTCCTCAGGCAAGGACCCTGCCTGGTCATGCGGATCCTGCGCCATCGAATATCCCGCCACCACAATGGAGGCGAGAACCGAGAGCGCGAGTGGCCAGGCATTCGGGCCGTAATTCAGCCCTGTCGGGCTTGAAAAACCGAGAGGCTTCCTGACCCAGGGCACCAGCAACCACAGGCCGATAAGAATGACGATGCCACCCCGCGGCCCAAGCTGCCACCAGTCGAAACCGACTTCCCAGAGTGCCCAGGCGAGTGTCGCGACAATGAAGACGGCATAGACGTGGAGAGCTGCCCGGTTACGCTTGAACAGCAGAATGGCTGTCAACAGGAAGGCCATACCGGAAAGGACGTAATAGAAGCTCCCGCCCAACATGACGAGCTGAGAGCCGAAACCGAACAGCGCGAGGCCGATCAGCGATAGAATAACCGCAGTAACGGTGACTGCCATGAATGAAACCCCCGATTCCTGTCACTTTGCGTGAAATGAAATTGGGGGCAATCTGGTTCCATACAAACTCAACATTCACCGTGAAAAATTTCACGGCATGCTGGTTATGGGTTTTGTGGCGCCGGGGCCGTCTCCGTCTGAGCGTTTTGCGGCCGGTTCTCGTCGGGTTCAAAAACCGCATATTCGACGACCGTCCAGACCACCAGCGCGAGAAGCAGACTGACAACCAGAATGACAAGAACCGGACGTCCTTTTACCCCTTGCCGCGCCCGCGTTGCCGTTTCATTTTTCGGATCATGCCGACCGCCAAGATAGCTGGTATTTTCTTTGGCCATGTCTCTCACTCCCTGTAACCCTGGTGATTTAATTCACAGGGACACAGTTTGTTCCAGACAGCAAAATCAGCTTAGCCGTACTCTGCGACCGCAAGTCTATCGGAACCGGCACCGTCGAACTCGTCGACCGCACTGAAACTTTGCCCAATCCCCAGCCACGAGAATGGTGGCCGGCGATTGACGTCTTCGGTTTCGCACTGGATTTCCGGCGGGTTTTCAGAAATCGACAGCCACAGCGGTGGTCCCGCCGTTTCAAAGTCGCATTGGTCGCCGGCGGCTTCGAGGTATCTTGTCGTGTCGCGGCGACGCACCCGCCATACGGGCAGCATCTCCAGAAAATTGAGAATTCGTATCATCATGATTGTCAGGCGAAATATCTATTAAAAACAACGTCCGCACTGTGGCACGCCCGCCGCGCAAGCGCATCCCTGCGGAGGTACAAGCGGAACGAATGGTCGGATTGTGCCAACATTCCGTCATACAGTGTCAGATCGGCTTCGAAACAATCGCGTCAGCGACCGAGCTGCACGATCCAGCGTGTCCATTCTGCGCTATCCGGTTTGATAATATCCGGTATGGTATCGCGGTTTTCGGATGCGAAATGCCGCATCTGACGTGGCGACAGGCCGAAGGTCTTCTTGAAAACGCGGCTGAAATTTTCCGGGTTGGTGAAGCCATAGGACGCCGCCACCTCAGCTATCGTCATATGGGCCGACTGCGGCGCCCGCAGGAAATCCATTGCCCGTTCGAGGCGCCTATGGGTGATGCAGGCCGAAAACCCGCCCAGCGGTTCGAAAAGCCGGTAGACGGTGCGTCGCGATACGCCGAACTCGCCCATGACCTTTTCCACCGACAAGGCCGGATCGAGCAGATGATTGTCGATATAGCGCCTGATGGATGCTCGCAGCGCCCGCTGAACACCCTGCGCATTGTCTTCCCGGACATGATTATTGATGGCAGCCGCGGCAAGCTCCAGCAATGGCGAGACCGTGGCCGCGCCGTCATTGGCGTTCATGACGTCAAAGTGGCGGTAAACGCTGGTCATCGTTTCCCGCAGCAGAGATACCAGGGGCAAACCGGCCGGCAGCACGCGCTCGTGATTATTGCCGGAACCGATGAGCCTGCCTTCCAGCAGCCGGCGCGGCACGACAAGGCTCAGATGATCGTGATCGGTTGTGGCTGTGGCCAGCGGCTGCGCCATGTCAATGATGTAGAGATCGCCCGGGCCGGCAGTCTCGCCCGCTCCGCGCCGCGACATGCTTTGGCCGCTGGCGTAAAATTGCAGGAGAAAGCCGTCCATCCCGTCCCGGGCAATCTTGTGGCGCGAGCGGTCGAAATCCTGTGCCGAGGACTGGGTGCGGCCAAGCGCGACATTGCCGATGAAGGCGGCATCGACACTGGCAAAAAACCCGTCATCCTGCGATCTGCGCAGGCGGGCATCAAAAAGCACGTTGATCGAATCCCGCCACAGCGCCATGGCGTCGCGCTTCGGCACATGGCGTGTATCGAAACGCGAGCGCGCTAGCGGAGCTTCCGAAAACCCTGTGTTCATAATACCGCTGTTCCGTGAACACGGCGCTGACCCCGCCGCACGCAAAACTATACAGTATTGAAATCGCCCCACAATACCGGAAGGATGGCAGATCGTTCGCTTGAGCCGGATGCGCGAAAATTATTTAGCGGTCCAGCCGCCATCGATGGAAATGGTGGTGCCGGTGATGGAGCGCGCCATATCGCCGGTGAGGTAAAGCGCCATCTCCGCCACTTCCTCCGGCTGCACGAAACGTCGAGTCGGCTGCGGCGCAAGCATCACCTTCTTCACCACCTCATCCTCGCCCATGCCATGCAGGCGCGCCTGATCGGCAACCTGCGCCGCGACGAGTGGCGTCCAGACGTAACCGGGGCAGATGGCGTTGCAGGTAATGCCAAGTTCGGCCACTTCCAGCGCCACGCTTTTCGTCAGGCCCACCACGGCATGTTTCGTCGCCACATAGGGACCCTTGAAGGGTGAGGCGCGCAACCCATGCGCGGAAGCAATATTGACGATGCGCCCCCAACCCCTTTCCTTCATGCCCGGCAGGGCTGCACGGATCGTATGAAAAGCGCTGTCGAGGGAGATCGCGACAATATGGGAGAAATCGGCGAAATCGAATTCGTCGATCGGCGCGACCTTCTGGATACCGGCATTGTTGACGAGCACGTCGATGTGACCGAATTCGGCAATGACGGTTTCCGGCAGATGTGCACTCTCGTCATAATTGGCGAGGTTGGCGGAAAAATAGACCGGCCGGTGCCGCGCCACCTTCGCAACCGCCTCCAGTGCCTGCGTCGCCGCATCCACGGTTTCTATGCCGTGGACGGCGACGAGAAATCCCGCCTCGGCAAAACGTGTGGCGATGGCAAGGCCAATGCCGCTGGTGGAGCCGGTGACCAGAACGGTTTTCGGTTGATCCTCCATCATCCTAATCCTTCAGTTGCGGCAGGTTGCGGAAAAGCTCGAGCGCTTCGGGATTGGCGAGCGCGTCGGTGTTTTTCACCGGCCTGCCATGAATGGTGTCGCGAACTGCGATTTCGGAAATCTTGCCCGAGCGCGTACGGGGAATGGCCGTGACGGCAATGATCCTTGCCGGAACATGTCGTGGCGTAGCACCCGAGCGGATGCGCGTACGGATGGTCTTTTCGAGGACCTCCGTCAGCGCTGCACCCTCTTTAAGGCGCACGAAGAGGATAACCCGCTGGTCACCGTCAATGTCCTGACCCACGGCAATCGCTTCCTCGACCTCCGGCACTGCTTCCACCTGACGGTAGATTTCCGCCGTACCGATGCGAACCCCACCGGGATTGAGCGTCGTATCCGAGCGCCCGTGGATGACATATCCGCCGGTGGCACGCATTTCGGCAAAATCGCCATGCGCCCAGATGCCTGGGAAGCGATCGAAATAGGCAGCCTGATAACGAGAACCGTCCTCATCGCCCCAGAATTTGACCGGCATGGAAAGATGGGCATTGCGGCAGACGAGCTCACCAGCCACGCCGCGAACGGGATGGCCTTCATCGTCCAGGGTATCGACATCCATACCGAGCATCGCGCCCTGCAGCTCCCCACGGTGAACAGGTTGCAGCGGATTGCCGCCAAGGAAACAGGCGCATATATCCGTGCCGCCGGAAATGGAGGCGAGATGCAGATCGGCCTTCCAGTCGCGATAGATATAATCGAAGGATTGCGGGATGAGCGGCGAGCCGGTGGAAAGGATTGTCCGAAGGGATGAAAGGTCATGGGTGTCGCGCGGTTTCAACCCTGCCTTCAGGCATGCGTCGATAAATTTGGCCGATGTTCCGAAGGTCGCGATCCGTTCGGCGTCAATGAGATCGATCAGCCGCGCGGGCGACGGATAACCCGGGTTGCCGTCATAGGTGACGAGGGTGGCGCCAAGCGCCAGGCCGGACACCTGCCAGTTCCACATCATCCAGCCGCAGGTGGTGAAATAGAAGAAACGTTCGCCTTGCCTGATATCACATTGCAGCTTCTGCTCCTTCATATGCTGGAGAAGCAGGCCACCGCCGGAATGGGTGATGCATTTCGGCTTGCCGGTGGTGCCGGAGGAATAAAGGATCGCCAGCGGCGCCTTGACCGGCAGCCGGTTGAACGCGATTTCACCCGGCTCAAAGGGCGAAACGAAATCATGCAACGTCACGCAGCCGAGATCGGAAAGGCTGGCGGGAACAACGCCACCAATCAGCACTATCTTTTGAGGGGCAGCGCTTTCCACCACCGCGCGGATGGTCGGTCCGACATCGATCCGCTTGCCGGCATAACCGTATTCCGGCACGGCGATGAGGATTTTCGGATCGATCTGCGAGAGCCGGTCGGACGCTCCCGCCGGGCCGAAATCCGGTGAACAGGACGACCAGATGGCTCCGATGGCGCTCGTTGCCAGATAACCGACGACCGCCTCGATATCGTGGGTGACGATAGCGCCGATACGATCGCCTTCCTTCACGCCTGCGTGGACAAGCGCCTGCACCATGAGGGAGACATCCGCATAAAGCTGCCTGCGGCTGATTTCACGCCGCGTGCCATCATCGCGATGGGCGATGATCGCCAACCGTTCATCGGCATCGCGCAGCAGGTTTTCGGCATAATTGAGCCTCGCGCCGGGATAAAACTCGGCTTCCCGCATGGTCGCGCCAGGCTTGAAGGCCCTTTCGCCGCGCGTACCGATGATCCCCAGCTCGTCCCACAGGGCATTGTAAAAGGCATCCGGTGCCTCAATGGACCAACGCAGCAGGCCGGAATAATCATCAGCCGAAAGCCCATGCAGCGATGCGGTCCTTGTGGCAAAGGCAAAAAGCGCCGAGTGCTCCAGCCTTTCCATTGGCGGTACCCACAGAATATCCGACGGCGTGGCGTCCATCATGCCTCGCCTCCGCGTAGCATTTCGACGATTGCGGAGAAATCACGCGCGCCACCGCCCTCACCCACGAAGTTCTCATAAAGCGTCGATGCTGCGGCGCCGAGTGGAGTGGCAACGCCGGCTCCACTCGCGGCCGCCTGCGAGAGTAGCAAATCCTTCAGCATCAGCGCCGCAGCGAAACCCGGTTGATAATCATTGTTCGCCGGTGATGTCGGCACTGGTCCCGGCACCGGGCAATAGGTGGTGAGCGACCAGCATTGACCCGATGAGGTGGAGGCGACATCGAACAGCGCCTGATGCGAAAGGCCGAGTTTTTCGCCCAGCACGAAGGCCTCGGAAACCGCAATCATGGAAATGCCGAGGATCATGTTGTTACAGATCTTGGCCGCCTGGCCGTTGCCGCCCTTGCCGCAATGGACGATCTTCTTGCCCATGGCTTCCAGCACCGGCTTGGCCGCCGAGAAAGCCTCGGCCTCGCCGCCACACATGAAGGTCAAGGTGCCGGCACTGGCACCGCCCGTACCGCCAGATACAGGCGCGTCGACGGAGGGGCAACCGGCGGAAGCGGCAAGCTCGTGTGCCTTCAGGGCGCTGTCCATATCCACCGTCGAGCAATCGATGAGAAGCGTTCCGGCAGCTATTTTCTGCACCAGATCGCCATATACCGAAACAACATGTTCTCCCTTCGGCAGCATGGTTACGATCACTTCTGCCGCATCAATGGCTTCGGCAGAATCCAAAGCGACGGGAATTCCGGCCTCCCTCGCCGCCGCGCGGCATGCCTCGGAAAGGTCGAAACCCCTGACGGCATAACCGGCCTTGACGAGATTGGCGGCCATCGGCAGGCCCATATGGCCAAGTCCGATAAAAGCGACGGTCTTCATGGGAACGCTCCTCTTAGCGATTATCCGCAAGGATCATGTCGGCAGCCTTTTCGGCAATCATGATCGTTGGCGAATTGGTATTTCCGGACGTGATCCTCGGCATGATGGAGGCGTCCGCCACACGCAGCCCTGCAAGCTTGCGGAATTTCAGCCGCGTATCGACAACACTTTCGGCATCGGAGCCCATGCGCAGGGTGCCGACGGGGTGGAATATGGTCGTGCCGATATCGCCCGCAGCGCGGGCCAGATCGTCGTCATTCTCAAAAGTGGGGCCGGGCCGGTATTCCTGCGGTTTGAACCGCGAAAAGGCGGGCTGGTTAACGATGCGGCGCGTCAGCCGCATGGAATCGATGGCCACCCGGCGGTCGCCTTCCGTCGACAGATAATTCGGTCGGATTTCCGGCTGCATGGCAAAATCCGGTCCTTTCACATGCACTGAGCCTCGGCTTTCCGGCCGCAGATTGCAGACACTTGCTGTAATGGCCGGAAAAGTGTGAACCGGATCACCAAACTTGTCGAGTGACACCGGCTGGACATGATATTCCAGATCCGCCGTCTCCTTTTCCGGAGAGGAACGGGTGAAGACACCAAGCTGGCTCGGCGCCATCGACATCGGCCCGGAGCGGGTCAAAGCATATTCGAGGCCGATCCTTGCCTTTCCGAACAGCGTGGAGGCCCTCTCATTCAGCGTCAGGACGCCTGAAACCTTATAGACCATGCGCAATTGCAGATGATCCTGCAGGTTCTCGCCCACACCTTGAACTTCCGTCACTGTGTCGATACCGGCGGCCTGCAACACGTCGCCGCGGCCAACGCCGGAAAGCTCCAGAATGTGCGGTGAACCGACTGCACCTGCCGAAAGCACCGTTTCGCGCCGTGCACGCATCTTTTTCAAGACGCCGTCGTGGTGAAACTCGACGCCGGTGACCAGGCCCTCTTCGACGATGAGACGCTTGGCATGGGCCTTGGTCATGACTGTCAAATTCCGGCGGCCAAGCGCCGGTTTCAAAAAGGCCTTGGCCGTGTTCCAGCGCCAGCCCGACCGCTGGTTCACATCGAAATAACCGGCCCCTTCATTGTCGCCCCGGTTGAAATCTTCGGTCGCAGGAATACCGGCCTCACCTGCCGCCTGCTGAAAGGCATCAAGCACATCCCAGCGCACGCGCGCCTTCTCCACCCGCCATTCGCCGCCGGTGGAATGCATGTCGCCCTTGCCGCGATAAAAATCCTCCGACTTCAGGAAATAGGGCAGGATATCATCCCATCCCCAGCCCTCGCAGCCAAGTTGACGCCAGACATCGTAGTCGCGGGCCTGACCGCGCATATAGATCATGCCGTTGATGGAGGAGCAGCCGCCGAGAACCTTGCCGCGAGGATAGATCAACGACCTTCCGTTAAGCCCAGGTTCTTCCGCCGTCTTGAAACACCAGTCGGTGCGCGGATTGTTGATGCAATAGAGATAACCGACCGGAATATGGATCCAGTGATAATTATCGTTGCCGCCCGCTTCCAGCAGCAGGACGCGATTGTTCGGGTCTTTCGAGAGGCGGTTGGCGAGAACGCATCCCGCACTTCCCGCTCCGATGACGATATAGTCAAATTCCGCCATGCTATTCTCCATGGGGCGCCCTTGCCGCGTCGCGCCGGACGCGGAGGAGCCTTCCCCCTGTTTCAAAAAATTCTTATCCCCGGTGCTGAAAACCCAGTCTTCGCCCGAGCCGCGAAGCGTAAAATTCACCGATCAGGCCGCGCCGGAACACCAGAACGCAGGCCATGAAAACGAGGCCGGTGATGATGGTGACCGGGAAATCGGATGTCGCGAGATAGTTCTGCAGTGCGACGACAAGCCCCGCACCGAAGATCGGGCCGATCATGGTGCCAATGCCGCCGAGCAGGGTCATCAGGATAACCTCGCCCGACATCTGCCAGGCCACATCGGTCAAGGTTGCGAACTGGAACACCAGCGCCTTCAGGCCGCCCGCAAGACCGGCAAGCGCCGCCGACATGACGAAAGCACCAAGCTTGTAACGCTGCACGCTGTATCCAAGAGAAATGGCGCGCTGCTCGTTTTCGCGGATGGATTTCAGGATCATGCCGAACGGCGAGTTGACGAAACGCCAGATGACGAGAAGTGCCAGCACGAAGGCGGCAAGCACCGTGTAGTAAATGTTCAGCGGCGCGTTGAGATCGAGAAGGCCGAAGAGGTGTCCACGCGGCACGCCCTGCAACCCGTCCTCACCATGGGTGAAGGGTGCTTGAAGGCAGAAGAAATAAAACATCTGCGACAAGGCAAGCGTGATCATGGCGAAATAGATGCCCTGCCGGCGAATGGCGAAAAAGCCGATGACGAGGCCAAGAAGGGCGGCACCCGCCATGCCGATGAGGAGGCCGATCTCGGGCGTGACGCCCCATTCCTTCACCGAATAGGCGGTGAAATAGGCAGCGCCGCCGAAAAATGCCGCATGGCCGAAGGAAAGCAGCCCGGTGTAACCGATCAGCAGATTGAAGGCGCAGGCAAACAGCGCGAAGCAAAGCAGCTTCATCAGAAAGATCGGATAAACGAACATCGGTGCAGCGATCAGCACGGCCAGTCCTGCCAGTATCAGCACGGTCTTGATGGTTCCAGCGGTTGCGGAAACCTTCGCCTGCGGCATCGCGCCGGCTGTCGGGTTGTGAGTGGCTTTGGACATATCAGGCGTCCTTTCCGAAAAGTCCGGCGGGGCGGATGAGCAGCACAAAGGCCATGATGACGAAGATGACGATGTTGGACGCTTCCGGGTAGAACACCTTGGTCAGGCCTTCAGCGATACCCAGCATGTAGCCGGTGACGATGGCGCCCATGATCGACCCCATGCCGCCGACCACGACGACGGCGAAGACGACGATGATGAGGTTGGTGCCCATCAGCGGTGAGACCTGATAGATCGGCGCGGCCAGCACGCCGGTGAAGCCGGCAAGGCCCGCACCCAGCGCGTAGGTCAGCGTCAGGAGCACAGGCACGTTGATACCGAAGGCCTGCACCAGTGTCGGATTTTCCGTCGCCGCACGCAGATAGGAGCCGAGCCTCGTCTTTTCGATCAACGCCCAGGTAGCGATGCAGGCGACAAGCGAGATGACGACGACGAAAGCGCGGTAGTTCGGCAGGAACATGAAACCGAGATTGGTGCCGCCGGCAAGCTCGCGCGGAACCGAATAGGGCTGACCCGCCGCACCGTAAAGCCAGCGGAACGTGCCTTCCACCACCAGCGCCAGGCCGAAGGTGAAGAGCAGCCCATACAGCGGATCGAGATCGTAAAGCCGCGACAGTAGCAGGCGCTCGATGATCGCGCCGAAAAGTGCAACGACAAGCGGCGTCACCAACAGTGCCCACCAGAAGCTGATGCCGAAATATTGCAGGCCGAGAAAGGCGACGAAAGCGCCAAGCATATATTGGGCGCCATGGGCGAAATTGATGACGCGCAGCAGGCCGAAAATGACGGCAAGGCCGAGCGACAGGAGCGCATAGAACGACCCGTTGATGAGGCCGATCAGCAATTGCCCGAGCAGGGCCTGAAGCGGAACGCCGAAGAGCATCGTCATCGTTAAACCCCCAGCACTTTATTGAGTTCGCCCATGCGGCCGGAAAGCTCGCCCACCGGAAAATTGCTGACCATCCGGCCATGATCCATCAGGTAGAAACGATCCGCGATGCGGCTGGCGAAGCGGAAATTTTGCTCGACCAGAACCACTGTCATGCCACGACTTTTCAAGGTCTTCAGCACCTCGCCGATGCGCTGCACGATTACAGGCGCAAGCCCTTCGGTCGGCTCATCGAGCAGGAGAACCTTGACCCCTGTGCGCAGGATGCGCGCCATGGCCAGCATCTGCTGTTCGCCGCCGGAAAGCTTGGTGCCGGGGCTCGCCCGACGTTCGTAAAGATTGGGAAACAGCTCGTAGATTTCATCGAGCGTCATGCCGCCGGATGCGACGACGGGCGGCAGTTTCAGATTTTCCTCGACGCTCAGTGTCGCGAAGATGCCGCGCTCTTCCGGCACGAAACCGAGGCCGTATTTCGCCGTGCGATGCAACGGCACCGGCATCAGATCCTTGCCGCCGAGCTTGATCACGCCCTTGCGGTTGCGGATGATGCCCATGATGGTGCGCAGCGTCGTGGTCTTGCCAACCCCATTGCGCCCGAGAATGGTGATGGTTTCGCCTTCGCCGACGGTCAGATCGACGCCGTGCAGCGCCTGGCTTTCGCCGTACCAGGATTTCAGGTTGGAGACTTCGAGCATTGCCGCCATATCACGCCTCCTCCGTGCCCATATAGGCCGTACGCACGCGCGGATCGGCGGATACGGTGGCGTAATCGCCTTCCGCCAGAATTTCGCCCCGCTGCAGCACCGTGACCTGATGGCAGATATCTGCCACGACCTTCAGATTGTGTTCGACCATCAGCACCGCGCGCGTTTTGGCCACATCGCGGATGAGATCGGCGACATGCGCGACATCCTCGCCCCCCATGCCCGCCATCGGCTCATCGAGAAGCAATACCTTCGGGTCGAGCGCAAGCGTGGTGGCGATTTCAAGAACGCGCTTGCGACCGTAGGAAAGATCGGCCGCAAGTGCATTTTTTTCCCGTGTCAGGCCAACCGTTGCGATCAACTCCTCGGCACGTGCATTGAGCCTGTCGAGTGAAGAAAGCGGCAGCCAGAATTGCGTTGAAAGGTTATTCGGCCGCTGCAACGCCACCCGCACGTTCTCAAGAACCGTCAGATGCGGAAACACCGCCGATATCTGGAAAGACCTGACGAGACCGAGCCGCGCCACCTTGTCCGGCGGCGTCTTTGTTATATCCGTTCCCATGAAGGTGATCGCCCCGCCTGTCGGCTGGAGAAACTTGGTCAACAGGTTGAAGACCGTGGTTTTGCCGGCGCCGTTCGGACCAATAAGTGCATGCACGCGGGCATGATGGACGTCGAGATCGACGTTTTTCACGGCCGCGAATGCGCCGAAGGTCTTGGAGAGACCGCGCGCCGAAAGCACGACGCGGGGTTCCGCCTGACCGGCAGGGGCGGGAGCGATCATCATGAAGTTCCCCCTTTTTACTGCGTTACCAGCGGGCAACCGCTTTTTGCGGGGTCCATGAAGGCTTCCTTGCCGGGGATCGTGGCAAGCACCTTGTAGTAGTCCCACGGCTGCTTGCTCTCATCCGGCTTCTTCACTTCCATCAGATACATGTCGTGGATCATGCGGCCGTTGGCGGCCACATGGCCATCCTTCGAGAAGACGTCGTTGACAGGCATTTCCTTCATGGCCTTTGCCACAGCGTCAGCATCGTCGGTGCCGGCCTTATCGATGGCCTTCAGGTAATGCAGCACGGCGGAATAGGTACCAGCGTGGACCATGTTCGGCATGGCGCCGGTGCGTTCCTTGAACCGTTCGCCGAATTTGCGCGATTCATCGTCGCGGTCCCAATAGAACCCTTCCGTCAGCGTCAGGCCCTGAGCCGCTTCGAGACCGAGGCCGTGCACTTCGGCAAGCGTAAAGAGAAGGGCCGCCAGCCGCTGCCCGCCCGCAACGATACCGAATTCAGCGGCCTGCTTGATGGCGTTGGAGGTGTCGAGACCGGCATTGGCAAGGCCGATGACCTTCGCGCCTGATGACTGCGCCTGCAACAGGAAGGAGGAATAATCCGTAGAGGCCAGCGGATGGCGCACGGAACCCAGCACCTTGCCGCCATTGGCCTTGACGAAGTTGGACGTGTTTTCTTCCAGCGAATAACCGAAGGCGTAATCCGCAGTCAGAAAGAACCAGCTGTCGCCGCCCTGTTTCACCAGCGCACCGCCGGTGCCGACTGCCAGCGAATAGGTGTCGTAGGCCCAGTGGAAACCATAGGGGCTGCACTGCTTGCCCGTCAGTTCCGTGGTCGCAGCGCCCGTGTTGATGGTGATCTTCTTTTTGTCCTTCGAGAGAGCCTGCACGGCAAGGCCCACCGAGGAAGAGGTCAGTTCCATGATCGAATCGACCTGTTCGGTGTCGTACCACTGCCGGGCGATGTTGGAGGCGACATCCGCCTTGTTCTGGTGGTCAGCCGTTACCACTTCCACCGGCGCGCCCAGCACCTTGCCGCCAAAATCCTCGACCGCCATCTTCGCGGCCTCATAAGAGTATTTACCGCCGAAATTGGCGTAGACGCCCGACTGGTCGTTCAAGATGCCGATCTTGACCTTGCCGTCCGAAATCTCGGCAGCGTAAGCGGCGGTGCCTGCCGCCAGTGCCATGGCCGTGGATAAAACGATACTCTTGCGCATGACTTCTCCTCCCAGAGATGATTGCGAGCCTCAGATAGGTCTGTGCAACGGTGAACGAAGGCGCATGGCGATCGTCCCACGGTGTTGCATCACAACGGTCGCGCCACCCTCCTCAAAGCAGCGCCTCCCTATGTAGACTTCTCGAATTCGGCCGTTGACACAAGAGCGGGGCATCATCAAATTGCGAACAGGAACTGTTCATTTTTGAACAGACCTGGCAATGGAGACCGAATTGGCCACGCCTTTTACCTGGGACGACCTGCAATATTTTCTGGCGGTGGCCCGCACCGGACAACTTTCATCGGCAGCGCGTAGCCTGCGCACCAGCCACGCCACCGTCTCCCGCCACATCGACCGGCTGGAATTCTCGCTTAAAACCAAGCTGTTCGAGCGAAATCCACGTGGTTACGAACTGACGACGGTCGGGCGGCGCCTGGTCGATACCGTCGAGCGCATCGAGGCGGAAGCGGAAAGATTGCAATCGGATATTTCCGAAAGCGGCAGCCTGCTGCGCGGCGTGGTCAGGCTCAGTGCGCCTGAAGGTTTTTCCAACTTTTTCTTCGTGGAAAGGCTGAAAGACTTCGCCGTCACCCATCCGCACATCATGGTGGAGATGGTTACGATCCAGCAGATCATGGCATTGTCGAAGAAAGAAGCGGATGTGGCGGTCACACTCGATCCGCCGAAAGCAGGCCCCTACATCAACGAACAGATCGTCGATTACACGCTGCATATCTACGCATCGCGTTCCTATCTTGCCAGCCACCCGAAAATCACCCGCCGCGAAGATTTGCCCGATCATTTCTTTATCGGTTACGTGCAGGATCTGATCTTCTCGCCGGGCCTCGATTACATGCGCGACGTGATGCCCGGCCTCCGGCCCAACTTCCAGTCATCAAGCATTTTTGCGCAGTTGACTGCAACGCTGAGCGGACGTGGCCTTTGCATATTGCCCAACTTCATCGCCGCACGCTTTCCGGACCTGCAGATGGTGCTGGCAGGTGAAGTGGAACTGCGGCGGGGTTACTGGCTGACAAGCCATCAGGACCTTGCCAATGTGCCGCGCGTGCGCTCGCTGATGGATTTCATTCTCACGACAGCGCGCGCCCACCAAAATCTCTTCATCCTCGACCGCAAGACGATCGCCTGAAACGACCGTCGTTCACATTTCGGCGACACCGTGTCTACGCGTGGCGGATTGGAGAATCCGCACTGCAGCCTATATGACTGACAACAACGATGCCGGCTCAAGTCAGCTGCATCCTAAACATTTGGAAGGTCATCATGAAAAAGATCGGATTTCTATCCTTCGGACACTGGACGCCCTCGCCCCAGTCGCAGACCCGCTCTGCTGCAGACACCCTGCTGCAATCGATAGACCTGGCCGTTGCTGCGGAAGAACTCGGCGCCGACGGCGCTTATTTCCGTGTCCACCACTTCGCCCGCCAGTTGGGATCACCTTTTCCGCTGCTTGCCGCCGTTGGCGCAAGAACGAAAAGTATCGAGATCGGCACCGGCGTCATCGACATGCGTTATGAGAACCCCTTTTACATGGTGGAGGATGCGAGTTCAGCCGATCTCATCGCCGGCGGACGCCTGCAACTCGGCATCAGTCGCGGTTCTCCCGAACAGGTGATCGACGGCTGGCGCTATTTCGGCTACCGCCCTGCCGAGGGCCAGACCGAGGAGGACATGGCGCGCCAGCACACCGAAGTCTTCCTCGAGCTTCTGAAGGGCGAAGGTTTCGCCGAGCCGAATCCTCGGCCGATGTTTCCCAACCCGCCCGGCCTGCTGCGGCTGGAGCCGCACTCCGAAGGGTTGCGCGAGCGCATCTGGTGGGGTTCCAGCTCCAATGCGACGGCGGTTTGGGCGGCAAAGCTTGGCATGAACCTTCAAAGCTCCACCCTGAAAACGGATGAGACCGGCGAACCCTTCCATGTGCAGCAGGCCGAACAGATCCGTGCTTACCGCGCCGCATGGAAAGAGGCTGGACACGCCCGCGAGCCTCGCGTGTCGGTCAGCCGCAGCATCTTCGCTCTCGTCAACGATCGCGACCGATCCTATTTCGGTTACGGCAGCGAGGGCGACGACAAGATCGGTTACATCGACGACAAGACGCGCGCGATCTTCGGGCGCAGCTACGCCGCCGAACCGGAAGCATTGATCGAGCAGCTAAAAGCCGACGAAGCCATCGGCGAGGCCGACACACTGTTGCTGACCGTGCCGAACCAGCTGGGCGTCGACTACAACGCCCATGTTATCGAGACGATCCTCAAACAGGTGGCTCCTGCACTCGGCTGGCGCTAAGTCTGGCAAAACCTGCATCATGCCCGCACCGTCACCCCGGATTAGATTCTGGGTGACGGTGCGATCAAGTCTTCGATAGCGCACGATTCCTTTGACGGCGCCGAAGCCACGTGGCCGGATGCAATCCGGGCTGAACGCCTCTGTTTCATTTCACCGCTTTGCCGTAGCGGGCGATGCTTTCGGCCAAAGGCGTGGTGCTGGCGCCGGGATGCTCCGGGCGCTTGTAAACACCGTCGCGCACATGGATCGGCTCTTCGAAATGGTCCTTGATCCACGGAATATATTCGAGGATGGTCGATGCCGGATGCCAGTAACTCAGATGCACATGCACCTGGCTCATCTCACCGGCATGCGGAACGACAGGCAGGCGATTGGCGAGCGCGAGGTCAGCGACCTGGATATATTCGGTGATGCCGCCAAGTCGGGTTACATCCGGCTGGACATAGGCAACAGCGCCCGCGTCGATGAATGACCGGAACGCATCCACCGTATAAAGCTGCTCTCCGAGAGCGATGGGAATGGATGTGTTGCGTGCCAGCCGCGCATGGCTGGTCACATCGTCATACCAGAGCGGCTCCTCGAACCAGTAGATATCCAGATTCTTCGCCGCCGCGCAGAAGCGCTGGCATGTGGGCAGATCCCACTTGCCGTTACCGTCAATCGCAATCCTGATGGAAGAGCCGACCCGTTTGCGGACGGCGGCGAGGCGCGCGATGTCGATATTCGGATCGTCATGCCCGACCTTGAGTTTCAGGCGGGTGAACCCGTCTTCCTCAACGGCCCTGGCGCTGCCCGCCAGCAGATTTTCGAGGTTGAAGGAAAGCCAGCCTATATCGGTATTGTAAGCTTCGACCCCTGTGGTGTGCGCGCCGCCGAGGTATTGCCAGAGTGGAACGCCCGCCTTCTTCGCCTTCAGATCCCAGAGCGCCACATCGACCGCAGCCAGCGCCAGATGGGTGATGCCCGCGCGGCCGACCCATTGCAGGGACGGATAACGGGCAAGTTTTGTCCACAGCCGCGAATGTTCGGATGCGTCCTCGCCGATCAGCAGAGGCGCATAGCAATCGCTGATGCAGGATGTGATCAACCGGTCGGACGGCAGATGCGCATGGGTGCCGGTGAAGCCGTAGCCCTCAAGGCCGTCACTCGTCGTAATTTTTGCGCCGACGACGCCCCAATGGGTGATGCTGTGGGTGGAATCGGAAATGGATTCCGATGTCAGCGGCAGATGCAGGATGAAAGGTTCAACAGCGGTTATTTTCATGATCGGTCAATTCCTCGACGCTTGAGCAGCCTTTGGGGAGGAATAAACGGAAGTTCCGTTCTGATCGAAGCTCCACCGATCAACCAGTGGAATGTCGCCACTGCCCCGCAATCAATGACCGCAGGAGATGAAGCCTCAGGGGATTGCCCGGCCACCCTCCTCCAGCAGCCAGCTTCCGATGACGGATACAGCTAAGGCAAAATCGACCATTGTAAAATAAAAAATTTTTTATTTTTTATATTCTGTCATTGCCTGTCACTCGCGGTTAGACGATGGTATTGCCATGAACACACTGATCAAAGTCACGCTCGCCGACCAAGCGCATCAGGAACTGCGGGCGCGCATCGTCAGCGGCAGATTGCGTGGCGGCGAACGGCTGTTGCCCAACGAACTTGCCGCCGATCTCGGCATCAGCCCCACGCCGGTCAAGGAAGCATGCCTGAAACTCGAGGCAGACGGGCTGGTGGTCAATTCCTCAAGGCGCGGCATGGTGGTGCGCGATTTTACCGTGGAGGATGTGGAAGAACTCTACGCCGCCAGAATGCTGCTGGAAAAAGGCGCTGTGGAAGTGGCCTTCGATGCCGGGCAGCTGGACGAAGCCTTGCATGCGCAGCTTCTGGAAAGCCTTGCGAAACACCGCGAATTTGCCAAGAGCGCGACGCTGGACGATCTCTCCAAAGCGCTGTTTCACGATCGCAGCTTCCACACGGCCCTTGTTTCGGCCGCGCGCATTCCGGTCATTTCCGGCACGCATGGGCGCATTCTCGACCAGACCCACACGGTTTTCGTATCGATCCTTGGCGACTACGCCCGCTCTGTCGAGGAACACCAGAATATTGCCGACGCCATAGCCGCCCGCAGCAAGGCCCAGATTATCGACGCCCTATGGCGCCATCTGGAACGTAGCCGGCAGAATACGCTGCGGCAGGTGCGTCTGCTGAGAGAGGCCGGCGCCTGAGCGCACCCCCGCAATCTTTTGAAGTCCTGAAAAAACAACAGGCCGGAAATCCGGCCTGTTCCACTTATTCATCGGTCAATCGTCGATCTCAAGCCGTCGCAGCCTGCCGTGCCGCCTTGCGGCGCTCTACGCGGGCGCGGATGGCGTCTACATCCGTTACCGGAGTGGCGGCAAAAAGCTGGCGCGTATAGGCGTGCTTCGGATCGGCAAATAGTTCCTCGCGCGTGCCCTGCTCCACGGCTACACCCTTCGAGATGACCATGACGTCATCGGCGATATAGCGAACGACGGAAAGGTCGTGGCTGACGAAGACGTAGGTCAGCTCGAACTCTTCCTGGAGATCTCTCAGCAGGTTCAGCACCTGCGCCTGCACTGAAAGATCGAGTGCCGAGACAGGCTCGTCCAGCACCAGAAGTGCGGGGTTGAGCATCAGCGCCCGCGCAATCGCGATGCGCTGCCGTTGGCCGCCAGAAAACATGTGCGGATATCGGTTGAAGTGTTCGGGACCCAGCCCAACCTTCACGAGCATGGCTTCAGCCCGCTCACGACGCTCGGACGCCGGCATTTTGGTGTTGATGACAAGCGGCTCCATCAGCACGTCGCCAACCTTCTGGCGCGGATTGAGGCTACCATAGGGGTTCTGGAACACCATCTGCACCTTGGAGCGCATGTCCGTGCCGGGACGGCGCTTTGCGATATCGACCGGCTGGCCGTCGATCTTCAGCTCGCCACCGGATGCCGGGTCGATCAACGCGATGATGCGCGCAAGCGTCGATTTGCCGGAACCGGACTCGCCGACGATGGCGAGCGTCTTGCCGCGCTCGACGGCAAAATCGATGCCTTTCAACGCCTGCACGGTCTTTGCTCCGCCGAACAGGCCGCCCGGAACGTGATAATGGCGGGTAATGCCCTTGCCTTCGACAACGATGCTCATTGAACGCCCTCCTTGCCGAAGAAGTCGGAAACCGTGGGCAGGCGGTCGCCGGTCGCATGTTCCGGCAGCGCGGAAAGCAATGCCTTGGTATAGGGATGTTGCGGGGCCTCAAACAGGCTCAGCACATCCGCTTCCTCCATCTTGCGGCCCTTATATTGCACGACCACGCGGTCTGCTGTTTCGGCCACGACACCCATGTCATGGGTGATGAGGATCAGCGCCATGCCGTATTCTTCCTGCAGATCCATCAACAGATCGAGGATCTGTTTCTGGATCGTTACGTCGAGCGCGGTGGTCGGCTCGTCGGCGATCAAGAGACGCGGTTTGGAAGCGATGGCGATGGCTATCATCACACGCTGGCATTGACCGCCGGACATCTGGTGCGGATAGGCATTGAGCTTGGTTTCCGGATCGGGAATACCGACGGACCGGAACAGCTCCAGTGCGCGTGCACGCGCCGCAGACCGGCCCATGCCGAGATTGAGGCGCAGCACCTCCTCGATCTGGAAACCGACCGTAAAGGACGGGTTGAGCGAGGCAACCGGCTCCTGGAAGATCATGGTGATCTCGCGGCCGATCAGCTTGCGGCGCTCCTGCGGCGACATGGCCAGCAGGTTTATACCATCGAAGATCATCTCGTCGGCGGTGATCGTCGCCGTATCGGGCAAAAGCCCCATGACGGCGAGCATGGAGACCGACTTGCCGGAACCGGACTCGCCGACGATGGCCAGCACTTCATGCTTGTCCACGGAGACGTCGATGCCGTTGACGGCCGTGAACGCGCCGGTGGCGGTGGCGAACTTGACGGTGAGGTTCTTGATTTTCAGCAGGCTCATCGCTTAGCTCCGCTTCAGTTTGGGATCGAGCGCATCGCGCAGCCCGTCACCCATCAGGTTGATGGCGAGCACCGATACGAGGATCGTCAGGCCGGGAAGGGTAACGACCCACCAGGCGCGCAGGATGAACTCGCGGGCTTCGGCCAGCATCGTGCCCCATTCGGATGCGGGCGGCTGCGCGCCCATGCCGAGGAAGCCGAGAGCCGCCGCATCGAGAACGGCAGATGAGAAGGAGAGCGTCGCCTGCACGATCAAAGGTGCAAGGCAGTTCGGCAAAATCGTCTTGAACATCAGCCGGAAATTGCCGGCACCCGCCACACGGGCGGCGGTGACATATTCACGCCGAAGCTCGCTCATGACAGCTGCACGCGTCAGACGCGCGAAATGCGGCTGATAGACGATGGCAATCGCGATCATGGCGTTGGTCAACCCCGGACCAAGGATCGCAACCAGCACCAGTGCCAGAAGCAGCGATGGAAACGCCAGGATGACGTCCATCACGCGCATGATGACAGTGTCCACCCAGCCGCCGAAGAAGCCGGCGACGAGACCGATGACAATGCCGCCGACAAGGGCGATGGAAACAACGACGACGCCGATGAACAGCGAATATTGCGCGCCATAGATTAGTCGGGACAGCATGTCGCGGCCGACAGCGTCGGTGCCGAGCAGGAATGCGGTACGGCCTCCATCCTGCCAGACCGGCGGGACGAGCAACGCGTCTCTATATTGCTGGGTCGGGTCATGTGGGGCAATCACGGCTGCGAAAACCGCGATCAGAACCAGAAGAAGGAAGACGGCAAGGCCGACGACGGCGCCACGGTTCTGGCGGAAGTAGAACCAGAAATCGGCGATCATCCGGCGGCGGATGGCGGCGTCGGAAAGCCTGACGCCGGGAGCTGTGGTCACATCGCTCATTTGTGACGGATCCTTGGATTGATGAGGCCATAGGTGAGATCGACAAGCAGGTTGACGATCATCACCAGACCCGCGATCAGAAGCAGGCCGCTCTGCACGACCGGATAGTCGCGGCGCGAGATGGAATCGATCATCCACTTGCCGATGCCCGGCCAGGAGAAGATGGTTTCGGTCAGGATTGCACCCGCCATCAGCACACCGATCTGCAGGCCGATGGTGGTGATGACCGGGATCATGGCGTTGCGCAATGCGTGAACGCCGACGACACGGGACGGCGACATGCCCTTTGCACGCGCTGTCCGCACATAATCCTCACCGAGGACTTCGAGCATTGCCGACCGTGTCTGGCGGGCAATAACTGCAAGCGGGATGGTGGCAAGCACCACCGAAGGCAGGATGAGATGTGACAGAGCCGAAGCGAAAGCACCCTTCTGCCCCGAAATCAGGCTGTCGATCAGCATGAAACCGGTGACGGAAGGGAAGAAATACATCAACGAGATACGGCCCGACACCGGTGTCCATTGCAGGATGCCGGAGAACATGATGATGAGCAGCAGGCCCCACCAGAAGATAGGCATGGAGAAGCCAACCAGCGCCGTCGTCATGGAGATCTGGTCGAACCACGAGCCACGGCGGATGGCGGCGATGACGCCGACCGGCACACCGATCAGTGTGGCGAGGATGATGGCGACGAGGCCAAGCTCGACTGTCGCGGGGAAGAGCGCCAGGAACTCAGTCAGAACGGGTTTCTTGGTGACCAGCGAATTGCCGAGATCACCCTGAAGCAGCCGCCCCAGAAAATGGAGATATTGCTGCCAGATAGGCTGGCTGAAGCCGAGCTGTTCGGCAAGTTGTGCATGCCGCTCGGGCGAAATGCCGCGCTCCCCCGCCATCAACAGCACGGGATCGCCCGGCAGGACGCGAACGAAGGCAAAGGCAACGATGGTAATCCCGAGAAATGTCGGAACGAGATAGAGAAGTTTGCCGAAAATGAACCGGATCATGGTTTTTTCCTGAAAAGACGCGCGAAAGAACCTGAGTTCTTCCGCGCGTCCTGTTGTTTGGGATTACTCAGCGATATCGACGGATTCGAAGGTGAAGTCGCCAAGCGGGCTCATGGTGAAGCCGGAAACCTTGGCGGACATCGGAACGAACTGCGTGGAGTGCGCAAGCGTCGCCCACGGAGCCTGTTCCTTGAAGATCACCTGCGCCTGCTCATAAAGCTTTGTGCGCTCGGCAACGTCAGTGGTCTGCTTTGCCTTGGAAAGCAGTTCGGAGAACTCCTTGTTGCACCACTGAGCACGGTTTGCACCGCCTTCGCCGGTTGCAGCGCAGGAAAGCAGAACGCCCATGAAGTTATCAGGGTCACCGTTGTCGCCGGTCCAGCCGAGGATGACGGCACCGTCGCGGTTCACTTCAGTCGACTTCTTGAGGTATTCACCCCATTCGAAGGAGACGATCTCGGCCTTGACGCCAACCTTCGCGAAATCCGACTGGATCAGCTCGGCGGTGCGGCGGGCATTCGGCATGTATGGACGCTGAACCGGCATCGCCCAGATCTTCATCGTCAGATCCTTGACGCCAGCGGCTTCGAGAGCCTTCTTGGCAGCTTCCGGATCGTAAGGATCGTCCTTGATGCTGTCGTTGTAGGACCACATCGTCGGCGGGATCGGGTTCTTGGCAACCGTGCCGGCGCCCTGGAATACGGCGTCGATGATCGCCTGCTTGTTCATCGCCATGTTCAGCGCCTTGCGGACTTCCGGCTTGTCGAAAGGTGCAACGGTGGTGTTGTAGGCGAAGTAGGCAACGTTCAGGCCCGGCTGTTCATCGAGCTTGAGGTTGGAATCGGCACGAATGGTGGCGAGGTCGGCCGGGGCCGGATAAGGCATAAGGTGGCATTCGCCAGCCTTCAGCTTCTGCAGACGAACGGCAGCGTCCGGCGTGATCGCGAAGATCAGATCGTCGATCTTGGGAGCTTCGCCCCAGTAGTCGGCGTTCTTCTGGTAGCGGATGACCGCGTCCTTCTGATAGGCGACGAACTTGAACGGGCCGGTGCCGATCGGCAGGTTGTTGAAGTCTTCCTTGGTGCCGGCCTTATCAAGCGTATCAGCATATTCCTTCGAAACGATCGAAGCGAAAGGCATCGCGATATTGGCAAGGAACGGTGCTTCAGGACGGGTCAGCACGAACTTCACGGTGTAATCGTCAACCTTGACGATTTCCTTGATCAGCGACGGCATTTCCATGGAGTTGTAATATTCGTAGGTGATGCCTGCGATATACTGGTTCCACGGGTTCTTTGTGTCACCCTGGCGGTTGTAGCTGAAGATCACGTCATCGGCGTTGAAATCGCGGCTTGGCGTGAACTTCTCGTTAGAGTGCCACTTTACGCCCTTGCGCAGGTGGAACGTGTATTCGAGGCCATCGCTCGAAACTTCCCACTTTTCGGCAAGGCCTGGCTCAACTTCGGTCGTGCCCTTCTTGAACTCGGTCAGACGGTTGTAGACCGGATGCGCGGAGGCATCGAAGGTGCCGCCGGCGGTGTAAGGCGAAGGATCGAAGCCTTCCGGAGATGCCTCGGAGCAATAAACGAAGGTCTTCGCCATGGCGGGCACGGCGGAAGCCATCGCAAGCGCAGAGGCTATAAGCAAACTGCGGGTCAGCGTTTTCATCTGGTGGTCCTTTCCCTCTTTTTCTGAGTTTATGCGACCCCGTTTTAAGGGGCCTACCTGTCCTGGTCAGCGACGACGCGGAGCCCCGTGTCGCCGTTCGGTCCTGTGCCTCCCGACCAATTACCCGGCGACCGGCTGGAACAGCCGGTCGAGGTTCTTTTCCGGCGGGCAGAACCAGCGTGGTCCCGCCTCCGTCATATAAGCTATATCCTCGAGACGGACGCCGCATTCCCCATAAACGCACAGCATCGGCTCGATGGAAAAGCACATTCCCGGCTGAAGTGCCGTGGCATTTCCTGCAACGATATAGGGTTCTTCGTGAATATCCAGCCCAAGCCCATGGCCGGTGCGATGCGGTAGACCCGGAACCTGATAATCCGGCCCAAAACCGGCCGCTTTCAGGCTGTCGCGCGCGGCCTTGTCCACGTCCGAGCAGGCAGCCCCGACCCGGGCCGCGTCAAAGGCAGCAGCCTGCGCGTCCCGCTCGGCGTTCCAGAGAAAACGCTGCCGTTCCGTCGGCTGGCCGAACACATAGGTGCGGGTGATATCCGAACGATAGCCATGAAGGATGCCGCCGAGATCGACCAGCACCATGTCGCCGTCAACAAGCGTCTGCGCATAGGGCACGCCATGCGGATAAGCCGTCGCCTCGCCGAACTGAACCGCCACGAAAAGCGGCTTCATGCCAAGCGCAACATGTGCGGTGTTAACGAAGTCAGCCACTTCCGTCGTGGATATGCCGGGACGCAGCCCCTCGAACACGGCCTTCTGCACGCCGTAGCTCGCATCCATCGCCGCCTGGATGATGGCAATCTCGGCTGCGGATTTGACCTGCCGCTGTGCGACAATCATCGGCTGGGCGGAAATGATGCGGCCTTCCAGACGCTGCATCAGGGCCGATGCGAAAACGAAAGGAGTGGCAGGATCGATCGCGACAAGGTGGCCGGGACAGCCGAGCGCTTCGATTCGCTTTGCCATCAGGTCAAAAGGACTTTCATCCTCTTCCCAGACGGCAACTTCGCCCTCGACACGGATCATCGTCCGTAGTTTCGGCTCCTCAAATGCCGGACTGACATAGACCGGCTTGCCTTCTGCCGGCACCAGGGCGCCGTGAATGCGCTCCGAAAGACCAAGCGACAGGCCAGTATAATAGGTCAGCGACGATGATGCATCGAGCCAGACCGCCTTGATATTTTGCTGGATTAGTTGCGCTTGCAGGCCGCGCAACCGCAACCCGAGCTCGTCTTCAGCGATCGATGAAACCGCGATCGGCTGAAACCGCTTCAGCGCCTCTTGAAAGTCTGCCATTCTCTCCCCGCCGCTTTCAGGCGCACAGACACAAGCGTGTCGGCAACTCCCAAGCGTTCTTTTGCCAATGCTTAAACACAGGCCGGGGCCTAAGCAATGGGCCAACACCATGCACCGCCACAAAACTGTGCATATTCATCTAGACATAACGAAATCGTGATCGATACGCGCCCGATTTCGACAATCATCGCCTTGACGGGAAAATCAGAAATCCCCCGGAAACTTAAGGGGAAAAGCGGGGTATCGGTCATCCAGGCGCAGACAGCGCGCAGAAACCTCACCGCTAGATGCATTGGAAAAAAAAGCCCAGAAAAGGAAAAAGCCTGCCGCGGGAGGAGGTGCGGCAGGCTTCAAACTTGATCGGTGATTGGGAGGAGGAGTACCACCGATCCGCATCGAGCGACACTGGGAGGAGGAGTGCGTCGCTTCGATGATTTGAATATAGCGGTATCCGCGATTTTTAACAGAGCAAGTCTCGCAATGCAGCATTGCATTTTTGCATAGCTCGAAAATTCCTGCTTTGTTTTTTAGCACTCCCGTAGAAAACGTTGGAAATCAACTTTCCCGATGCACTTGAAAACCGGCAAAGGACTGGTTGACCGGCATGAGTTCGAGGCTGTTGATGTTGATATGTTTGGGCTGCAAGGCGACCCAATGGATCGTATTGGCGATATCCTCGGCCGTGATCGGATTGACGCCCTTGTAAAGATTGTCCGAGGCATCCTGATTGCCGCCGGTGCGAACAAGCGTGAATTCCGTTTCGCACATGCCCGGTTCGATCGAGGTGACGCGCACGCCCTTGCCATGCAAGTCGGAGCGCAGACCGAGCGAGAATTGCCGCAGGAAGGCTTTCGTTCCGGCATAGACATTGCCGCCCGCATAGGGCCAGTGCGCAGCTACCGAGGAAAGGTTGATGACAATGCCCTTGCGGTCGATCAACGTGGGCAAAAGATGGTGGGTGATGTTCAAAAGACCGGTGATGTTGGTGTTCACCATGGTCTGCCAGTCTTTCAGCGGCACCTGCGGTGCAGGTGCGGTGCCGAGCGCAAGCCCCGCATTGTTGACGAGAATATCGATGTCCCGGAAACCTTCCGGCAAAGCCGCAAGTGCCTTTTTAGTGGCATCTTCGTCGGTAACATCGAAGGCAGCGCCGTGAAAGGCGGAGCCGAGTTCTTGCGCCAGCGCCTCCAGCCGTTCCGCCCGCCGACCTGTGCCGATGACCTTCCAGCCTTCCTTGGCGAAGCGCCGCGCCGTGGCCTGTCCGAAGCCGGACGTGGCGCCGGTGATGAGGATGGTACCGCTCATGATGATGTCTCCACTAAATTCGTTCTGTCGGGATCAGTCTGTGTCAGTAATTTTTCAGCGGCGGCCGCCAGACAGCGCTTATACGCCTCGAGATCCGTATAAAGGGCCTCTACCGTCGCGTTGCCAACGATGACGACGCCGCCACGCCGCAAAATTCCGCCGTGCAGCATGAGATTGTCGACCATGTCGAAATTCTCGATCGACAAACCGTCCGGGCCGCGATAGCGCCCTGTTTCATCGATTGCGGCAACACCGTCATATTGCGCCTTGATGCGGGTGAAGTGATTGGCCGCGACATTGGTGTAGGCGAAAACCGGCTTGCCCAGCGCGCACATGAACCCCAGTTCGTAGCTCGTTCCCGTATCGGCGGCGATGCCGCGAAACGGCGTGAGATTGGCGATGACCGCATCCGCTTCCAGCATCATCCGCTCGTCTATGGCATTGATGTTGCAGCCGTGGCCGATTTTCGTGTCCGCGGGCGGAATTTCCAAATCGCCCGGCGAAAGCGGCGTAAACCCGGCCTCGCGTGCAAGCGAGGCCTTGAGGTCGAGCATTTCACGGGCATTCGGGAGGAAGACCTCCGGCCCGGCGAGATAGATTTTCTTTGTCATAGGAAATTTCATACAATTTGGAGAAACAGGATTTTCGCAAACCTAACCCGGAGACTTTCGCAAACGCAAGTACCAAGCGGACATGCGCCAAGGCGCGTCGGAGCGACCTACAAAACGGTATCGTCAAACCTGTCTTTCCGTTATAGCCGGAGCAAAGAACTGGACATTCCCGGAGCAAGACAATGGCAGCAACCATCCGTTATCACGAAGGCGATATTTCCGCCGCAGATGCCGCACGCTACCTTGGCGCCATCGCAATCGATACGGAAACACTGGGGCTGGTGCCACGCCGCGACCGTCTCTGTGTCGTTCAGCTTTCTCCTGGAGACGGTACGGCGGATGTCATCCGCATCGCCGCCGGCCAGAAGGAGGCTCCAAACCTCACCCATATGCTTGCAGACCCTGCCCGGCAGAAGATTTTTCACTATGGCCGTTTCGATATCGCCGTTCTGTTCCACACGTTCGGTGTGACGACGACGCCGGTTTTCTGCACCAAGATCGCCTCCCGCCTGACCCGCACCTATACCGACCGGCACGGGCTGAAGGACAATCTGAAGGAAATGCTTGAGGTCGACATCTCCAAGGCGCAGCAATCGTCCGACTGGGCAGCAGAAAAACTGTCACCCGCACAGCTCGAATATGCTGCATCCGATGTGCTGCATTTGCATGCGCTGCGCGACAAGCTGACCCACCGCCTCGTGCGTGATGGTCGCCTCGATCATGCCGATGCCTGTTTCGCGTTTCTGCCGACCCGTGCCAAGCTCGATCTTCTGGGCTGGGACGAAACGGATATCTTCGCCCATAGCTGAGCGGTTTCACGCTTCGTTTAAGGACTGATTTACCGAAACTGCCTATTCTCGGCCGCAACTTTGGGTGGCCGGGGACTTCCAGATGATTACACCGTTGCAGCAGACGGCAAGCATTGCAGTCAGCGACCTCATGCGGTCGATGGTGGAAACCATTGAGGAGCGCCATCGCGAAGAGCAGGAAAAAGCGAACGGCACCAAAAAAGACGAGACGATAAAGACCCAGCCGCAGCCGGACCAAAGCCATCGCGTTGCCAATGAAAAGATAAGCGCCTATCTGTTCGGCGCCATGAAGCCTGATGGCGATGCCTTCGCCTCGCTTGTCTCCCGTTTCTCGTCTGCGCTTGGCATCACCCAGGAAAACGATGAATCGAACGCCACTTTCGCGCAAAGGCTTCAGGACGCGCTGACCCTGACCGACGGCTTTGAAAAAACCGATGCGGCAGGAAAAGCCACGACGATTTCGCTGAAATCCTTCGGCGTTTCGGAAGCGCAGGTCGTGGAAGTCCTGAATAACGGCGTAACTACCAAGACCGCGCCCATGGCAGCACTTGCCGCACGCATTGCCCAAAATGCCGGCCTGAGCGGCAAGGAAGAAGATTTCGGCGTGCAGATGTCGAAAGCAATCATGGCAGTGCGCGCCACCGCACCCAAAAATGTCAATGATCTCGAAGAATCGACTGGCCTCAAGGAACTTGGTATTTCCGCGCAGCAGATGATCGCCGCAATCGCAAACCCATTTGGCGATGCGGCACGCGCCGTGAAGAATGCGCTGAACGATCAGGCGCAGGGCACCCAATTCATGACACGGGAAACCATGAAGGTCATCCAGCGCCTGGAAGACGTTGCCGATCCGAAAACCAAGGAAGAATTGCAGGCCGAACGCGGCAAAAACCGCATGGGCGAAATCAACGATGCCGAAGTTGCGGCGGAGCGGGAAGAGGATATCCAGACCCGAGACGCACAGGGCAAGCTGGAGGATGTGCAAAAACTTCAGGACGTCGTGAAGGAACACATAGACGCTGCCGCCGAAGAAAAAGCCCAAGGCACTGACGGGCAAGGCCCGGTCGATATTTCATCGGAAATCGCCCTTATCTCCGTGCTCGCGGCAACGCCATCTAGCCAAACGGCCCCGGCTGAAAATGACAACGAACCCGCAGAGACAGACGCCGCAACCAAGACGGAAACCGATCAGAAAGACGACGCCGAAAAACTGCTTGATGCTCAGGCAGTCGTCGATAACGCCCGCAGCGCCATTTTGCCGATCTCGATAGACGACAATGGAATTTATGCACTGCTGAAGAAGAAGGCGGCATGATCTCGCCGCTACCGATAGTCACTTGAGCGAAACATGATGTGAGTTCAAACATGTCTCAAATTTCCGGCATATCCGGCAGCGCCGGCCTCGATGCCGAACCAAATGCGGCGCAAGCGCTGCTCTCCATCGCCGCTCCGCCACTGGCGCCGAATGACGACAATTTCGTTGCCGCAAGCGAGGAAGACAACCTCATCGCCCCCGTGGAAAATCGCCCCGAGAGAGGTTTTCCCAAGGCAAGCTGGCTCGACGCGATGCCGCCGGAAGCCTTTGAGGCAGCGGATAGCGAACCGGACCATATTTCATCGGTCAATTCCGACGATAACGGGCTTTACCGCATGTTCATCAGCGTCTCTCCCTGATTGCCATATCGACACGATTTTTATGGTTAGCGAATTCTTAATATCTGCGGCCCAGACTCAGGGTTGATGATTCTGTGTGTATCGCGAAGAGCTGGCATTCCTGCCAGCGACGCACACGGCGCTCCCGCATGAGCGGGCGAGATGACACCTGTACATCACCGGCGCGGCAATCTTTCAACATAGGCCAAATGCGGATCAGAGAGCCAGGGACTGGCCCTTTCGCAGCCAGCGGCGGTAATCGATAGGAACGGAGCGCAGCATGTTACCGCCTGTACCGAAAATTCCGGCAGCCGATGCCGCCTATGGAGCCGCAGCCTCGCAGACGCAGCGCGGGGAGCCGAAGGAGGCCGTGCAGCCGCAGGCAAGCAATCTTGCTCCCGACAATGGCGGCAGTCTTTTCGCCAAAGCCGCAGTCACCTCTCTCGCCAGCGAATATCAGCTTTCCCGCAGCACCGCCGTTCTGGCGGAGGCGCTTGGCAAGCTGATGAACCTGCCAAGGCGCGATGGCGAAGCCATTCAAACCTATGTGATGCGTCTGACGGATGCGCTGCGCGCCCTGCCCGCACCGCAGCGCCTGGCGCTGGAACAACAGGTCAGCAAAGTCCTGCAGGGGTTGAGCCTTTCGATGCTGGCAGAAATCCTGAAACAGCCAACCGGGCCGGATGCCGCAAGGCTTGCGCTGCTGATCGAGCTTTCCCGCTACAAGGGAACGGATCTTGCGGCGAAGGCTGTGGTGTCCTCTTATCAGCAGAACAACTCGGCCAATCCGGTGACCGCGCAGCCAGTACAAGCGAGACAGCAGAACGGCCCGAGCCAGAGTGCTGACGGCCGCCCAAACCCGGCAACGACCACCACAACAACAGCACAACCGGCAACCGCCGCCGCGCCCGGCCGGCTGTTGCCTATGCTCATCGGCCCGCTTGCCCAAAGCGCCGCCGCAATAAAAGCCATGGTTGCGGCGCAGGCAGCGCCGCAAGGCCCGCAGGCCAATCTTCCCGCCCCACCTGCCGACATGTCCGACTCTCCGCGCGATGCGGCAAAACCGGAAGGGAAAGCCGCCGAAAGCACCGTACGCTCGCCTCAGCCGCAAACGAGCAGCACAACAAAAGAAGCTTCGACAGATGCCCGCCCGGCAAATCCGCCACGGGCTGAGAACGCCGAGATGCGCCCTGCACTTCAGCATCGGGACACGATGAAGCTGGAGCCGAGGGAAATCCGCACTACCTTGAACCCACCATCCGGCCAGTCCACGGCTGGCGCCAAGGATATGGAAAACCTGCTCCTCGCTGCATTGGCCGGCAAACTTCCCGCCAAGGCCACCACCGCTGCCCAGCTTTCCGCCACGCCACCGGGCGCCATACCGCAACCACTCGAAGAGCAGCCTGCCGAAAAAACTGCCCTCGCAACGCCCATCCACCCGACCGGGGAGGAAACGGAGACGATTACCAACCGGCCAGAAGCCCAGCCCATGCCCCGCGCCGCTCTCGACCCGGAAGCAAGAATGGCGATGCTGGAACAAACGGCTTCGCAATCGCTGATCGCTGCGGCTCTGGCAAAAGACGGCACGCCGTTACCGCTCGTCGCATACCCACCGGCGGAAGAGGACCACGAATCGGAAACGCCGCATCGCGGGCGTGGTCCATTTTCCGAGGATGAAGCGAATGGCGAGGCGGAGGGCGAAAATCCCGACGGTCAGGACGAGATGGAAGAGAGGGTGGCCGCCAATGACGAGATTGGGGATGGGGAAAATCCGCGGACAGCGGCTTTCGACGACAGTGCGGAAAATTATTACCTCAAGATGAGTGGCATGCACTGAATTCCGCGCCGCCCATTGGCCTGTGCCACGAACACTATAGCCAACAAAAAACCCGCCGGAAAATTCCGGCGGGTTCTTTATATAAAACGATCTCTAGCGATTATTCGCTGCGGTTCTTCAGAGCCGCACCGAGGATGTCGCCGAGCGAAGCGCCAGAGTCGGACGAACCGAACTGTGCGACGGCTTCCTTCTCTTCAGCGATTTCCAGAGCCTTGATCGAAAGCATGACCTTGCGGTCCTTCTTCGAGAAGTTGACGACGCGAGCGTCGAAAACCTGGCCAACTGCGAAACGCTCCGGACGCTGATCGTCACGATCGCGTGCGAGGTCGTTGCGGCGGATGAAGGAGGTGATGTCCTCGTGGTTGACGAGCTTCACTTCCACGCCACCGTCGTTAACGGCGATGACTTCGCACGAAACGACTGCGTTCTTGCGCAGGTCGCCGGACGTTGCGGCTTCACCGACAGCATCCTTGCCGAGCTGCTTGATGCCGAGCGAGATGCGTTCCTTCTCGACGTCAACATCGAGAACGACGGCCTTGACCACGTCACCCTTGTTGAACTCTTCGATGACCTGTTCGCCCGGACGGTTCCAGTCGAGATCCGACAGGTGAACCATGCCGTCGACATCGCCTTCGAGGCCGATGAACAGGCCGAATTCGGTCTTGTTCTTGACTTCGCCTTCGACTTCAGTGCCGGCCGGATGGCTGAAGGCAAATGCCTGCCACGGGTTTTCCAGCGTCTGCTTGAGGCCGAGCGAGATACGGCGCTTGGACGGATCGACTTCAAGAACGACAACGTCAACTTCCTGGCTCGTGGACAGGATCTTGCCGGGATGTACGTTCTTCTTGGTCCAGGACATTTCGGAAATGTGGATCAGGCCTTCGATGCCCGGCTCCAGCTCGACGAATGCACCGTAGTCGGTGATGTTCGTGACCGTACCGGAGATCTTCTTGCCAACCGGGTACTTGGCGGAGATGCCATCCCACGGATCGGACTCGAGCTGCTTCATGCCGAGCGAGATACGGTGGGTTTCCTGGTTGATGCGGATGATCTGAACCTTGACCTGCTGGCCAATGTTGAGGATTTCCGAAGGATGGTTGACGCGGCGCCATGCCATGTCGGTAACGTGCAGCAGGCCGTCGATGCCGCCGAGGTCAACGAACGCACCGTAATCGGTGATGTTCTTGACAACGCCGTCAACAACCTGGCCTTCTTCGAGGTTCTGAACGATTTCAGAACGCTGCTCGGCGCGGGACTCTTCGAGAACCGTGCGGCGCGAGACAACGATGTTGCCGCGACGCTTGTCCATCTTGAGGATTTCGAAGGGCTGCGGGTTGTGCATCAGCGGGGTAACGTCGCGGATCGGACGGATGTCGACCTGCGAACGCGGAAGGAAGGCAACGGCGCCGTCCAGATCGACGGTGAAACCACCCTTGACCTGGTTGAAGATAACGCCTTCGACGCGCTCGCCAGCTTCGAACTTGGCTTCGAGCTTGACCCAGCTCTCTTCGCGGCGAGCCTTCTCGCGCGACAGAACGGCTTCGCCGAGTGCGTTTTCGATGCGCTCGACGTAAACTTCGACTTCGTCGCCGACCTTCAGCGTGCCGTCCTTGGACTTCGCGCCGAATTCCTTCAACGGTACGCGGCCTTCAACCTTGAGGCCAACGTCGACGATGGCAACGTCCTTCTCGATTGCCGTTACGATACCCTTGGCAACATAGCCTTCGGCAAGATCGTTAGAGGCAAAGGATTCTTCGAGAAGCGCTGCGAAATCTTCGCGCGTGGGGGTAGATACTGACATGAAATCTCCTGATTGCATCCGCGCGAGAGCGAATACAAAAGCGCCGGTGGGCTAGCGTTGTTGATACCCGAACCCATGCCCGCCTTTTTAAAAGGCTTCCCGGCGCAAGGACATGTCTTCAGGCAATTCCGGACTAAACGCGGACCGATTCAAGCGGTTCCGCGAAAAACCTGTTTCTTCAGGGCGGCGTCGATAATCATCCGCGCGGCCTGAAACGCCGCCTCTATACTCATTTCCGACGTATCTAGCAAGTGCGCGTCTTCAGCCGGTTTCAACGGGCTGTCGGCTCGGCCCATGTCGCGCTCGTCGCGTTTCTTCACCTCGGCGAAAATGGCGTCGTAATCGGCAACGCTGCCGTTGGCGACGATTTCATCATAACGCCTGCGTGCCCGCACGTCCGGCGAAGCGGTGACGTAGAGCTTCACCGGCGCATCCGGGCACACCACTGTGCCGATGTCGCGGCCATCCAGAACCGTGCCCGGTTCCTTTGCCGCAAATCGCTGCTGCGCTGTCACGAGCGCGCGCCTCACCGGGGTCATCACCGCAATCCTGGACGCCGCCTCGCCGATATCGTGCCTTGAAAGCACCGCGCGATCGAGGCCGGCAAGGTCGAGCTGCAGCGCCACCTTTTCAGCGACCTTCTCGTCATCGAGCGGCAGGCCGGCGTCAAGAAGTGCCTTGGCCGTGGCTCTGTAGGTCAGCCCGGTGTCGAGATGATGGAAACCATAGGTCTCCGCAATCTTGCGTGACAAGGTCCCTTTGCCCGCCGCAGCTGGCCCATCTATGGCAATCGTAAAGGTCATGAAGCTTTCTGCCTGTGCGTCCATCATTAATACAGTAGAGTGCGTCGGCCTCCAATCTTTATGAGCAGCCTGACATACAAGTCGCATCATGGGAGGGCGGCCTCCAAAGTTTGTCTTTGACACGAAAGACCGCAACGATTAAGGGGACCGGCTAGAAATTTTACCGTCTATGCCGGTTTTACGGCGTACACACCGAAACTCATTCGACAATTTGAGGCTTAGACAGTGGCAAAAGCGGACCTTGGTACCAAGCGCACAGACCCCGATACCGGCAAGAAGTTCTACGATCTGAACCGCGACCCGGTCGTTTCTCCCTATAGCGGCAAGTCCTGGCCGCTCTCTTTCTTTGAAGAAAGCACCGCTCAGGCAAAGCTCGAGCAGGCTGAAGAAGAAGAAGTCGCGGAAGTCGATGCCGAAAACACGGAAGTCGAACTCGTATCGCTGGAAGACGCCGACGGCGACAACAGCGGCGACGATATCCCGGACCTGGGCGACGATGACGACGACGTGGAAATCGGCGACGACGACGACACCTTCCTCGAAGCCGACGAAGACGACGATGACGACGACATGTCCGGCATCATCGGCGTACCGGGCGACGACGAAGAAGCTTGATCTTATTGGATAAACCAGCCCGGCGACAAAAAAATGAAGCCGGGCTGTTTTTTGTGCTTGCACTCTTCGATTAGCCGAAGTAGTAAGCCGCCACCGAACGGAACAACAGCCGCTTCGGTTCCCGGAACCGGACGAAATGCCGGAACCCTTATGGGGCTATAGCTCAGCTGGGAGAGCGCTTGCATGGCATGCAAGAGGTCAGCGGTTCGATCCCGCTTAGCTCCACCAAACCTTCTAACATACAAATTTCCATCGTCCAGCACGGGCTTTCGTGTGGCATTGTCTGTTCTTCGCGTTGACTATTGCAAGAGCGCCCGCACATCCTGCCCGTTGATCCGACATTCCACCGACGGAACGCCGCCGCCTTCTTCCAGCACGCGGCATTCCAGATATTTGCCGCGCAGGCGGTTCTCCAGCGCCTTGAAGGCGTTCAGGCCGCAGGCATAACGGCGGCCGTCAGGTCCGACGCAAACCCGGTTGCGGTCGATGTCTTCCACGCCGGCGAGGCGGAACTCCTGTCCTTTGAAGGTGAAGCGATTGTTGGACGCAACGCGCAAGCGCTGATCCGCGTATATTTTCAGGGGGTATGGATCGGGCGGGGTCGGAATACGCTCATAATTCTGATGGCGGGGATCGACCCGGACCGGAGAGGTCGTCCACAGCGTTTCCGTGTTTGCGGAGAGGCCAGTCGCTGGATATGCCGCCTCGCCATTCATGAGCGAGGCGATGCGGATGCCGGCTATACCAAGCCCCGTGACCAGCACGATCTGAAACAGCAAAATGAAAACCTGCCGAACCATGTCACCGCAACATCAAAACAATCGACAAGAAATAGATCGGCGTTTTTCAAGACAGACCGAACGCGATAAATATTACATCAATAAAATCTTGCGCGAGGTGATGTCTCGCACCGTGCCCATCGCCATGATTGGAATGCGGTCACCATCAAGGATAACCCTGCCCGTTGTCCGCAGCCAGCGAAAATCGCCGGATTTGAGTTCGATGCGGTATTGCTGATCATAGAACACGCCGTTCGTCAGCGAGTTGTAAACCGCCTTGGCCACACGCGCGCGCGAGCCGCTTTCGATCTGATCTATGAAATCCTCCACGGGAATGCCGCGGGCGGCTTTCTCTTCGGAAAATTCGCGCAGGCGAGCCGCCACAGCATCCAGATAAACCAGATTCTGTCCCACGTTCCAGGTGTAATAACCCACAAGTGTTTCTTCGAGATATATATCCTCTAACATCGGCCTTCTACATTATGGATGCTTTTGACGCGGGTCTTAACATAAAGGACGATACGCGACTAACCACAAGCACTTATTCTTTTGTCTGATCGCTACGTAAAGTTTTACATGCGCGGCGGCATCCGCGTTTCCCAGCCCGCTTGTTGGCGAACAGGCATTCCTGTGCCAAAGAAGGTCGATACCGACGCCATCTACCAGAGGAGCCGCCGTGACCATAGGGCTTGCCCACGCCGAACTCATCGCCGTCGTCACCGCCATCACCACGGACGAGCCGCGGGTAATGACCGTGCGGGCGGGCGCGGCACTTCCATCAGGGCCGTTTGAATTCGGACACAGGACGCTTCAGAGCGGGTTGAGAGAGTGGATACACGAACAGACACATCATCCCGTCGGCTATCTCGAACAACTCTACACCTTCGCCGACCGGGACCGCAACAATGACATTCTTGGCGGAAGAACCATATCGATCGGTTATCTCGGGCTGGTTCGCGAACAGGAGCCGCCCGGCAATGGCCGCCCTATCTGGCATGGCTGGTACGAGTATTTTCCTTGGGAAGACCATCGGCAGGGCCGGCCGGCGGTTCTGGACACAATCATCGAGAAGCTGCGCTGCTGGGCGGATTCCGACCCTGCCTGCAAAGGCCAGCGCCATTTACGCGCCGACTTCACCTTCGGCCTTGATGGCGGCGGCTGGAACGAGGAACTGACACTTCAGCGCTACGAATTGCTCTATGAGGCCGGACTGGTCGAAGAAGCCCAGAGTGAGCCTCGGATCAATTTCGGCAGACCGATGTTTGCCGATCACCGTCGCATTCTTGCCACCGGCATCGCGCGCCTCCGGGCTAAGATTAAATACCGGCCTGTAGTTTTCGAACTGATGGCCGACGCTTTCACCCTGCTGCAATTGCAGCGCGCGGTGGAGGCGCTCGCCGGTCTGACGCTGCACAAGCAGAACTTCCGCCGGCTGATAGAACAGCAGCAGCTGGTGGAAGAAACTGGCGACATGGCGACCGAAACCGGCGGACGCCCTGCAAAGCTCTTCCGATTCCGCCAGACCGTTGTGGATGAACGCGCCCTTTCCGGAACCAAACTGCCACTCTCCCGCAATTGACATATGCTCACAATGAGAATATTTGTTTGCCGTAGATATACTCAAATAGAGTATAAATGGGAGAGTGCCGTGAACGAACAGATATCTGCCGCAAGCCTTTACGACCGCGTCAGCCGCGTCATTCCCAAGGCGGAATGGATGGGTTTTCAGGATGATGTGGAGGCGATCCTCGATCTGAAGCGCAGGCGCAACGCCGTCATCCTCGCCCATAATTACCAGACGCCGGAAATCTTCCACGGCGTTGCCGATATCGTTGGCGACAGCCTCGCCCTTGCGCGCAAGGCAATGGAAGTAGAAGCGGATGTGATCGTTCTCGCCGGCGTGCATTTCATGGCCGAGACGGCAAAGCTGCTAAATCCGGGAAAAACCGTGCTTATTCCGGATATGGCCGCCGGCTGCTCGCTCGCCGATTCCATCACGCCCGAAGACATCGCACTTCTGCGCAAGGCCTATCCCGGCGTTCCTGTCGTCACTTACGTGAACACGTCGGCGGCGGTGAAGGCGGCTTCCGACATATGCTGCACCTCCGGCAATGCCCGCCAGGTGGTGGAATCGCTCGGCGTGCCGCGCGTGCTGATGCTGCCGGACGAATATCTGGCGAAGAATGTGGCGCGGGAGACCAATGTCGAACTCATCGCATGGCGCGGCCATTGCGAGGTGCATGAGCTTTTCACCGCCGACGACATCAGGGAATTGCGCGAAAGCCATCCCGGCATCACCGTTCTCGCGCATCCCGAATGTCCGCCCGATGTCGTCGAGGCCGCAGATTTTTCCGGCTCGACCGCTGTCATGTCGGACTACGTCGGCCGGGAAAGACCGGCCCGCGTGGTGCTTTTGACGGAATGCTCGATGAGCGACAATGTCGCCGTGCATCATCCCGATGTCGAATTCATCCGCCCCTGCAACCTCTGCCCGCACATGAAGCGCATCACGCTCGGCAATATCCGCACTGCGCTTGAAGAAAACCGCCACGAGGTGACAATCGATCCGGCTGTTGCGGTCGCCGCCCGCCGCGCGGTGGAAAGGATGCTGGCGGTATGAGTGACGCTCTGTCGCAATATGCGGGCAGGACGGTCATCGTCGGCAGCGGTATTGCCGGCCTGATGGCAGCATTGACGCTCGCACCGCAACCGGTCCTGCTTCTGACCCGCGGCGCGCTCGGTGGCGAAACGTCCAGCGCCTGGGCGCAGGGCGGCATTGCTGCAAGCCTTGGCGCTGACGACAGCACTGCACTGCATCTTGCCGATACGCTCGCCGCAGGCGACGGCCTCTGTGACGCGGCTATGGCAGCGGATATCGTCTCCACCGCCCCCGCCGTCATCGATGCCCTGGAACGAGCCGGAGTTCGTTTCGATCGCGATGCACAAGGCAGGCTCGTTTTCGGGCTGGAAGCTGCCCATGGCCGCCGGCGCATCCTGCATGCCGAAGGTGACGGCTCGGGTGCGGCCATTGTGAGGGCTCTTGCAGCCGCCGTTCTCAACACGCCGTCCATCGCAGTCCTGGAAGGTGCGGAGGTGCGCCGGCTGCTGACAGAGGGCGGGGCCATAGCCGGTCTCATCTGCGCCGGGCAAAAGGGCAGCTTTGTTCTGCCGGCCACAAACGTCATTCTTGCAACCGGTGGCCTCGGCGGGCTGTATGAGGCCACTACCAATCCCACCGGCAATTTCGGACAGGGGATCATGCTCGCCGCGCGCGCCGGAGCCATCCTCACTGATATGGAATTCGTCCAGTTCCACCCAACGGCGCTTTCCTCTCCCCGGCGGCCGCTGGCTCTGGTCAGCGAGGCGGTGCGGGGCGAAGGTGCCGTTCTTCTCAATGAAAGCGGCGAACGTTTCATGGCGACCGTTCCGGGTGCAGAACTTGCCTCCCGCGATATTGTCGCCCGCGCCATCGACCGGGAAATCCTGCGCGGCGGCAAAGTCTTTCTCGATGCCCGCAAGGCGATCGGCAGCGGTTTTTCGGCGCGTTTCCCGTCAATCGACCTGCTATGCCGCGAGGCTGGCATAGACCCCGCCCGCGAACTCGTGCCCGTCCGTCCCGCCGTGCACTACCACATGGGTGGCGTCGCCACAGATGGTAATGGCCGTAGTTCCGTGCCGGGCCTATGGGTTGCGGGCGAAACCGCCTGCATCGGTCTTCACGGGGCCAATCGGCTGGCCAGCAATTCCTTGCTGGAGGCGGCTGCCATGGGCATGCGTGCGGCAAAAGATATTGCCGCCCGACCGGCATCAAAACGGGTGACAGCTGTCACGCCATTCGCAACGCCTGTTCTTTCGGCAGCAGACCCCTCTATCGTCCGGCCCATCGTCTCCCGCCATCTCGGCATCGCCAGACATGAAGCGGGGTTGATCAGCGCGATCAGCGAACTTCTCCCACTGGCCGAACAGAACGGCCCCGCATCCGATCCCGCCATCGTCGGGCTCGCAATCGCCGTCTTCGCCGCCTTGCGAAGAGAATCGCGCGGGGCCCATTTCCGTAACGATTTCCCGGAAAAGGACGCGACCGCCACAAGGCGCAGGCTTTGCCTGTCCGATGTCATCGCCATTGCCTGTGACCTCTCATCGTCCAATCTTTTTTCTTCCAGCATTGCGCGGAGCGCCTGACATGACCCTCACCCCTCTGCCACGCATTATCGTGGAGCCGCTTGTCCGCAACGCCCTTCTGGAAGACCTGGGTCTGGCGGGCGACATCACGTCCGCCGCAGTCATCCCCGCCGATCATCGCTCAGTCGTCGTCATGGCGGCGCGTGAACCGGGTGTCATCGCAGGTCTTGATGCCGCAGAACTGGCTTTCCAGTTGGTGGACCCGACAATCGTGATGAGGCGTCAGGTGCAGGATGGCGCGGCGGTCGCTCCGGGCGATATTATCGCGACAATCGAGGGTCCCTCGCGCGGTCTTTTGACGGCGGAGCGCACCGCCCTTAATTTTCTCGGCCATCTCTCAGGCATCGCGTCCGTCACCGCTACAATTGCTGCCGCCATCTCCGGCACCAGAGCCTCGGTTGCCTGCACCCGCAAAACGACGCCGGGCCTCAGGGCGCTGGAAAAATATGCCGTGCGCGCCGGCGGCGGCATGAACCACCGTTTTGCCCTTTATGATGCTGTACTCATCAAGGACAACCACATCGCCGTAGCCGGCGGCGTGCGTGACGCTATCCGCAGCGCCAAGGCGGGTGTCGGACATCTGGTCAAGATCGAGGTCGAGGTCGATACGCTCTTGCAATTGCGCGAAGCGATGGAGGAAGGAGTCGATGCGGTTCTACTCGACAACATGCCGCCGGAACAGCTGCGCGAGGCGGTGCAGATCGTCGCCGGCCGCGCCATCACCGAGGCCTCCGGACGCATCACCCCTCAAACCGCTGCAGCCATTGCAGCAACCGGCATCGATCTCATCTCCGTCGGCTGGCTGACCCACAGCGCGCCGGTTCTGGATATCGGGCTGGACTTCCAAAGCCAAAGCTGACGAAAGCAAGGAGACCGGAACAAAATCCTCGATTGGCCGTTAATTCCCTGCCTGGGGTCAAGAGGCGGGGGGATCAGTGCGCGCAGAAGCCTGTCCATATGCCTGCGGACCTCTCTCACAAAGGAAAGGCCTGTTATGGAAGACGCACAAATCGGCTGGATTGCAGCAATCATCATCGGCGGCGTAGCCGGTTGGCTTGCCGAACAGTTCATGAAAAGCAACATGGGTCTTTTCATGAACATAATTCTCGGCATCGTTGGCGCCATCGTCGCCAATTTCCTGCTTGGGCTTGTGGGCATTTCGCTCGGAGGCTGGATTGGATACCTTATCGCCGGTTTCATCGGCGCATGCATTCTCATTGCCATCGGGCGCGCATTTCGCCGATAGAGGGAGGACACAATGAGCTTTTTCGACAAGATCAAGAACGCGATTTTTGGCAAGGCAGAGGCGGCACCGCAGACTTCGGCGCCAGCTGGCGCGCCCACGACAGGCGCAAGCCCGGCCGCTCCGGCTCAGCCAGCAGCACCCGCACCGACAGCCGCTGCTCCGGCATCCACCGGCAGCGTCGATGTCGCATCCATTCTGGACGCGGCGGTCAAGCAGAACGGGCAGAAACTCGACTGGAAACATTCGATCGTCGATCTTCTGAAAGCGCTCGATCTCGACAGCAGCCTAACCGCTCGCAAGGAACTGGCAAGCGAACTCGGCTATACCGGTGATACCTCGGACTCAGCCACAATGAACATCTGGCTGCACAAGGCTGTCATCAAGAAGCTGTCTGAAAACGGCGGCAAGGTTCCGGCAGAACTTCTGCATTGAACCAGTGACCGGGAGAACCGCGATGGACGACTATTCAAACTTGCGAGAGCAGATCGGCCAGGACCTCGACACCCTGCACAGGACCGAGAATCCGAAATCGATTTTCGAGATTGCCGACGACTATCTTCTGGGAAACCCAAATCTCAAGAGAGCGCTGGTTGAAGACATCATCAAGGAAGAAGCGGACAAGCGCGGCATCGCGATCCACTGAAACCGCGCGTGTCAATCGCGGCGATTTCTACAAGAAGGGCGGCATCCAGATAGGACGCCGCCCTTTTTTGCCCCGTGCCCCGAAGCGTTATTTTTCCGGCTTGGCCTCGGCCTTTCTGGCGTTTTCTTCCATCAGCTCATACCACATGGCGTTCATGACGGCGAAAATGGCGGCGAGAGGCAGGCCGAGCAGCCAGGCGAAATACCACATGTTCGATCTCCTTGTATTTGTTCGATATTAATAAGCGTGGCCGCTGTCTTCACGGATCGCCTTTTCATCCACCTTGCCCCACAGCACGCGATAGACCCATGAGGTGTAAGCGACGATGATGGGGATGAAGATGAGGGCGACGACCAGCATGATGAACAGCGTCATATGGCTCGAAGATGCGTCCCAGACCGTAAGGCTCGATTTCGGATCGATCGAAGAGGGCAGGATGAAGGGAAACATCGTCAGACCGACCGTCGAGATGATGCCGAATATGGCAAGCGAACTGGAAAGCAGCGCCAGCACCTCTCGCCCGCCCCTTAACAACAGGAAGGCGACGAGCGGGAAGGCAAGACCGAGCGCCGGTGCCAGCATCATCCATGGATGGGCCGCGTAATTCGCAAACCAGACGCCGCTTGCAACCTCGACCGTCTTTGACAACGGATTGGACGGACCGTCGGTCACGACTTCCGAGGTGAAGCGGTACCCGTCGATACCGAGCCACAACAATACGCCACCAAGCGCAAAGAGAACTGTGGTGGCAAGTGCTGCAATACTGCCGAAACTGCGGGCACGCGCAGCGACCGGCCCTTCGGTCTTCAGCACCAGCCAGGCCGCACCATGCATCACCAGCATGCAAACGGAAACGAGGCCGCAAAGGATTGCGTAAGGGTTGAGAAGCTCGAACAAAGTCGTGCCGTCGTAAAAAATCCTGAGGTCATCGTTGAAGCGGAAGGGTACGCCCTGCAGCACATTGCCGATCGCCACACCGAAAATCAGGGCGGGAACAAAGCCACCGACAAACAGCGCCCAATCCCAGGTACTGCGCCATGTCGTACTCTCGCGCTTGGAGCGGTATTTGAACCCCACCGGCCGCAGGATCAGTGCAAACAGGGTGGCGAACATCGCCAGGTAAAAACCTGAAAAAGACACCGCATAAAGCGGCGGCCACGCGGCGAAGATGGCGCCGCCGCCAAGGATGAGCCAGACCTGATTGCCTTCCCATACCGGGCCGATGGAATTGATGACGACACGCCGCTCGAGATCCGTTTTCGCAACGAAAGGCAGCAGCGCGCCCGTGCCAAGATCGAAACCGCCGGTCACGGCAAAACCGATCAGCACCACGCCAAGCAGCAGCCACCAGATGACGCGGAGGACTTCGTAGTCGATGAGTTGATGCAATATCATGATCGTTTACTCCGCAGCGACGAGTTTTTCAGGAACGAGCGGCGCTTCCGGCTCGTGATCCGGATCCGGCCCCTTGCGGATCGCCTTCAGCATCAGCCCCATTTCGACGATGAACAGCACCGTATAGATGGCGATGAAGCAGAGAAGCGTAATCAGAACCGTTGAAGCGCTGAGGCTGGAGACGGCGGCGGCCGTTGGCAGCACGCCTTCGATGATCCATGGCTGACGGCCGAATTCCGCGACCACCCAGCCCATTTCCGCAGCAATCCACGGCAGCGGAATGGCGAAGACGGCCACCTTCAGCAAGAACGGATAGTGATCCAGCCGGCGGCGGGCGGAGAGATAAAAGAAGGTTGCCGTCAACAGGATGAAGAATATGCCGAGACCGACCATGATGCGGAACGCCCAGAACAGCGTCGGCACATGCGGGATGGTATCGGCGGCGGCCTTGGCAATCTGCTCCTCCGTCGCCTGGCGCGGATCGTCGACATAACGTTTCAGCAACAGGGCGTAACCAAGCTCGTGGCCGAGTTCCGCAAAGGTGCCACGCACCTCTTCGGGCAGTTCCGCGCCCTTGCCGGTGGCACGTATCTGCATCAGCGCATCATAGGCCTTGATGCCATCGCGGATGCGGGTCTTTGCGAGTTCCACCAGATCGTTGATGCCGGGGATTTCCGTGTCCAGCGAGCGCGTGCCGATAAGGCCCATCACCCACGGAATTTTCACGGCGAAATGCGTCTCGCGGGCTTCCTGATCAGGAAAACCGATGGCAGTAAAGGGGGCGGGTGCCGGTTCCGTTTCCCACATGGCTTCGATCGAGGCGAGCTTCATCTTCTGGTGTTCGGTCGAAAGATAACCGCTTTCATCACCCAGCACGACGACCGACAGTGCAGCAGCCAGGCCGAAAGAAGCGGCAACCGTCATAGACCGCTTGGCGAGATCGACATGGCGGCCTTTTAGCACGTACCAGGCGGAAACGCCGAGCACGAAGATGGAGGCAGTGACATAACCCGCAGAAACCGTGTGCACGAACTTCGCCTGGGCGACCGGGTTCATCAGCACCGCGAAGAAATCCGTCACCTCCATGCGCATGGTCTGGGGGTTGAAGGCCGATCCCGTCGGGTTCTGCATCCAGCCATTGGCGATCAATATCCACAACGCCGAGAAGTTCGAGCCGATCGCCACGCACCATGTTGCGATGAGATGGCCGAGCTTGGACAGCTTGTCCCAGCCGAAAAAGAACAGACCGACAAAGGTGGCTTCCAGAAAGAAAGCCATCATCCCTTCGATCGCTAGCGGCGCACCGAAGATATCGCCGACATAGTGGCTGTAATAACTCCAGTTCATGCCGAACTGGAATTCCATGACGATGCCGGTGGAAACACCAAGCACGAAGTTGATGCCGAACAATGTACCCCAGAATTTCGTCATCTGCCGCCAGATGGTGCGGCCGGTCATGACATAGACCGTTTCCATGATGGCGATCACCACGGACAGTCCGATCGTCAGGGGAACGAATAGAAAGTGATATAAAGCGGTAACAGCGAATTGCAGGCGCGATAGCGCCACGATGTCGAGTTCCATGTTTTTACCCCACCTTTCAGGAAAGGCCGGCCTTCTGTTACGAAACGGCGCCGGCCCTGAAAAAATCACTCAGTCCGGACGCAATGTTTGCAGCATTACGTCGTATTCCGGGGTGCCGCTTTGACATTGATCAAGTTGGCGCCCCTCTCTCAGCACGATGATGCGATCGGCAAATTCCGCCTCACGGCGATTGTGGGTTATCATCACGACAGTCTTGCCTTCCGCCCTCGCAAACAGCCGGCCGAGCACGTCACGGGCGGTTTCGCCGTCCAGCCCTTCCGTCACCTCGTCGAGAAGCCAGAGTGGTTTGTCGCGTAGAAGGAAACGGGCAAAGGCGAGCCGTCGTGACTGACCGCCGGATAGACCCTGCCCCGCCTCGCCAAGTCTCGTATCCAGCCCTGCGGCGAGGGTTTTGACGTGCTCGCCAAGGCCTGCCGATTGAAGGGCATCCCACAGTTCACGCTCGGTCGCGGCAGGTTTTGCCAGCCTCAGATTATCAGCGATGCTGTCTCGAAAAAGCTGACTTCTCTGCGTCATGAGCGAGCAAGGCAAAGCGCTGACCCTGCCCGCCGCCGGTAGCACTTCACCAGCCAGAAGCTGGATGAGGCTGGTCTTGCCCGCACCGCTCGGGCCGATAATCGCAATCGTCTCTCCGGCGGCGATTGCAAGGTTGATATTCGTCAGGACAGGGTTTTCGTTCCCATCCCGCTCCAGCCGCACACCATCAAGCTCAGCCACCAGGCCCATGGCAGGCACGCGCGGACAGTTGGCGGCTGCCTCGGCGGAAAGACGCGGCGCAATGCGTCTTGCCGAAAAAAGCGTGCGCCCGAGTTCCATTGCACCACGGCGCAGCGCCGTGAAGGGCTCCAGCGCGGCGAAACAGACGAGCAGGCCGAGGGCGGCAGTCGGCGCGGTCACAACGCCCTGCTCCGCAAGCCAGGCCATGCCGAGGAGAGCCACACTCAAAAGAACCGCCGCTGACATGCCGAATGAGAAACCGGCATTGGTTTCGATCCGGTTCAAGCGGTCATCGCAGGCGAGCAGATAATTGTCGGCCCGTTCAATCGCCGCAACCTGCGCGGAGAGACGGGCAGTCGTGAGCAATTCCACCTGCCCGTTGACCAAGTCCGCCGCGCGGGCACGAAGCGCTTCAAGCCCGATTGCCCGGCGACGCGCAAATTTTTCCGCCGTCAACGCCGAGCGCACTGAAATGCCAAGACCCACCGCAATGAGGAAGAGGGCCGCCAGAACGCCCGCAAGCGGATTGAGGAGGGCAAGACCGATGCCTGTTGCGATTGCGGCGAGGATTGCGACGGCGGCGGGTACCAGCACGCGCAGATAAAGCGAATCCAGCGCGTCGATATCCGCAGTCAGCCGGTTCAGCAGGCGGGCGGGCCTCGCCTCCAGATGTTTCGCCGCCTGCGGTGCGGCAAAGCCACGAAACAGCTTTTCGCGAAGCGCTGCAAGCACGGACAGCGTCGCCTCATGGGTGGTCATGCGCTCGCCATAACGAGCGCCGGTGCGTGACAACGCCAGCAGACGGATGGCCGCCGATGGCGCAAAGACGTCGAAAGCATATGCCGTCGCGGGGGCCAGACCGGCAATCGCGGTCGCAGTAATGAACCAGCCGGAGACGCCGAGAAGGCCTATACCCGCCAGCACCGTGGTTGCTGCCAGAACCGCGCCAACGAGCAGCATGCCGCGACGCGCCGACCAGAACAGGGAAATAACAGGTTTCAATATGGCAAAACGCGCGATCATGACTGCCCCCTCGAATGGATCGTCGTCATATCCACGACCCTGTCCATGCGCGCGGCGAGCACAGGATCATGGGTTGCGACGATCAATGTCCTGCCTTTTGCGAGTTGCAGCAGGTTTTCGGTGACGAGCGCAGCCGTCTCCCGGTCAAGATGCGCTGTCGGTTCATCGACCAGCACAAGCTGCGTCGCCGGATCGGCGAAAGCACGCGCAATGGCGAGGCGCACCGCCTCCCCGCCCGAAATACCGTAGCCGCCGTCTCCTATAGGCAGATGCCGGCGTGCTTTCGACAATGCATCCAGCCCGGTGCAGCGCAGCGTCTCATCAACCATGCCTTCGCTGACACCGGCGCGGCCAAAGCGAATATTCGCCTTCAGGGAACCGGCAAAAAAGAACGGCTTCTGGCTGACCCAGCCAATTGTCTTGCGCAGTCCATCGGCAGTCGCATGACCAAGCGTTACGCCCCCGATCCGTATTGTACCGCTGTCAACCTCGGCCAAACCGGCAATCAAGGAGAGTACAGTGGATTTACCACAACCGGAAGACCCAAGAATCGCAACTGTCTCGCCTGACTGGACCGTAAGGTTTAGATTCCGAATGACAGGCGGAGCATTCGGATAGGCGAAGGAGAGATTAGCCAACTCCACCAGACCGGGCGTCGGAAAGGGGGCCATTGCGACCTCCTTACCCTCCCCCACGATGGCTTTGCCAGCCCGCGTCAATGTGTCGAGCGCGCCCAGCGCCGCCTCGCCGGCTGCGCGGTCGTGCCAGACGGCGGACAATTCCCGCAGCGGTTCGAAAAAGGCAGGCGCCAGAAGCAGGATGAACAGCCCCTCCGCAAGTGTCAGCTTCTCGCCCCACGCGCCGAAATCGAGAAAGCCGAGGAGATGGAAACCGATATAAACGGCGGTCATGGCAACGCCGAGGGCAGCGAAAAGCTCCAGCACCGCCGAGGACAGAAAGGCGATCCGCAGGACAGCCATCGTCCGCTTCTTTAGGTTCTCTGCGTCCGTCCGCAGGCGTCCAGCGGTCAGATCAACGGCTTCCAGTGCGCGGATCGTTTCCAGGCCGCGCAGGCGATCGAGCAGGAAAGCATTCATGTTGCCGGTCTCGGCCAGCTGCTTTTCACTGGCAGCCTTCGCCTGCCAGCCGATCAGCGCCATGAAAAGCGGGATAGTGGGCATGGAAAGCAACAGAACAAGCGCCGCAATCCAGGTAAATGGCAGGATTGTCAGCACGAAAACCAAGGGGACAATGGTAGCTTTCATCCGCGCAGGCTGGAACCTGGAGAGATAAGGTACCAGCGCTTCGGCTGCCTCCGCGATGACGCTTGCCGCCTCGCCGGAGGCCGTGCGCGCCAGATCAAGCGGCGACACCTCCGCAACGGAATGAAGCGCTTGCAGCCGCCGCCGCGAAAGGGCGGCACGCGCGGCGCGAAACGACAGTCTCGCGGCAACTTTTTCCAGCCATGCCTTGATGAGACCGAGAACGAGAACAGCCACGGCCGCCGGCAGGATCGCCGTCATCGGCGCACCGTCGGCAATGTTTCCGACCGAAAATGCAAGCAAACCCGCCTGGGGCAACCAGAGCAGAGCCGGCAGGACATGCAGCAGGGCGACCGATCTTCCTACCGCGGGTGCCTTCGCGATTTCCGCCGTACCGACACCCTTGTCATTGGTGGATTTACCGAAGAAGTGCCGCCGTGCCTTATCTGGAGAGACCGCCGCTGGAACTGGACAGTCTGCATCATCGCCATTGGCGGATTGCCGGATTTCTGCGGACATGCTCACGGACGATCTCCTCACCTGTCCTTCTTGGCACGGGGTCTGGCAAGAGAGACGATCTTGTCCTTGGCCTCCAGAAGCTTCGTGACCTTCGAGCCGAGTGCCAGAAGCGAAGCCAACCGCTCCGTCTCCAGCTTCTTTACATCGTCATACCAGCCGGTGAGCTGCTCGATCAGCGTTTTCATCTCATCGATGCGCTTCTGCGCATGCCGCTCCTCTTCGTTTTCCGGCTTCTCCATCAGGATTTCACGAAGCACGCTGAGTGTCGGGTCGATCTCGCGCTTCTTGCGCTCTTCGGCAAGGGTGCGCAGAATTTGCCACACATCCTCCGGCGTCGTGAAAAAATCGCGCCGGTCGCCGGGGAAATGCTTGAGAATTGCAAGGTTCCACGCCTGAAGCTCCTTCAGGCTCATCGACACATTGGAACGGGAAATGCCGAGCGACTCGACAATGTCGTCCGCGCAGAGCGGCTTCGGCGAGATGTAAAGCAAAGCATAGACCTGGCCGACCGTGCGGTTGATGCCCCAGCGGCTGCCCATCTCGCCGAAATGCAGCACGAAGGACTGAACGAGCGGAGAAAGATTGGTGGGCATTTCTTTGCTTCCTGTATTTTCAGTAATTTCTGAAATTTCGATAAAGCAAAAAATGGCAATCGGCAAATCACCTTTTTGACCTGCGTCAAAATGTGCAAATCAGAAGAGGCAGCGTCTGCCGGGGATCAGGGCTGCGCCCTCTGGCACACTCTCAAAGCCCGCGATGCACGAAATGATATCGATAACATCAAAGACGTCATGTTGTAGATGGAAGCGCGCGCATGAAAAATCGGCGGGGATTAATCCACCGCCGATCAAGACGTCGACAAACCGGCGTGCGCAACAGGCGCTTACGAAAAAGCGATCTGCACCTTCATGGCGCGGCTGCGGTCGGAGGCAAATTTGAAGGCCGAGATGGCGTCATCGAGGTCCACCGTCTGGGTGATGAACGGCTTGACGTCGATCAGGCCTTTGCGCATCAGTTCGACGCCCGTCGCGAATTCCTCATGGAACCGGAAAGAGCCGCGCAGATCGAGTTCCTTGGCAGTAATCGCCATCATCGGTAGGCTCATATCGCCACCAAGGCCAAGCTGGACAATGATGCCGCGCGGACGCAACGCCGTAATCCCGCCCGCAAGTGCAACGGCGGCACCGGAGCATTCATAGAGAACGTCGAAGGTTCCCTTGTTCGCGCCGTACGCCGCCAGCGCATCAGGCTCATCCTTGCTGTTTATGACGCGGTCCGCGCCCGCTTCCCGCGCCTTGGCAAGCGTGAAGTCCGAAAGATCGGTCGCGACGATTTCAGCGGCACCGGCACGGCGGGCAGACAGGATGGAGAGAATGCCGATGGGGCCGCAGCCGGTGACGAGCACGCGTTTTCCGAGCAAATCGCCGGCGCGGCGGGTGGCATGCAGCGTTACCGCCAGCGGTTCCGCCATAGCTGCCTCACCGGCACTCAAACCGTCGGCCGGAACGCATTGCAGGGCATCCGCGATGAGAACCTCGCGGAAAGCGCCCTGAATATGCGGAAACGGCATGGCGCTGCCATAAAAGCGCATGTTGAGGCACTGATTGTGCAGGCCTTCCTGGCAAAAGCGGCAGGTCCTGCACGGACGGGACGGCGAAACCGCGACCAGACCGCCAACCTTCAGCCCCTCGACGCCCTCGCCCAGCTCCTCAACAATGGCGGAGACCTCATGTCCCAGCACCATTGGTTCGCGAAGCCGTACCGCGCCGAAACCGCCGTGATTGTAATAGTGAAGATCGCTGCCGCAAATCCCGCCCCGAGCCAGACGAAGACGCACTTCTCCTGCCCCCGGCGCCTCCTCCGGCCGCTCCTCGATGCGCACATCCTTTGCCCCGTGGGCGACAATCGCTCTCATAAATATCTCCCGTTCGATATCGCGCCTTAAACGGCGCAACAAAATAATCCCTATCCCAATCATTGCCGCCGGCCGCGTCTCCGCCGCCCTGCAGCCTCCCCGCGCGCATGTTGCGTACCGGAAACAGGCGTTTAAGCCTTGACATCCACGTCTGAAAGGGATGAATGTTATCGATAACATAAACCGGCATGAAAGCAATGTCGAGAGACTGGAGGAAACAGTGGGCCTTAATTTGTTCGATCTTTCCGGCCGCCGCGCCCTGATCACCGGCTCGTCGCAGGGCATCGGCTTTGCGCTGGCGCAGGGCCTGGTGGAGGCGGGAGCCGAAGTGGTGCTGAACGGCCGCGACGAGGCAAAGCTGAAAGCAGCCGCCGCAGGCATCAAGGGTGCCAAGACACTCGCCTTCGATGCCACCGATCATGACGCGGTGCGCAAGGCCATCGACGGTTTCGAGGCGGAAGTCGGCCCCATCGATATTCTGGTCAACAATGCCGGCATGCAGCACCGCACACCGCTGGAGGATTTTCCGGCCGACGCCTTCGAGCGCCTGTTACAGACAAACATCGCCTCGGTGTTCCATGCAGGGCAAGCCGTCGCGCGTCATATGATCAGCCGTGGACGTGGCAAGATCATCAACATCGCCAGCGTCCAGACCGCTCTTGCCCGCCCCGGTATCGCGCCGTACACCGCCACCAAGGGCGCCGTCGGCAATCTGACGAAGGGCATGGCGACGGACTGGGCGAAATATGGCCTGCAGTGCAACGCCATTGCGCCGGGCTATTTCGACACGCCGCTCAACGCGGCCCTGGTGGCAGACGAGACGTTTTCAGCATGGCTTGAAAAACGCACGCCGGCCGGCCGCTGGGGCAAGGTCGAAGAGCTTGTCGGCGCCTGCATTTTCCTGTCGTCCGATGCCTCGTCTTTCGTGAACGGACATATTCTTTACGTCGACGGCGGCATTACCGCCTCGCTTTGAAGAAGCCGTAACCACGACGCTTTGGGAGGAGACCGTGAGCACCATGACCGAGAAGAACAAAATCGCCCTCATCGGCGCTGGCGCGATGGGCGGCGCGATCGGTGCGCGGCTGATCGAGACCGGCAATCACCTGACGGTTTTCGATCTGGACGCGGAAAAGGTGGCGGCTTTGACCAGCCTTGGTGCGCATAGCGCCGAGACGGCGGCGCAAGCGGCTTCGGTCTCCGATGTCGTGATCCTAAGCCTCAATTCGCCGAAAATCGTCCGCGCCGCCGTTTTCGGCAAAGACGGCGTGGCGGCGGGGGCCAGGCCCGGCACGCTGATCATCGACATGTCCTCCATCGATCCGGAAGCGACAAAAGAACTGGCGGCGGATGCGGCTGAAAAAGGGCTGCGCTGGGTGGACAGCCCGCTTTCCGGCGGCGCGCCGAAGGCACTCGTCGGGCAACTGACCCTGATGGCCGGCGGCACCGAAAAGGATGTGGCCGATGCCCATCGCGTGTTGCGGCACGTGGCCAGCAACTACACCCATATGGGTCCAAGCGGCGCAGGCCAGACGACGAAGCTCATCAATCAGGTTCTTTGCGGGCTGAACTTCCTTGCCGTAGCGGAAGCAACGCAGCTCGCGCTGGATGCCGGCGTCGATGCCGCCAAAATTCCGCAGGCGCTGAAAGGCGGCCGCGCCGACAGCGCAATCCTTCAGGAATATATGCCACGTTACGTGGCGAAGGATTACCGCCGGACTGGCCGCATCGACAATATGGTCAAGGACCTGAACGGCGCGCAGGATCTGGCTCGACGCACCAACACGGCCATGCCGCTGACGGCGGTTTGCGCCGAGGTGCACCGCATGCTGACAGCAGCGGGACTTGGCGGCGAGGATCAGGCCGCACTAATGGAATTTTTCACCGGCGCGAAACGCACCTTCACGGAATGATTTGCGCCATGGCCAGGGCAATAACACCTTAGAGGCCGAGCTGACGCGAGGTCATTAAGGTGTGCCACCGTCATGGCCATTGCGAAATGTCTCCGCAGCGAAGATGATCGGGCGAATCGGCGGCGCAATCGGCCCGACGGCCGCAGACGCTTGCATGAAGGACAATTTCCCGATGACCACTTCCGCAACAGGCACGGGGATTGCCAGCCTGACCGTTTCCGGAAACGGCTTCAGCGCCGAGATCGCTTATGAGGGCGCGACCCTTCTGAGCTGGCGGCCACGACTTGCCGATGGCAATGAAAAAAACCTTGTCGACGGCTATTCGTCGCTTCAGGAATTGCAGTCGCAGAACGGCGTGAGAAACGGCATTCTCGCCCCGTTCACCAATCGCATTCCTCAGGGCCAATTTAAATTTGGCGGGGAGATGCACCGTATCGAGCCGGTGCTTGCCCACGAGGACCTCGTCTTCCACGGATTTGCCCGTGCCCTGCCCTTCGCCCTCGACCGATCTTTCGAGGAAAACGACGCGCACATTATCGTCTTTCGTGCCGAGATATTGCCGGCCGAATTCAAGGGCTATCCCTACCATCTCGCCATCGAGGTGGAATACCGGTTTGCCGGCCATGCGGTTACCATCGATATACGCGGCATCAATGGGGACGACCGGCCTTTGCCCTTTGCGGCCGGCTGGCATCCCTATTTCCGTCTGCCCGGCATATCCTCCATCGACGATCTCCTTCTCACCCTACCGTCGCGAACAGCGATCGAAACGGACGAGAATTTGATACCACTCACCGACAGTGAGACGGGCATTCTCAAACGGGACGATGCAGCGTTTCTTTCTGCCGCGCCGCTCGCAGGCCATGTGCTGGATGTCTGCTTTACCGATCTGATCCCATCCGCAAACGGGCTTTACGAGACTAGGATCGAAAACCGGAACGATGGTTCGAGCCTGACCGTTTGGCAGGAGCGCGGCCACATGCATGTCTTTACCGGCGATACGCTTGCCCGCGACAGGCGAAAATCCATCGCGCTCGAACCTGTGGAAACACCGACAAACGCCTTCAACCAGCCGCAACTTGAAGCGGACATTACCCTTCAACCGGGTGAGACCCGAAGTTTCCGCTTTGGTTTCCGTTTTGAAGCCGGGCGCTGAAAAAAGACCAAATATTGCGATCAGATATGCGTCGTCGGGAGTGAAGACGACAGCTTCACCGTCTCCATGGAGATATAGGCGGACATGTCGTAAAGCTCGACCCGCCGGAGGATCTGTTTGTAGATGGTGTCGTAATATTCGACATTTGGCAGCACGAGTTTCAGAATATAATCGAAATTGCCGGTCAGCCGGTGCACCTCGACGATCTCCGGTATCGTGCTGACGGCGGCGTGGAACCGGTCCAGCCAGTCCTCCGCATGCAGGCCGGTTCTAACGAGCAGGAAAACCGTGGTCGGCAGGTTGATTTTCCGCCGGTCGAGCAGCGCCATCGTGCCGGTCACATATCCTTCCGCACGCAGACGCGTGATACGGCGGGAACAGGCGGAAAGCGATAATGACACCTCATCCGCGATATCGGCGAGAGGTGTTTCTGCATTCTCCTGGAGAATCGCAAGGATTCGGCGGTCACGGTCGTCAATCATTGTTTCAGAATGCACCGGTTAACGTAGTGACGCAAGAAATTTGCGAGCTGAGCATAATGCACGCCCAGAATTTGCAATCTGCCTTCTAAATCCCTGAAAAAACGCATGCCGTTTTCATCGCGGCAATGGCATTCTTGTCATCAATCAAACTTTTATAAGGGAACGCCTATGAAACGGATCGGTCTGATCGGCGGCATGAGCTGGGAATCCACCGCAACCTATTATCGCATGATCAACGAGGCCGTTCGTGACAGCCGCGGTGGGCTCGTATCGGCCGATATCGTCATGCATTCGCTCGATTTTTCCGAGGTTGTCGCCCTTCAGAAGGCCGACCGCTGGGATGAGGCCGGCGCGCTTTTGGGCGCTGCGGGTGCGCGTCTTGCCAATGCGGGTGCCGATTGTGTGCTGATCTGCACCAACACCATGCACCTCGTTGCGGAAACCGTTGAAAAAATGTCGGGCGTCACTCTCATCGACATCATTGACGAAACTGCCACCGCATTGAAGGCGGATGGACGCCGCAAGCCGCTTCTGCTCGCCACACGCTACACGATGGAACATGGCTTCTACACCGACCGCATGCGCCGCCACGGCGTCGATGTGGACGTGCCGGATGAGGAAGACAGGGCCGCCATCCACGACATCATTTTTGGCGAATTGTGCCAGGGCGAGATCAAGTCGTGCTCGCGCGAGCGCTACATGTCGGTCATCGAGAAAGCCCGTGCGCTCGGCGTCGATTCCGTCATTCTCGGCTGCACCGAAATTTCCCTGCTGATCGATCCCGATGCCCTGCCTTTGCCGGGCTACGATTCGACCGCCATTCACGCCCAGGCCGCTGTCGGCTTCGCGCTCGAAAACAAGGCCCTGAACAGAGCTGCATGAATGTGCCGCCTTTTTGCCTATTCCGGTAAACCGGTCTGGCTCGACAGTCTTCTGATCGAGCCGGAAGCATCGCTGGTCAGCCAGTCCATGGCCGCAAGGGAAGCTAAAACCGTCGTCAACGGCGACGGTTGCGGTCTTGGCTGGTATGGCGAGCGCGGAACGCCCGGCGTTTTTCGCGACACCAGACCCGCCTGGTCCGACGCCAATCTGGCCGCCCTTTGCCACCAGCTCCGCTCGGGCATGTTCATGGCCCACGTCCGCTCCGCCACATCAGGCGAAGTATCCCGTGCCAATTGCCACCCCTTTGCGCATGGTCAATATCTGTTCATGCATAACGGCCAGATCGGCGGCTACGAGCAGATCAGGCGCGACATTGATTCCCTCATACCCGATGATATTTATTCCGCCCGGCGCGGCACCGGCGACAGCGAAGCCATCTTCCTGATTGCCGCCGGCCACGGCCTTGATGCGGACCCGGTTCGGGCCATTTCCACCGCGCTGCGCCTCTGCCTGGAAAAGATGATCGCGGCGGGTGTTTCTTCCGCGTTGCGGTTCAGCGCCGTGTTGATGGATGGCGATTGCCTGCACGCCTTCCGCTGGTCAAGCGACGACAAGCCGCCAACGCTTTACTGGCGTGGGCTTGAAGAGGGCATAGCGCTAAGCTCGGAACCCTTTTCCTTCGATTGCACCCCGTGGTGTGCGGTGCCGCCAAATACCCGCGTGACGATCCGCGCCGGCGGTATGACCACTGAACCTTTTTCCCTGCCGTAAACGTCGCATTTCATGACGACCGAGGCCATTTTTTTCAGTTTGGACGCCACCGGTGGGCGCGGCTGCGGCAGCGTCGTGTTTATTTTCATTGAATTATCTCCGCCGCGAAGGCTAGTGTGTGATCCGATAGACCGAAACAGATTTCAGGACCGGTGAACCATTTCAGAAGTGTTGCAGCCCCTCTCCCTTTCTTGAACGATGCCCTGCATCGCAACGACCATGTAAACCCGTTCATGAATGACGGACAATGGGCAGGCAATGCCTTTGGCGATCCTCGGGACGCTGAAGAAAAAGTGTTATTTTTCATTACCCTAAGCTGTTCAAATTTCCACAAAAAATGCTGTTGCCACGCCTCCATATCGATGCATAAACTGGCATCAGTAAAGGCAAACCGGATCGACCTCATCAGACCCTCTCCTCCCACCAAGGTGCTGACCGACCAATGATCAATAATCTAAACGCCGCCGATCTTCCCCGTCCCGCCCCGCGCAGTTCCAACCCGGAAATCATGGCAGCGGAAATCATCGAGCGCCTCACCTACCGTATCGGCAAGGACGTAAAAGTTGCCAAGCCGCATGACTGGCTGACCGCGACCATTCTCGTCGTCCGTGACCGCATCATCGACAGGTGGATGGCCTCCACCCGCAAGGCCTATGCCAACAATTCCAAGCGCGTTTATTACCTGTCGCTCGAGTTTCTGATCGGTCGCCTGATGCGCGATGCGATCTCCAATATCGGGCTGATGCACGAAATCAGGGACGCGCTTTCTTCGCTCGGCGTCGATCTCGATGTCATTGCCGGACTGGAACCGGATGCGGCACTTGGCAATGGCGGCCTTGGCCGTCTCGCTGCCTGTTTCATGGAATCGATGGCAACCGTCGATATTCCCGCCTATGGCTACGGCATCCGTTATGTGCACGGCCTTTTCCGCCAGCAGATGGCGGACGGATGGCAGGTGGAATTGCCGGAGACGTGGCTGGCGCACGGCAATCCCTGGGAATTCGAACGTCGCGAAAGCTCGTATGAAATCGGCTTTGGCGGATCGGTGGAAACCATCGGTGGATATGAGGAGCCGCAGCGCTTCGTCTGGAAACCTGCCGAACGCGTCATTGCCATGGCTTACGACACGCCTGTCGTCGGCTGGCGCGGCACCCGCGTCAACACCTTGCGCCTATGGTCGGCGCAGCCTATCGATCCTATTCTGCTTGCCGCCTTCAATGCCGGCGACCACATTGGCGCGCTGCGGGAAAGCAACAAGGCCGAAAGCCTGACGCGCGTTCTCTACCCTGCCGATGCGACCCCGGCCGGCCAGGAATTGCGTCTGCGGCAGGAGTTCTTCTTCTCCTCCGCCTCCCTGCAGGACATTCTGCGCCGTCACCTGCAGCAATATCCGGATTTCACCTCGCTGCCCGACAAGGTTTCGATCCAGCTCAACGACACGCATCCGGCCATTTCCATCTGCGAAATGATGCGCCTGCTATGCGATGTCCACGGCCTTGAATTCGACGAAGCCTGGAAGATCACGCAGGGCACCTTCTCCTACACCAACCACACGCTTTTGCCCGAAGCGCTGGAAAGCTGGCCCGTCCCGCTGCTCGAGCGGCTTTTGCCGAGGCACATGCAGATCGTCTATGCGATCAATGCCAATACGCTGGTCTACGCCCGCAAGGAAAAGAAGATGCCGGATCAGCAGATTCGGTCCATCTCGCTGATCGACGAAAACGGTGAGCGGCGCGTTCGCATGGGCAATCTCGCCTTCATCGGCTCGCATTCCATCAACGGTGTCTCGGCACTTCATACCGAACTGATGAAGGAAACGGTCTTTGCCGACCTGCACAGCCTTTATCCCGAGCGCATCAACAACAAGACCAACGGCATCACCCCGCGCCGCTGGCTGATGCAGTGCAACCCCGGCCTGACCGGATTGATCCGGGAAGCGATCGGCGACGATTTCCTCGACGATGCGGAAAAGCTGACAGCGCTCGACCGCTTCGCCGACGATGCCGGTTTCCGCGAAAAATTTGCCGAAGTGAAGCGTCTGAACAAGGTGCGGCTTGCCAATACGGTGGCGCAACGCATGGGCATCCGTGTCGATCCCTCGGCCATGTTCGACATCCAGATCAAGCGCATCCATGAATATAAGCGCCAGCTTCTGAACCTTATCGAAACGGTGGCGCTTTACGACCAGATCCGTTCTCACCCGGAACTGGATTGGGTACCGCGCGTTAAGTTCTTCGCAGGCAAGGCAGCGCCGAGTTATCACAACGCGAAGCTGATCATAAAACTTGCCAACGATATTGCCCGGGTCATCAACAACGATCCGGCCGTGCGCGGGCTTCTGAAAGTGGTATTTATTCCGAACTACAACGTCTCGCTTGCGGAAATCATGGTTCCGGCCGCCGATCTGTCCGAACAGATCTCGACGGCCGGCATGGAAGCCTCGGGCACCGGCAACATGAAGTTTGCGCTGAACGGCGCGCTCACCATCGGCACGCTGGATGGTGCGAACGTCGAAATGCTCGAACATGTCGGCGAGGACAACATCGTCATCTTCGGCATGACGGCGGAAGAGGTGTCGAAAGCGCGCGCCGAGGGCCACAACCCCCGCGCGATTATTGAACAGTCGGTGGAACTGTCGCAGGCGCTGTCATCCATCGCCTCTGGCGTATTCTCACCCGACGACCGCTCCCGCTTTGCCGGGCTGATCGACGGCATTTACAACAGCGACTGGTTCATGGTCGCGGCCGACTTCGACGCCTACGCCGAAGCGCAGCGCAAGGTGGATGCGATCTGGAGCGATCCGGAAAGCTGGTATGCGAAAACAGTCCGTAACACGGCGCGTATGGGCTGGTTCTCGTCCGACAGGACGATCCGGCAATACGCCGCCGATATCTGGAGAGCCTGATGAAAAAACCGCTCAATTCGGCCGAAGAGAAAAAGACTGGCGAAATCACGAAGGCTGAAATCGAGGCGATCAAGAGCGGTTTGCATTCCAACCCCTTTGCACTTCTCGGCGTTCACGAAACGCCGGGAGGTTTTTCTGCACGGTGCTTCATTCCGGGGGCTGAAGAAGTATCTGTCCTCACACTGGACGGATCTTTCGTCGGCGAACTGAAGCAGCTCGATCCGGAGGGTTTCTTCGAAGGCCCGGTCGATCTCACCTCGCGTCAGCCGGTGCGTTATCGCGCCTGTCGCGACGATGCGGAATGGGCAGTGACCGACCCCTACAGCTTTGGTCCGGTTCTTGGACCGATGGACGATTATTTCGTCCGCGAGGGATCGCATCTGCGACTGTTCGACAAGATGGGCGCTCATCCGCTCAAGCTTGAAGGCGTCGAAGGTTTCCACTTCGCCGTCTGGGCTCCCAATGCGCGGCGCGTCTCCGTCGTCGGCGATTTCAACAATTGGGATGGTCGACGGCATGTGATGCGCTTCCGCAAGGATACCGGCATCTGGGAAATTTTCGCACCTGACGTCTATGCCGGCTGCGCCTATAAATTCGAGATTCTCGGCGCAAACGGCGAGCTTCTGCCGCTGAAGGCCGACCCCTATGCACGGCGTGGTGAACTGCGGCCGAAGAACGCCTCCGTCACCGCACCAGAACTGGCGCAGAAATGGGAAGATCAGGCCCACCGGGAACATTGGGCGCAAGTGGACCAGCGCCGGCAGCCGATCAGCATTTACGAGGTGCACGCCGGTTCCTGGCGGCGTCGCGAGGACGGCACCTTCCTCAGCTGGGACGAAATGGCCACCCAGCTCATTCCCTATTGCACGGATATGGGCTTCACCCATATCGAGTTTCTGCCGATCACCGAACATCCCTACGATCCGTCCTGGGGTTACCAGACGACCGGGCTTTATGCCCCGACCGCCCGTTTCGGCGATCCGGAAGGTTTCGCCCGCTTCGTCAACGGCGCCCACAAGGTCGGCATCGGCGTGATCCTCGACTGGGTTCCCGCGCATTTTCCAACCGACGAGCACGGCCTGGGCCTGTTTGACGGGACAGCGCTTTACGAACATGCCGACCCGCGTCAGGGTTTTCATCCCGACTGGAACACGGCCATCTACAATTTCGGGCGCATCGAGGTATTGTCCTACCTCGTCAACAACGCGCTTTATTGGGCCGAAAAATTCCATCTCGATGGATTGCGCGTCGATGCCGTCGCCTCGATGCTCTATCTCGATTATTCCCGCAAGGAAGGCGAGTGGATCCCCAACGAATATGGCGGGCGCGAGAACCTGGAATCCGTCCGCTTCCTGCAGAAGATGAACTCGCTCGTCTACGGCACCCATCCGGGCGTCATGACCATTGCTGAAGAATCCACCTCCTGGCCGAAAGTGTCGCAGCCGGTTCACGAGGGCGGCCTCGGTTTCGGCTTCAAATGGAATATGGGTTTCATGCACGACACGCTGAGCTATTTCTCACGTGAGCCGGTGCACCGCAAGTTCCACCATCAGGAACTGACATTCGGCCTTCTTTATGCCTTCACCGAAAATTTCGTGCTGCCGCTTTCCCATGACGAAGTGGTGCACGGCAAGGGATCGTTGATCGCCAAGATGTCCGGCGACGACTGGCAGAAATTTGCCAATCTCCGGTCCTATTACGGGTTCATGTGGGGTTATCCCGGCAAGAAGCTGCTGTTCATGGGGCAGGAGTTCGCCCAGTGGAGCGAATGGAGCGAAAAGGGATCGCTCGACTGGAACCTTCGCCAATATCCGATGCATGAGGGTATGCGCCGCCTCGTGCGCGATCTCAACCTCACCTACCGTTCGAAAGCCGCTCTGCACGCCCGTGACTGCGAACCCGAAGGTTTCCAGTGGCTGGTGGTCGATGATCACGAAAACTCGGTCTTCGCCTGGCTGCGCTCGGCGCCCGGCGAAAAACCGGTTGCGGTTATCTGCAATCTGACCCCGGTCTACCGGGAAAACTATTATGTGCCGCTTCCTGTTGCGGGGCGGTGGCGGGAGATTCTCAACACCGATGCCGAAATTTATGGCGGCAGCGGCAAGGGAAATGGCGGACGCGTTCAGGCGGTCAATGCCGGTGGGGAGATAGGGGCGATGCTCGTCCTGCCGCCCTTGGCAACGATCATGCTCGAACCGGAAAACTGACAGACAGAACGGGAGGACAACCATGTCGGAAAAAAGAGTTCAGCCCCTGGCGCGTGATGCAATGGCCTATGTTCTCGCGGGCGGTAGAGGAAGCCGTTTGAAGGAATTGACAGACCGCCGGGCAAAACCAGCGGTTTATTTTGGCGGTAAGGCCCGCATTATCGATTTTGCACTTTCGAACGCGCTGAATTCCGGCATTCGCCGCATCGGCGTCGCCACGCAATACAAGGCTCACTCCCTTATCCGCCACCTGCAACGCGGCTGGGACTTCTTCCGTCCAGAGCGTAATGAAAGCTTTGACATTCTGCCGGCCTCGCAGCGCGTGTCCGAAACGCAATGGTACGAAGGCACCGCCGACGCCGTTTACCAGAACATCGACATCATCGAGCCCTATGCGCCCGAATATATGGTCATTCTGGCGGGCGACCATATTTACAAGATGGACTACGAATACATGCTGCAACAGCATGTCGATTCCGGCGCGGATGTAACGATCGGTTGCCTTGAAGTGCCACGCAAGGAAGCGTCGGGCTTCGGCGTGATGCATGTGAACGAAAAAGACGAGATCATCGACTTCATCGAAAAGCCGGCTGATCCGCCCGGCATTCCCGGAAATGAGAATTTCGCGCTTGCCTCGATGGGGATCTACGTCTTCCACACGAAATTCCTGATGGAAGCGCTGCGTCGCGATGCCGCCGACCCAACCTCCAGCCGTGACTTCGGCAAGGACATCATTCCCTATATTGTCCAGCACGGCAAAGCCGTCGCCCACCGTTTTGCGGACTCCTGCGTGCGTTCGGATTTCGAGCACGGACCATACTGGCGCGATGTCGGAACCATCGATGCCTATTGGCAGGCCAATATCGACCTGACGGATGTGGTGCCTGACCTCGATATCTATGACAAGTCCTGGCCGATCTGGACCTATGCGGAAATCACTCCGCCGGCGAAATTCGTGCATGACGATGAGGACCGCCGCGGTTCTGCCGTGTCGTCGGTTGTGTCAGGCGATTGCATCATTTCCGGCGCCGCCCTCAACCGTAGCCTTCTGTTCACAGGCGTGCGCGCCAATTCATACTCCCGCCTTGAGAATGCCGTAGTACTGCCGAGTGTAAAGATCGGGCGCCACGCCCAGCTCAGCAACGTCGTCATCGACCATGGAGTGGTCATTCCGGAAGGACTGATTGTAGGAGAAGACCCCGAACTGGATGCCAAACGTTTCCGGCGCACGGAAAACGGCATTTGCCTTATCACCCAATCGATGATCGACAAGCTGGACCTGTAGAGCCCATGAATGTCCTTTCGGTTTCATCCGAAATTTATCCCCTGATCAAGACCGGAGGGCTCGCCGACGTTACCGGCGCCCTCCCCATCGCGCTCGAAGCCTATGGCGTGAGAACGCGCACATTGATACCCGGATATCCGGCGGTGAAAGCCGCCGTGACGGACCCCGTCAAATGTTTTGAGTTCACCGATCTTCTTGGCGAAAAGGCCGATCTGCTCGAAGTCCAACATGAGGGGCTAGACCTTCTGATCCTTGACGCGCCCGCCTATTACGAGCGTTCCGGCGGCCCCTATCTCGGCCAGACCGGCAAGGATTATCCTGATAACTGGAAGCGCTTTGCGGCGCTCTCGCTGGCAGCTGCACGAATCGGCGCCGGTGTGCTTCCCGGCTGGCGGCCGGATATGGTGCACGCCCATGACTGGCAGGCAGCGATGACCCCGGTCTATATGCGTTATGCCGAAACGCCGGAGATTCCGAGCCTTCTCACCATCCACAACATTGCTTTTCAGGGTCAGTTCGGGGCCAATATCTTCAGCAAGCTCGAATTGCCCGCCCACGCCTTCGGCATGGAAGGCATCGAATATTATAACGATGTCAGCTTCCTCAAGGGCGGCTTGCAGACGGCAACCGCGCTCAGCACGGTCAGCCCATCCTATGCGGAAGAAATCCTGACCGCGGAATTCGGCATGGGGCTGCAAGGGGTGATCGGCAGCCGCGCCCATGTGCTGCACGGTATCGTCAACGGCATTGACGCCGATGTCTGGAACCCGGCCACCGACCATCTGATCCACGACAACTATTCCGCCACCAATCTCAAGAACCGCGCGCTGAACAAGAAGGCCGTCGCAGAACATTTCCGCATCGACCAGGATGACAGCCCGCTTTTCTGCGTCATATCCCGGCTGACCTGGCAGAAGGGCATCGATCTCATGGCGGAAGCCGTGGACGAGATCGTTTCGCTCGGCGGCCGTCTGGTCGTGCTGGGCGCCGGGGATGTGGCGCTGGAAGGCGCGCTTCTGGCTGCGGCATCCCGCCACCATGGCCGCGTCGGTGTCGCCATCGGTTATAATGAGCCGCTATCGCATCTGATGCAGGCGGGTTGCGATGCGATCATCATCCCCTCACGCTTCGAGCCCTGCGGCCTTACCCAGCTTTACGCGCTGCGTTATGGCTGCGTTCCCGTGGTTGCCCGAACCGGCGGCCTTGCCGATACGGTGATCGACGCCAACCATGCCGCCATCGCCAATAAATCGGCGACCGGTGTACAATTCTCACCCGTCACGCTCGACGGTCTGAAACAGGCGATCCGCCGGACCGTGCGTTATTATCACGACCCGAAACTTTGGACACAAATGCAGAAACTCGGCATGAAATCCGATGTTTCCTGGGAAAAAAGCGCTGCGCTCTACGCCGCGCTTTACAGCCAGCTTATTTCGAGAGGCCATTGAAACAATGATCAAGACCGTTCAGACGACACCCTTTCAGGATCAGAAGCCGGGCACATCCGGCCTGCGCAAGAAGGTGCCCGTCTTCGCCCAGGAAAATTATGCCGAAAACTTCATCCAGTCGATCTTCGACTCGCTTGAGGGCTTTCAGGGCCAGACGCTGGTGATCGGCGGCGATGGCCGTTATTACAACCGCGAAGTCATCCAGAAGGCGATCAAGATGGCGGCCGCCGCCGGTTTCGGCAAGGTGCTGGTCGGTCAGGGCGGCATTCTCTCCACCCCCGCCGCCTCCAATATCATCCGCAAATACAAAGCCTTCGGCGGCATCGTTCTTTCCGCCAGCCATAATCCTGGTGGCCCGACCGAAGATTTCGGCATCAAATACAATATCGGCAATGGCGGCCCAGCGCCGGAAAAGATCACCGACGCGATCTATGCCCGCTCGAAGGTCATCGACAGCTACAAGATTTCCGACGCTGCAGACGTCGATCTCGACAAGGTGGGCAGCTTCAAGGTGGATGAACTGACGGTCGACGTCATCGATCCGGTCGCCGATTATGCCGCTTTGATGGAAGAACTGTTCGATTTTGCCGCCATTCGCGCCCTGATTGCCGGCGGCTTCAAGGTTGTCGTCGATTCAATGAGTGCCGTCACCGGCCCCTATGCCGTGGAAATCATCGAAAAGCGTCTCGGCGCGCCGAAGGGCTCGGTCCGCAACGCAACGCCGCTGCCCGATTTCGGCGGCCACCATCCCGACCCCAACCTGGTGCACGCCAAGGAGCTTTATGACGATGTCATGAGCCCGGAAGGTCCCGATTTCGGCGCAGCTTCGGATGGCGACGGCGACCGCAACATGGTGGTCGGCAAGGGCATGTTTGTCACCCCGTCCGACAGCCTGGCAATCATCGCCGCCAATGCGCGGCTCGCGCCCGGTTATGCCGCCGGCATTTCCGGCATCGCCCGTTCCATGCCGACAAGTGCCGCAGCCGACCGCGTCGCCGAAAAGCTTGGGCTTGGCATGTACGAGACGCCAACCGGCTGGAAATTTTTCGGCAATCTCATGGATGCCGGCAAGGTTACAATCTGCGGTGAGGAAAGCTTCGGCACCGGCTCCAACCACGTGCGCGAAAAGGATGGCCTGTGGGCCGTGCTCTACTGGCTGAACATTGTCGCCGCCCGCAAGGAAAGCGTGAAGGACATCGTTACCAAGCACTGGGCCGAATATGGCCGCAACTATTATTCCCGCCACGATTATGAGGAAGTGGATTCGGACGCCGCAAACACTCTGGTGGCCATCCTGCGCGAAAAACTCGCAACACTTCCTGGCACCAGCTACGGCAATCTTAAGGTCGCAGCTGCTGATGATTTCGCCTATCTCGACCCGGTCGACCAGTCCGTCAGCAAGAACCAGGGTATCCGCATCCTGTTCGAAGGTGGTTCGCGCATCGTGCTGCGCCTTTCCGGCACGGGCACTGCGGGCGCAACGCTCAGACTTTACGTCGAGCGCTATGAGCCGGATGCGGCCCGTCACGGCATCGAAACGCAGGCGGCGCTTGCCGACCTTATTTCCGTTGCCGATACGATCGCCGGCATCAAGGCCCATACCGGCCGCAACGAACCGACCGTCATCACGTAAGGTTTTGCATTGCACGCACCGTTTCCGGCAACGGGCATAGCGAAAAACTTGGCAGGCGGCCATGAGGCCGCCTGAGGTTACTGACTAACCTCCCCGCCAGACTCGATATCATCATCTTCCGGAGAGAGACCATGCAGAAACCAGCCGTTTTCCCCAAAGGCGTAACCCAGACGGAAAACGGAACGGAATTTGCGGTCTATTCCCGGCACGCCTCACAAATCGACCTTTGCCTTTTTGATGCGACGGGCGAAAAAGAGACGGCGCGTTTGCCAATGAGGCGCGATGAGAATGACATTCACCGGCTGACAGTTGCCGAGACCGGCCCCGGTGCGCGATATGGCTTCCGCGCCGACGGCATTTATGCCCCCGAACATGGCCTGTGGTTCGACCCCGCAAAACTGCTGCTCGACCCCTATGCCACGGAGATAGACCGGCCATTCCGGCATGATGCCGCGCTTTTGGCCTATGGCGAAGACACGGGCGCGATCATGCCGAAGGCGATCCTGTCGCAATATGAGCAGGTCAGGCGCCAGCCGCCACGCTTTGCCGAAGGCGGGCTGATTTACGAACTCGCGGTTAAATCCTTCACCAAATTGCATCCTGCCGTGCCGGAAGAGCTGAGAGGCACGGTGGCAGCGCTGGCTCATCCTGCCATTATCGCGCATTTGAAAAAAATCGGTGTCGATGCGGTGGAGCTGATGCCGATCACCGCCTGGATCGACGAGCGCCACCTGCCGCCGCTTGGCCTTTCCAATGCATGGGGATACAATCCCGTCGGCTTCATGGCGCTCGATCCGCGCCTCTGCCCCGGCGGAGTGCGGGAGCTGCGCGACACGGTTGCAGCCCTGCACGCGCAAGGCATTGGCGTCATTCTCGATCTGGTCTTCAACCATACGGGTGAAAGCGACAGCGAAGGCTCCATCCTGTCTTTGCGCGGACTGGACAATCTCACCGCTTTCCGTCACCCGGAAGGAAAGCCGGGCGTGCTGGTCAATGACACCGGCACCGGCAACACGGTGGCCTGCGATCATCCCTATGTGCGCCAGCTCATTATCGATTCCCTGAGGCATTTCGTTCTCAATGCCGGTATCGATGGCTTCCGTTTCGATCTCGCGCCCATATTGGGACGAACGGCTAGTGGCTTCGACATGGCCAGCGAAACGCTTGCCGCCATGCACTCTGACCCGGTACTATACGACCGCGTGCTGATCGCCGAACCATGGGATATCGGCCCCGGCGGCTATCAGCTCGGCAATTTTCCGGAGAGCTTTCTGGAATGGAACGACCGCGCCCGCGACGACATGCGCCGGTTCTGGCGCGGCGATGCGGGAACGACCGGGGCGCTGGCCAATGCGCTTTCCGGCTCTTCGCCGATCTTTTCCCGCCATGGACGTTCGAAAAGCCGCAGCGTCAATTTCCTTGCCGCCCATGACGGTTTCACCCTGTTCGATCTCGTCAGCCACGAACACAAGCACAATGAGAAAAACGGCGAGAACAATCGCGACGGGCATAATGAAAATCATTCCTGGAACAATGGTTTGGAGGGATTGACGGACGATCCTGCCGTCGTGGCCGCCCGCCACGCGGATGTGAAAGCGCTGCTTTCCACGCTCTTCGTCAGTCGCGGCACGTTGATGCTGACCGCCGGCGATGAGGGTGGCCGCAGCCAGTATGGCAATAACAATGCCTATTGTCAGGACAACGAGATAACGTGGGTCGACTGGTCGTCGCTCTCCCAGGAGCTGACTGACCACACGGCATTTCTTGCAGCACTTCGCAAACGCTTCGGCGTGTTTTCGCAAACCGAGTTTTTCTCCGGCAACGGCGATGTGGCATGGCTTGCCCCCGGCGGAGAACCGATGACGGTCGCGGAATGGGAAAGGCCGGACATGCCGGCTTTCGCCATGGTGCTTGCCACGCCGGACCACGAGACCGAAAACGACGCGGAGCTTGCCGTGCTCATCAACCGCAGCCATGAGATCGTGCCCTTCACCCTGCCGGGCGACGACTGGCAAGCGATGGGCACGGATTTCGGCAATCCGGCCTTCCTGCCTGCCCGCTCGGTGGTGTTTTATCTGCGCGGTTGATCGCTTGGCCCCGGCACCTTTATAAGTTCCGAAAGGCAATCGAGAAGAGGTAACATGGCAAAGGAAATAGCGCTGGCGGAAATGAAAAATTTCGTCGGCACGGAGCTGGGCGTTTCCGACTGGATCACCGTCGACCAGACAATGATCGACGCCTTCGCAAAAGCGACGCTGGACGAACAGTTCATCCACACCGACCCGGAACGCGCCAAGGCGGAAAGCCCCTTTGGCGGCACCATCGCGCATGGGTTCCTGACGCTCTCGCTGCTTTCGGCTCTGAATTACGATGCCCTGCCCCGCATTCGCGAAACGACCATGGGCATCAACTACGGCTTTGACGCCGTCCGCTTCGTCACGCCGGTCAAAAGCGGAGCACGGGTGCGTGGCCGTTTCACTTTGGCTGAGGCGCGGTTTCGCGGCGCCGCCATGCTGGTGACGACCTATGATGTTACGGTGGAGATAGAAAACGAGAAAAAACCGGCGCTCACTGCCCGCTGGACAACCATCACCCAGTTCAACCCCGAGGACAGGCCGCAAGACGCCTGATGGCGAAGTAAATCCCAATTTGAGATCGGAGTGTCTGTGAGATTCGCATATTTGATAGAACCTCCGTTCAACTACAGGAACGAATGCGGCGATGTGACCGGGTGCGATGTGGAGTTGGCGCGAGTCATTCTAGCCATGATCGGTATTCATGACATTGAATTCATCGAAGCCGAATTCTCGCAATTGTTGTCTGGGCTGAACGAAAACCTTTGGGATATGACTACTGGCCTCTTCGATACCGCTGAACGCAGAAAGATCGTGACGTTCAGCCATCCCATCTGGGCGTTGCCTGATGGACTGTTGGTGAGGAAGGGCAACCTCAGAGATCTGGACGGATACGCATCGGCAGCAAAAAATCCGGAATGTACGCTGGTCGCGATCCGTGATCAGATCCAACATCGCGCAATTATGGAAGCGGGCGTGCCCGATGACCGCATTCTCATTTGCGAGACCTACGACGAGGCCGCTCAGGCCGTATTGGATGGGCGTGCCGACGCCTATGCCAGCGTGGCCATGGCCCATCTCGGTTTTATGCAGCAAAATCCAGAGCTCGATTTGGAAGTTGTCTCCGTTTTACCGAAAGAGAGACCAGCAGCCTCAGGCGCATTTGCTTTCCGCCAATCCGACCGGGAACTCCAGAGCGCGGTCGATGCGGCGCTCCCTTGTTATATCGGATCAGACGAGCACCGTGTGCTGATGCGCAATTTTGGTTTTGATGATCAAGCCCTCGTCAACCGCGAGGCCAGTCTGGCAAAGTAACGCCAGACTGCGCAAAGGAGACGGCCCAATGCATGATGAAGCCGTAAGAGACGCGTTTCTCGCACAGGCAAGAGCCTGCGACAGCCTCGGTTCGCCCTTTACCGCACGGCTTTGCCGCGCGGTGGCGGCGCGGCTGGATCGCCAGACGGACGTTGGCGAGATGATTTTGTCCTGGCCTGGCGATGTCGGCCCGTCCGGCGATTCCGTCCCACTGCGGCTTGCCGGTGCCCTGCATGCGCTTGTCATCGAGGACAAGATCACTCCTCTTGTCGATATAGCACCCGAAGACGAGAATGCGCTCTGGCAGGCTTGCGCAAGTGCCTTGCGCTTCCATTCGGGCTTCATCCTCGAAAGACTGAAATCGCCGCCGCAGACCAACGAAGTCCGCCGTTCCGCTGTGCTGCTGCCGGGTTTTCTTTCCATTGCGGAGCTTTTTGGCAAGCCGATGGTCCTTTCAGAGGTCGGCGCCAGCGCCGGTCTGAACCTGCAATTTGACCGCTACCAGTATCGTCTTGGCGATCTTGCCTGGGGCAGGCAATCCGAAGTGTCCATGTCGCCGGAATGGCGCGGAGACACCCCGCCCGACAAGCGGATAGAGGTCATCGAGCGCGCCGGCTGCGATCTTAACCCACTCGATCCGTCGTCTGCCGAGGACCGGTTGCGGCTGATGTCATATGTCTGGGCCGATCAGACCGACAGGCTGGAGCGCACGGCGGCCGCCCTGCGTATTGCGGTGGAGAACGGCTTGCACGTTGAAAAGGCTGACGCAATTGACTGGCTGCAACGCCGCCTTGCCGCGCAACATTCGGGCGCTGCCCATGTGGTCTACCATTCTGTCGCCTGGCAATATCTTCCCGATGCGCTGAAAGAGGCCGGCGAAACGCTGATCGCCGAGGCTGGAAGCCGTGCCACCCCTGAGGCTCCGCTTGCCCGCCTGCAGATGGAGGCAGATACGACGCCGGGAAGCGCCGCAATCACCCTGCAAATCTGGCCGACCGGTAAGAAACAGGAAATCGGCCGCGCCGATTTCCATGGGCGATGGGTGGAATGGCAGGGGTGGAAAAGCTAGACCGCCACATCCTGCGCCGCTTCCTGCAACAGGCCGCCGACATATTCGGCTAAGGAGCGCCAGCACTCTACCCGGAACGTATCGTCAGCCACGCGCAGCAGCACCACTTCCGCCTTGCCGAAAACCGTTCGCGAGCAGGCGCCGATCGGGAACTGTGCGATAGACAGATCCTGCGGGCAACCGGCGTTCAGGGCTACCTCCGCGCCGGGGCCGGAAACGATGACAGCCGTGTTGCGGTGGGAAACGTCGGTCGCCGAAAACAGGCCGGGAACGGTGGCGAGCGCCGCCATCAGGTCGCTTTCGCCCTGATCGATCACCAGCCATTCGTCCGGACCAAGCCAGAGAGCGGAGCGCAAACCCGATGTGACAGAGCTTTTCGGGCTGTTGGGCAATAACAGGCCGAGTGCATCCGAGAGGGCCGGCAGTGCGCTTTCCCTTGCGCGCAGCGACAGCCGCGACGCCGAGGCGGCGGGCTTCAGCGAGACGAAGGGCGAACCACCGTGGAAATCCTCGAGTACGGATTTGCGTTTTGCGTGAAGTGTGTCAGCCATTGAGACGGGCTCCTTCCTTGTCGAGGAAGACCATGTCGGTCACTTCGACGGCAATTGTTTTATCGGCAAGCGGGATGTAGAGCGTTTCGCCCATGCGCGCCCTGCCATCCGCCACCAGCGCAAAGGCGATGGAGTGGCCGAGATTTTCCGACCAGTAGGCGGAAGTGACATGGCCGAGCATGGTCATGGGTTTCGGCTGGTTTGGATCAGCAACGATCTGGCCACCCTCTTCGGGAACAGTCAGCCGGTCCTTCGTCTTGAGGCCCACAAGCTGCTTTCGACCGGAGCGCATGAGATCCGGGCGTTTCAGACCGCGAATACCGACGAAATCCGTCTTCTTCTTGGAAACGGCCCAGGCAAGCCCCGCATCGTCAGGTGTCACGGTGCCGTCGGTATCCTGTCCGACGATGATGTAACCCTTTTCGGCACGCAGGATGTGCATGGTCTCGGTGCCATAAAGGCATCCGCCCACCGCTTCGGCCCGTTCACGGATCGCGGTCCAGACGGCAGCGCCGTAATCGGCCGGAACGTTGATTTCGAAACCAAGCTCACCCGTGAATGATACACGGAAGAGACGCGTGGGCACACCGCAGAAGGTGCCTTCCGCGACCGCCATATGCGGGAAGGCTTCGGGCGAAATATCGATACCCTCGACGAAAGGCGCGATCACCTCGCGCGCTTTCGGTCCCTGCACCGCAATCACCGCCCATTGTTCGGTCGCCGATGTCAGCCAGACATTCAGCTCGGGGAATTCGGTCTGGAGATAATCCTCCATGTGCTGGAGAACGCGCGGTGCGCCGCCCGTCGTCGTCGTCACGTGGAAACGGTCCTCGGAAAGGCGACCGACAACACCGTCATCGTAAACGAAACCGTCCTCGCGCGTCATGATGCCATAGCGGCAACGGCCGGGTTTCAGTGTGTCCCAGGCATTTGTGTAGATGAGGTTCAGGAACTTAGCCGCATCGGGGCCGACCACCTCGATCTTGCCGAGCGTGGAGGCATCGAACACGCCGACGCTTGTCCGCACCGTCTTGCATTCGCGGTTGAGCGCCTCGTGCATATCCTCTCCGCCGCGCGGGAAGAACCATGCGCGCTTCCAGTTGCCGACATCCTCGAAAAGGGCGCCTGCCGCAGCCTCTTCGTCATGCATCGGCGTCTTGCGGGTCGGGTCGAACAGCGCACCGCGCGAATGGTTGATGAGCGTGCCGAAGGTGACCGGCGTGTAGGGTTGGCGGAAAGTGGTGAGACCGACCTTCGGCAGATCCCGCCCAAGCGCTTCCGAGGCAATGGCAAGGCCATGCATGTTGGACATCTTGCCCTGATCGGACGCCATGCCATTGGTGGTGAAGCGCTTGATATGCTCGACCGAATGCATGCCTTCACGCACGGCCAGGCGAATATCCTTGGCGCAGACATCGTGCTGGAAATCGATGAAGGCCTTGACGCCGGTGCCTTCGCCTGCCCCTTCCGCAGCGCCGATCATGCCGCCGGTCCAGGCGCGCGCATTCTCGCCGGAGAATTCCGCTGCACCGCCGCCTGCGGCAGCAGCCTCGGCGATCAATGCGGCGAGATCGTCCGTGCCGTTGCAGGCGCCGACTGACACACAATTCTGCACATGGATGTCAGGCAGGAACCGCTGGTTTGCCGCGTCAAACTTCAGCTTGCCGCGCGATTGCGAGAAGAGATGCACCGAAGGCGTCCAGCCCGCCGAAACGACGAGCGCGTCGATGGCAATCTTGCGCTTGTTAGAGCCGCCATTGCGGCCAACGCTCATGGAAGAAACGCGCAGCCGCCCTGACGTATCGTAAACACTGTGACCCGCCAGTACCTCGATGCCCAGCGCCCGCGCCTCGTCCAGCAGCCGCCGATCGGGGTTCTCGCGGCAATCCACGATAGCGGCGATCTTCACACCCGCTTTCTTGAGATCGAATGCCGTCTCATAGGCAGAATCATGGGCAGTGTAGACACCGACATTATTGCCGACGGTCACGCCGTAATGGTTGAGATAGATGCGCGCAGCAGAAGCCAGCATGATGCCGGGACGATCATTATTGGCAAAGACCATGTGCCGCTCGATCGCGCCTGCCGCCAGAACGACTTTCTTGGCGCGGACCTGCCACAGTCTTTCACGTGGCTGGTGTTTGGCCGGCGTGGCGAGGTGATCGGTCACACGCTCGGCCAGCGCCACGAAATTGTGGTTGTAATAACCGAACGCTGTCGTGCGGGTCAGAACACGCACATTGGGCAGCGATTTCAGTTCAGTGAAAACTTTTTGCGCCCAGTCATATCCGGACAGGCCGTCGATGACCGCACCGGTATCAAAACGCAGCGCGCCGCCAACTTCGGCATTCTCATCAACCAGAATGACGCTGGCGCCAGTTTTTGCAGCGGCGAGCGCCGCTGTCAGCCCGGCCACACCGCCGCCGGCCACCAGCACGTCGCAATGGGCATAGCGGCCGGAATAATGATCCGCATCCGGCTCGGTCGGCGCCTTGCCGAGACCGGCTGCGCGACGGATGATCGGTTCATAAATCTTGTGCCACGCGGCCTTCGGCCACATGAAGGTCTTATAGTAGAAACCAGCCGCAAACATCGGCGACAGGAAATCGTTGATCGCACTGATATCGAAGGACAGCGACGGAAAGCGGTTCTGCGAGGCGATGATGGCGCCGTCGAATACATCCTGCACCGTGGCGCGCACATTCGGCTGTTTGCGCAGGCTGTCACGCGATACGTCGATCAGCGCATTCGGCTCCTCCGGGCCGGCGGAAAGGAAACCACGCGGACGGTGATATTTGAACGAACGGCCAATCAGATGCACGCCATTCGCCAGAAGTGCGGATGCAACCGTGTCGCCTTCCAGCGCCTGATAGATCTTGCCGTCGAAGGTGAAGCGTGCCGTTCTGGCAGGTGTCAGGCGACCGGCGCCCTTGATACGATAATCGCCGCTCATTGCGCAGCTCCCTTTTGGGCGGAAAGAACCGCGTCGGCATCCGGTTTCGGCTCGCCTGCCTTGTAGGTCATCAGGAATTTATCGCTGACGGAATCGCGGGCGGCGTTGAAAAAGCGGCCGCAACCGTGAATGTGGCGCCAGCGCTCGAAAACGAGACCTTTGTCATTGTCGCGAATGAAGAAATATTCGGCAAAGGCCTCGTCCGAAATATCGGCAATGTTTTCCGGCCGGGCGATATGGGCTTCGCCCGCCCAGCGAAATTCGAGTTCGGAACGGTCTTCCCGGCAATAAGGGCAATGGATCAGAAGCATCGTGGCTCCACCTTCAAAGAGAACTTTCCGGAAGCATGCTTCCGGCGGGTTGGTCACACAGCCGCTTTCCCATCGCAACGAAGGGGGAAAGCCGCTTCAAGAGCTGCTCGAAATTATCGAATGGTTTCAGCGCCGAGGCCCGACCCATATTGATGATGGCAACCGCCATCATGTCGGTGTCGATCGCGAAGGGCTGGTCCTGCGCACCATTTTCCTTCTCGCCGACGAAATAGACCAGCTTGTCCGCGAGACTCGGGGCGCAGAGCAAAAGGCCTTTTTCCGCCACGAAAGGCCAGTCGCGTTCACCCTGCATTCTCTGGATTTTCTGGCTACGAAAATCCCCCATCTCGGGGATGAGATTGCCCGCCGGCACGACCGCCGCCGCAACACCCATGTTTGCCGAAAGCATAACCGCCGCCAGCATCAGTGCGCCACGGCGGCGGCAGCGGCCTCGTCGATGAGGCGTCCGGTGCGGAAACGATCGAGCGTCAGCCCCGCCGCCAGACGGTGCGGTTCGCCGCGCGCGATGAGATGCGCAAACAGATTGGCCGAGCCCGGTGTCGCCTTGAAACCGCCCGTGCCCCAACCGCAATTGACAAAGAGATTTGGCACCGGCGTCACACTCTGAATGGCGGAGCGATCGGGTGTATTGTCGGTAATGCCGCCCCATTGGCGCATCATCTTGACGCGGCGGAAAATCGGGAACAGCTCGCAGATGGCGTCAAGCGTATGCGTGATGATCTGCAGGCCGCCAGTCTGGGAGTAGGAATTATACTGGTCGGTGCCAGCACCGATGACCAGCTCGCCCTTGTCCGACTGGGAGATATAGGCATGTACCGTATTGGACATGACGACACAGGGGAAGATCGGCTTCAGCGGCTCTGATACCAGCGCCTGCAACGGGTTGGAATGCAGAGGCACACGCACATCCGCCATTTTCATCAGAACGGAGGAGTGGCCGGCGGCGGAAACGCCGATTTTCTTTGCGCCAATGAAACCGCGATTGGTCTCGACGCCCGTGACCGCGCCATCAGGTCCGCGCCTGATGGCCGTGACTTCGCAATTCTGGATGATGTGCACGCCGCGATCGGAAGCCGCACGCGCATATCCCCAGGCCACCGCATCGTGACGCGCCGTGCCGCCGCGCCGCTGGAGGGCAGCACCGTTGATCGGATAACGCGCATTGCCGGAAATCTCGAGCGGCGGGCAATAGGCCTTGGCCTGTTCCGGCGTCAGCCATTCATTGTCTATTCCATAGAGACGGTTGGCATTGATATGGCGCTTGAAGGACTGCTGGTCGTGAATATTGTGCGACAGCATCATAACGCCGCGCGCCGAATACATGACGTTGTAATTGAGATCCTGGCTCAGGCCTTCCCATAATTTCAGGGAATGCTCGTAGATATCCATGCTCTCTTCATAGAGATAATTGGAGCGGATGATGGTGGTGTTGCGGCCGGTATTGCCGCCGCCTAGCCAGCCCTTTTCCAACACCGCTATATTGGTAATGCCGTGTTCCTTGGCAAGATAATAGGCGGCCCCAAGACCGTGGCCGCCGCCACCGATGATGATGACGTCATATTCCTTGCGCGGCTCGGGCGACGCCCATTGCGCATCCCACCCCTTATGACTCCGCAACGCCTCGCGCGCCACGGCAAAAACGGAATATTTGCGCATTCGCAGTCTGCTCCTCAAGAACCGGCCAGAAGCCGAAAGCATAGCTCCGGCACATATTATACACATGGCAAATCGGCATCGGAGGCAATATCCATTTTGCGACGCCGCAATGCTTTTGTTTCGACATTGCAGGCAGAATGCCGGGATAGCTGGATTTTGGCTGTTGAATATGCGGTACCGTATGGACTTGCTGCAAATGTTCTGATATTGCACGTCACCAATCGCTAGGCTCGACGGCCGAACGAACGATTTTATTTGCGTGCGAATGCCTTTATTCTCACAGCAAGACAACCAAACAAAAGGAACGGGTTTCACGTGCAGGTACTAGTCCGCGACAATAACGTTGATCAGGCGCTTCGCGCTCTCAAGAAAAAGATGCAGCGCGAAGGCATTTTCCGTGAAATGAAAATGCGCGATTATTACGAAAAGCCTTCCCAGAAGCGCGCCCGCGAAAAGGCTGAAGCTGTTCGTCGCGTTCGCAAGCTGGCACGCAAGCGCGCACAGCGCGAAGGTCTGGTTGCAGCTCCGCGCGCAGGCCGTTAATAGGCCGTCTTTTGGACGTTTTTGAATGCTTGTTGGGCGGGGGCGATCAATTCGCCGCCGCTCTTTGTGTTTGTGGCCGGAGAATGATCTTGAGACCGGCCTGCGAGGGAACCCCCACCGAATGACCGCTGTTGATGCCTGTGTTGTGAAAAACTCCGATGCCTCCACGCGCCGGGTGCTCCTGAAAAACAACAAGAGATTCCGTGTTTCCCTTGTCGTCTGTACCGTCCTTGCCGGTCTTTCCGGCTGCGCTACGTCCAACCAGACTGACGATGTCTTCAGGATCGACCGTGCCCAGGGCTCGCAGGAAAACATTGCCTCGCTCACCTCGGTCATCAACGCCAATCCGCAGGATCCGGAAGGCTATAACGTCCGTGGCTCCGCTTACGGCCGCGCCGGCGATTCGCGCCGCGCCATCGAGGATTTCAACAAGGCGCTGCAACTGAACCCGCGCTTTTATCAGGCCTATGCCAACCGCGCGCTCGTGTATCGCAATTCCGGCCAGCAGCAGCAGGCCTTGCAGGATTACAACGCCGCTTTGCAGATCAATGCGAGCTATGACGTAGCCCTGATCGGCCGTGGCAATCTTTACCGCCAGTCCGGCCGCGTCAACGAAGCTTTCAACGACTTCTCCCGCGCCATCGAACTCGAAACCACCGATGGCCGCGCGTGGCACAATCGTGGCCTGATCTACCAGCTGCGTAACCAGCATGCCCAGGCCATCGAGGACTTCTCCAAGGCCATCTCGCTGTCCTCAACCTCGCCGGAACCCTATAACGGCCGTGGTCTTTCCTATGTCGCGCTGAATGACGACGAAAACGCTTTCGCCGATTTCAACCACGCCATTTCGCTTGATGGCAACGTCGCAGAATCATGGGCCAACCAGGCACTGGTCTATGAGCGCCGCGGCGAGATGGCGAAAGCCGCAAAGTCCTATTCGCATGCGGCACGGCTTGATCCGAAATATAAGCCCGCGCTCGACGGCATTGCCCGCACGCGCGGTGCCGGCGCATCCTGATCAAAAACAGATACGAACAGAAAAGCCGGCGGTGCGACACCTGCCGGCTTTTTTATGCGAAACTTTTAAAGCCTCAATGGCTGTCGCGGCGCGCCTCGGGCGTGGCATCCCCCGCCCACAACTCCGCCTGCACCGCATTTTGAAACTCCATGACCTCGCGCCGCATGGCGGCGTCCTCATAGCCGAGGCCCGTCAGATAGGCGGCCAGTTCACGGCATTCCCTGCGCCAGAAATCATTCGCCTCCACACCATGCAGCCGGTCGAGCATGGTTGCGCACCGTTTTACGTTGGCAATACGGTTCTTTGCCGGAAAGGCGATTACTTCCGAATTCGTCGTCACGCGGGCACCTTGCTCTTCGAGGAATCAATACCGACTTTTTAAAGGCTGGATGGTTAACGAAGTCTGCTATGCAGGAGAGAAGGCCGCTAACGCCTTGCAGGGACGGGTTCTGCAGCCTGTCAGACGCAAGAATCTGCGCTGGCGGAGGACACCGATTCGGGCAAATCGCCGATTACCAAGGAATTTACCAATCAAGATTACCGAAATTTCATGCCGTGGGAGATAGAAGAAGTATATGTGTGTTGAAACAACACCGGTCTCATCGTATATTCTTGCAAAGAAAAAAAATGCCGCAGCGCAGCCAAAAACGGAGAAATCGTTCTCGGGAGGAGAGCACCATGTATGCACCTCGTGTATTTTTCAGCATGATTGGTGCATTGCTTGCCTTTGCGGTCGCTACATATTTCATCCACGGGTCGTTCTATACGGCATTCATCCAGACCCTCATCTGCGCCGTCATTCTGCAAACCGGTTATTTTATTGCACTTCTGGTTCTGGTCGCCCGGGAGAAACGCCGGATGCGCGAAACCTTCGCGCTTGATCGCAGCGCCGAGATCATGACGCCGGACACGGTAAGCAGCGCCCCGCCACATGGCGCGAAACTGACCGATATGTGACCTCTCACGCACATTCTTTTATTGCGCCGCAAAAAAATCACTTGCATCCACACCCCTGACACTTTCTGCTGAGCAAATCCTGACGGTTCGTCACAGCAGAAGGACAACACATGGTGAGCGGTTCACAGCCCATTTGCGTCATCATCGCTGCGAAAAATGCATCTGATACGATAGATATCGCCATCCGCTCCGCCCTTGTGGAGCCGGAGGTCGCCGAAGTCATGGTGATCGACGATGGCTCCACCGATACGACCAGCGATGTCGCGCATGCGGCGGATGACGGCACCGGCCGTTTGCGGGTCGTGCGATTCGATGTCAATCGTGGCCCTTCGGCCGCCCGCAACCATGCGATCTCGATTTCATCCGCGCCGCTCATCAGCATTCTCGATGCGGACGACTTTTTTTTCAGAGGCCGTTTTGCCGCCATGCTGGAAAATGACGACTGGGATCTGGTGGCCGACAATATCGCCTTCATCCAGCAATCGGTTCCGGGCGCGTCGTCCATGCAGCCGGCCCGCTTCGAACCACAGGCCCGGTTTCTGTCGCTGACGGAGTTCGTGGAAGGCAATATTTCCAGACCCGGCGTGGAACGCGGGGAAACCGGCTTTCTGAAACCGGTGATCCGCCGCGCCTTTCTGGACAAACATGCGTTGCGGTACGACGAGCGCCTGCGTCTCGGCGAAGACTACGAACTTTATACCCGCGCGCTTGCCGCCGGTGCCCGTTACAAGGTCATCCGTCATTGCGGTTACGGGGCGATTGTCCGCGGCAATTCGTTGAGCGGCCGTCACAGCACGGAAGATCTTCGCCGTTTATACGAAGCGGACAGGGACATTCTCACCAGCTGCAAGCTGTCGGCCAGCGAGACGGCGATCCTGCTCGAGCACGAAAAACACATCCGCGCGAAATTCGAGCTTCGCCATTTTCTCGATGCGAAAAAGCAGAAAGGGATGGGCGGCGCGTTGAGCCACGCTCTTGCGCGCCTGCCTGCCCTGCCGGCCATCACGCGCGGCATCTGGACCGACAAGACCGCCCGTTTTCGCAAACCGGCGCCGGTTCGGGATATTCGTTATCTGCTGGACGGCACGCCGGTTTCCTGAGGGAAAACCTCCAGCGGCGAGGATGATGGCAAGTTCGATATTCTCTCATTCGTCATGCCGGACTAGATCCGGCATCCAGTCATGGCGCGTCTGCGCCATGAAGAGAGTCTTTTGCGATCAAGGACTTGAGCGCGCTGGACCCCGGACCCAGGCCGGGGTGACTGTGTCCGAAATTGCTGAGGCAACCCGCCTTCAGAGATAATCGCGTTTGACCGTTTCCAGAACAGCGGAAAAACGCTCCTTGCGTTCCTCCAGCCTGCCATCCGGGCTGAGACGCGGTTCGGCACGGCTTGCCTGCCACAGCGCCAGCGTGGAAGGTGCTGCCAGCACTTGCTTGGCCAGTTTGCGCAGCGATAGGGATTGGCTTGCCTGCGGCCGCACCAGCACATCGCCCTCAAGCGCCGGACCGGATCCAGCCTCGGCAATAACGGGGGCTGGCGGCGGCGGGAAGCTCATACCCCAGAAACGCGACCCCTTTTTCGCCGCCTCGGCGCGGGTGGAAACTGGCACGTAACGCGGCTGATACTCCACACCGACCGTGCCTGCCCAATCGCTCCACTTGAAACTGTTGATCGAGGGAGATGTGCTCACCGCCACCCATGGCACGCGGAACGCATCGGCAAGAATGGCGCCATGCATGGATTCGGCCACGATAAATTCAGATTGGGCGATGGCGCGGATGACCGACATCGCCTCGCCGCGCGGGTCGAGATAGGTCAGTCCCGCCGGTTCGCAAACCGTTTCCCACATGCCGAATTCCGCCGATTCCCAATGGGGAACGAAGGTTTTCTTGTAGAGTTTCGGCAGGCCTTTGAACTCTGGCATCTCGGTCACCATCACGGCGGGATCGACAATGCCCTTTTCGGGAGAAAGTCCCAATTTGGCTGCGGTTTTTTCGCCGCGCACGCAGCGAATGTCCCAAAATCCAGTGCTTGTATCCGGCACCGCGCCGTAGCCATAACCGCTGCCGATCACAAGCTTGCGCTGCTTTGCGGGCAACAATGTATCATTGAGAACCGTGCCGACACCGACGAGCATCACATCGTCATGCACGTCCCGCAGCCCGGGCAGCAGAAAGTCCCACAGCCACAGATTGAGATCGTCGCCAAAATTTCCGTGATGCGATTCCCAGTGGTAAGGTTTCATGAAGTCACTCCTGGGTGAAAAACATATAAATTCTTGCAGGCAAGAATTCGATTATCTTGTCCGCACTATTTTGCCTGCGCCGAGCTCAAAAGCCGCTCGCAGGAGTGCCGGATCGCGCATCGCCCACTTCAGCAGCAGTCCGAATTCGGGCACCTTGCGCCGTTTCAGATTGCCCGCTTGGCTCCAGAGCGCCTGTTTGCGCGCCGTATTTTTATAGGAAGCGATCGAGGCCACATCGTCCGGCCGCCGCGAAAATCGCCCCTCCAGCGTATCGAGCGCAACCCAGGTATTGAACTGCTGGCGCAGGAATTCCGGCGAGGTATTGTCGATGCTGTGGAAGATATTGACGCCCATTCCGCGCATGGCACCGGCATCGTCACACAGAAGCGTGCGCTTGGATGCGAGGATGGAATCGCAGAAAAACAGCACATCTTCCGCCGCAAGCCGGAGCGCCGGATCGAAGCGTATCTTTTCAAAAAGCGGGCGGCCGATCACCATGCAGGAGAGATGCAAGAAGCTCCAGTTGCGCAGCATCACGCTCGCCAGATCCGGCAGCTCGATCACCAGAGGCCGCTCGGAAAGCCTTGCGGCGCCCTCGTTCTTCTCCAGCTCGGAAATGGCGAAATGATAATAAAATTCGTCACTTGCCTGCATGGATGCCCAATAGCACTCACCGCCAAATGTCTTCAGCGCGAAGGCCGCATTCTGGAGATGATCGGGCGTCCAGATGTCGTCCGAGTCAAGAAATGCGACGTAATCGCTGCCAGCAGGAACGTGGTCGAGACCGGTATTGCGCGCACCACCCGGCCCGCCATTGGCCTGCTTAATGACGAGAATCCGCTCTTTCTGCGCTTGCGAAAGTTCTGCAAGCTCATTGTCTATCGGATATGGCGATTCGTCATCGACGATGACAAGATCGAAATCCTGGTAAGTCTGCGCAAAAACCGATGCGAGCGCACGTCCAAGAATTCCGTGCTGCTTTTGGTAATAGGGAATGACGACAGTAAATCTTGCCATTGTTTCGCCCCTTGCGTTGATCAAGAAGTGTCGGGCCCGATCCTAAAAGCGGCCCCGATGGTATCGGCAACTCCCCACCGGCGTTCCTCCCCGCCGGCCTCCAGAAACAGGATGCTTGTATGCCCCCAGCTCCAAATGTAAAGACCATCACCACGAATGTCGGCTGGAGCGTCTTGTCTAAGACAGGGACATTCGGGCTTAAATTTGTCACCGTTCCCATTCTTGCACGACTGCTGACACCGGAAGAATTTGGTGTGGTTGCAGTCGGCTTAACGGTTGTACAATTCCTGACCATGATAGCCGGAGCGGGGCTGACCTCGGCGCTGATCGTCGAGAAAGAAGAGGATATGGATACAATCCATACCGTCTTCTGGGCAAATCTGGCGATTTCCTGCACCATGGCCGCTGCGCTCTACATTTTCGCGGAGTTCTTCGGTGGGCTTCTGGGTGCGGTGGAAAGTGCCTATCTGCTGCGTATCATGGCCTTTCTCATTCCGTTGCAACTTGCGGGTGATGTCGCCTATTCACTGCTTGCCCGGCGCATGAACTTCAGCCAGGACGCGCTGTGGAGCATGGCGTCTGAAAGCATCGCGGCGGTTGTCGCCGTGGCTATGGCGCTTCTCGGCTTCGGCGTCTGGGCGCTCATCATCCAGCTTTTCGCCGCCGCACTCATCAGGCTTGTCGGGCTATATGCCGTTTCCCGCTATTGCCCGCGTTTCGTCATGAAACCGCGCCGTCTGGTGCCGCTTCTCGGTTTCAGCTCCGGCCTGATGGGATCGGAAATCGCCAATTTCGTCACCTTCCAGTCGCCGATGGTGGTGATCGCCCGGCATCTCGGCCTTGCCGATGCGGGCGCCTATTCCGCCTCCAACCGTTTTGCCAGCATTCCCAATCAGGTCGTGCTGTCGGCCGTCATGGGCGTGCTGTTTCCCGCCTTCAGCCGTATGATGGACGATCCGCAGCGCCGGCGTGATGCCCTGATGTTCAGCACGCAGGTTCTGACCGTCCTGCTTGCGCCGATGATGTTCGGCCTCTGGGCGGTGGCCGAACCGGCCATGCTGGTGATTTTCGGGCAGAACTGGGCTTATGCCTGGCCGGTTCTCGGTCTCCTTGCCCTCTCGAAAGCCATTCTGACCCCATGCAGCACCTTTATCCCCTATCTCAAGGGTGCCGGCTATGGGCGTGTTCTGTTCTGGTCGGCCACGATCCGCGCCATCGTCACCACAGTTGCCGTCTGGGCTGCAGCCGTCTACGGCAGCCTGATCGACGCGATGATTTGGCTCTGCATCGTCAATGCGGTGACGCTGGTTGCCTACTCATGGGCGGTGTTCAAGGCAAGCGATACACCCTTTCTCAGCGGCCTCTATGTCAGCAGCAGACCGATGATTGCAGCGCTGGTCATGGCCGTTTCGGTGCGTTACCTGCTTCACATCATTGCCGAACGCATCCCCAGCGCAACGCTTCAGGTGCTCGTTGGCGCCGCAGTCGGCGGCGTCATCTATGCGGCGCTGATTTTGCTGACCGAACGCGCCCTGCTTGGAAAAATCCTCGGGATGGTCAAATCGCGGCGAATGCGTGAAAACGCAACCCAAGGTTAGTGTCTCGTAACCGAAAGCGCCTCATTTCGGCCGTTAACAGGTCTCACCCGTCACGGATATGTGTTTCGTGACGGCATGGCAAAGCCATTTTTTTGCGGTGCAATATCGCGTACAATGATAATATCGCTTCCTTTGGCGATTTTTAGTGACGACTTAAATCTAGAAAAAATTAAATATTTTCAGTTGCTTAATTTTTTAAAGTCGCACGGAATGCCGGAACGCCAGACAATCACCCGCAATATCTAAGCTTGTGTTTTTCCCGCGTCGCCACATTTTACCCTAAAGTCGAAACCAGACTTACGAGTGCGGGCTTAAGTTCGCTCTGGTTGCAACGCGGCGTGGGTGGACGCCGCCCAATAGGGGTGACTGATGTGACTGTCGATCAGAACCTATCCTCCCGTATCAATTTGATGCGTATATTGCTGATCTCTGGAATCGTGTTCGTCCATGTGCCGCACGATGCCGAAACCAGCCCTTTTCTTGGCCTTTACGGCTTCTTCGACTGGCTGCGTGTTTTTCTGGGCGACGCCCTGTTTCGCATCGGTGTGCCCTGTCTCAGCGCGATATCCGGCTATCTGCTGTTTCGTCGCGGCATGAGCGGGTTCGATTATCCGGCGACGATCCGTTCGAAGTCGAAAACGGTGCTGCTGCCCTTCCTGCTGTGGAATGGCGTGTTGTTTGCCGCAATTTTGCTTATCCAGCTGTTTGACGTTGGTGTGGGTTATTTCCCGGACCTCTGGAACGCCAGCCCGCGTGAAATCATCAGCCATGGCACGGCGCTCGAAGAACTGCCGGTAAACGTGCCGCTTTATTTCCTGCGCGACCTGTTCGTCTGCATCCTGCTGTCGCCGGTGCTCGCATTTCTCATGCGCCGCTTTGCGCTGCCAACGCTCGCTATCCTGCTCTTCATAACCGCCATGCCTGATCTGACGATCTTCATAGTCCAGAAGAAATCGATCCTGTTCAGCTTCTCACTGGGCATCGCACTTGCGCTGCACCGCGTCGATGTCAAGGCACTCGATCCCTACGCCTTCCCGATCATGGCGCTGACCTTTGTCGCTGCGGCCATGCTGGCAACAGGCCTCTATTTCACCGGCCCGGAGTTTACCTTCTGGCTGAACATGTCTCGCAATTTGCTCGCTGTTTTCGGCGCGCTCGGTTTCTGGGCGTCGTCGGCGCTTTTGATCCGCAGCAGGCTCGGCAAGCGGCTTTCCGAAACCGGAAGCCTCAGCTTCTGGATATTCTGCGCTCACTATCCGTTGCTCGTCATCATGTGGATGGTCTGGAACAAGGGCGGACCCGATTTCTACCCCGCCTTCTATGTCATCGCCACGCTGTCCGCCTTTGTCATTCTGGTGGTGAGCAATGCACAAACCCGCAAATACCTGCCGGCCGTCTATGCCGTGCTGACCGGAAGCCGGAACGGCAAACGCAAGACAACGTCCGAATTCGCTGCAAAACGGGCCTCCATGATCGGCCCGCCCACATCCGAAACACTTTATTCGCAACGACAGAGGTGAACCAATGACAACATTTGTCACCCGCGTTCAGACACGCATTCTTCTCGCCGCCGCCCTGCTGGCGACACCCTTCACGACACCGAGCCAGGCACAAGAAGGCAACGGTGCATCCTTCATCGAGAATTTCGATCAGATGGACCGGTCGTTCTGGTACGTCTCCGACGGCTGGAACAACGGTGCGCATCAGAACTGCACCTGGTCGAAGAAACTGGCCACGGTGGAAAACGGCCAGCTGACGCTTGGTTTTGAGGAAGCAAAGTCCGGCGACCGCAACTTCGCCTGCGGTGAAATCCAGACCAAGGGGCGTTATCGCTACGGCACCTATGAAGCACGGATGAAAGCCGCTACCGGCTCCGGATTGAACTCCGCCTTCTTCACCTATATCGGCCCGACCGACAAAAAGCCCCATGATGAAATCGACTTCGAGGTTTTGGGCAAGAATACGGGCAAGGTACAGCTGAACCAGTATATTTCCGCCAAGGGCGGCAATGAGAAACTGGTGCCGGTAGAAGGCGGAGCTGATGCTGGCTTCAACGATTACGCCTTCGTGTGGGAGCCTCAGCGCCTGCGTTACTACGTCAACGGCAAGCTCGTTCACGAAGTCACGGATGAGACCAAGATTCCGCAGAATGCCCAGAAGATTTTCTTCAGCCTGTGGGGAACCGACACGTTGAAGGACTGGATGGGTGCCTTTTCCTATTCCGGCGCAACACAGATGATTGTTGACCGCTTCGCCTTCACGGCGCTCGGCGACAAATGCCAGTTTCCCGAATCCATCGCCTGCGCCCTTAACTGATTGCTTTTTTAAACCTGAGCCTCGGCGTCCTTGACGTATGAAACCAACCGGAACCCATGCATGATCCATGTTCTTTATCTCGCGCATGATCTGTCGGACCCCGCCATTCGCCGGCGGGTGTTGACCTTGCTTGCGGGCGGCGCGCGGGTCACGCTGGCGGGCTTCCGGCGCGGACAGAACCGGCTTGCAGAGATCGAGGGCGTGGTGCCGGTCATTCTCGGAGAAACCGCCGATGGGCGGTTTCTTCAGCGCATGGCAGCCGTCGCCAAAGCCAGCCTCTCGCTCGGCAAAACATTACGCGGCATCCCCATGCCCGACGTCATTCTTGCCAGAAACCTGGAAATGCTGGCTCTCGCAAAACGGGCCATGTCGCTTTACGACCGCCAGCCGGCACTGGTTTACGAATGTCTCGACATTCACCGCCTGCTTCTCAATGAGGGCAAGCCGGGGCAGCTTCTCAATGCGGCCCAGCGCTATTTCGCCCGGGATGCCAAGCTGCTGGTGACGAGTTCTCCAGCTTTCGTCGAGCATTATTTCAAACCCGTTTCCGGCCTGAACCTTCCCGTGCTGTTGCAGGAAAACAGGGTGCTGGCGCTTGATGCCGCTGTAGCAGCCACCCCACAACCGCGCCCACCTGCCCCCGGCGAACCGTGGAAAATCGGCTGGTTTGGGGCGCTTCGCTGCCGCAAATCGCTCGAAATCCTCGCCGATTTTGCAAGGCGCATGGATGGCAAGGTCGAAATCATCCTGCGCGGCCGGCCGGCCTATTCGGAATTTGCGGATTTCGATGGTTTCGTGGCTGCCGCGCCGCATGTGCATTTCCACGGGGCCTACAAAAACCCTGAAGATCTGGCCACCATCTATAATGAAGTGCAGTTCACCTGGGCGATCGACTTCTTCGAGGAAGGCCAGAATTCAAGCTGGCTGCTGCCCAATCGGCTCTATGAGGGATGCCTTTACGGCACCCTGCCGATTGCACTTGCAGGCACGGAAACGGCTCGTTTCATCGAAAAGCGCAATATCGGTTTTGTTCTGCAAAATGCCGGTGCAGATGATCTGGCCGCTCTTTTCAACACTATGACTCCACAAACGTATACGGACGCCTTCGACGCCCTCTCGGCACTCGATAAGAAACAATGGCTGACCGACCGCGACGATTGCCGTCAGCTGGTCCAGCAATTGTCCTCTCTTACAAAATCCGCTTCCGGCCATGCCCGTGAAGCTGCGTTTTCACCCGTGTAGTGCGTAGGGGGCAAATCATGGAAGGTCTTGGTCATTCCGGCATCAGAACTCTGATCGTCATTCCCTGCCTCAACGAGGCAAAGACGATCGAGGCGTTGCTGCGAAAATTCACCGGCGCGATGGATGGGCGTATTTTCCGCATCGTTGTTGCCGATGGCGGCAGCACGGACGGCACGCGCGACATCGTTTCCGCCTTCGCCGTAACGGATGACCGCGTTACGCTCCTTCCCAATCCCAAGCGCATCCAGAGCGCCGGCATAAACCTGGCCGTATCCACTTTCGGCGAGGATTTCGACTACCTCATCCGCATCGACGCCCATGGCGATTATCCGGATGATTATTGCCAGCGGCTGATTGAAGACGCGGATCGCACCGGCGCGGATTCCGTCGTGGTCGCCATGGATACGGTCGGGCACGGCCTGTTCCAGAAGGCGACGGCGATTGCGCAGAATTCCAAACTCGGCAATGGCGGCTCAAAGCACCGCGAAGGCGCCAAGGGACACTGGATCGACCATGGCCACCACGCGTTGATGCGGATCGCCGCCTTCGACGCGGTCGGTGGTTACGATGAAAGCTTCAGCCACAACGAGGATGCCGAACTGGATTTCCGGCTGCGCAAATCCGGTTTCCGTATCTGGATGACCGACAAGACCCGCATGACCTATTATCCGCGCGCTAGCGTCATGCCTCTGTTCAGGCAATATCTCGCCTATGGCCGTGGCCGGGCAAAGAACCTGCTGAAACATCGCTCGATCCCGAAGATCCGTCAGATGATTCCGCTGGCTGTCCTGCCGGTCTTCGTGCTTGCCCTGCTGTCGCTTGTGCATTGGGCAGCACTTATTCCGCTTGGCCTCTGGATCGCCGCATGTGTGGGTTATGGCTTGTGGATGGCAATAGGTCAGAAAAACCCATACGGCCCGCTCGCCGCCTTTTCCGCAATGGTGATGCATCTGGCGTGGTCCACCGGCTTCTGGCTGGAACTCCTGAAATTCCGGGGAAAAAAGGCTGTCTCATGACCGACCTCATCGTCACCGAACCACACAATTCAAAGACCGTCGATATCGGCATCTGTACCTACAGACGTCCGGCGCTGGTCGCCACACTTCTGTCACTGTTCGAACTGGAAGTGCCCGAAGGCGTGACAGTTCGCCTGATCGTTGCCGACAATGATGAGGAACCAAGTGCCAAGGCAAGTGTGGATCGGCTGCGCGAAACTTCGCCTTTCGAGATCGCCTATGTCCATTGCCCGAAATCGAATATCTCGATTGCCCGCAACGCCTGCCTCTCTGAGAGCCGGGCGGACTATCTGGCCTTTATCGACGATGATGAGACCGCCCCGCCGCACTGGCTGGCCGCACTTATGGAAAAGGCAGGCGAAACCGGCGCGGATGTCGTTCTTGGCCCAGTGACGGCGGTTTACCGTGAGAATGCGCCGGGCTGGATGAAACGTGGCGATTTTCACTCGACCGTGCCCGTCTGGGTGAATGGCGAGATCATCACCGGCTACACCTGCAACACGCTTCTCAAGATGGACGCCCCATCGGTAAAGGACCGGCGTTTTGCGCTGGCGCTCGGCCAGAGCGGCGGTGAGGACACGCATTTCTTCTCGCATCTCCATGCTTCGGGCGGTCGCATCGTCTTTGCGCAAAAGGCCGTGCTCTCCGAGCCGGTGCCGGAAAACCGCGCCCGTTTCATGTGGCTTGCCAAACGTCGCTTCCGCTCCGGCCAGACCCATGGCCGTGTGCTTGCCGAAAAGAAACCCGGCGCAAGACGCGTGATGCAGGTGCTGAAGGCAGGATCGAAAGTTCTCTATTGCGCCGTCTTTGCCGCGCTGAACGGTTTCAACGCCGTGCGCCGCAACCGCTATGCCCTGCGCGGCGCCTTGCATCTCGGCTCGGTAAGCGGCGCCTTCGGAGTGCGCGAAATCCGCCAATACGGCGCGGTGGAGGCAACCTGATGGAGAACCTTAACCCTCAGCCCGATATCAGCTTCGTCATTGCCGCCTATAATGCCGCAGAGACGATCGAAGCCGCCATTCAAAGTGCGCTTGAACAGCAGGGCGTGACACTGGAGGTGATCGTCGTGGACGACCGCTCCGCCGACGAGACGATCTCGCTCGTCGAGGCCATTGCGGCCAACGATCCGCGTGTCCGGCTGCTTGCGCTTGAACAGAACCTCGGACCGGGAGGCGCGCGCAATGCCGGTATCGACGCAGCAACCGGACGCTTTATCGCAGTTCTCGATTCGGACGACGTCATCCGCCCCGACCGTTCCGCCTGCATGATGTGCCGGGCAGATGCGGCCAATGCGGTGATCGCTGTCGACAATCTCGATGTCGCCTATACGGACGGCAGGCCGATGGAAACGATGTTCGCAGAGGAGTTTCTGGAGGAAAGACCCGTCCTTACCCTTGAGGACTTCATTTCCTCCAACATCCTTTTCCGCTCCACCTTCAACTTCGGCTACATGAAGCCGATGTTCCGGCGCGATTTCCTAAATAGCGAGGGATTGCGTTTTCGCGAGGACATCCGCATCGGCGAGGATTACATCCTGCTTGCCTCGGCGCTTGCCGCCGGCGGCCTTTGCGTCATCGAGCCGAAACCGGGCTACATCTATAATATTCGCGAGGGTTCGATCTCGCGCGTCCTCGAAATCCACCACGTCGAAGGAATGATGCGGGCGGACCAGGAGTTTCTGAGCCACTACGCGCTGTTGCCCGCCGCCATGGATGCGCAGCAGGCCAGAAGCCGTAGCCTGCAACTGGCCCGTAACTTCCTGACATTGGTGGAAGACATCAAGCGCCGCTCGATTATCGGCGCGCTGAAGACAACGATCAGAGATCCCGCCGTGCTGGGGCATTTGAGAATGCCCATTGCCGTGCGGCTGAAGAGGTTGCGGAACGCGATGTTTGCGCCCGCGGCAAATACTGGGGTGAAAAGGCAGATTTCGTAAAATTTGTGAGCGGACAAATCTGTACGCGAAAAATCTGCAAGCGGACTGGGGACAGATCAAACCTTGATGAAGGAGAACGCGATGGACCTGAACAAAACTGTCAGAAAAGCCGTCATTCCCGTAGCCGGCAACGGCACGCGGTTTTTGCCCGCCACCAAGGCGATGCCGAAGGAAATGCTCACGATCGTCGACCGGCCGGTCGTGCAATATGCCGTCGATGAGGCCATGCAGGCCGGCATCGAGCACATTATTTTCGTAACCAGCCGTAACAAGACCGCCATCGAAGACTATTTCGACAGCGCGCCCGAGCTTATCAACACGCTCACCCGCTCCGGCAAGACGGTGCAGGTGCTGCAGCTTGAAAAGATGCTGCCAGTCGCAGGCACAGTCAGCTACACCCGCCAGCAGGTGCCGCTCGGCCTCGGCCACGCGGTTTGGTGCGCGCGCGAACTGGTGGGCAAGGAGCCTTTTGCGCTGCTTTTGCCTGATATGGTTTCCTATGGCGCACGCGGCTGCATTGCCGGGTTGATGGAACTCTACGACGAAGTCGGCGGCAATATCCTCGGTGTTGAGGAATGCCTGCCGGAAGAAGTGTCATCCTACGGCGTCGTTGGTGTCGGCCAGAAGGTCAATCACGGCTTTGCGGTGACCGAAATGGTCGAGAAGCCGGAACCATCCAGGGCGCCTTCGAATTATTATCTCAACGGCCGTTATATTCTGCAGCCGGAAATCTTCGACATTCTCGCCAAACAGGAGCGTGGCGCGGGCAACGAAATCCAGCTGACTGACGGCATGAAGCGGCTCGCTGAGAAGCAGGCCTTCCATGCGCAGAAGTACAGCGGTCGCACATTCGACTGCGGCAGCAAGCAGGGCTTCATCGCCGCCAATGTCGCTTTCTCGCTGATGCGTGCCGACATGGAGGCGCAGGTTCTCGCTTCCGTCAAGGAACTCGTCGCAAACCATGAAAGCCGCGTTCAGGCGGCCTGACTTTAATCGTGCTGCCGGGGAGGCGGTCGGCACATCAATAACGGGGGGCGGGAAGCCGAGCGTTGCTCGGCTTCCCGCGTACCATTTTTAATTCACAAGGTAGGTCCATGCACCACAAGACCTTTAAATCCAGCATCGGTTTTCCGGATCCCGGCAAGGATGCCGACACATTTATTGACCTCGATCGCCTCTGGGCAGCCGTGGTGCGCCGCGCCAATGTCATTGCCGCCTCGGTCATCGCCGCTGTGGTTCTGGCCGGCCTTTATCTGGTGCTTGCAACCCCCGTTTACACCGCGATGACTCAGGTGCTTCTGGATGAAAGCCTTTCCCGTTACGCGGAAGAGGAATCGCCGGTACCTGCCGCCCAGATCGTCGACAACCGTATCGCCAGTGCTGTGGAAATTCTGAAATCCAAGGAAATGGCGCTGACCGTGGTCGACAAGGCCAAGCTCGACGAGAACGACACCATCGTCAATCCGTCGCTGTCGCCGGTCGATCTCGTGAAATCTTCCGTGCGCGGTATCGTCGATCTCATCCTGCCCGGAGATCCGCCGGCCTCCGAAGCGGCAATCCGCGCCGGACGCCGCGAAAAGGCAGCCGCCGTGCTGCAACAATCGCTGATCGTAGAGCGTGTCGGCCGCAGTTCGGTCATCGCCATTTCCACCCGTTCGACGGATCGGCAGCTTGCCGCGCTCATCGCCAAGACCTATGCGCAGGCCTATCTGACCGAACAGCTGAACGCCAATTTCGACGCCAGCGAGCGCGCTTCCGTGTGGCTGCAGGAGCGCATGAGCGACCTGAACCAGCGTGCGCAGGCCGCACAGCTTGCTGTCGAAAAATTCAAGACGGACAATAATATCGTTTCTTCGCGCGGCGAGCTGATGTCGGAAGGCCAGTTGGCCGATCTCAACGGCCAGCTGATTGCCGCGCAGGCGGATGTCGCGACGGCTGCTGCACGTTATGGCCAGTACAAATCCATCATCGACCGGGGACCGGATGCAGCCGTTGACAATGCAGTCGTTTCCGCGCGGGATGCCGATAACTCGGTCATTCAGGACCTTCGCAAGCGCTACATCACGATCTCTGACCGATTGCAGGGCGTCGTCCAGCAATTCGGCGCCGACCACCCTCAGGCGGTAGCGCTGGAGAGTGAGAAGAAAGAGATTGCAAGGCAGATCTTCCAGGAACTGCAGCAGGTTACGGGCAGCCTGAAGAACGAATACGACGTCTCCAATTCCCGTGTGCAATCGCTTCGCGACAATATCGACCGCGTGGCGGGCCGCAATTCGCAGGCCAATATCACCATGGTGCAATTGCGTGAGCTGGAGCAGCGGGCAACCGCTCTGCGCACACTTTACCAGTCCTACCTCGGCCGCTTCGAAGAAGCATCCCAGAAACAGTCGCTGCCGATCGCCAAGGCCCGCATCATCTCCGAAGCGGGTCTGCCGACAGCTCCGTCCAGCCCGAAAAAGACGATGACCATGGCGCTTTCCGTCATTCTCGGCCTTATGCTGGGCGGCGGCATCGCAGCGCTTCTTGAGTTCCGGGATCGCTTTTTCCACACCGGCAACGATGTGCGCGACAATCTGCGCATGCGTTTTCTGGGCTACCTGCCCTTTATCGGGGAACGGGGTGCAGAAACCGCAAAGTCGGGTACCCCTGCCGCCACCCCCGGCAGCGAGAGCACGACCATCGACGAAAACGGTCAGGTCTCGTTCCAGAAAATGCTACGCCTTGCCGTCGACAGCCCGCGCTCAAGCTTTGCCGAGACGCTGCGCAACGTGAAGCTGACGGCTGATGTCGTTATCCAGGAACGCCAGTGCCGGGTAATCGGCGTCATCTCGTGCCTGCCGAACGAGGGTAAATCGGTCGTGGCGCTCAATCTCGCCGGTCTGATCGCCTCCACCGGCAAGCGCACGCTTGTGGTGGATGCCGACATCCGCAACCCCGGCCTCAGCCGCATGCTGACAACGCGGCAATCCGCCGGTCTGGTGGAGGTCGTGCTTGACGAGATACCGTGGACGCAGGCAGTGAAGGTCGATACCCGCACGAAAATGGGCATCCTTCCGGTTTCCACAAGCAACCAGTTTGCCCATTCAAGCGAGCTTCTTGCCTCCTCCGGCATGCGCAAATTCATCGAATCGGCGCGTGAGGCCTGCGACTACATCATTGTCGACCTTGCACCCGTCGTTCCCGTCATCGACGCAAAAGCCTTCGCACCGCAGGTCGATGGTTTCGTCTTCGTGACGGAATGGGGCAAGACGCCGATCCAGATGGTGCAGAACCTGATGGCCAACGAACCACAGATTGCCAACAAGACGTTGGGTATCGTGCTCAACAAGACCGATATGACGGAATTGCAGCGTTATGCAGGCCCCGGTGGTTCTGAGCATTATCACGAGACATTCGCGGCCTATTACGGCGACGCCAAACCGCCGGTGAAGGAAAACGCCTGAATGGTGTAGCGGCCCGGTGCAAACCGGGCCGCTTTTTTTTGCAGCTCAAATTTTGCTATCCAGCCTATGGCGTTGCCCGCAAAATTACGCATTGATGGCGACCAACCAATCGCCAGCAAGCAGGACCAGTTTCATGCCATCACCCATCGCCCTTGTTTCGCGGATGAATGCGCAAGCGGAAGCCATCTGGAAGCAAGCGCTTCGCGACGCCATGCCGGAAGAGGAAATCCTCTCCTTTTCCGAATTAAGCGGGGAGCAGAAACGCGCGGTGGACTTCGCCATCGTCGCCAATCCCGATCCAGCCGATATTGCAGCCTTGCCGGGTCTTTCGTGGATTCACAGCCTGTGGGCGGGTGTCGAACGGCTCGTTCTGGAACTGGGAGACAAGGCGCCGCCGATCGTGCGGCTGAAAGACCCGGAGCTTTCACGCGTGATGGCGGAAGCCGTGCTGGCATGGACATATTACCTGCAACGCGACATGCCGGCCTATCGCGTAAACCAGCAAAAAGCCCTCTGGCAGGAACTCGATTATCGGCATCCGGGCGAGATGACCATCGGCCTCCTCGGCCTCGGCGCGCTTGGAACGGCTGCGGCGCAACGCCTGCTTCATGCAGGCTTCAACGTTTCCGGCTGGAGCCGCTCGGCCAAGGCAATCGAGGGAGTGGCAACGCTGACGGGCGATGACGGGCTGGAGGACTTGCTGGAAAAAAGCGACATTCTCGTCTGTCTGGTGCCGCTGACCGATGCGACGCGCGGCCTTCTGAATGCCGACCGTCTCGGCGCCATGAAAAAGGGAGCCGCACTCATCAATTTCGCCCGCGGAGCCGTCGTCGTCGCCGATGACCTGATCGCGGCGCTTGATTCCGGCCAGCTTTCGCATGCGGTTCTCGATGTCTTCGAACAGGAGCCGCTACCTCCCGCCTCCGCATTCTGGCAGCACCCGAAAGTGACCGTCCTGCCACATATTTCCGCGCCGACAAGCCGGGAAAGTTCCGCGAAAATAGTGGCAGGCAATGTCAAGACATGGCGTGAAACAGGCACGCTACCGGAAACGGTCGATATGACGCGCGGTTATTGAGACACGATGGCGGGCGGTTTATTCGCCCGCCATCGTGTTTGCCGTATGGGCCAGTTCGACAGCTGAGACGATCTGCTGTTCGTCATAGGGCTTGGTCAAAAGCACTGCCGTTTCCGGCGCCCCGTTCGGCAGTTGGTTGTCTCCCGTGGCAAACACAATGGCTAGTCCTGGTTTCCGGCGCAATGCCTCAACCGCCAGCTCGCCGCCCTTCATGTCCGGCAGGCCTATGTCGGTAACGAGAACATCGATCTCTTCCGTCTCGATCGCCTTTAGCGCCTGCACAGCATTTCCGGCCTCGACGACGGCAAAGCCGTTATCGGCCAGCATCTCGGTCGAATTCATCCGGATCAACTCGTCATCCTCAACAAGAAGCACGCAAACCGATCTGGTCTCGTCTCCGACGACCTGCGCGGGTTCGGGGGTTTTGGAATGACGCGGTGATGATACCGGCCTCGTCTTGGCGAGAGAAACCTGCTTGCGATTGGCGATGACATGGCGGATGCGCCGCGCCAGCGCTTCGCGCGTGTAAGGCTTGGAGAGCAGTTCCACCCCGGAATCCAGCTTGCCGCCATGCACGATGGAGTTTTCCGTATAACCGGATGTGAAGAGAACGGCGAGATTAGGCAACCTTTCCTGCGCACGGCGCGCCATTTCCCGGCTTTTCAAAGGTCCCGGCATCACCACATCGGTGAAGATGACGTCAATCGGAATGCCGCTTTCGACCACCGTCAAACCAGCCTGCGCATCGCGGGCAGTGAGCACGCGGTAACCGAGATCGCTCAGTGTCTCGACGACGGTGCTGCGCACCTCCTCGTCATCCTCCACCACAAGGATCGTTTCCGTGCCACCCTCGACGGGGCCGGTCGGTATCACCACTTCCCTGTCCTCGTCGGCGGCGGATCGCGGTAGATACATCTTCACCGTCGTGCCCTGCCCCACCTCGCTATAGATGTTGACGTGGCCACTGGACTGTTTTGCAAAGCCGTAGACCATCGAAAGGCCGAGACCGGTGCCTTTGCCTTCCGGTTTCGTCGAAAAGAACGGCTCGAACACCTTTTCCAGAATGTCCGGCGACATGCCCGATCCGGTATCGGTAACAGCCAGCATGACATATTGCCCCGGAGAAACTTCCGAATGCTTGCGCGCGTAATCGCGATCGAGAACCGCATTGCCGACCTCGATCGTCAGCTTGCCGTGCCCTTCCATGGCATCGCGCGCATTGATCGCGAGATTAAGGAGAGCGTTTTCCACCTGGTTGGGGTCGGCATAGGTATTCCACAGGCCGCCGGAGGTGATGACCTCAACCTCGATCGCCTCACCAAGCGAACGGCGCAGGAGATCATCCATGCCGGTAACGAAGCGGGAGATGTTGATAACGCGCGGTTCCAGCGCCTGACGGCGGCCAAAGGCCAGAAGCTGGCTTGCAAGCTTGGCACCGCGATGAACGCCGGCCAGCGCATTTTCCAGCCGCCGTTCGGCACGCTCGTTGCCAATCACGTCCTTTGACAGCAATTGCAGATTGCCCGCGATTACCTGAAGAAGATTGTTGAAATCATGCGCGACGCCACCGGTCAACTGGCCGATGGATTCCATTTTCTGCGCCTGCTGCAACGCCCTTTCGGTCTGGCGGCGCTCGGCGATTTCCGTCTCGACCCGCGCTTCCAGCCCTTCATTCAATTGGCGAAGCTGCTCTTCCGCTCTTATGCGGTGGCGAATCTCGCGTTCCAGATTGCTGGCATGTTCTTTAAGCGTGTTCTCGGCCAGCCGCTGTTCGGTGATATCCGTGTGGACACCCACCCATTCCGCAATATCACCGGAATTGTCGAAAATCGGAACGCCACGGATCGCAAATGTGCGGTAGACGCCGTCATGGCGGCGAACGCGATGCTCCCAAATATAGGTCGCCCGCGCGGAAACGGCTTTTGTCCAGCTTTCCAGCGAATGGTCCCTGTCTTCGGGATGAACCGCTTCGACCCAGCCGAACCCCTGATACTCGTCGAAGCTCTGCCCGGTAAGTGCACCCCACGCAGGCTGCTCACCCAGCATCATGCCGTCGGCGGTATTGGTCCAAAGCACGCCGTGGACCGCATCAACAGCGGCGCGGAAACGGTTATTGCTAAGCACAATTTCGTGCTCGGAACGTTTCCGGTCCTCGATATCGATGATCAGCACATAAATGCCGTCAACCGAGCCATCGGCGATATAGCGGGGAACATAACGGATTTCGGCGGCTCGCTTGCTGCCATCCGGTCTGCTGATCACCGTATCCGAAACGATCTTTTCGCCGCCGAGCGCACGATCGAGATAGGCCCTGCGCGAACTGAAGAACGCGTCTCCAACGATTTCCGGAACGCTGCGGCCGATCACCTCCTCGGCGCTGCGGCCGAACCACTCCAGATAACCGTCATTGGCGAATTTATAGACATAGTCGCGATCGACATATCCCACCAGGATCGGCAGGGCATTGGTAAGCCGGCTCAGCTCCTTGCGGCTCTGCTCCAGCGCCTCCACGGCCTTCACCTTTTCGGTGTTTTCAAGCACCGTGCACAGGACGCCGTCCACCGCGCCGCCATCATTGTAGATCGGCGTATAGAACAGATCGAAGATCACCTCTTCCGGCTGACCGTGCCGCATCAGCGTCATCGGCTGGTCGCGATAAGCCATGACCTCGCCACGAAAGCCAGCCTCCAGAATGCGGCTGTTCCAGTCCCAGATCTCGGGCCAGATACCTGGCACCGTTCCGCCCAGCGCCCGCGGGTGATAATTGCCGGCAATTTCCGCATAGCCGTCATTGTAGATCATCACATGATCCGCACCCCACATCAGCACCTGCGGAATGGGAGAGTTGACGACGGAATTGGCCTTCTGCCTCAAATTCTGCGGCCAGTCGCTAATCGGACCGAGCGATGTCTTCGACCAGTCGAAGCCACGCACAAGCTCACCCGTTTCACCGCCGCCGATCGGCCATACCGGGGCAGCACGAAGATTGGTCATTCAATATCACCACAAAAAAGAGACGAAATTTTCCGTAGTACAGAACGGAATAAATGTCCAAGAAAACAGAAACTTCTGCTTGTTGTTCACGGCTTTTCAGAAGCGCGACCGGCAAGACTGGGGAATTCGCACGCCGCAAACTTCGCAGAAGCACCCCACAAGCGTGATGATTGATTGACGATTGCCATCCTCAATACGCCAAAAACTGCCGCAAACGGAACGGCAACAAAGTAATTATTAACGCTCAATGCGGGTGCTGGCGGTCGCGGTGCCGTCAGCGCCCGGGTCTTCGCACACCGCGACCAGAGGGAACAAAAATGAAAATACTTTTGGGTGCCACAATTCTTTCCGCCGGCTTCGCCCTTACAGGCGGTGCAGCCTTTGCTGCGGACTGTGGAAACGTCACGATCGCCAGCATGAACTGGCAATCCGCTGAAGTCGCCGCCAATCTCGACAAGATCATTCTGGAAAAGGGTTACGGTTGCAGCGCTGAAATCGTCACAGGCGACACCGTACCGACATTGACCTCCATGGCCGAAAAGGGCCAGCCTGATATCGCGCCGGAGGCCTGGGTCAGCCTGCAGCCGGAAATCGTCAAACAGGGACTTGAGGGCGGCAAGGTCGTGGCGGCCGCCAAGATCCTGTCGGACGGCGCTGTGCAGGGATGGTGGATCCCGAAATATGTCGCTGATGCCAACCCCGATCTCAAGACCATTCCTGATCTCTTCAAGCATCCCGAGCTCTTCCCCTCGCCTGAAGACAAGGCAAAGGGCGCCGTCTTCAACGGCCCGCAGGGCTGGGGCGGCACCGTCGTCACCGCCCAGCTCTTCAAGGCTTTTGGTGGTGAAAAGGCTGGCTTCACCCTGGTGGATACCGGTTCTGCCGCAGGTCTCGACGGCTCGGTGGCCAAGGCTTACGAAGCGAAACAGCCGTGGGTAGGCTATTACTGGGCTCCGACCTCGCTGCTCGGCAAATATGAGATGGTGAAGCTCGGCTTCGGCACGGAATATGACTCTGCCGAATGGAAACGCTGCACCTCGGTTGCCGATTGCGCGGACCCGAAGCCCAATGCATGGCAGGTTGACGACGTGCAGACGCTGGTCAGCAAGACCTTTGCCGACCGCGCCGGCCCGGCCATGGACTATCTGAACAAACGCGCCTGGACCAACGACACCGTTAACAAGCTGATCGCCTGGATGACCGACAATCAGGCAACCGGCGAAGATGGTGCGAAACACTTCCTGAAGGAAAACGAGGCTCTGTGGACGGGCTGGGTTTCCCCCGACGTCGCGCAAAAGGTCAAGGCTGCCCTCTAAAAGGGCGGCACGACATATGTGGTCGACAGCTTGGCCCGCCAATGGCGGCGCCCGGCCGTTTTTAAGTTCCGGAGCGCGGCGGATATTGCCCGCCGGCCCCGGTTCGTCGTGGAGAACAGGATATGGATTGGCTTTTCAAATTTCCGACCATGAATGATGATGCACTGCGTGCGCTGAAGAAAGTGATCGACGAGGGGTTTCGGGGTTTCACCAGAGCCTATGGCGGCACGATAGAGGGGCTGTTCACACCGCTCCAGAGCTTCCTCATCTGGGCGGAAAGGCTTTTGATCGGCACCCCCTGGCCGGTCGTTATTCTTATTGTCGGCGTACTCGCCTGGTTTGCCAGCCGCAGCGCCACCATTGTTGGACTATGTTGCGGTATTCTCTTTGCCATCGGCTGGTTCGGCATGTGGGAAGACACGATGAAGACGATCTCGATGATCTTCGTCTGCGCCGTGCTCTCGATTGTGATCGGTTTGCCGATTGGCATCGCCATGGCGCGGTCCAACCGCCTGCAGAGTATCGTGAACCCCGTTCTCGACGTCATGCAGACGATGCCGAGTTTCGTCTATCTCATTCCCGTCGTCATGCTGCTCGGCATCGGCCGTGTCCCGGGCGTTATCGCCGTGGTGATCTACGCCATTCCGCCGATGATCCGGCTTACCAATCTCGGCATCCGCATGGTTGACCGGGACGTGCTGGAAGCGGCAGACGCTTACGGTTCCTCGAAGCGCCAGAAGCTTTTCAAGGTGCAGCTGCCGCTTGCACTCCCCACCATCATGGCGGGCATCAACCAGACAATCATGATGGCGCTCGCCATGGTCGTCATCGCCTCCATGATAGGTGTTCAGGGCCTTGGCCAGCCGGTTCTGAAGGCCATCGCCAACCAGTATTTCACGCTCGGTGTGTTCAACGGCCTGGCAATCGTCGGCATCGCCATCATCTTCGACCGCATCAGCCAGGCCTACGGCCTTCGCCTGCAAAAACACCGGGAAGTGGCGCATGGCTAGTCAATCGATCGAAATCCGCAGCCTTTACAAGATTTTCGGCTCCAAGGCGGAGAATTACATCGACGCCGTGAAGGGCGGCATGTCCAAGGCGGAACTGAACGCCAAGCACGGCCATGTGCTCGGCCTCAGCGACATCAACATCACCATGCCGGGCGGGCAGATCACCGTGATCATGGGCCTTTCCGGCTCGGGAAAATCGACGCTGATCCGTCACGTCAACCGCCTGATCGACCCCACAGCGGGAGAAATCCTTTATGGCGGAACGGATGTCTGTCGCCTCAACGAAGCGGAACTTCTGGAATTCCGCCGCCACAAGACGGCGATGGTATTCCAGAAATTCGGCCTGCTGCCGCACCGCAACGTGCTGCAAAACGTCGTCTATGGCCTTGAGGTGCAGGGCGTCGACAAGGGAGAGCGGGAAGAAAAAGCCGACGTCTGGATCAAGCGGGTGGGGCTTGAAGGCTTTTCGAGCCATTATCCGAACCAGCTTTCAGGCGGCATGCAGCAGCGCGTGGGTCTCGCCCGCGCGCTGACCAACAACGCCGAAATCCTGCTGATGGACGAGGCCTATTCGGCACTTGATCCACTCATCCGCGTCGACATGCAGACAGTGCTGCTGGAATTGCAGAAAGAGCTGAAGAAAACCGTCGTCTTCATCACCCACGATCTGGATGAGGCTCTTCGGCTGGGAGACAAGATCGCCATTCTGCGCGACGGCGAGATCATCCAGCAGGGCACGGCCGCCGAAATTGTCATGAGTCCGGCAGACAGCTATATCGAAGCCTTCGTGGAAGAGGTCAATCGTGGCCGGGTCATTCGTCTCGGCGCAATCGTCCAACCGGACTTTACCGGCCAGTCGCGTCTTCAGCTCGATGCGGACATGACCGTCGAGGAAGGCTTGCGCGCGCTCGTCAGGGAGGATGTCGGCAGTGCCGTCATCATCGGCGATAACGGCAAGTCACTCGGCTCCGTCACCACGGATGCCATCATGCGCTGCCTCGTCAGGACCACGCCAAGCGCGGAAAAAAAACTGGCCGAGGCCGGTTAGGCCAAGCCGTCGAGCCATTTGGTCATGCCCCTGGCGGCGGCCTTGCCAGTGGCAAAACAGGCGGTCAGCAGATAACCGCCGGTCGGCGCCTCCCAGTCCAGCATTTCCCCGGCAGCAAAAATGCCGGGGAGTTTTTTCAGCATGTAGTTCTCATCGATACCTTGCCAGTCAACGCCCCCAGCCGATGAAATCGCCTCGGCAATCGGTCTCGTCCGTGCAAGCGGTATCTCCGCATGTTTGATTCTTGCAGCGACCGGATCATCCGGCATCGCCGAGATATCGTAAAAGATTTCCCGCAGAAGTCCGACCTTGACGGCGGAGAGGCCCACGGCCTTCCGCAACCGGTTTGCAAAACTCTCCTTGCGGCCAAGCTTTGCCAGATCCCGGCCAAGGCGCTCCAAGGTACGTCCCGGCGCCAGATCGACAGCGAGTGTCGCCTTACCCGTGTGTTCCAGCTGGTCGCGAAGTGCGGCGGAATGGGCATAGATGACGCTGCCCTCAATGCCGTGCTGCGTCACCACGAACTCGCCCTGAAACGCCCCGGCCGGGGAAATGGTGGTGACGGATTTCAACGCCTCACCGGCAAAACGCTGCCGGAAGACATCGCTCCAATCGACATCAAAGCCACAATTGGCGGGGCGGAAAGGGTTAAGCGCCACGCCTTCAGCCGCGAGTGCCGGGACCCATGCGGCATCGGAACCCAGACGCGGCCAGCTTGCGCCGCCGAGCGCCAGAAGAACGGCGTCGGCCTTCATGTAGACATCCCCCTCCGGTGTCGCGAAAGCCAGCCCGTCTGCGGAAAAACCCATCCAGCGATGCCGCGTCTTGATGATAACGCCGTGCGCCTCCAGCCGGGCAAGCCATGCCCGCAACAGCGGCGAGGCCTTCATAACCGTCGGAAACACCCGGCCCGACGTGCCGACGAAAGTCTCCTGCCCCAGACCTTGCGCCCAGTGACGCAGCGCGCCGGGCGTGAAATCATCGAGGGCGGCGCGCAGCTTTTGCTCCGCGTCGCCAAAACGGTGGAGGAAAATGTCGTAGTCTTCGGCATGGGTGATGTTGAGACCGGATTTTCCGGCCATCAGCAATTTGCGCGCGACGGTCGGCATGGCCTCGAACACCGTTACGGCATGGCCAGCCGCAGACAGCACTTCGGCCGCCATCAGGCCCGCTGGCCCGCCGCCGACAATCGCGACCTGCCTTGCCTTCTTCAAAACCCGCTCCATCGCATCTTCGCCATTGTGGCCTTATACCGATTTCCGCGCGCGAATATATGCGATATTGAAGCGCGCATGTTCACGCTCGACCGACCCGTCACCTTTTCGCAGGATATCAAGAAAAGCCGCTTCATTGCCTTTGCAGCACCTGTCACTGGCGAGGAGGATGCGAAAAGCTTCCTTGCGGCGCATTCTGACTTCGACGCAAACCACAATTGCTGGGCATGGCGAAACGGCCAGACCTATCGTTTCAGTGACGACGGCGAGCCTTCCGGCACGGCGGGAAAGCCAATCCTTCAGGCTATCGACGGTCAGGCGCTGGACAATGTCGCGGTCCTCGTCATCCGCTGGTTCGGCGGCATTCTGCTCGGCAGCGGCGGCCTCATGCGCGCCTATGGCGGCACGGCGGCGGCCTGCCTTCGGCTTGGCGAGACGTCACCGGTCATCGCCTATGTCAGCGCGACCTTGAGCTGCCCGTTCTCCGATCTGGCCCTGGTAAAATCGCGCCTCGCCGCCACGCGAAACCTGCGAGTGGAAAAGGAGGACTTCACCGGCACCGGCGCGGATATGCAGCTTTCGGTTCCCGTAGAGGAGGCCGCGCGACTGACACGGCTCATCAGCGATCTCACCAGTGGCCGCGTCAATCTTCATATTCCGGACTAATCATATTGCGGGGCAGGCATCTGGCCCCATGCCCGATTTGTGCTAAGGAAGCGCAATGTCACTTGTGCTGTCCAACCCCGTCTATAATCCGCCGCTCGAACCGTGGCTCACCATCGTGCACCGGGATGACGATCTACTGGTGCTGGACAAGCCGAGCGGACTTCTTTCGGTGCCGGGACGCGATCCCGTGCTCTTCGACAGTCTTTTGACGCGCGTGCAGAAACAGTTTCCAAAAGCACTGATGATCAACCGGCTGGACAAGGATACATCAGGCATCGTGTTGATGTCCCTGAACCGCAAGGCGCACGCGGCCGTCGCCGCCCAGTTCGAGAACCGCCAGACCCGCAAATCCTATGTCGCCGTCGTCTGGGGGAAAGTCGAGGGTGAAGAGGGCAAGGTGGACCTGCCACTCGCGATCGACCCCGAGAACAAGCCCCGCCACCGGGTGGACCACGACCATGGCAAGCCGGCGCAAAGCCTTTGGCGCGTGCTGGAAAGATTGCCGCTTCCCGCCACGAGGCTCGCACTTGCTCCTCTCACCGGCCGCACCCATCAATTGCGGGTGCATATGAAGGCTCTCGGCCACCCTATCCTTGGCGATGAATTTTATGCAGAAGGTGAAGCGCTCGCCGCCGCGCCGCGTCTTATGCTGCATGCCGAGGCGGTGGGCTTTCGTCACCCGGATGGCCGCGACGTCACCTATACCGTGCCCTGCCCCTTCTGAGGCCTGCGATGAAAGAACAAGACGAAAGCTTCGTGGTGGATTTTGTTGGCGGTGCGGTCGGTCACCGTTTTCGCTCCGGCGAGGGGCGCGGACAGGCTCTGCCGAAAGCCGCGGGCTTCACCAAAGGCCGCACGCCAAAAATCGTCGATGCCACGGCAGGGCTCGGGCGCGATGCCTTTCTGTTGGCGTCACTCGGAGCCGAAGTTACGCTGATAGAGCGTTCACCCGGTATGCACGCCCACCTTGCTGACGGCATTCGCCGCGCATTGGAGGCGGGTGGAGCCTATGCCGAGGCTGCCTCCCGCATGACGCTGCTGCAGGGCGATTCCCGGCTTCTGCTGAAAGAACTTTCACCGGAGGTGGTGATCGTGGACCCAATGCATCCGCCGCGCCACAACACGGCGCTGGTGAAAAAGGAAATGCGGGTGCTGCGGGAACTGGTGGGATCCGATCCCGATCAGGTAGAGCTGATGGAGGCTGCGCTTGAACATGCGACGAAGCGGGTGGTTCTAAAATGGCCTCTGCGCGCCGAACCTATGCCCGGCGTTCGCAAGCCTTCGCACCAGATAGTGGGAAAGAACACCCGATATGATGTCTTCATGATTTTCGGAAAATCGATCGATCCGGAGGAATGATCAGCGGAAGTTCGGCTTGCGCTGAGCGTTCATCAAAAGCTCGTGCCGGGATGCGAATTCTCCGAACAGCCTTCTCAACCGTGTCTCCTCGGCCTTGTCCAGCCGGTAACGGCGGCAAAACTCCGCAACATTGAGAATTGGCTTGGCTCTGTTCCCGTCTATGTTCTTATTGTCGATGATCTGCATGGCGGCGCCCTCCGTGTAACCAGGGGGAAAACGTAGGCGTGGGCTTGCGGTTCCCTGTAAGTTTACATGGATGAAAAAAGAGGATGCCGCCCGTACACGGCCTCATCAAGTTTTCTTGAAACTATCGCAAGAAACGAATTCCTCCCCAAATGGTTCTCTGCCCGATGCAGACAAAGGAAGGGAGACCCATGTTCCGCAACAACCGATTTCTGAGTTCGACGATGCTATTCGCGCTGCTGGCCGTACCACTTGCCGGCGCCGCCCACGCACAGACCGCCCCGGCTGTCGAGACGAAACGGCCCAATGCGCCGGATCAGAAACCGGCTTTCGAGGGTCAGACCCGTGCGCCGCAAGCCGCCACTCAGCCGGATGTCGAAAAAACCGTCATTGCCGAGGGCCTACCGCATATCTGGTCGATGGAATTCCTGCCCGATGGCCGCATGATCGTAGCGGCCAAGGAAGGCGCAATGCACATCGTCGCAGACGGGAAAGCCAGCCCTGCCATCGCGGGCGTGCCGGAGGTGGCGTCCGACGGACAGGGCGGTCTGCTCGACATCGCGCTGGCTCCCGATTTCGAAACCTCCCGTAAAATCTTCTTCTCTTTTTCCGAGCCACGGGATGGCGGCAACGGCACCTCCGTCGCATCGGCCAAGTTGACCGAAGAGGGTGGAGCAGCAAAACTGGAAGACGTCTCGGTGATCTTCCGCCAGATGCCGACCTATGATGGTGATAAGCATTTCGGCTCCCGCCTGGTCTTCGGCCAGAACAACGAGCTCTACGTCACCGTCGGTGAACGTTCAGACGCAACGCCGCGTGTGCAGGCGCAGGACCTGTCGAGCGGGCTTGGCAAGGTCTTCCGCATTGATGCCGAAGGCAAGGCCTTCGAGGGCAACCCCTTCGCCGGCCAGCAGAACGCCCTCCCCGAGATATGGAGCTATGGCCACCGTAACCTCCAGTCGGCAGCACTGGATGGGCAGGGCAGGCTCTGGACAGTGGAACATGGCCCGAAAGGCGGCGATGAGATGAACCTGCCGAAGGCGGGCCTCAATTATGGCTGGCCGGTCATCACCTACGGTGTCGAATATAGCGGTCGGTCCGTTGGCGAAGGTGCCACCGCCAAGGAAGGCATGGAACAGCCGGTTTATTATTGGGACCCCGTCATCGGCCCGTCCGGCATGGCCTTTTACGACGCCGACCAGATTTCCGAGTGGAAGGGAGCCTTCATCGTAGGCGGTCTGGTGAGCCAGGGCCTCGTCATCCTGCACATTGACGGCGACAAGGTTGCGACGGAAAGCCGATTGCCGCTGGAAGCGCGCATTCGTGATGTGAAAGTGGGTCCGGATGGTGCCGTCTATGCCGTGACCGAAGAGCGCGGTGGCGGCAACTCGCAAATTTTGCGGATCGCCAAGGCCGGCTGAGAAAGTCATGACCGGAACAGCAGGCCGCCGGAACGAAGGCGGCCTGTTTCTCGTTTCCTGCAACCTTAAACCTGCCGGAAAAAACGATGCCACAACCGCCCACCCGCCTTCTTGCCAAAATCGGACTTGCCTATGTCAACGATCAGGAGCCGGGCATAGCCCGAGAAAGGCGCGGGCGCGGTTTTTGTTACCGGTTGCCGGGCGGCGAACTTCTGTCCGATAACGTGGAGTTGAAGCGCATCAAATCGCTCGGCGTCCCGCCTGCCTACAAAGATGTCTGGATATGCATCGACCCATCAGGGCATTTGCAGGCAACGGGCTTTGATGCGCGCGGGCGAAAGCAATATCGTTACCATCCCGACTGGCACGCATTGCGCGGTGAGACGAAGTTCTTTCAGCTGAAAAGCTTCGGCAAGGCGCTGCCCGCCATCCGCCGACGCGCGATGGCTGACATTGCAAAACAGGATCATGGTCAGGACATGACACTGGCGGCCCTGACGCTGCTTCTCGATGCCGCCTATCTGCGCGTCGGCAACCGTTCTTATCTTGAAACCAACGGTACCTATGGCGCAACCACATTGCTCAAGCGCCACGTGTCCTTCGGCGAGACAATCGAACTGCGCTTTGCAGCCAAGGGCGGGCAGAAGGTGAAGCGGCAATTGCGCCACCCGCGCCTTCAAAAAATCCTCGAGGAAATCGCCGATCTGCCCGGCAAGGAGCTGTTTGTCTGGCAGGACAGTGAAAACCGGGTTCACTCCGTCGATTCAAGCGATCTCAACGCCTATCTTTCCCGCGTCGGCGGACAAGGCATTTCCGCCAAGACTTTCCGTACCTGGGGCGGAACGCTTGCGGCCTTCTGTCATGCGATGGAACATGTGGCTGCGGGTGAAAAACCCAGCATCAAGGGTATGTGTCAGGCAGCGGCGACGGAACTGTCCAACACACCCGCCATTTGCCGCAAGAGCTACGTACATCCCGCCGTTCTCGATATAGCAACGGAGGAGAAGGCGCAGAAGAAGCTTGGCCGTATTCTGAAGGTGGGCGCAAAGCCGGTCTCGGGCCTCAGGGCCGATGAAAGACGTCTGCTTGCCTTCCTGCCGTGATAATCAGCGGCCAGTCGCCCATTCGCCCAATTCCCGCTCGGCCCTTTCGAGCGCGCTGTAATTCAACAGCTTGCGCAGGAAAGCGACGGTGACGGCGCGGGTTCGAAGATTATAACGGCCTTCCGCCTCGTCATCACCGGCCGCCTGATGGACGTTCAGCTTTTCGTAGAGGCTTTGCAGCCGGTTCTGCACGCTGCGCAACGAAAGGTTACGGCGGCGCGCAATCGCCTTGTCCGTCAGGCCCAGCGCAACATCAACCAGGATTTCATATTCGGAATCGGTGAAGCCATGCGCCTTGCCAAGGCTTTTTTCCTGTAGGCCGCGCACTTCCCGATCGATCACGCATTGCGCCTCGATGAAGATGCTGCGCAACGCCAGCCGCAACCGGTCGTCAGATGCTGATTTCAGCACGTAGCCATAGGCAGCACCTTCGGGCACGATGCGGGAAACGCCGCGCACATAGGCCTCGTCGGAATAGTTGGACCAGAACAGGATGCGGGTGTCCGGCCGCTCCTTCCAGATGGTGCGCGCCGCCTCTATGCCGTTGCGCTCGTTCATCTGCAAATCCATGACGATATGGGCGGCGCGGTTTTCCCGCGCCAGCTTTTCGCCGGTTCTGCCGTTTGCCGCCTCCAGCACCTTGTCGCATTCCGGCAGGGCGGCTCTCACCGCCTCGTTCAGATAGGCGCGGTGTAGCGCATCGTCCTCAACGATCAGCACGTCCATGTCATATTTCCTCCCGCCGGTCGAAAGCGCCTTCCGGCAACGTCACGGTAATGCGGGTTCCAGCGTCTTTGCCATTGCCACCAATATCGAATCTGGCTGAAATCAGCCGTGCACGCGTCTTCATGTTGCCGATGCCGAGTCCACCAGAGACAGCCCCCTCGCCACGGCCGCTACCGTCATCGCTCACGGTCACCCGTAACCCGCCATCCGTCAACGACAGTGTCACCGCGATCGTTTCCGGCTGCGCGTGACGGATGGCATTGTTGACCGCCTCCTGCACGATGCGGAACAGCGAGATGGCAACGGTCTTGTCGAGTGTTTCCACAAGCCCGTCCGTCTCGTCCGTAACCGACCAGTCGATAGAAGAGCCGCTGTCGCGCACGGAGCGATCCACATAGGTCTCGATGGCCTGCACGACGCCGAACAATTGCAGGATGGAGGGTTTCGCCTCCTCAATGATCTCGCGCAGATCCTGCATGCAGTGCTGCAGGCTGCGCACCACCGGTTCCAGCATCTCGCCCGACACGTCCGATGCGTGGCTCATCCGCTCGATGCGCCGTGCAAGCCGCGTCAGGTCCGCCAGCGTCTGGTCGTGCAAATCCATGCCGATCCGCTGCCGCTCGGCCTCCAGCGCTTCGGTCAATTGCAGGGCACCCAGCCGCAACCCCTCCTCGCGGGCATTGGCGCGCGCCTCCTCGATCGCAGACCGTTTGGCCTGTTCGGCGGCGCGGATGGCGTAAAAATAGGGCGCCAGCAAATCCGCAACCGCGCGGGCATTGGCGACATCCTCCATCGTATAGGCATCCGACTGGTGCGAGGAGCAACTGAGCGCGCCGATAATGTCGCCATGCACCTTCATCGGCACGTGCAGGCGGCTATGCAGATCAAGCTCGATGATCGGGCTGGAAAATGCGCCTTCGAAATGGAAGCGCGGATCGGCGCAGGCATCGCCGCTCAAAAGATATTCCACCTCGCCCGAGAGCACGGAACGGATGGGACTGCCGGACAGAAGGGCGGGCGGCTGGCGGCTCCAGGCGCTTGCCAGACCGCTTTCATAGGCGATGTGAAATTTGTCATCCAGCTGCTTGATGCAGACATCCATGTGGACGTGAGGAATGATATGGGTGATTTCGGTGGCGACCGCCTGAATGATGGCGTTGAATTCGAGCTGCCCGGCGAGCAGCCGCGAAATGCCCATGTAGTGATGGAAAAGAGCGCTTTTCGGCGTATCCAGCATGTGCGGACACCCTCCCAAGCGCCTGCCTTGTCAACTTGTGGCGGCGCGACCTGCCCCGTATCAGCTATTCTGCGCCCGGCGGTGGCATTTCGTCCTGCGGGTTCCCGCATCCTTTCTGCGGAAACCCGCAGGAAGATTGCCGTTATCCGCCTGTACAAGCCAAACCTTCTTGGTCATTCTCGCTTTTACTGGGGAAAGGAGCTCCAGTGCAAAGGAATTCCGCCTGCCGCCGAGGAGATTTGCGGGAAAGCGGGTTCCGAGCTCAAAAAGGGCAAGCCACCAGGGAGGAAAATCAATGGCTTTCAGAAAGATGCTTCTGGCATCGGCCGCTGTCGCATGCGCAGCTTTGCCGATCACCGCTCACGCCGACACCTCGGCTAAAAAAATCGCGCTTTCGAACAATTACGCGGGCAATTCCTGGCGTCAGGCAATGCTGACGAGCTGGGACAAGATCACCAAGCAGGCAGTTGCAGACAAGCAGGTCGCTGCCGCTGACGCCTTCACGACAGCCGAAAATCAGGCGACCGAACAGGCGGCGCAGATCCAGAACCTCATTCTTCAGGGTTACGACGCCATCGTCATCAACGCCGCCTCGCCCACCGCTCTTAACGGTGCTGTCAAGGAAGCCTGCGACGCCGGCATCACCGTCGTCTCGTTCGATGGCATTGTCACCGAGCCCTGCGCCTGGCGCATCGCCGTAGACTTCAAGGCGATGGGTGCAAGCCAGATCGACTATCTCGCCAAGGCGATGCCGAAGGGTGGCAACCTGCTCGAAATCCGCGGCCTCGCGGGCGTTTCGGTGGACGATGAAATCCATGCCGGCATCGTCGACGCCGTCGCCAAGAACCCGCAGTTCAAGATTGTCGGTTCGGTCAATGGCGACTGGGCGCAGGACGTCGCACAGCGCGCTGTCGCCGGCATTCTGCCTAGCCTTCCCGAAGTTGCGGCAGTCGTGACGCAGGGCGGTGACGGTTACGGTGCAGCACAGGCTTTTGCCGCCGCCAAGCGTCCGACACCCACCATCGTCATGGGCAACCGCGAAGACGAGTTGCAATGGTGGAAGCAGCAGAAGGATGCCAGCGGCTACGAGACCATGTCGGTCTCCATCGCCCCCGGTGTTTCCACGCTCGCTTTCTGGGTGGCGCAGCAAATCCTCGACGGCAAGGATGTCAAAAAGGATTTGACCGTACCTTTCCTGCGCATCGATCAGGGCAATCTTGAGGAAAACCTCAAGAACACCCAGAAGGGCGGCGTCGCGAATGTGGAATATTCACAGGAAGACGCCCAGAAGGCCATCGCCTCCGCCAAATAGGCAGGACAATTTCCTGGACAAAAGCGATTGCGGCGCTCCCTGAACGGGCGCCGCAACTGCTACCAATATTATCCAAGTTTCAGATCACTGGCGTGAATGCTCATGAATGACATCATCGAGGCGGAAGAAGTCGTTGCCGCGCGCGGCGTGAAGGTCGTGTTCGGCGCGGTAAGAGCGCTTGATGGGGCCGATCTCGTCATCCGTTCGGGCGAATGCCTGGGGCTCGTCGGCCATAACGGTGCGGGAAAATCCACCATCGTCAACGTCATCAATGGCGGGCTGACGCCGCATGAGGGGTCCATTTCCTATCGCGGCGAACAAGGCCGTCAAGGAATCGCGGCAGCACGCGCCAGCGGCGTTCGCTGCGTGTTTCAGGAATTGTCGCTCTGCCCGAACCTGACGATCAGCGAAAACGTCCGCATCATGCATGCCGCGATGAACGGGCGGAACTGGCGCGGACGTGCCCTCACCATGATCCGGCATACGCTGGACGAGATTTTTCCCGGCCACGGTATCGATTGCGAATTGACGATCGCAGAACTCTCCATCGCCGAGCGGCAGATGGTCGAAATCGCCATCAATTTCTGTCGAACCCCGGATGCGCCGAGACTGGTGATCCTCGATGAACCGACTTCCTCGCTCGATGCCGGTCTTGCGGAACAATTGATGGATTATGTTCGCAGTTTCGTGCGCACCGGCGGCTCCGTGCTGCTGATCTCGCATATTCTCGGCGAGATTCTGTCGACAGCAACCCGCATCGTGGTGATGAAGGACGGCCGAGTGGTCGCTGATCGGGCAGCGGGCGAGTTCACGACGCGCACGCTGGTGGAAGCCATGGGCAGCGTCGTCAAGGAACAGGACAGGCAAAAGGGCGAAAACCGCAAGGCGGGAGAGAAGGTGCTTTCGATGCCGGCGCGCCGGGGCGAAGGCCTCGCCTTCGAGGCTTTCCGCGGTGAAATCATCGGCCTTGCCGGTCTCGGCGGCCACGGGCAGACCGAAGCGCTACTCGATCTCTACCTTGCCCGCAACAGCAGCTGGCTGCCCGCGCGCAAGACCGACATCGCCTTCGTGGCGGGTGATCGCAGTCTGAACGGCACCTTCCCGCTGTGGAGCATCCTCAAAAACCTTTCCATCGCCTCGCTGCGGGATATTTCATCCGCCGGAATGGTGGACAGGGGCAAGGAAACCGAGCTTGGCGCGCAGTGGAAAAAGCGCATCGAAATCCGCACGCCCGACATGGGCAACAAAATCCTTTCGCTCTCCGGCGGCAACCAGCAGAAGGTGCTTTTCGCCCGTGCGCTCGCCACCACGGCCAGCACCGTGCTGATGGACGACCCGATGCGCGGCGTCGATATCGGCACCAAACAGGAGGTCTACGATATCTTGAGAACCGAAGCCTCCCACGGCCGCACCTTCATCTGGTACTCCACCGAGATGGATGAAATCCGCCTTTGCGACCGGGTCTATGTTTTCCGCGACGGCGCCATTCAGGCGGAACTGGTGGGAGAGGACATCACCGAACAGAATGTGCTGGCCGCTTCCTTTTCCGGAGAGGACCACGCATGAAACTCTCCGCCAGTGCCCTTCGTCTCATCATTCCCGCCGCCTCGCTCGCCTTCCTGCTCGCCGCCGTCTTTTACATGCAGCCGCGCGCCATGAGCTATAACGGACTCAACTTGCTGTTCAATCTGGCGGTGCCGATTGCACTTGCCACCATTGCGCAGATGCTGATCATGTCCGTCAACGATCTCGATCTGTCGATGGGTACCTTCGTAAGTTTCTGCGCCTGCGTCACCGCCACCTTCCTGCAAACGACGCCACTGCTCGGTATCGCGATCTTCGCCGGTGCGATTGCGGTTTATGCGATGCTGGGCGCCATCATCCACATCCGCGCCCTGCCCTCAATCGTCGTCACGCTTGGCATGAGCTTTGTCTGGGGCGGCCTTGCCGTTCTCATCCTCCCCTCACCCGGCGGCCAGGCGCCAGCCTTCATCCGGGCGCTGATGACGGCAAAACCGCCGCTCGTGCCAATTGCCATCGTTGCCAGCATCGTGATTGCGGTCGTTGCCCACTACATCGTCATGCGCTCCTCCTTCGGCGTGCTGATGCGCGGCGTCGGCGGTAACTTCCGCTCCGTCGAGCGCTCCGGCTGGTCGGTCATCGGCATACGTGCTGCCACCTTCGCGCTGGCCGGTTTCTTCGCGGTGTTGTCGGGCATAGCGCTCGTCGGGCTGACGACATCGGCAGATGCCAATATCGCGCTTCGCTACACGCTGTTGTCGATTGCCGGCGTTATTCTGGGCGGCGGCGAATTCGTCGGCGGTCGGGTCTCGCCCATCGGTGCTGTCATCGGCGCGCTGACGCTCACCCTTGCCGGCTCGTTCCTGTCATTCATGCGCATTTCGCCGGACTGGCAGATAGGCGCACAAGGGGCGATCCTCATCATCGTGCTGGCGCTCCGCATCCTGCTCAACCGTCTCGAAAAGCGGGAGAAAAACCAATGAACGGGCTTTCGTCTCTCTCGAAAAAACCATGGATCTGGTCGTTCGCCGCAACGGCCGCGGTCTGGATCGTTACCGTCATGTTCACCGGCGGCGCCAGCTCCTTCGGCCTGTCGCACGCAGCCCTGACCTTCGCTGCCTTTTCCGTGATCGTCGGTATCGGCCAGATGTTCGTCATCACGCTCGGGCCGGGTAATATCGACCTCTGCGTTCCCGCCACGATGACGCTATCAGGCACGCTGGCGCTCAAATTCATGGATGTGTCCGATGGTCTCATCCTGCCGGGATTGCTGATCGCCATCCTGATCGGCATCGCCATCGGCATCGGCAACTATACGTTGATCAAGCTTCTGCGCATCCCACCGATCATCGCGACGCTTTCGATGAGCTTCATCGTGCAGTCTATCGCCATCTGGTCCAACCGCGGCCTGCGGATCAAGCCGCCGGAAACACTGGCCACCTTTGCCACGTCGAGCTCTCTCGGCATTCCGAATGTTGCCCTCGTCGCCCTTGTCCTCTCGGTCATCGCCTGGCTGCTGCTCGACCGCACCTTTTACGGACGCTGGATTTCCGCCATCGGCCAGAGCACTTTCGCCGCCCGCATGACCGGCATTCCGGTGGATGGAGCACGCTTCGTCACCTATGTGCTCTGCGCGGTACTGGCGGCGATCGCGGGTTATCTGCTCGCCAGCTTCTCCGGCGGCGCAGCACTCAACATGGGATCGGAATATCTGCTGATGTCCATCGCGGTGGTGGTGATCGGCGGCACGGCGGTTGCGGGCGGCGATTCCAACGTACCCGGTATCTGGGGCGCTTCGCTGTTCATGTTCCTGGTGGTCTCGATGCTGAACACCTATGGTTTCGGCGCGGGCATCCGCCTCATCCTCACCGGCCTCATCATCATTTCCGTCATTCTTCTGGCAAGCGGCCCCAAGGCCACACGCTGAACCCCGAACGAAAAGCCCTCAAGCGGACCACGCTCATGACCACAGACAACGCCTCCCCTTACGAAATCCACGATGAACGCTTCCGCCTTCTGATCGTCGGCAATGCGGAACTGGAAGAGCTTTATTCCGGCTGCCGCTGGGCGGAAGGCCCGGTGTGGTTTTCCGATCTGAACTGCCTGCTGTTCAGCGACATTCCCAATGAGCGCATGCTGCGCTGGGTGCCGGATGGCGGGATTTCGGTATTCCGCCACCCCTCCAACTTCACCAATGGCAATACGCGCGACCGGCAGGGACGGCTGGTTTCCTGCGAACATGGCGGCCGTCGCGTCACCCGCACCGAAGTCGACGGCTCGATCACCGTTCTTGCCGACAGCTACGGCGGCAAGCGGCTGAACTCGCCTAATGACGTGGTGGTGAAATCCGATGGCAGCGTCTGGTTCACCGACCCCACTTATGGCATTCTTTCCGATTATGAGGGCTACAAGGCAGAACCCGAACAGAAGACGCGCAATGTTTACCGGCTCGACCCCGCGACCGGTGAAATCAAGATCGCCATCGATGACTTCGTGCAGCCAAACGGTCTGGCTTTCTCGCCTGATGAAACCAAGCTCTATGTCGCAGACAGTTCCTACAGCCATGATGTATCCCGCCCACGACATATCCGCGTTTTCGATGTCGTGGACGGCGTGAAGCTCACAAACGGCCGGGAATTCTGCAATCTCGACAATGGCTTGCCTGATGGATTCCGTCTGGATACAGCTGGCAATCTCTGGACCAGTGCCGGCGATGGCGTGCACTGCTTTTCGCCTGACGGTACGCTGCTTGGCAAAATCAAGGTGCCGCAGACGGTCGCAAACCTCACCTTCGGCGGCCCGAAGAAAAACCGCCTGTTCATCACCGCAACGAAATCGCTCTATTCGGTCTACGTCGCCGCAACCGGCGCGCAGACGCCGTGAGACGCTGCAAAACCGGAGGGCGTGTAGCAGACAGGAACTGGCAAGACGGCTTCGCTGCGCTATAAAAGCGGGATGAACGATGATTCCAGCCCCTTCCTGACCGACGACATGGCACTGGATGGCGAAACGCAGGCCATCGAACCCACCAGCCGCATGCTGTCATGGGCGCGCAATTCCGCTCTCTACCGGCTGGAACAGCGCATGATGACGGAAAAGCAGTTGCGCGATGCGATCACCCGCAAGGCGCGGGAAAAATTCGAGGATATCAGCCCCGCTCAGATAAAGGCCCTTGGCGAATTCGCCGTGACCTTCGCCTATGGCATCAAGGCGCTCGACGATACGGCTTATGCAGAAATTGCCGTGCGAAGTGGCCAGCGCAGCGGCAAGTCGAAGCGCGGGCTTGCGCAAAAACTTCAGATCAAGGGCATTGATCGGGAAACGGCCGCAGTCGCACTGCAGGAAACCAACGATCTGGTGGCGGCCGTCATCTTTGCGCGCAAGCGCGCCTTCGGCCCCTTTCGCCGTGTCGAGCTTGATGAAAAACGCAAGTCGAAGGAATTTTCCGCATTCGCCCGCAACGGCTTCGGCTTCGAAATCGGCGCGAAGGTGATGGCGATGACGGTGGAAGAGGCAGAAGAGATTGTTTCGGAAGCACCGCTTTAAGGGTTATTGCGGCATCGGATGCGTTTTCAGATAGGCGATCAGATCCGCAATATCCGTTTCGCTCCACAGCCCGAAAAAGCGCATCGAGGTTCCAGGGATCGCCTTTTTTGGGCTCGAGATAAAACTTTGCAGCTCCTCCTCCGTCCACACCCGACCCGCGGCACCGGCATCCTTCAGCGCCTGCGAATAATGGCCGTAATCAGCTACGGAGGCTATCGGCCTGCCCACCACGCCCATCAGATGCGGTCCCATGCGGGTGCGCGGCGCATCGATGCTGTGGCAGGTGGAACAGCGGCTGAAAACTTTTTCCCCGTGCACCGCATCGCCTTCGGCCAATGCCGGCGCAGCAATACAGAGGAAAAAAGCCATTGAAGCCGGAAGCGTTCTGAATGCCGAGATCATCATGCCCCGCATAATACAACGCCCTCCCCGTCTGACAACGAAGAGGGCGTTTTTTGACATGCGACAGAATGCCCGGCGTTATAAGCCGGGCAGTACGTCGATGATCAGTTCATCGCAGTGAGCGTCACGGATGTACCGGTTGCGGCGAGGTTGAGGCCAACCTGACCCGTCACGCTGACCGTCTGAAGCTGGATGGAGCCCGAGGTGCCGCCAACGAGGATGTTGGTGCCAACGCCGAGGCCAACGGTTACTTCAGCCGTGGCGCCCTGATAAAGGCCACCGAGCGAACCACGGTGGTAACCCGCTGTCGGGGCGAAAACGGCCCAGACCAGACGGCCCTGCGTGGTGAAGCCAAGGTCAACGCCCATCTTGCGGATGGCGCCGGTATAATGGTCGGTGCGACGCGCGCCCATGGTGGACTGGAAGGTGCAATCCAGTTCCTTGGCCGAGCCGATTACGTAACCGACGCCACCGCCGATATCGCAGGTGAGGTAACCGATCTTGACGCCATTGCGTTCGTCCTGCTCCTGCGGAGCCGGCTCATATCTTGCAAGGTCGGCAGCGAGTGCGGACACGGTTCCACCGAGACCCATCGTCAATGCGGCAAAAGTTACGGCAACAGCCTTTTTCATCTGATTTTCTCCTGTTTTATTCCTACCCGCAGCAGCCCTTCTTGCCCTCTCCGGATATTGAATTCCGCACTGTTAACGTTTGTTCCCCGAAATCGATCCAAAACAACTGAATTGGGTGCAAGGAAAGCAAAACGGTTAACAATGTCTACTGGCGGTAGGATGCCATTAAGACATTGTTAGGGCGGGAAACGCCTGCGGAATTCCTGTTAAAGGCGAGTACGTCAGGGCGTTGTTTTGCTGCAACGATGTCAAAGCGGCAGTGCTACGGGAAAGCCGGTCGCAGCATGGGTCATGACATCCATACGGACGCCATAGATACGCTCCAGCGTTTCCGGCGTCATGATTTCGTTCGGCGTTCCCCTTGCGATAAGCCTACCGGAATGCAGTGCGACGATCTCATCGCAGAACCGCGCCGCCATGTTGACATCGTGCAGCACCACGATGACGCCGAGACCCTTTTCCCGCGACAGTCTTTGCACCAGCGAGAGAACCTCGAGCTGGTGTGCCATGTCGAGCGCCGATATGGGTTCGTCGAGAAGCAGGCTTTCGGCGTTCTGGGCAACCAGCATGGCCAGCCACACGCGCTGGCGCTCCCCGCCGGAAAGCGTGTCCACCAGCCGGTCCCTGAAGGCCACGGTGTCGGTCAGCTCTATAGCCTCGTCCACCCTCTCCTGATCCGCCTTGGTGAATTGGCCGAGCGCGCCGTGCCAGGGGTAACGGCCAAGCGCCACCAGTTCCTTGGCCAGCATGCCGGACGCAGCCGGCGTATATTGCGGAAGATAGGCGAGCTTTCGCGCAAATTCGCGGTTGCCCCAGCTCCCCAGCGGCTGCCCCTCGAACGACACCTTGCCCGCCGTCGGCTCGTGCATGCGCGCGAGAATCTTAAGCAGCGTCGATTTTCCCGAACCGTTATGGCCGATAAGACCGATGGTCTTGCCGGTGGCAAAGCTTGCCGTCAGCGGATGCAGCAATGTCCTGCCCGGAACCTCCATGGTTACCGCTTCCAGAAAGAAAAGCGGGATATCGTCGTAATCTACGGCAGGTGCGGCCTGACCCATTGTTCTCATCTCCGTAAATCGTTCAGAAAAATCATCATCGCCTGCCTGAAAGCCAGATCAGATAGGGCGCACCGGCCAGAGCCGCAAAAAGCCCAAGCGGCAACTCGTAAGGAAAGGTCACGGTTCTTGCCCCGAGATCGGAAAGCGCCATCAGCACCGCACCGAACAGGAACGATGCAAACAGGTGGTCGCGCGGTGTGGTGAAACCGGCCCGAAGCGCAATGTGCGGTGCCATCAACCCGACGAAGCTCAGCGGACCGACCAGCAGTGAGGCCGCACCGGTGGCAATGCCGGCCACGGCGATGACTGCAATACGCGCCGTAGCGAGCGGCAGACCTAGTGAGAGCGGCACATCCCGGCCAAGCGGCAGGATCACCAGCCAGCGCGTCACCGACAGGGCAGCGGCCAGGAGCACGACGGAAAGCACCGCAAGAAAGATCGCCGAACCTGATGTCGCCGTCGAACCCGAGCCGCTGAGCCAGGAGAGAATTTGCCAGGCCCGCTGATCACCAATGGCAAGCAGTGCCGAAAGTACCGCCGAGCAGAGCGAACTGATGGCAATGCCGGCGAGCAGTATTTTTTCAGGCGCCAGATGCCGGCGCACCGAAAAGAACAGAACGAGCATCATGACGGCTGCCGAGCCGAGGCCGGCGCCGCAAAACAGTTCGAACAGCCCGGCGGCCGGAAAGAGCGTGATGGCGGCGGCAAAACCAAGACCCGCGCCACCGCTGACGCCGATCACCTCCGGGCTTGCCATGGGATTTCCGGTCAGCCGCTGCAGAAGCGCGCCCGCCATCGCCAATAAACCACCGGCAGCACAAGCCGCCATCAACCGCGGCCAACGAAAGGGCAGAAGGCTTTGCAGGTCGCCAGCTTTCAGCACCGTCCAGCCCTCCGGCCCCTTGCCGATGGCGAGGGCTGCAAAAACCAGCCCGGCCATGATGACAAGCACCGGCAGCAGGGAGGCAAGCCTGCGTCTGATCGCGAGATCGCCGCCCTCATTGCGATGGATATTCGTAGGCGGGATTTTCGGCAGCAGCCAAAGCAGCAAAGGCCCGCCGATGAGAGCCGTGACCGCACCCGTCGGAAACACTTCCGCTGTCGTACTCGCCAGAAGCTGCACGAGACCGTCGCAGAACCAGAGCAGCAGACCGCCCAGAAGCGGCGAAACGAACAGCACGGAAGATGCACGTCGCACACCCAGCGCACGGGTAAGCGCAGGTGCTGCAAGTCCGATAAAACTGACGAGACCGACGGCGGCGGCGACGAATGCCGACAGCATCACGGCGACGGCAGCCACCGCCAGCCTGATCGAAAAGAGCGATACGCCGAGCGATCGCGCACTGGAATCGCTGAGACCCAGAACCGTCAATGGCCTTATCAGTAGCCCGGTGAGAACCAGACCAGCGAGAAGTTGGGCGGCAAGCAGAAACGCATTCGACCAGTCCTGCTGGCTGAGGGAACCGCCATTCCAGACCACAAGCGACATTAGATATTCGCCTCGTGCAAGCGTCAGCGCGGCGGCAACGGAAGCGGCGGTGATGCCGACCAGCAGTCCCGACACCACCATGGTGACGGGCTCGAAGGACCGCCGCCAGCCGAGAAGAAACACCACGGAGGCCGCAGCGGTACCGCCGGCGAGCGCCACCCATGCGCGGTTGCCATCCAGCACCGAGGGGAAGAACAGGGTCGCGATGACGATTGCCAGCTGGGCGCCGGCAGAGATGCCAAGGGTGGAGGGGTCGGCAATCGGATTGCGCAGCAATTGCTGGAAAAGCGCACCCGACAATCCCAGCATCGCCCCCGCAAGAATGGCAACCGCCACACGCGGCATCAGGCTGAAGGCGAAAATGACCTGATCCATCGACATGGACGCGGCATCGAACGGCAGGCCGGGCCAAGCGCCGAGGGGTAACCGCAGCAATCCGGCATGCAGGGAAAGCCCGCAGGCCAGAAGAAAGACGAGGCCGAAGAAAAGCTGGAGAGGCCGTGCCGTCACAATGCCTCTCCGTGGGTTGCCAGAGCCTCGGTCAAAAGCCGCGCAAAACGCATGGCTGCGGTGATACCGCCATAGGGGCTGACATTACCGAGGGTGACCACCCGGTTTTCCCGCACGGCCGGAAGCGCACGCCAGATGGCACTGTTGCGCAGGCTCTCGCGGGCCTCCACCGGAACATCCGAAACAATGACGATGCGTGCATCGGCCACGTCGGCTAGATTTTCGAGCGGAACCGGGGCGGCGAAGGTGAACTGCGAACGATCTACCCAGGCGTTGGTCAGCCCCAGCCGGCCAAGAATATCGCCGAACATGCTGTCTTCACCGAAGGCGCGGAAATGCCGGGCATCGCCGATGTTGATCACATAAGTCGGCCGCGACGCAAAACCTGCCAGGCGCGTCCGCATGGCTTGCAGCGCGAGGCGTGCCTCGTCCAGAACCTTGCGGGCTTCGTCAGCCCTGCCCAGCTTTTCGCCAAGTGCCGAGACCGCGGCAAGCGACTTTTCAAACGGCGGCTCGCCCTTCACGTAAAATGGCAATGAAAACACCGGCGCTATCGCTTCCAGCCGGCCGGTATAACGCGTGTAGAAAGGTGAAATGAGGATGAGGTCGGGCCGCGTCAGTTGCAGAAGCTCAAAATTCGGCGCGCCGCGCAGACCAAGATCAGAGACGGTTTCAGGAATTTCCGGCTCGACAGCACCTGCCCTGAACTGGATGAGTTCAGTTGCGGCAACCGGCATGATACCGAGCGCGACGGAGGTTTCCAGCATGGCCCAGTCGATCGCGGCAAGACGCGGCGTCACCGCCGCCCGCGCCTTGCCCGCAAGAGCCGAAGCGGCAAGCAGCCCCAGAAATTCCCGCCGCCCCCAACCGGAAGACATCAATCGATCTCTGCGCTTCATGCCCCTGCTGCTTCACTTGATATGCGTTATCACCGATGGGTCAGCTTGCCCGCAACGGTTCTTCCGTCACCGTAATACCATCCGAAAGTGGAGCAACTAGAAATATATTCTTTATCAGTCAAGTTTTACGACAATGCGCGATCCCGGGGATAAAAATTCGCCGCCATCCGCTTGGCCGACAGGAATGGCGATACGGCCAACCCCATGAAATTGCGTAAGGACCATAAGTCTTTCCGGCTGAGCCCGGTGCAGGACCGGAGCCTGCGCCGACATTTGCTTCCCCGCTTGTCCCCGTCACCCCGGCTCACCGCATAATCACGGCGGATTTTGATTTACGGGAGACCACAATGGCTGAGACTTACACACATCATAGCGCCGGCCTCGAATCACCGGCGTCCCACGGTTTCGACATCGTTCCCGATGATAACAACCCGCTACCGTCAGTCACACGTGCCATTTATGTCGGCAATGGCGGGCAGCTATGCCTAACCCTGCTGTCCGGGGCGACGGTGACCTTCCAGAACCTGCCTGCGGGCAGCGTGCTACCGGTCCGGGCCACGCGCGTGTTTTCAATGCGCACCACGGCGACAGGCCTCGTCGGGCTGAATTAATTGATATCCGCTCGAGAGCTTGGTCATCGACATGAACACGTGCACCGCCGCATGGAGCGCGGCGCAACATGACAGATTCATGACAATCATTCAGGTTGATGTCAGCTAAATGATGCAACCGCCATCCACTGGCCTCTGAGGCAATTTAAATACGGGCGTTCGCACTTTCATTGCTGATGCCCGCCGTTCTGAATCTGGTGGGACCTGATAGTGGCGCTTTTTACCGCGAAAACGACTGGGACTGTAACTCTTCGTCCGGAAATAGGCAGCGTGCCGCTCTGTCTGCTGACGGGAGCCTATCTGCTGTTTTTTACAAACCAGACGTTCTGGTCGAAGGTTCACACCTATCTTTCCGCCTATCCGGTCGCCATCGTTGGGCTTTATGTCGCCATAGCGGCGCTTTTCGGTGCGCTCATCACCATTTTTTCCGCCAAATATCTCATCAAGCCGTTTCTTATCTTGCTGATATTCGCGGCCGCGGCAGCTTCATGGTTCATGGACCGCTACGGCATCATCATCGACAGCGACATGATCCGCAACGCCGTGGAGACCACGCGGGCGGAAGCGGGCAATCTGATGACACCTGGCCTTTTCTGGCATCTGACCATCTATGGGCTGGTGCCGTCGCTCGTCATCGCCGCCGTCCGGGTTCGGCATCGGCCGATCATCGACAAGCTGCTGTGGAACACCGTCAGCATCCTGATCTGCCTCACCGTTGCCGGCATCATCAGCTTTGCGAATTCCAAAACATTCACCACCGCCGTGCGCCAGCACAAGGATATCGTCAAAAGCGTCAATCCCTTGTCGCCGATCATATCCACCATTCACTATCTGACGCAGGCGGAAAAGGAAGCTGACATACAGGTGAGCCCGATCGGCAAGGATGCGAAAATCCTGCCGGCGCTGGGTGGCATCCACAAGCCACGCATCACCGTCATCGTGGCTGGTGAGACCGCGCGCGCCGCGAACTTTTCCCTGAACGGCTATGGGCGCGACACCAACCCGGAACTGGCAAAGCGCGACGTGATCTATTTCCCTGATACAACCAGCTGCGGCACTGCGACGGCGATTTCCATTCCCTGCATGTTCTCGAAATTCCCGCGTTCTGAGTATAGCCACAACAAGGCGCTCGCCAACGAGAACGTCATGGATGTTCTTGTCCATGCCGGTGTCGGTGCAACCTGGCTGGACAACAACACCGGCAGCAAGAACGTGGCCGACCGCATTCCCTTTTTCGACCTGCCTTCCACCAACGACACCCGCTTCTGCACTGGCGGAGAATGCCGCGACGATATCTTCTTCGACAAGCTCGACGCATGGCTCGATAACGTCAAGAAGGACAGTGTCATCGTGTTGCACCAGATGGGCAGCCATGGGCCGACCTACTATCTGCGTTACACCGACGAATTCCGGAAGTTCACCCCGGACTGTCGAACCGCTGAGCTTGGCAATTGCACGGACGCGCAAATCGTGAATTCCTATGACAACACGCTTCTCTACACCGATCATTTCCTGTCGACCGTGATCGACAAGCTGAAGGCACGTTCCAACACGCTGGCAACGGGGATGATCTACGCCTCTGACCATGGTGAATCGCTTGGCGAAAACGGCGTCTATCTGCACGGCGCACCCTATCTGCTGGCACCCGACCAGCAGACCCATGTGCCGTTTCTCGTCTGGTTCGATGATGATTTCGCCAAATCTATGGGGCTGGATCGCGCCTGCCTTGCAAAAGGCGCAGCAAAGGGCGGGCGCTCGCACGACAATTATTTCCACAGTATCCTTGGAATGATGAACGTCTCCACCTCCGTCTACGATTCCGCGCAGGACGTGTTCGGCGGCTGCACCCAGCGCCAGAATAGCTGAACATACAGTGCTTGACGCTTATCCCGTGAAAGCGATACGCAAGACGACGCGATAAAGGAGCTGTCTTGCGGGTTCTGCTTGTTGAAGACGATCATGTGCTGGGAGAGGCGCTGCGAGACCATGTCGCCGCGGCAGGCCACGCCGTCGACTGGTTTAAGTTGCTCGACGACGCCACGGCGGCGACGCTGACCATGGCTTACGGGCTCATCCTGCTCGACATGCGGCTGCCGGACGGCGATGGCATCACCCTTTTGCAATCACTGCGCAACCGAGACGACTCGACGCCGGTGATCATTCTGACGGCGCACGACCAAGTATCCGACCGGATTGCCGGACTGAATGCCGGAGCGGACGACTATCTGGTCAAGCCCTTCGATCTCAACGAGCTTTCGGCACGCATGCTGGCGGTCTCGCGTCGTTACGAGGGGCGCTCCGCCCCCGTCATTCGCCTGCCCGGCATCGAAATCAACCAGGTGGCGCGCAATATCGTCGTTGACGGAACAGCGCAAACGCTCAGCGCCAGAGAATGGGCCGTGCTGGAAAAGCTGGTCGAGCATCCCGGTGCGGTCGTCTCGAAATCTCAACTGCACGATACGCTCTACGAATTCGGCGCGGAAATAGAAAGCAATACCGTCGAGGTCTATATCAGCCGGCTGCGCAAGAAGATCGGCCATGACCGCGTCGAGACCGTGCGCGGCGTCGGCTACACCATCAGGTAGACAGAAATGGCCAGACCAACCAGCATGACCCGCAAGCTCGTCACCGCGCTGACGAGCGTTGTCGCCATATCCTGGTTTATCGCCTGCGGGTTGGGCGTCATGGTGATGCAGGACGAGTTCGCTGAAATTTTCGACGCTGGCGTTGAGGAAACAGCCGAAAGACTGCTGCCACTGCTGGTGGACGATCTCAGGGAAAACAACACGGGCCCCGCCTCGCAAAAACTCAACCAGTCTGCACATGCGGCGGAATATCTGACCTATCAGGTTCGCGACCGGGAAGGACAGGTCGTCCTGCATTCGCATGACAGTTCGACCGAACCTTTCGAAGTCTCTCTCGACCCCGGTTTTTCTGAAACGGCGACCCAGCGCATCTACACGGTGGCGACACCGGACGGGAATTACTTCCTTCAGGTCGCAGATGCCTTCGCCAACCGGCGTGAGGCAATCGAGGAAGCCGGCACTGCAATTTTGCTGCCCGTTCTCATTCTTATCCCCGCCAGCATCTTTGCCGTTATCTTCGTGGTGCGCAAAACCCTGCAACCGATACAGACCTTGCGCGACGAGATCGGGAAAAAAGACGGCGGCAATCTCGCGCCGCTGGAAACCCTGCCGTTTCCGGCTGAACTTCACCCGATTGCCCGCTCGGTCAATCTGCTGCTGAGGCGGCTGCGATCGACAATCGAAGCGGAAAGGGAGTTTACCGCCAACAGCGCCCATGAATTGCGCACGCCGATTGCCGGCGCGCTGGCGCAGGCGCAGCGGCTGCACGCCGATATTCCGCCTGAACTTGCACCGCGCGTGGAAAATATCGAGAAAGCCCTGATGCATCTCGGCCATCTCGCCGAAAAACTGCTGCAGATGTCGCGCGCGGAAGCAAGGATCGGGGTAAGAGACACGGCGACCGACCTCATCCCCATTCTCGAGCTCATCATCGACGATATGAGCAGAACGGCGATCGGCACGTCCCGCATCCGCTTCACCAATCGCTGCGAAGGCGGCCTGAACTGCAAGCTGGGCACGGACGCCTTCGGCATCATCATCCGCAACCTTCTCGAAAACGCCCTGATCCACAGTCCGGCGGAAAGCCCGGTGCACATACTGGCCGAAGAGGACGGTACGATCCGCGTCGTCAATTCCGGCGCGGCGATCGACAAGGCGCTTCTTCCCAAACTGACGACGCGCTTTGTCCGAGGCCCGTCCAAGGCTGATGGCACCGGGCTTGGCCTCGCTATCGTCAGAAGCCTGATGGAACAGATTGGCGGCGAACTCGTGCTATCCTCCCCCGCACCCGGCAGACAGGACGGTTTTGAGGCCCGCATCGTGCTTCCGGTCGAAGACGCCTGAATGCGCTGAAAACAAAAAGCCCCGCCAGGGGCGGGGCTTTCGCTGGTATAATTGTGGCCGCTCAATCCTCGTGAATATGGCTATGGTCGCGCGTATCGCGCATCTTCACATAAACCACCAGCGACAGCGCAATCATGATTGTAACGTACCAGAAGAACCAGTTTTCGTGGCCGATCTGCTTGAACTTCAAGGCTACGAATTCTGCCGTTCCACCGAAAATCGTGTTCGCCAGCGCGTAGGGCAGAGCCACACCGAGCGCCCGGATGTGGGCGGGGAACATTTCCGCCTTCACCACCGCATTGATGGAAGTGTAGCCGGTGACGATCAACAGGCCGACCAGAACGAGAGCGAAAGCCATGATCGGGTCGGTTGTCGTCGCCAGCGTCGTGAAGATGAGATAGGTGAACAGCGTTCCAAGAATGCCGAAGCCGACCATCAGCGGCTTGCGACCCACCTTGTCCGACAGCGCACCGGCAATCGGCTGGCACAGCATGAAGACGAAGAGGGCTGCCGTGGTGATTTCGGTCGCGCTTTCCTTGCTGAAGCCGGAGGTATTGACGAGGAATTTCTGCAGATAGGTTGTGTAGGCGTAAAAGGCGAGCGTGCCGCCTGATGTCAGCGCCATGACCATCATCGCTTCCCGCGGATAATGCTTGAACAGCGCCCATCCGCTCGATTTCGGCTTGTCCGCGTTGCCCGCCTTGGCATTTTCAAAGGACTGCGTCTCGGCAAGGCCGCGACGGATGTAAAACACCGCAATTGCAAGAACGCCACCGATGAAGAAGGGAATGCGCCAGCCCCAAGCGCCGAGCTGCTCGGGTGTCAGAACCCGCTGCAGAACCAGCAACACCGCCAGCGCCAGAAGCTGGCCTGAAATCAGCGTTACATACTGGAAACTGGAGAAAAAGCCGCGACGATTCTTGCCGGCCATTTCGCTGAGATAGGTCGCGCTGGCGCCATATTCACCGCCGACACTGATGCCCTGCAGCAGGCGGGCAAACACCAGAATGGCAGGCGCTGCAATGCCGATCGTCTCATGGCCGGGTGTAATTGCGATCAACAGCGAGCCGAGGCACATCAAGGTAACGGACAAGGTCAGGCCGGCCTTGCGGCCCTTGCGGTCGGCATAGGTTCCCATGAACCAAGCACCGATGGGCCGCATCAGAAATCCGACGGCAAAAACGGCGGCCGCGCTCAGCAATTCAGCGGTCTGGTTTCCGGAAGGGAAAAACACCGGCGCGAAATAAAGGGTGAAGGCCGAATAAACGTACCAGTCGTACCATTCGACGAGGTTGCCCGCCGATCCGCCGATAATGGATTTCAAACGGGTTTTCTGATCCGGTGCCGTAGCGGGACCATTTGCCATAATATTCAAGGTAAACTCCAATTCATCTCGCCTGGAGGTGGAAGGGCGAACGGAAGGTGTGATAATTTGTCGCTCTCGGAGGGGGTATATACCCGCCATATTGCAATGCGCAAGTTTACGCCGCATCGCAGCATGGCAATGGCAGCGTCTACTCGCCATCTTCCGCGTCGGACCATTCTAATACGCCTTGTCACCCGGCCGTGCTCAAACTAAAAAATATCAATGATTTACGATACATCGGACATCCATATCGAAAAGCTTCTCATCCCAGCCGCGCGCGCCGGTGAAGCGCTGGCACGACTGGACGAGAGGATAAGCCGGTCGCCGATGAAACACGGCTTCATCGAAAGGCAGGACTTTACCGACGCGATTTCCTCCATGTGGGTGGATGGCGAACTCGTCCATATGGAAGATCTGGTCCTGCATGACGCCCATATGGATGTGCGGGCGCCAACCCATGAAATGACGGCGGCGCACCGGATCGTCCGCTCAAGGCGGCTGATTTTTTCAAACGCGCCAGGCTGGGCCTTCACTGCACCAGGCCTTTCCCGTCTGCGCGGAAGAATGGGAATTGCCGCCGACGCGACGGCATTTACCCCGGAAACGGTGGATCATTCCGGCAACGAAGAGTCTGATGCAGACGGCGAGACACCGCTGGACGGGGCCTTTTCCGAGCTGGACGCACTTCTGGCGCGAAGCGCCGCGACCTTGGACGCGATCACCGCCGGCACCACCCTTGCGCCGGTGACACATCGGGAAGAGGCCCATCCGATGATCAACGATCCCGACTGGGACGAGGAGGAAAGGCTGAAGGAATGGCGGCAGGTCCTTGGCCAGACGGAGGAGTTGCCCCCGATCCTGCGCACCGCAATCCTGCTGGATGCCTGGAATATGATCGAGGTTCTGCAACGCAGCCCCTGGCTCGGCAGGCTCATGGCCGCCGCTTTTCTGCGCGACGGGGCTGTCTCTCCCGACCACCTGCCGGCGCTCAGCGCTGGGCTTCGTGCCGTCCCGCGCGAGCGCCGGCACGCCAGAAACCAGACGCAACGCCTAGTCGCCCTTCTCGACAGCTTTTACGAGGCGGCGCTGGCCAGCATGAAGGAACATGACAGGCTGACCCACGCCAGAGAACGCATGATGCGCAAGCTGGCCGGCCGACGCTCGTCTTCGCGTCTTCCAGAGCTGGTGGAGCTTGTCGTCTCCCGGCCGGTGGTTTCGGCGGCCATGATAGTCAGGGAACTCGGCACCACGCCGCAGGGCGCGATAGGGCTCGCCAATCAACTGGAGTTGAGGGAGGTTACGGGCCGCGGCCGCTTCCGTGCCTGGGGCATGCTGTAGCACAAGCCGCCAGTCTTCATCCGCCTAAACCCCGGAAAAATAGTATTTTTCTCAACCCCTTGTTCCTGCGGTGAATCCCGCAGGAATCCTGCGATCACGAATCTTAACAAAATTTAACTATTGCGTAGGTGGATGAAGCGGCTATGTTCTCGCTGCGTTGCAACACGATTTTTCTCCGGTAACGCGGTCGCATTCGGCTCCGGCAACCTTTCTTTGCCATCCGCATTAAAGTGTCCACCATGAGGGAGATGCAAAAAATGACAATTTCAGTCTCACAACTCGATTCCGATCAAGAAACAGATGCTCCTTTCGCCCGAAAAGTCCTGATGGCGCGCAATCTCGCCGGATATACGGTCGATCAACTTGCCATCACCTGCGGCCTGACGGCCAATGAAATCCGCGCCCTGGAAGACGGCTCAGACAGCGATCCTCTGCGCATCAGGCGCGTTGCCGCCGCCCTGCATATTCCAGTCGAAACCGTTATCTAATCGTTCACAACGATCCGAACCAAATCTCAGCGCCGCCGGGGACGATGTTCACGCAACATCCGGGCGGCGCGCGTAACGGTTTGAACGCTACAAGTCTCTCCGGAACATTTTCCGCTCCGCTCTCTTAACATTTCCGTTATCCGGCACCACATGATGTCCGCACGGGACATGTTCGCCATGTGGCCCGCCTGCGCGAGAGCACCAATAATTTCCGGAATCCTGCCATGACACTCAGCCTTAACACCGAAGAACGGGTTTCTTCAGCATTGGATGAATTGTGGCCAACGGAGAAAACGGAAATTCTCGACTGGCTCGTCACCGGCACGAAGGACGAGCGCTTTATCGATGAGATATTCTTCGAGCTGTGTAGCAGGTTGCGCGAGAGTGGAATTTCCATAGCGCGGGGCGCACTTGCCTTCCGCATTCGTCACCCGCAATGGCTTGGCGCGCGCATCCTGTGGAAGGCCGGCATATCGTCGGCCGAGATCACCACCTATGGCTATGGGGCGGAGAGCTCGCCCGAATATCTGAACAGTCCCATCAACGACATCCATCAGGGCGCAACCGAAATCCGCCACCGGCTGACCGGCGACGAAATCGAGCCATCCGCTTATCCGATCTATGAGGAATTGCGCGCCGACGGGCTGACGGATTATTTCGCCTGGCCGATCGAGCATACGTTCGGCAAGCGCCATGTCGCCACTTTTTCCAGCGATCGGCCCGGTGGCTTTTTGGAAGCGGAAGTCCTTGCGTTGAAAAACCTGCTACCGGCGCTCGCGCTGGTCAGCGAAATTCGCCTGAAAAACCGCATGACGCGCACCCTGCTGGAGACCTATGTCGGGCCGCATGCGGGCGAAAAAATCCTCAATGGTGCAACGACGCGCGGCAGCGGCATAACGGTCGGCGCGGCGATCCTGATCTGCGACCTGCGCAACTTCACCCATATTTCCGACCTCTGGCCGCGCGATGATGTGATCGAGTTGCTGAACGGTTATTTCGACGCGATGTGCGATCCGATCGAGGAATTCGGTGGTGAAATCCTGAAATTCATGGGCGATGGGCTGCTGGCGATTTTCCCGCTCAGCGATCCGCAGGCTTGTGAAAACCTGCTGAAAGCCATTGCCAGCGCACAGAAAAGTCTCGTTGCCCTCAACGACATCAATTGCCAGAAAGGCCATGACCCTCTGGGTTACGGCATCGGCGTCCATGTCGGCGATGTCATGTATGGCAATATCGGCTCGAAAACCCGCCTCGATTTTACCGTCATCGGTCCGGCCGTAAACATCGCATCACGGCTTGAAACCCTGACCAAGGAAACCGGCCGCAACGTCCTGTTTTCCGAAGAATTTGTCCGTATGGCCGGACACGAGGATAAGCTGGACAATCTCGGCCCATGGCTTCTGCGCGGCCTTGAAACCCCGGTCGAGGTTTATGCGCTTCCCCAACAGGAGGTCGTCGCACCCTCTGTCAACTGACTGCCGGTGGGGACTTTGTTCCCGTTTCAACGCTTTCTCAACGCAGCGCTCACCCGTGCTGCGCAACCTCCCGAAGAGATCATTTCGGCTGCCCTGCCCGTCGTCAAAACGCTTGACACGCCTCCGATGTCGATCTAGCAAAATAGAACATATATTCCATATCGAAACATTGTTTGCGTTCATATTCTGTCTTTCCGGGAGTGGAAGACGGGTGTGAGGAACCGGAGGAAAGATGGTTACGAAATTGGCACTGCTCGGCGCTGGACGGATCGGCAAGGTCCACGCCAAGGCGATCACCACCGACAGCCGTGCGAAGCTGGTGGCCGTTGTGGACGCCGTTGCCGGTGCTGCGGAAGCAATCGCCCGCGAAGCGCAGTGCAAGGTCAGCACAATCGACGAGGTTCTGGCTGACAAGACGATCGACGCCGTCATCATCTGCACGCCGACCAACACCCATGCCGATCTGATCGAGCGTTTCGCCCGTGCCGGCAAGGCCATCTTCTGCGAAAAACCCGTCGATCTGGATGTGGCCCGTGCGGAAGCCTGCGCCAAGGTGGTTGAGGAAACCGGTGCAAAGGTGATGCTCGGTTTCAACCGGCGTTTCGATCCGCATTTTCAGGCCGCGCACAAGGCAATCGAGGATGGCCGCATCGGCAAGGTCGAAATGGTGACCATCACCAGCCGCGATCCCGGCCCGCCGCCAGCCGAATACATCAAGGTTTCCGGCGGCATTTTCCGTGACATGACTATTCATGATTTCGACATGGCGCGGTTCCTGCTCGGCGAGGAAGTGGAAAGCGTATTCGCCACCGGTTCCGTTCTCGTCAATCCGGAGATCGGTGCACTCGGCGATTTCGATAGCGCCAGCATCATTCTGACGACGAAAAGCGGCAGGCAAGCCAGCATTTCGAATTCGCGACGCGCGACCTATGGGTATGACCAGCGTATCGAAGTGCATGGTTCGCTCGGTTCGGCTGCGGCCGAGAACCAGCGGCCGGTCTCCATCGAGATCGCCAATGCTGAGGGCTACACCCGCCCGCCGCTGCATGATTTCTTCATGACGCGTTATACGGCGGCCTACGCGGCGGAAATTACCGCTTTCATCGATTGCATCGAAAACAATGTGGCTCCGTCACCCTCCATCAAGGATGGGCTGATCGCATTGAAACTGGCCGACGCTGCGCTGAAATCCGTCACCTCGAAGGCGGCCGTGATGATCGGCTGATCGACGCAGAAATCACTCCGTAACCGACATCCTGTCCGCGGTGCGTTAACGCATGGCGGACAGGAAAACAGCTATTCGCAAAGCTTTCGCCAGCATAGGCGCCACCCGTGAACTTGACCGGGCAGAGGCAGTCTTCGGACTTGCATGGCAGCTATTCGGAAAATAAGGTTGTCTGACAAGATACGGCCAGACCATATGGCTGCTATTCACCTTATTCACGCCGAATCCTCTTTTTGCCGGCAACAGCCGGACAGTGGTTTATTTATGCCATCACCCAAGACCGGTTATCTTTATGCGCTCATAGCATTCACGATCTTTGCAGCGCAGGATGGCATATCCAAACATCTTGGCAGTTCTTATCCGCCCGTCTTCGTCGCAATGCTTCGATACTGGGCCTTCGCCGTCTTCGTTTTGTTGATGGCTGCAAGGTCCTCTGGCGGCATTCGGGGCGCTGTCATGGCAAACCGTCCGTGGCTGCAGATCAGCCGCGGCGTCCTTCTTGCCGTGCAGATTGTTTTTTCCATTTTCTCCTTCGCCGTTGTCGGGCTGGCGCACAGCCACTCCATCCTCGCTTCGGCGCCGCTGATCGTCGCCGCACTGTCCGTGCCGTTGCTTGGCGAACATGTGGGCTGGCGGCGCTGGTGCGCCATTTTTGTCGGCTTCATCGGCGTTCTCGTCATTCTGAAACCTGATGGCGAAGGGTTCGACAACCGCCTGCTGATCACTTTCATCGCCGCCTTCATGCTTGCGCTCTACAGCGTCCTGACCCGCCTTGGCAGCAAGAGCGATTCAGCGATGACGAGCTTCTTTTATACCGGCGTGGCCGGTGCGGCAGCACTGACGCTGGTGGGTCCGTTTTATTGGGTTAGCCTCGCACCCCAGGATTGGGGCTGGATGCTGGCGCTGTGCATTACCGGCATGAGCGGCCATTATTGCCTGATCAAGGCATTCGAGCTGGCGGATGCGGCCTCCGTGCAGCCGTTTTCCTATTACCAGCTCGTGCTCGTCTCCATCATCGGCGTCACCATCTATGGCGAGGTCGTGACATCCAACATGGTTCTGGGTGCTGCAATCGTGATCGCCGCCGGTCTCTTCACCATCTGGCGGGAACATGCCGTTGCCCGCAGGGAACGCAGGCGGGCTGGCTGACGTCATTCCGGTTGAACGTCCTCTCAGGCGAGAGCCGCCTCGCAGCGCAACAGCATTCCAAACAGGTCGCGCGGCTCATCCGGATCGGCCAGCAGATCCAGTTCCGTATAAAGCCCGGTGGCGGCCAGTTTCGAGCGCACATAACGCAGCGCCGAAAAATCCTCGGTCGCGAAACCAACGCTGTCGAACAGCGTGATCTGCCTGTCGTTTACCCGTCCCTGCTTTTGACCGGCAATGACCTGCCATAGTTCTGTGACAGGGTAGTCCGCTGGCAATTGCTGGATTTCACCTTCGATGCGGGTCTGCGGCGGGTATTCGACAAAAATGTCCGACCGCAGCAGAATGTCCCGGTGCAGTTCCGTCTTGCCAGGACAATCGCCGCCGACGGCATTGATGTGAATGCCAGGACCAACCATGTTGTCGGTCAGGATCGTCGCATATTGCTTGTCAGCCGTGACGGTGGTGATGATATCAGCACCTTCCACCGCGCCCTGCGCACTATCGCAAATTTCGATGGTAAAGCCCTGCCCGGCAAGATTGCGGGCGCATTTTTCGCTGGCGGTCCGGTCGATATCGAAAAGCCGCACCGTGTCGATGCCGAGAATGGCCTTGAAGGCCCGCGCCTGGAACTCGCTCTGCGCGCCATTGCCGATGATGGCCATCGAGCGGGCATTTTTGCGGGCTAGGTGTTTTGCAGCGACAGCCGAAGTAGCAGCGGTGCGCAGCGCCGTCAGAATGGTCATTTCGGTCAGGAGCAGCGGATAGCCGTTGCCGACATCGGAAAGCACCCCAAAGGCGGTCACCGTCTGGCGGCCCTCCTTCATGTTTTTCGGATGGCCGTTCACATATTTGAAGCCATACAGCGTTCCATCACTGGTCGGCATCAGCTCGATGACGCCCTCTTGGGAATGCGATGCGATGCGTGGCGTCTTGTCGAAACTTTCCCAGCGGCGGAAATCCTCTTCCACCACGTCGGCCAGCTCGCGCAGAAACGTATCGATCCCCACGCGCAGCACGAGTTTCATCATATGATCGACGCTGACGAAAGGTACGATATTAAGGTTCGGTATAATCGTCATTGCATCATCCCCCTCAGCCGGCCCGCGTCGGGCGGTCCATAACCCGCTTGCCCATCAGGCTGGCAGCCAGGTCGACCATCAGCGTCGCCGTCCTGCCGCGCTCATCGAGAAACGGGTTAAGCTCCACGAGATCGAGACTGCACACAAGCCCGCTATCATGCAGCATCTCCATCACCAGATGCGCCTCACGGAACGTCGCCCCACCCGGAACCGTGGTGCCGACCGCAGGCGCGATAGACGGTTCCAGGAAATCGACATCGAGACTGACATGCAACAGGCCGTTTGCCGCCTGCACCCGCGCAAGGAATGCGCGCAGCAGAACCGCGACACCATGTTCGTCTATCGAGCGCATGTCGTGAACGGTGATGCCGCTGTCTTCCAGTGCGGCTCTCTCGGCTGGATCGACGCTGCGGATGCCGATCATGCCGATATTTTCCTCAGGAACCGCATGGGAGAGCGGCGGAAAGTAACCCGAAAATCCGTCGCGACCACTGAAATAGGCGACCGGCGTGCCATGCAGGTTGCCGCTGCGCGTCGTTTCAAGCGTGTGGTAATCGGTATGGGCATCGAGCCAGAGCACGAAAAACGGCCGGCCACTCTCCGCCACCCGCCGCGCCATGCCGGCGACGGTGCCCGCGGAAATTGCGTGGTCGCCGCCAAGAAAGATCGGCACGGCGCCAGCACTTTCTCGATAGGCGGCCTCCGTCAGCGCCTCGGTCCAGGCCACCGTCTCAGCGAGATGATGCACCGCCGGATTGGGGTGGTTAAACTCCCTCAGCGGCGCCGGCGTCACATTGCCGGTATCCACCACCCGATGGCCCAAATCTTCGAGCGCCCGCGTGAGACCGGCGATGCGATACGCACTCGGCCCCATCTCACACCCCAATTGCCCGGCTCCGATTTGCAACGGCGCACCGATCAGCCTGATATCCATTTGAGCCCTCGCTTTTATAAACCGATAACCTCACTAAACCACACAGACATGGCGGAATGAACATCGAATATTGGCAATATTATCGAAATAGGCTATCGATTTGGTCAAATCTATTTATCAGAATGGATACCAATGGATGATCTCGACGAACGGCTCGTGACCCTTTTGAGGCATAACGGCAGACGCAGCATTTCTGATCTGGCGATCGAGACGGAAACCTCGCGCGCAACGGTACGCTCACGCATCGAAAAAATGGAAAATGACGGCACTATAATCGGTTACACCGTCATCCTGCGTGCCGATGCGGTGGAGGCGGCGATCCGCGGCATCATGATGATCGAGATTGAAGGCCATGTGACGGACCGCGTCATCCGCACGCTCGGCGGTTTCCCGGAAATATCCGAAATTCACAGCACGAACGGCCGCTGGGACCTGATCGTAGAACTTAACGCCGCCACTCTCAGCGATTTCGACGCGGTGCTCCGCCGTATCCGCCTTGTCCCTGGCATTACCGGCAGCGAGACCAGCCTTCTGCTCTCCACCCCACGCTCCACCCGTGCGCGGCTCTGACGCAGGAGACAGACGCAAAAGAGCGACGAAAACGCATTTTTCGATTTTTTCGACTTGCGCCTCGCAAGAAATCATCTATATGACGACCCACCAAAGCGAACGCGGTAACCCGCTTCAGGCTTTTGGGGAATAGTTCAATGGTAGAACGACGGACTCTGACTCCGTTAATCTTGGTTCGAGTCCAGGTTCCCCAGCCAAATTTCTCCAAACAAAATCAAACTGTTTCGAGCACTTGAGCTGCATCACCGCGCTCTGCCTATATCTGCCGACGTTGTACGCGCGGCTCGATCCGACTCAGACATTTCCGTATCCAGCTGGCCTAGCCTCGATACACCACCGCCCCCCCAGTCATCCCCGCCCCTGCCGCCGTCAATAACAGCGTTTCACCCTCCGCGATGGGCCGCTCAGCATTGGAAACGGAAAGCGAAAGCGGAATAGTGGCGGCAGAAGAGTTGCCGAAGGTTTCGACTGTACGTACCGTCTTTTGCCGGTCGATGCCGATATTGCCGCAGACGGCATCGAACATGCGGGCATTGGCCTGATGCGGCACGAACCGCTGGATATCGGTGGCCGTCATTTCTGCGCGTTGCAGAGCGCGCTGTGAGGTCTGCGTCATTGTTGCGACGGCACGGGAAAAGACCTCGCGGCCGTCCCGCATCGTCATCAGGGTATCTTCAGCCTCTGTATCAATGGAAAAAGGCTGGCTGCTGCCGCCCGCCGCGATCTGGATCAGGTCGTAACCGCTCCCATCCGAAACGAGATCGGCAGACAAAAGGCCGCGCTGCGCATCCCGGCAGGGGACAAGCACGACGGCGCCGGCAGCATCGGCGAACAGAACCGCAGTTGCCCTTTCCGCCGGATTGATACGACGGCTTAAGATATTGGCGGCAACAACAAGCACCGCGCGGCCGTGCGTGCGGACAAAACCATCCGCAAGAGTGAGCGCATAGAGAAAACCGGAACAGGCCCCGGCAAGATCGATCGCCCCGGATTGTGTGAGGCCCAACCGGTGCGCAAGCAGCGGGGCCGAAGGCGGCAAAAGATGGTCTGGCGTGGACGTCGCAAGCAATGTCAGTGCGATATCCTCGGCGCCAATTCTCGCGTTTTCCAGTGCCATGCGGCCGGCCTTTTCGGCAAGGCCGCTTAGCGTCTCGCCCTCTTGCGCCCAATAACGTGTGCGGATCCCCGTCCGACGCTCTATCCAGCCAGCCTCCAGCCCAAGACGCGTCTCAATCTCCGCGTTGCGGACACATCGCACTGGCACGGCATGCCCGAAGCCAGCCATGCGGGAAGAACGGGTCTGCATTGTCAGGCCTTTCGGAGACGGTTTTTGATCGCGGCCGCGCCGGGTTCTCCCAGAGCGGCTTCAGTCACGATCGAGGCGACTTCGTCCATGGCGTCAAAGGCACGGGTGAGGTCTTGCGCCGTCGAACAATAGGGCGGCATCAGATAGAGCACATTGCCGAGCGGGCGGATGATGAGCCCGCGCTCGCGGAACAATTGCCGCATGCGTGGCCCCGCCTCCGCGAGATAACCGCCGGAGGGCACGACGAGGTCAAGCGCTGCGATCGCTCCAATCTGGCGTATGTTGGTGAAGCGCCTGTCATCCGCAAATCGCCCGAGATTGTCGCGCAGCACTTCTTGCAGTTGACCGATGCGCTGCACCACTGGCTCATCGCGCCAAACCTGCAGATTGGCGACAGCGGCAGCGCAGGCAATCGGATTGGCGGTGTAGGAACTCGAATGGAAAAAGGTCTTGCGGCGATCGGTCGAGAAGTGCGCGTCGAAGATTTCGCCACTGCACAAGGTCGCTGCCAACGGCAGGGAGCCGCCGGTCAGCCCCTTGGAGGTGCACAGAATATCCGGTGAAACTCCCGCCTGCTCGCAGGCGAACATGGTTCCTGTCCGGCCCCAGCCCGTCATCACCTCGTCGGCGATGACAAGGCAACCGTAGCGTTCGGCAATTTGTTTCAGTCCGGCGAGCACCTCCGCTCGGTAAATCTTCATGCCACCGGCACCGAGAATAAGCGGCTCGATCAGCAAGGCGGCGACTCGGCCCGAACGACAAAAGCTCTCGAACATGTCGAGCGTCTCCTGCTCACAATCCGCTTCTGGAAAAGCAAGCCGGTCGACGCCGAATAGCAGTGGTTCATACGCAGCATTGAACACGCCGCGTTCGCCCGTCGACATGGCGCCGATCGTATCACCGTGGTAGCCGTGCTCCATGACCACGATGCGATCTCGCTTTTCACCGCAATTGTGAAAATAACCGAGCGCCATTTTCAGCGCCACTTCCACCGAGGTCGAACCGCTATCGGAATAAAACACATGTTCCAAGCCGGCAGGCGCGAGTTCGATCAGCCCTTTGGCCAGCGTTTCGGCCGGCTCGTGCGAAAACTCGGCGAAAATGATCTGGTCGAAGGTCTCGATCGCTGCGCGGATGGCGGACATGATTGCCGGGTGCCGGTGGCCGTGAGTGATGACCCACCAGGATGAAATTGCATCGAACAACCGCTGGCCATCCTCATCGACCAGATAGGAGCCCTCCGCCGAGACGATGCGTTTCATCGGCGGTTCCAGCCCGTGCTGGGTGAAAGGATGCCAGACGCGGGAACGGCTCATGCCGGCACCTCCAGGAAATCAGCGAGATCGAATTGTTGAGCGAATGCGTGGTGCAGCGCCTCGGCAGTCATCTCCGGTATGCGAGGCAAGCGGCCAAGCGAGCGAACTCGGCCGATATCGGCGATAATGCGCTGATTTTCCCGGTTCTCATCACCGATGAAGACCACGCCGTGCACCGGAATGGCTCTCAGCCGCAGCGCCTCGAGCGACAGCAGCGTGTGGTTGATGGTGCCGAGTGAGGTTCTGGCGCACAGGATCAGCGGAATTCGCCAGCGGGCGAAAATATCGACAAACAGCAATGTGTCGGTCAGCGGCACCAGCAGGCCGCCCGCCCCTTCGATCACCAGCGGCCCATCCGTTTCCGGCGGCAGCAAAAGCTCGGGCTCGATCGTGACATTGTCGAGGCGGGCCGAAAGATGCGGTGAGGCCGGCATTTTCAGGCGATAGGCCTCCGGCAGGATGCGCGTGCGCGGCACGCCACCCATCCGCTCCACCACCTCGCTGTCGGTCTCTTCCTCGAGCCCGGATTGCACCGGCTTCCAGTAATGGGCTTGCAATGCGTGAGTAAGCGCCGCAGAAAAAACCGTCTTACCGATACCCGTATCGGTGCCCGAGACGATGAAACGAAGGCTCATCGTTCCTCCTCCATGGCGAGGGCGAGCAGCCCGACCATATCGGCGATCTGGCTTTCCTCGACATTGAGCGTGATGGCTATGCGCAGGCGTGCCGTGCCTTCCGGCACCGTTGGCGGGCGGATAGCGCGCACGTCGAAGCCGCCGTCTCGCATACGCGTGGCGATCTTCAGTGCACGCGCATTGTCACCAATCATCACCGGCAATATCTGCGAGCCGCCGGGCGTCACGCCCAGCCGGGATCGTAATTGTTCGCTGGCCAAATTTATCAGTTCTTCCAGACGGATGCGCCGCCAGGGCTCGTCGGCGACGATCCGCAAGGCCTCCCGCACAGCCGCCGCCATCAGCGGTGACGGCGCGGTCGAATAGATGAAACCGCGGGCGCGGTTAGTAAGGTAATCGGCAAGAACCGCAGGCAGACTGATAAGCGCGCCGGAAAGACCAAGCGCCTTGCCGCAGGTGTGCAGCGCCACGACATTACCCCGACCTTCCAGTTCAGCGGCCAGGCCGCGCCCGCCCGGCCCGAACACGCCGGTGGCATGCGCCTCATCGACGACGAGAAAGCCGCCATGTCGCCCGGCGAGGTCGGCAAGGGCCGCAACCGGCGCCCGGTCACCATCCATGGAATAGAGGCTCTCCACCGCGATCCACGGGCGACCTTTGCCGCCCGCCTGCCGCCATCGGTTTATTTCCCGTTCGAATGCCTCAACCTGATTATGCGGCACAGCGACCGCCTTCGCCTTGCCGGCGGCAATGCCGTCATGCACGCTGGCATGGATCAGCGCATCGTAGAGAACGAGGTCGTCCCGCAGCGGCAGTGCGGAAAAAAGTGCGACATTGGCGGCAAATCCGCTACCGAAATAGATCGCCCTCTCAGCGCCGAAAAATACCGCCGCCTCCGTTTCAAGCGCCTCATGTTCGGGATGGTTGCCACGAAGCAGCCGCGAACCACCTGCACCCACAGGCACGCCCCTCTCGATTGCGTCAGTGATCGCCGCCTTCAGCCGGGGTGCATCGGCAAGCCCGAGATAGTCGTTGGAGGTGAAGTCGATACCCTGCCGGGGCGCTAGCGCCCGCAGGCGCGACTTGCGGTGCAGACCGGCAAGCTTCAGCTCATAGGCGGAGAGCGCCGACGAATTCACCGGGTCTCTCCCGCTTCCGCCGTTTGCAACGCCATCGGCTTCAGGCCCAGCCGCCGGAACAGCGCCGTATCGTGATCTTCCCCCGGATTATCCGCCGTCAGCAGCGTCTCGCCGACGAAGATGGAATTCGCCCCGGCCAGAAAACAGAGCGCCTGCATCTCATCACTCATTTCGGTACGTCCGGCGGAAAGCCTCACATGCGAACGGGGCATGAGGATGCGCGCAAGCGCAATGGTGCGGACGAAGTCGATCGGATCAACCGGAGCGGCCTTGGCAAGCTTCGAGCCGGGGATCGGGATCAGCATGTTGATCGGCACGCTTTCCGGCGGAACCGGCAGATTAGCAAGGGTTACCAGCATGGAAATACGGTCCTCGACCGTTTCTCCCATGCCGAGAATGCCGCCGGCGCAGACCTTCATGCCGGCATCACGAACATTGGCAAGCGTTTCCAGCCGATCTTCGAAGGTGCGGGTTGTGATGATCTCCGAATAGAACCGCTCCGACGTATCGACATTGTGATTGTAGTAATCTAGCCCGGCGTGAGCGAGACGTTCGGATTGTTCCGGCGTCAGCATGCCGAGCGTCATGCAGGTTTCCATGCCGAGCGCCTTGACGCCTTCGACCATGGCCACCACCGCCTCCATGTCGCGCTCCTTAGGGTTGCGCCACGCCGCCCCCATGCAATAGCGCGTCGCCCCGCCCTCTTTCGCCTTGCGCGCCTCCGCCAGCACTCGCTCCACCTCCATGAGTTTGGAAGCCTTCAGACCTGTTGGATTGCGGGCGGACTGGCTGCAATAACCACAATCCTCCGGGCAGCCGCCGGTCTTGATCGATAAAAGCCGGCTCATCTGGATGGCGTTGGCATCGAAATGGCGACGGTGCACCTGCTGTGCCCGGAACAGGAGGTCATTAAATGGTAAATTATAGATAATTTTTGCTTCTTCGAGTGAAGGATCCGCTTTGATTGACGGAATCTGCGCCTGATTTTGTTCAATTTCCGTGATAATCTGATTCATCCGACGATCTTTCCTTCAAATAAATAGATAGAACTTATTTTTATCTATTTTTTTATCGGACCCTTTTGCAAGGACTTTTTTCGAGAAAAACGTCAGGCACCGGAGATCGAAGAAATATGCGGGATAAGACTGCGGCGTTTGGCTGCGGGGATTTAGCGAATGGGAAAACGCCTTGCGAAAAGACCCATGGCGCAAAAACGCCGCAATTGCTAAGGGTGAGGCATGATCACATTTCGTCCCGCCAACGCTCGCGACACGGCCCGCATCCTTGAAATATGGCGTAAGGCCGTAGACGCTACCCATGATTTTCTTCACAGAGCGGATCGCGCCGCAATCGAGGAAGAAGTGACGGCTTTTCTTCCCGAGGCCGCTTTGATGCTCGCCGTCGATGCGTCGGATAAGCCTCTCGGGTTCATGTTTTTGCATGAAGGGCACATGGAAGCGCTTTTCATCGATCCGGATTATCACGGCAGAGGCATCGGCAAGGCGCTCGTGCAGGCAGCGCTTGCCGCACACCCCGCGCTGACCACCGATGTCAACGAACGGAATACACAGGCCATGGGCTTTTATCGCCGGCTCGGTTTCAAGCCGACGGGACGCTCCGACCTCGACGGGCAGGGACGGCCCTATCCGCTCGTCCATCTTGGGTTTCGCGCAACCGAACAATAAGCCGCGGGGACATGGCTCATCTGGGGGGAGCAAGCCACGAACACCATCATCCGTTTCGCAACCGAGGATTTTCAGCCCGAGCACCGCTTCGACCAATGGCGCGAAGTGCGCGGCAAAAGCCTGTTTGGCGTAACGATCGAGCTTGCGCCGGATCGCCGCCAGGCCTTCAGCGGGTCGTTTCAGGCGCGCTCTGTTGCAGGCGCCGTCGTAAGCGAAATGCGCGCTTCCTCTTACCGGGTCAACCGCACGGAAGCCGATATTGCCCGCATTGCCGGCGACAGCCTCTGCATTGGCTTGCAGGTAAAGGGTTCGGGGTTGCTGCATGCCGGTCGAGACAGGATCCATGCCGTTAGCGGCGGTGATTTCACCATCAACTATTCGGACTTGCCCTATGACGCGATACCGGGCGGTGAGGCGGATTTTCACTACAAGATGCTCAAGATCCCTGTCGATGACGAAGTCATGCTTGGCCGACCGGCCGATGACCTGTTCGCCACGCGTTACGCCGACAAGACCGCCTTCTCCCGGCCGTTCCGGGCGCTCTTCAACGCGCTGAACGCCGAACGCGGCAGGCTCATCGATCCCGTGCGCGATGTGACGCATATCGCTCGATTAGCCATGACGGCGCGTGGACGGCTTTCGCCTGCAATGCCGGAAGTGCGCGCCGCACTCCGCACCGGGCTTTGTTATGCGGCCCAGGACATCATGATGCGCAAAAAGTCCTGGCAGAACCTCACGCCTGCCGCAGTGGCAAAGGAACTGGGCATTTCACTTCGGCAACTGCACGTCGTTTTCGAAGGCGCGGAGCTGTCTTTTTCCCGCACGCTCGCCTCCATGCGGATCGAGGAAGCGCGACGCCTGCTGCTGGAATCTCCCGCCCTGACAATCACGCAGGTCGCGTATGGCAGCGGCTTCGACAGTCTTCCAACCTTTTACCGGGTGTTCAGCAGCACCTATGGCATGACGCCCGGCGAAGCCCGCGCCACGGGCATGCCGACGGCCTAAAAGTGTCACCTCTGCGCGCAATGAGAAGACGCCTCATCCCGACCCCTGTAAGGCCGATGGATCATCCAATCCTCATTACACTCCGCAAGGAGGGTGGTGCCGGCAATTCGAGGAGCGCTGCCCATGACCAATTTTTTCGATTTCGCGATCTCCGGGTTGCCGGACGCCTCCGCCGTTGGCCGCAGGCTACCACCCAGCGAAATCGACCGGTTGCTTCAAACGGGTGCTTTCGCGGCAGCACTACGGCTGCTGGCGGGAAGTTTCATCACCCTCTACGAAGGTTCGCCCGACATGACCGCGCTTTTCGCCACGCGCCAGAGCCGGCTTCTTTGCCACGCGCTGTTGGCGCTCTATTTTCAAAAGCGCAAGACCGGAACGGACGAACCCGCCCTGACGCGGGAAGATTTCGGCCAACTCGCGCTCCAACACGGCATTGCCAGCCATGATGTCGCCTATGCCTTCTTCAAAGAGGCGCTGAAACGCGGCCTGACAAGACCGGCGCACCAAGCCGGCGAAAAGCCGGCCGATGGCGTGGTGCCTTCACCGTCCACCCTGGCGATGCTTGCCCAATGGTACGACGTGCATTTTCAGGCGCTGGACCTCATCGATGAGGGGTTCAGAGCCTCTCGGTTTATCGAGCGATCCGAAACCATGCTCGCACACATCCATCCGCGCGTGGCGCAGGCGCTGCTGTCCAATCCGGAAGTGCGCTGCCCGGGCCCGCTTTCCATCATCTTCAACTGGTTCGACGCGGGCGGGCTGCTGATGGACCGCCTGATCGCCGGGATCGACTGGGAAAAGCCGACAGAACAGGGCAGACACCTGACGGATGTGAAAACACCATCGCAACTGGCGGCATCGCTCTCCCTTTCCCGAATCCATGTCAGGCGCAAGCTTGACGCGGCCGAACTGATCGGCGGCATCGGCTGGAGCGGACGGAAGGGGCGTTCCGCTCTCTGGATATCCCAGGGCTTTTACGAGGAATATGCCCGCATGCAGGCGCGTAAACTCCTCATTCTCGACGATGCCTTTATGGAGACAGTGTGAGGTTTAAGAACCGGCAGACGTGCTATTTATTGATGGTTATGAGCGATATCCATTGACAAACTTCAGGACTGCGGCTCTTCTACAGGGCATGCGTGGGATGTTGCGAACATCGAAATTGACGGCACTGCTGTTTCGACTGGTGATGATATTGTCACTGGCGGGATACAGCGTTTCCACCGTCAATGCCGCAATGCATGGTCCCGATACCGCGGAAATGCAGACCACCCAATCCGCCATGATGATGGATCACGGCGCGATGATGGACCATGGCGGTTTGGCCATGATGTCCAGCGACCACCATAATATGGATACGGCAGACCACGACAGCGGCGTCAAAAAGCCCGTGAAGCCGGAATGCTGCAACGATTTCTGTCTGGGCATGGCGGTGCTGATTGCGCATGACGCCCTTGGCGGACCAGTCGTCAATTCCATCCGTTCCTTCCTTGACGACAGCAAGACCGTGGGCCAGATCCCGCTGCTTCACCGTCCACCGAATATCTGAACAGGCAAAGCCCGCCTCTCGGGCAATGATCGTGCGTGAACGGCTTTAGCGCCGTCGCGCCGTTGCATCTCCTGTTCGGAAATTACCATGAACCCTATCTACATCGTGGTTGCAGCGCCCCTTTTATTGGGCGGCTGCACAGCCACATCCTCGATGAACGAGGCCGCCTCGTATGAAGACGCGGCAAACCCGTCGCTCGGCGTCACCCCTCTGCGTTATCAGACACCGGTCACAGGTTACTCGCACCGTGCTCCGGTGGACCCGAAGCCCTGGCGAAACCAGAACGATGCGCAGGCTCCGAAAGGAGACGCATCATGACGCTACGCGTGATCAAACTCACGGCTGTCCTTTCCGTCCCGCTCGTTCTTGGCGGCTGCGTCACGGCCGCCGACTACACCTCGAAGAACGCAGGCTTCACCACCGTCTCGGCCAGGGCGACCGAGGCGACAGGAAAGCAGACTGTCTGGATACAGAACCGGGCCGAGGCACAGGCAACCGCAACCCGCGTCAAATCGCTGATGTCAGCGAAAACAATCGATGTCGAGACGGCGGTTCAGGTCGCGCTCCTCAACAACAAGGGCCTTCAGGCGGCCTAGGCCGATCTGGGTGAATCGGCCGCAACCGCCTGGCAATCGACCATGCTGGTCAATCCGAGGGTCGGCATCGGATTGACGGGGATCGGCACTCCGGGGCTCCGGGCCTACAAGGCGATCGAGGGTGTGATCGTCACCAATATTCTGGCACTGGCCACGCTCAAACAGAATGTCGAGATTGCCGATACCGGCTTCCGAAAGGCGCAGCTCGCAGCCGCGCTGAAGACGTTGCAATTGGCGGCAGATACCCGCCGCGCCTGGATCACGGCGGTTGCTGCCTGGGAAAATGTCGGCCAGCTGGCGCAGGCCCAGACAGCCGCGGATGCCGCCTCGGAACTTGCAAGGAAGCTTGGCGAAGCAGGCTCGCTGAACAAGGAAGGCCAGGCTCGCGAGCAGGTCTTCTATGCCGAACTGACCGGCCAGATCGCCAAGGCGCGGCTTGAAGCCCGGCTTGCGAAGGAGGAACTGACAAGGCTGATGGGCCTGTGGGGCGCGGACATAGACTACTCCATCCCCAACCGCCTGCCCCAGCTTCCAAAGGATCTCGTCAAACGTGAGATGATCGAGGCCGAGGCGCTGCAACGCCGGGTGGATTTGCAGATGGCGAAGCTCGATCTGGAATCGACCGCCCGGTCGTTCAAACTCACAGAAGCTACCCGATACGTTACCGATCTAGAACTTCGTTCCGGCTTCGAGACCGAACGCGAACTTGAAGACGGCGAAAAACACAAACAGACGACCGGCAATGCCGAGCTGGAATTCGTCATTCCGATCTTCGATTCCGGTCGGGCAAGAATGCGGGAATCCGAACTCGCCTATATGCGCGCAGCAAACCTGCTGGCCGAAAAAGCGGTCAATATCCGCTCCGAAGCCCGCTCCGCCTATCAGGCCTATCGCTCGAACTACGACATCGCCCGGCACTATCGCAACAGCGTGGTGCCGCTGCGGACCAAGATCGAGGAGGAGTCGCTGCTGACCTATAACGGCATGCTCACCAACACCTTCGAACTGCTCGCCGACAGTCGCGAAAAGGTCAATTCGAACCTGCTCGCCATCAATGCCAAACGTGACTTCTGGCTCGCGGAAGCCGGCCTTGCGCCCGCCATCTACGGCGGTGGCGCGGGTACGGCAGGCGCGGAGACCGAAGTTGCCGCCACTGGTGGCGGCAGCGGTGGCGGACACTGAGAAAGGAAACGACCATGTTCAATAGAAGAAACTTTCTGGGCGTCGGCGCCGCAATGGTCTCCACGGCGGCCTGGGCAAAGACATCGAATAGCAGCCTGCCGGAAGCGGCCGTGATGGAAACGGCAGCGACGCAAGCCCCCGTCAACCCCACTACCGGTCCCGATTACAATCCGGTCGTCACCCTCAACGGCTGGACCCTGCCTTTCCGGATGAACAATGGCGTCAAGGAATTCCACCTTGTCGCCGAGCCAGTGGAACGCGAGATGGCGGAGGGCATGACGGCCCGCCTCTGGGGCTATAACGGCCAGTCACCCGGCCCGACCATCGAGGCCGTAGAAGGCGACCGGGTGCGGATTTTCGTGACCAACAAGCTGCCGGAACATACAACGGTCCACTGGCACGGCATGATCCTGCCATCAGGCATGGACGGTGTCGGCGGCCTGTCGCAACCGCATATCCCCGTTGGCAAGACCTTCGTCTACGAGTTCGAGCTCGTGAAGTCCGGCACCTTCATGTACCACCCGCATTCAGACGAGATGGTGCAGATGGCGATGGGCATGATGGGCTTTTTCGTGGTCCATCCAAAGGACCCGACCTTCATGCCTGTTGATCGCGACTTCGTGTTCCTGATCAACGCCTTCGACATCAATCCCGGCTCCTACGTTCCGAAAATCATGACCATGACGGACTTCAATCTGTGGTCATGGAACAGCCGGGTATTTCCGGGCATCGATCCGCTGGTGGTCTCCAAGGACGACCGGGTGCGTGTCAGGGTCGGCAACCTGACCATGACCAACCACCCGATCCACATGCACGGTTATGATTTCGAGGTGACGTGCACGGATGGCGGCTGGGTGCGGCCCGAGGCCCGGTGGCCGGAGGTCAGCATCGACATCCCCGTCGGCGCCATGCGGGCCTATGAATTCGACGCCAAATATGTCGGCGACTGGGCGATCCATTGCCACAAGTCGCACCACACGATGAATGCGATGGGACACGATGTCCCGACCTTCATCGGCGTCGACAAGAAGACCGTCACCGAAAAGATCCGAAAGGTGCGGCCGGAATACATGCCGATGGGTACAGCCGGCATGGCCGATATGGGCGCGATGGAGATGGAAATCCCTGAGAACACCGTTCCCATGATGACCGGCTGGGGTCCGCACGGCCCCATCGAAATGGGCGGCATGTTCTCCGTGGTGAAGGTCCGCGAAGGCATCTCCGCGGGCGATTACTCAGATCCCGGCTGGTACCAAAACCCGCCCGGTACCCAGGCCTGGGAATGGACCGGCGACGTGCCGGATACCGAAAAGACCAATGATCCGAAAACACAGATCACGCCGAAACCGATGAAACACGGCTGATCGTGCAGACCATATCCCCACCAGAACCAAGGAAAAATTCGATGACCAGACTGAAACTTGCACTGCTTCTCACCGCTCTTGCCACACCCGCCTTCGCATCGGGCACCCACGGCGGCGGCCATGAAGCGATGGCGATCGGCGAACCCGGCGACAAATCCAAGGTAACCCAGACCATACAGGTCACCATGAGGGAAACGCCTGATGGCAAGATGCTGTTCACGCCCGCCAAGTTCGAATTCAAGAAGGGCAAGACCGTTCGCTTTGCCGTGAAGAATGTCGGCGAGCTGGACCATGAATTCATTCTCGACGAACAGAGCGCAAATCTGGAGCACAAGGCCGCCATGGCAAAGGCCCCGGAGATGGAACACGACAATCCGAACGCAATCAGCCTTGCGCCGGGCGAAAGCGGCGAAATCATCTGGAAATTCACCAATGACGGCATGTTCGAATTCGCCTGCCTGAAGCCCGGACATTACGAGGCCGGCATGCGCGGCGATCTCAAAGTTTCGGCCAAGTAACCAATCGAAAAAAGGAATCTGACCATGAAGACAATCGTTAAAATTACCCTTGCAGCCGCTCTGTTGCTTACAGCCCCCTTTGGCGCATTCGCACAGGAATTCACCAAGGGTACGGTGAAGAAGGTCGACGCTACCGCCAAGAAAGTCACCATCATTCATGAGGAACTGAAGAACCTCGACATGCCCGCCATGACGATGGTGTTCCGCGTCAAGGACGATGCCCTGCTCGCCAAGCTCAAGGAAGGCGCGAACATCGAGTTCATCGCCGAACGTGCGGATGGCAAGCTGGTCGTAGCCCAAGTGAAATAAGGCAGTCCTCGTCCGCACATGCCCGTACCAGACCACAGGCACGGGCATGTGCGATTTGAACAGGCGGCGGACGAACCCCGGACACAAATTTATTGCTCGGGGCATGACCTTTGTTCGGCGCTATGCCGTATTCCCATGAATTAGCGCAGAAACGCAGTGTCGATTGTGTCCCCATGCTTCGTGAACAGCCGATGCAGTGGGAGGAACACGGCGAGCATCAGTGGCCATGCAATCAGGACATCGGAGAGAAAATGTGCGCCCATAGCTGCCCTGTTTAGGGAGCAAAGCACGATGAACGGCATCAAGATCGCCGTGGCGCTCAGGCGAAATTTTTCCGGCAGGAAGATGATGAACGCCAGCAGGGCGATTGCGGACGCGCTTTCGCCGGATGGAAAGGAGCAGTTGCGCGAACAGCTGCCATCGAGGGAAAGAACGGGCGTAAAAAACAAATCCGCCCCGAATTCACTGATATGCCGCGGTCTGGCACGTCCGAACAGGTTTTTCAGCACATGCACGGTCGCACCCGGCCCAAGCGCATAAAAGGTGAGAACAAGTAGCAGTTTGTGAGGGCGGATGGCACGCCGCACGCCGGAGACAAATGGCGTGGCAAGGAGCAGGCAGACAAGCGTGGACAATAAAATGGCGGGAAGTGCGCGGTTCAGATCGCGGACGGAAATCAGGAATTGATCCTCGCCAAGACGAAAACCATCTGTCCAGAACCAGCGACTGGCGTCAAGATCGATATCCGGCCTGACAGTGAAGAAGACCATCATTGCAAGCGTGGTCGAAAGCGCGAGCAGGGATGGGCTGCCGGAAACCCATGCGAAAGTCTGGCGCGCCGTGGGGATGACGGCAAAGCGGAACTTCGGTTTTTCGGGCCGGCCTGGCCATTTCTGTTCGGTCTTATGGGAGAGATACTGGTGCATGGCCAGCTTTCTTCTGTAGAAATGTCAAGGTTCTGCGGAGGAAGTCCCAAGACTGAGAGGAAAAGCGTGCCTGCCGCATCTATCTCGTGAGACGGCTCTTGCCCGGCGCTTTGCGTCGGCTTAGCGTCCCGGCAATAAAGCGGTAATATCAGTAAGTTCGTAAGGTCAGCATGGACAAAGGTCTCATTCTCATCGTCGAAGACGACCCCGACATCATGCAGATTCTGGACGCCTATCTCATTCGTGACGGATACAGAACCGTTAGAGCCGGGGATGGCGAGACGGCCATGACGCATTTCTCCATGCTGCGGCCGGATCTCATTCTTCTCGACATCGGGCTACCGAAGCTCGATGGCATCGATGTGCTGACACGCATACGGCGGGAGCGTGATACACCGATCATCATGGTCACCGCCCTTGCCGAAGATATGGACAAGCTGACCGGTCTGCGCCTGGGTGCCGATGACTACATCGTCAAACCTTTCAACCCGCAGGAAATGGTCGCCCGGGTGAATGCCGTTCTAAAACGCTCGCGTCAGCCAACTGGCGGAGGAATCCTGCGTTTCGGCGCCATCGAAATAGATACCGAAGCTTACATCGCGGCTGTTTGCAGCGATGCGGGACGAACCGTTCTGCCGTTGACGCTCAGCGAATTCAGAATTCTTGCCCATATGACGCGTCGCCCCACCTATGCCTTTCAGCGGGCCGATCTTCTGGATGCCTGCCTGCCGGAAAGCGATGCGCTGGCACGCACGGTCGATACGCACATCGCCAATCTGCGTAAAAAACTGTCGGATCACGGTGCTGGCGGTTATCTGGTGTCGGTGCGCAGCATCGGCTACCGACTTGCCAGGGAGCAGACATCATGAGGTTCCGGCGGCTCCGCCTGCGCACGATGACGGCGATCACAATCACCACAATGCTCATCTTTGCGGTTGCGTTGGTCTATTTCGGCGTTTCCTGGTATTCGGACACCATTGAGGAGCGCATCCTTGCCCAACTATCGCCTGATGCCGCCAAGGCTTTCTCGGATATTGACCGGGGCGTGATGCCGGATCAGAGCCAGCTTCAGGCCCTTATCGAGGTTTTACCGGGCCTGGAGGACCAGGCAGATAGCGAACTTCTCAAATCGGTGTTCCTCTTTGGATTGCTCGGTGTCTTCCTGTGCAGCTTGCTTGGTTATTTCATCTCCCGGCGCATTGCAGCACCTCTCGGCGAACTTGCCGACGCGGCGCGGCGCATGGCGACCGGCGACTTCAGCGGAGGCGCAAAGATCAAGGCGAGCCGCATCGCCGAAGTCGGATTTCTGGTCGACAGTTTCGAGACTTTGACGCAGGAGCTTCAGATGATGGAGCGCCGGTTGAAGTTCAACACCATGGCGGTAGCCCACGAGCTGCGCACCCCGCTGACCATCCTGCAAGGCCGTTTACACGGCATTGCCGATGACGTCTTTCCGCTCGACAAGCAGGCCATTCGCCACCTCATCGGCCATGTGGAAGGACTTGCGCGTCTCGTCGATGACCTGCGGACGCTCTCGCTGGCAGAAACCAACAGTCTCGTTACGGAGATGCGGCCACTCGATCTCGCTACCGAATGCGCGGCCGTGGCGGAGGCGGCACGGCCTCTTCTCGAAGAGGCAGGAATTCGTCTCGATATGTCGCTGCAGACGGCTCCAATTTGCGGCGACCCTCAACGCCTTCAACAGCTGCTGCTCATCCTGATGGATAATGTACGCCGCTATGCGGCGAGCGGGAAGAGCCTCTTCTGCTCGACCGGAGTCCGGGAAGGACGTCCCTTCATAACAATCGAAGACAAGGGGCCGGGTTTCCCCCCCGGCATCGAGGCACACGGCATCGAACTCTTCTGGCGCACAGAGCCGTCGCGTGCACGTAAGACCGGTGGCACCGGCCTCGGCCTGTCGATTGCTCGAGCGATCGCAAGGGCGCATGACAGCGATTTGCAGATAGATCCGCGACAGGACGGCGGAACCGTCGTCACGGTTCTCTTCAAGGCGGCCTCCTGAAAAATCCCGGCGAGTTGATGCTCTCCCGCGCGCGCTGACGGTGTGCTTCGTTGGGGCTTATTCCAGGGTTTCGCCGCGCCAGGACTGCTGTCGGGAATAAGGTGATCGCAAATTTTCCTTACGCCGAATTATTTTCTATAAAATAGATAGAAAAAGAACGACCTGTCTTTCTTGAGGCGCTCCTCATGCCTAGTTTAGCTGTCATCATTGGTCGCCATCAGGGAGGACCGATGTTGAGCGAAATCCCGTATCGATCCAGCAAACCGCACCGCTGCAATTGATACTGGCGCATTATCGGCCCGGTTGAATTGGAGGAAAAGGTGACACGATACGTTATCATTGGCGCAGGCGCGGTTGGCGCGAGCCTTGCCGCACAGTTCGAGCTTTCCGGCATCAAATATGCTCTGGTCGGACGCGGCGCACAAATTGCCTCCATCATTGAACAGGGGCTGAGCTACCAACGCCCCTCAGGCACGCAGCAAATAAGGCTGAACGCCTTCGACGTATCTGCTCCGCCGGACCTGGCGCCCGACGATATCCTGCTGCTGACCGTCAAAACGCAGGATGCGGCAGCCACTCTGGCAGACTGGTCATGGCGACAGGTATCCGGCGTGGAAGGTCTAACAGCCACGCAGTTGCCGGTGGTTACCTTTCAGAACGGTCTGGCGACGGAAGCGCTGGCGCTCAGGACCTTCGCCAATGTCTACGGCGCCAGTATTCTGACCCCTGCCCGGTTTACACAAACCGGCGCGGTTGCGGCGGCCGGCAATCCGCAGGTCGGCGTGGTCACGATCGGGCGCTTCCCGGCCGGTTCCGACGAAACGGCGAAGGAGATTGCCGCAGACCTCACACGCGCTAATTATCTTGCGGAAACCAGCAGCGATATCCGCCGCTGGAAATCGGCAAAACTGCTTCATAACGTCCGCAATGCGCTGGATCTGTTCGACGGAGAAGACGATCTGCGAGCATCGATCGCCGAAGCGCTGGTCAATGAAGCCCGCCAGACGCTTGAGGTAGCAGGCTACAATCTCGCCTCTCCCTCTGAACGGGCTGTCGATATTTCAGGCTGGAGCATCGCTCAAAACAGCGGCATTCAGCCCGGCCAGCAATCGACCTGGCAGAGCTTTGCCCGGGGCGCTTCCAGCGAGGTCGATTTTCTCAACGGTGAGATTGTGCTGCTCGGCCGTCTGCATAACGTCGCGACACCGTATAACGAGGCTATCCAGTCTCTTGGCGGCAGGCTGGCGCATCAGGGCGCCTTCTCGAAGGCGGTGCCGCTTGACGCGATCCTCTCTTTTGTCGGGCAGCTCCACGAGCGCGACAAAACCGGTCTCGCCGCCGCGCAATGATGCGTGCGACCCGTTCTTCCCATGAAACCACCAAGCTGAAGCGATAAAATGAGAGAAGCCATTCCAGACCAGATTCTCACCGCCGCCGGAGCGCTGTTTTATACCGAAGGTATCCGGGCGGTCGGTATCGACCGCATCATCGAAGAAGCGAAGGTCGCAAAAGCTACTCTCTATCGGCATTTTCCGTCCAAGGATCATCTTGTCGCGGCCTATCTTCAGGATCGCCACGACCGTGTCATTCGCTCGCTGAAGGATGTTCTGACAGCGACTATTGATCCAAGGGACCAACTGCGGGTGATTTTCGAGCGGCTTTACGAGAAGGCCGACAGCCCGGAATTCAGGGGCTGCGCCTTTGCACTCGCGGTTGCCGAACACGGCGATTCCGAACGCGTCGTCACCGTGGCTCGAACCCACAAAAGAATGGTGCGGGATATTTTCGAGACCGTCATGTCGAACGCGGGGGTGCGACTGGATCAGGCGGCCTCCCACCTTTCGCTTCTTTACGAAGGCGCACTTGCCACCGTCGCGGTCGGGCGCGATCCGCATGCCGTACTCATCGCCCGGGACTGTGCGCTCTCGGTATTCGATCTCGCCACCGGCGAGATATTCTCAGGAGACAAGATATGACCAAGACCATCGACTACTTCTTCGGCATCGGCTCCCCCTGGGCCTTTCTCGGCCTGGAGCCTTTCGCCGCGCTCGCCGCCGAGCACAACGCCACGATACGGCCCTATGTCATCCCGCTGATCGAGGATAATGGCGCCATCTACTCACGCAACCGTCCGGAAGCGCGCCGCGCCTATTGGACGAAGGATTTGAAGCGATGGGCGGCACTGCGCGGCAAGTCCCTTAACTTCGACAATCGCGCCGCCCTTTCCGATCCCACGCCGGCCGGCTTCATGGTCATTGCCGCGATCGATGCGGGCGAGGACTGGTTGAGGCTGACCAAGGCGCTTCAGGAAGCTTTCTGGGAAGGAGGCGAAGATATTGGCAATGCCGAAGTTCGCCGCGCAATCGCTGACAAAGCTGGTTTCGACGGTGCGGCGCTGGACGAACGCGGCGGAAGCGATGCCGTGGAAGCCATCCGGAAAGCCAATTATGAGGCCGCAAAGGCAGCCGGTGTGTTCGGGCTTCCGACATTCCGCTACGAGGACGAACTGTATTGGGGACAGGACAGCCTGCCTTTCCTCGAACGTCATCTCAAGGGCGAAAAACTGGCCGCCTGATCCCCGCCGAAAACCGGGTGACTGTCACGCCGTGGCCGCAACCCGGCCATGGCTCTCTCCAGACCATTCCCGTGGAGTTTCTCATGTCTCTTTTCCCGCCCTCTTCGCGCGGAGTATCGCGATGAGCGCACTGCCTCCCGCTCTCTCGGACGCTTTGCGCAACCGTTTCGGCGAGCATTTTTCCACCGCGCAGGCATTGCGGGAACAACACGGCCGTGGCGAATCCCACCATACGCCAGCGATCCCGGATGCCGTCGTTTTCGCCGAGAGCACGGATGATGTGGCGGAAGCCGTGCGGCTTTGCGCCGCTGAAGGTGTTCCCGTCATCGCCTTCGGCACCGGCACTTCCCTCGAAGGCCATCTGACGGCAGTGCGTGGCGGTGTCTCGGTCGATCTGTCGCGCATGTCGAAAATCGTCCGTATCAGCGCCGAGGATCTCGATTGCACGGTGGAGGCCGGCGTCACGCGCGAGCAACTGAACACGCACCTGCGCGACATGGGCCTGTTCTTTCCGATCGATCCTGGCGCCAATGCGTCCATCGGCGGCATGGCGGCAACCCGCGCTTCCGGCACAAACGCCGTGCGTTACGGCACAATGCGAGAAAACGTGCTGTCGCTGACAGTCGTCTTGCCGAACGGCCAGGTCATCCGCACCGGCGGGCGGGCGCGTAAATCATCAGCAGGTTATGACCTAACGCGGCTGTTCGTCGGCTCCGAGGGGACGCTCGGCATCATCACGGAAGTGACGTTGCGACTCTACGGAATTCCCGAAACCATCTCGGCTGCACTTTGCTCCTTCGAAAGCGTCGAACAGGCAGTTGCGGCAGCCATTACGGTCGTGCAGCTCGGCATTCCAGTTGCGAGAATGGAATTAATGGACCGTGGCCTGATCGAGGCCGTCAACGCCTATTCCAGTCTTTCCCTCAAGGTCGAGGACACGCTCGCCTTCGAGTTCCACGGCTCGCCTGCTGGCGTGAAGGAGCAGGTCGAGATGGTCGCTGCCATAGTGGAAGACAATGGCGGCAGGGATTTCGAATGGGCGAATGCGCCGCAAGATCGCAACCGCCTCTGGAAGGCGCGCCACAACGCGTTTTACGCCGTGGTCTCGCAGCGCCCGAACGCCAGGGGCTGGTCTTCCGATGTCTGCGTGCCGGTATCCGAGTTGAGCGGCTGCATCGTCAGGACCCGGGAATTGCTACGCGACTGCAGCGTGCCCGCCGCCATTCTCGGCCATGTCGGCGATGGCAACTATCATGTGGTCTTCGCCGTAGACCCTGCAAATCAAGCCGAACTCGACGAGGTGGCGGCAATCAACAAGAAGATGGTGCAGCACGCCATCTCGGTTGGCGGCACTTCCACCGGCGAGCATGGGGTTGGCACCGGCAAGATCGCTTATCTGCGGCAGGAACACGGCGACGCGGTGGACCTCATGGCCATCATCAAAAACGCCATAGATCCGGCCGGCATCATGAACCCGGGCAAGATCCTGCCGAGCCAAGACTTGCCCAGCCGCCGAGAAACGCTTTGACCGTGCGGGATTTCGCAGATGGATAATTACAAGACCCACAGCTCCCACTGGGGCGCCTTTTCCGGCAGCTACCGGAATGGCAAGCTCGATATCCGTCCGCATCCGGACGATCCACACCCCTCGCCCTTGCTCGCCAATCTGCCGGCAATCGCCGATAGCGCCGCGCGCATCCGGCGTCCGGCGGTCAGGCGCGGCTGGCTGGAGGGAAAACCGGGCAACGCGCAGATACGCGGGGCGGACGACTATGTGGAGGTCGATTGGCCGCAGGCGGCGGACCTCGTCGCGAAGGAACTTCAAAGGGTTTACGGCGATTACGGCCCACAGGCCGTGTTCGGCGGCTCCTACGGCTGGTCGAGCGCCGGACGTTTCCATCACGCGCAAAGTCAGGTCCACCGTTTTCTGAATACGCTTGGCGGATATGTGCGCTCCGTCAACACGTATAGTTCCGGCGCGGCGATGGTCATTATTCCGCATGTTCTCGGACCCTATGATCATTTCGACCGCAAGAGCGTTACCTGGGATGCAATCGAGCGCAGCAGCGAATTGATCGTCGCCTTCGGCGGCATGGCGATCAAGAATACGGACGTGCATGGCGGCGGCAACAGCGTGCATATCGTGCCACAGAAGCTGAATGGCGCACGTGCACGCGGCGCGCGATTCGTGCTGATCAGCCCGCTAAAAGACGATTTTCCGAAAGACCTCAATGCGGAGTGGCTGCCGGTCATACCCGGTACCGATGTCGCGCTGATGCTCGGACTTGCGCATGTTCTCATCACCGAGGGCCTGCACGATCGGGCGTTTCTTGACCGCTATGCCGTCGGCTATCAGCGTTTCGAAGACTACCTACTCGGCCGGACCGATGGTGTGGCGAAAAGCCCCGAATGGGCTTCCGGGCTCTGCGGCATCGGCACGGAAACTATTAGGGAACTCGCCCGCACCATGGCGCGCGCGAGAACATTGATCACTGTCAGCCATTCGCTTCAGCGCGCCGATTATGGTGAGCAACCCGTCTGGCTGGGGATCGTTCTTGCCGCCATGCTCGGTCAGATTGGCCTCGACGGCGGCGGATATTCCTATTCCCTCGGCGCTTTGGGCAATGTCGGGAAGAACCTGCTGGCCGTTCCCCTGCCGACACTTAACCAGTTCAAAAACCCGGTCGCGGATTTCATTCCGGTCGCGCGTATTGCCGACATGCTGCTCAATCCTGGTGGGGAATTTCACTATAACGGCCAGAGGATGCACTATCCCGATATCCGCTTGGTTTACTGGGCGGGTGGTAACCCGTTCCACCACCATCAGGATATCAACCGGCTACGGGCAGCGTTCAGACGGCCCGAGACCATCATCGTGCACGAAACCGCATGGACATCATCTGCGCGGCATGCCGATGTCGTGCTGCCGGCGACGACAACTCTGGAGCGCGACGACATTGGCGCCGCCGACCGCGATCCTCTGATGATCGCGATGAAAAAGCTGATCGAACCGGTTGGTGAGGCGCACGACGACTACGAAATCTTCTCCGAGATCGCGCGCCGGCTCGGCAAATTCGAAACCTTCACCGAAGGCCGTAGCAGCCGGGAATGGCTTGCCTTCCTCTATGAAACAACGCGTGGGGCGCTTGCCGCCGGTGGGCATGAGGCTCCCGATTTCGAAACGTTCTGGGAACGTGGAGAGATAGGTCTGCCGCTCAAGCCGGATGACGGAGGGCCTGCGCGTGCCTTCCGTGATGATCCCATAGCCTTCCCTCTGAAGACACCATCCGGTAAAATCGAAATCTTCTCCGAGACGATCGAGGGTTTCGGCTATGACGATTGCGGCGGCCATCCGCAATGGTATCCCGGCAGGACGAAACCGGAAGACGAAGCGCTCTATCCGCTGCATCTGGTCTGCAATCAGCCGCATCAGCGTCTGCACAGCCAGCTCGACTATGGCGCTTTCAGCCGCTCCACCAAGATTAAGGGCCGGGAACCCGTGCGCATCAACCCCGAAGATGCAGCCCGCCGGGGCATTGCCGATGGCGATATCATCAGGCTGTTCAATAGTCGTGGCAGCTGCCTCGCCGCAGCCGTCCTGAGCACGGATGTGCGCAACAGCGTGATGCAGCTGGCAACGGGTGCGTGGTTCGAACCGCATGACCGGCATGCAGAGCAAGCGATGTGCATTCACGGCAATCCGAACATCCTGACGCGCGACATCGGCACCTCGAAACTGGCGCAGGGATCGACCGGTCAGATTACCAGAGTGGAGGTCGAACGTTTTGCCGGTGAGGCGCCTCCGGTGCGGATTTTCGAAAAGATGGCATTTGCAAAATAAGTGAGGGACCGGTGTTCCGGCACTGCCGGAAAAATCGCACCGCCAACGTATTCCGGGCGTCGGAAAAGCTGATCCTACCACCTTCGGAAACCGCGGCAAAATAATCCATTAATTCGATAGAAAAAGAACAACTGGTCTTTCTCCTACTGGCCACCCTGCTACGTTAGACATCAAGAACCGAATTTCAAAACAAGGGACCGCGTCATGACCGCACGATGTATCAGCAAGCACGGCCTGCGATCGAACGAGCCGTCAATGGCTAAAAGTAACGGCTAAGCCGTAACATCGGTCGGACCCTCCAAGAGGTAACGCAGGCACATTTTTCCCGATTTCAGGACATTGAAACCACCGGCAAGGCTGTCGTGTGAAGCCTTTCGTGTGCCCGCAAAAGACCGGCGCAGAGCGGCGATAGTTCCTGAAATCACAAAGACAAGAAACAACGCGACCAATCAGGATTTCTTAATGACGATACGTTCTTCGCTTTTTTCCTTCTCCCGTCGGGGTCTGCTGACCACCACTCTCGCAGGGGCAATCGCGCTTCTGACGACGATGGCGCCTGCTCCGGTTGAGGCAGCAGATACCCCCCGCAATGGCGGCGACATCACCTTCCTCATCGATTCTCTCGGCGACACCTGGATCCCGAACAACAGCGCCATTTCCAGCTTTCAGGGCCATATCTGGGGCCATGTCGCCGACAAGCTTCTTTATGTCGATGCCGATGGTAAGGTCAGCCCCTGGCTTGCCGAGCGCTGGGAGCAGAACGACAATGCCACCGAATTCACGCTTCACCTCAAAAACGGCGTGACCTTCTCCGATGGCACACCGCTGGATGCAGCGGCGGTCGTCGCCAATCTCGACATCTGGTATGCCGGACGCAAGAGCGAAGGCATCAACCCGATCGGTCTTTTCCCCAAGACCTACGACCATGCTGAAGCGGTGGACGCATCCACGGTGAAGGTCTTCTTCAAGAAGCCGACGCTCGGCTTTATTCCGACGCTCGGTTACCACGGCTCGATCCTGATCTCGCCGAAGACCATCGCCCAGCCCGCCACCCAGCAGGCCGATCTCAGCAAGACTTCCGGCAGCGGCCCCTATGTGGTCGAATCCTGGAAGGAGGGAGATTACGTCAAGCTGGTCAAGCGCAAGGATTACAATTGGGGTCCTGCCGCCGTTGGCCACACCGGCCCGGCCTTCCTCGATTCCATCACCTATAAGCTGGTGTCGGAACCGTCGTTGCGTGTCGCCTCGGTCCAGTCCGGCCAGGCCGATGTCGCCTATAATGCTTCGCCGCAGGAACTGAAGTCACTGCACGAAGAGGGCTTTACCGTCGCAACGCCGCGTTATCTCGGCTTCGTCAACGGCTGGGCGGTCAACACCAAGCTTCCGCCCTATGATGATGTGAAGGTTCGCCAGGCACTTCAGGCCGGCGTAAACCGTCAGGAAATCATCGACACCGTCTATACGCCGGACTGGAAGCTCGCCACGTCCTTCATCCAGAGCAACGTGCCGGGCGCGACCGACCACAGCGCACTTCTCGCTTACGATCCCGCCAAGGCCGAAAAGCTGCTCGACGAGGCGGGCTGGGTCAAGGGTGCCGATGGTATCAGGACCAAAGACGGCAAACCGCTGTCGCTGACGATCCACTCCAATCCCTATCTCGCGACATCCAAGTCGGTCGATGAACTCATCGCCCAGCAACTCGGCAAGCTCGGCTGGAAAGTCGCTATCCGCGCTTACGACGTCGTGACCTTTGGTGAAAAGGTCAAATTCGGCGGTGCGGCGATCCCGACCTATGAGGTGACGCGCAGCTTCATCGATGCAGGCACCGTCGCCAGCATTCTCACCAACGCCAATAATGGCGAGAACTGGTTCGCCCTTGACGACCGCGACGCGACGCTCAACGGATTGCGCGACAAGATCGCCGGCGCCGGCTCTGTCGACGAGCGCAGCCCGCTTCTCGATGAGCTGCAGAAATATGTCCTTGAGCAGGGCTATTTCATTCCGCGAACGCAGATCGTGCAGCGGATCTACGTGCAGTCCCCGAAGCTGAAGGGCGAAGTGTATAACGGCGTGGCTTATGCCAGCTACTACACCGCCTCCATCAGCGACTGATGCGCACAACAAGGCAACGTTGAAGGAGGTCACCGGCATGAGCAATGCCTACCTAACCTACGCCGCAAAGCGGCTTGGCCAGGCGGTCGTCGTCATACTGCTGGCCTATGTCTTCACCTTCGTGGTCGTCAGCATCCTGCCTGGCGACCCGATCACCAGCGTGCTCCGGAACCCGCAAAACGGGTTCACCGAGCAGGAGATCGCGGAAATCATCGCCGCGCAGGGCCTCGACAGACCGGTTCTCGTGCAGCTGTGGTCGTCCCTGTCGGGGTTTCTGACTGGCGATCTGGGCATGTCGATGCGCTCCAACCGGCCGGTGGCGACCCTCATCGCTGAAGTGCTGCCATCGACACTGATCCTTGCATCCACGGGACTTGCCGTCGCCTTGATTCTGGCAATGGCCGTTGCTTACGGAACCCAGGTGGTACCAAAGCGCTACGGCCAGGGATTGCTACGAGCTTTCCCATCGCTGTTTCTCTCGACACCGAATTTTGTGATTGGCCTGATACTGATCCATCTCTTCGGCTTTCAGCTGCGCCTCTTCCGCGTTATCGAACCAGATAGCTTCTGGGCAACGGTGTTTGCCGCAATCACAATCGGAATTCCTTTCTCTGCGCAAATCGCCGAGGTGCTTATAGCGAACCTCGACAGGGAGGCAGAACAGGAATACGCGGCCGTCGCCCGCAGCCGCGGCATCGGACAGGCGCGGCTGTTTGCACAGCATCTGCTCAAGCCTACCTCGTTGCCCGTCGTCACCGTGATCGCCATCACCGTCGGTGAACTGCTTGGCAATTCACTCATCACCGAGTCTGTCTTTGGGCGAACCGGTCTCGGCAGCCTGGTGCAGCGCTCCGTGAGCACGCAGGACCTGCCTGTCCTGCAAGCGATCGTTTCGCTGGGAGCCGTGGTGTTCGTGCTCGTCAACCTGATTGCCGATCTTCTTTATCCCCTGCTCGATCCACGCGTGCAAATTCTCGGCGCGCGAAAGCCTCGCTTGGCCATTACAGAGGATTCCTCCACCACCACCAAGGCGGTGACACCATGACTTTCGCCTCGAACGCTTCCCTGCCGGGTGCGACCCCTGCAAACAGGCTGACAGGCCTGCGGATACCGCTGACCGTCGCCTTGTCCTTCGCCATTATCGCGCTCGTCGTCGCCTGGTCACTGGCGCCCGGCCTGTTTACCAGTCACAGCCCGGTCGTCGGGGTGCCGACGGACAAATTGCTCGGCCCAAGTCTTGCGCATTGGTTCGGCACCGACCACCTTGGCCGCGATGTCTACGCACGCGTCGTTTATGGCACGTCCTCTTCCGTCTCCAGCGCGCTCGTCGCGGTCGTCATCGGCGTCTTCGCTGGCGGTCTCATCGGGCTTCTTGCGGGCTTTCTCGGCGGCTGGGTCGATATCACACTTGCCCGGCTGGTCGATGTTCTCTTGGCAATTCCAAAGTTTCTGCTGGCGGTGATCGTGGTCACCGCCATCGGTTTCGAGACCATCAATGCCGCCATCGCCACCGGCGTCTCCGCCGTGGCGGTCTTTGCCCGCGTCACGCGTGCGGAGGTCATCAAGACCAGACAGGCGACATTCGTGGAGGCTTCGTACCTGCTCGGCGGCTCGCGCTGGTTCATCCTTCTGCGCCATGTTCTGCCCAACGCGTCACGCTCGGTGCTGCCGCTTGCCGTGTTGCAGTTCGGCGAGTCGATCCTCGTGATCGCAAGCCTTGCCTTTCTCGGATACGGCGACCCGCCGCCCGCCTCCGACTGGGGCCTGCTGATCTCGATCGGCAAGGATTACCTCAAATGGCCGTGGCTCGTATACGCCCCCGCCTTCGTCACAATCGCGACCGTCCTCTCTGTAAACAGGATCAGCCGATGGCTACGCAAGACAGACTGACCACCACTATCGCCCGCCCCGTTACCTTTGCGGCCAGACCGCAGCCGCAGCAGGCTCCTGTCCCGCTTCTCCGGGTCAACGATCTTTCTGTTGCCTATGGAGGCCAGGAGGTCGTCAGCAATGTCGGTTTCGAACTCGGCCGTGGCAAGAGCCTTGCCCTCATTGGCGAGTCCGGTTCCGGCAAATCGACAATCGCCCGCGCGGTCCTTCGGCTTTTGCCAAGCGGGGGACATGCCACCGGCCACGTCACCTTTGGTGATCAGGAGATATTGGGACTGCCAGAGCGCAACTTCCGACCGCTGCGGGGACGCGCCATCGGCTTTGTCCCGCAGGATCCAGGCAATTCGCTCAATCCGGTGCGGACAATCGGCGCGCAGGCCATGGAGGCGGCCGCACTTCTCGACGAGCCTGACAAGGCGATCCGCAAGGCCCTCATTCTCGAGACCTTCGCGCAGGTGGGATTGGAAAACCCGGGTGTTGTCTACGAGTCCTACCCGCACCAATTATCCGGCGGCATGTTGCAGCGGGTGCTCATAGGCCTTGCGGTTCTGCCGCGCCCGTCACTTCTGGTCGCAGACGAGCCAACGTCTGCGCTCGATGTGACGATCCAGAAGCGGATCCTCGATCTGCTCTCGCGGTTGCAGCACGAGCTGGATATCAGCCTGCTCCTCATCACACACGATCTGGCGATCGCCGCCGAACGGGCGGATTCGCTGGTAGTCCTGAAGGGTGGCAAGGTTCAGGAAGCCGGAAGCACCGCATCGGTGTTTTCCGCACCGGCCTCTGCCTATGCAAGGAAGCTGCATGCGGACGTGCCGGCACTCAATCCGGATCGCTACGCCCGGCTGCGCGATCCGGGTTTCCGTCTGCTGAAGGCAGAGTCCACCACGACGCCAAAGATCGCGGTCAATGCCGTCACCAAGAATTTCAGGGTCGGCGACAGGGTGCTGACGGCGGTCAACAACGTCTCCTTCAACGTGCCTGCAGGTACCACCCATGCGCTGGTTGGCGAGTCCGGCTCTGGCAAGACGACAACCATTCGGCTGCTGCTTGGCCTCGAGGAACCCGACACCGGCACAATATCGGTAGCCGGCGAAGAATTGACCGGCCGCTCCCGCACGTCGCTGCGTGCAACCTGGCGCCATCTTCAGTTCGTCTACCAGAACCCGTTTACCTCGCTTGATCCCACCTGGAGTGTCGAACAGCTGGTGCGCGAGCCGCTTGATCGTTTCAAGATCGGAACCCGTGCGGAACGGCTCGAAACTGTTCGTGAGGCTTTGGCCAATGTGGGCTTGAGCGAACACCTTCTCAACCGCAAGCCGACGGCCCTTTCGGGTGGCCAGCGCCAGCGCGTTGCCATTGCAAGGGCGCTGGTTCTCCGACCGGATGTGATCGTGCTCGACGAGCCGACCTCCGCACTTGATGTCAGCGTCCAGGCAGACATCGTCGATGTGCTGCTCTCGCTGCAGGCGAAGCTCGGCCTGACCTATGTTTTCGTCTCCCATGATCTGGCACTGGTACGCCAGCTCGCCCACACCGTTTCGGTGATGCAGCGCGGGCGTATTGTCGAACATGGAACGGTCGTCGATATCTTCGACAATCCGCAGCACCCCTATACCGCGTCGCTGCTGGAATCGATCCCATCCGGTGCCGCAACCATCGCCCGTGCGCCACAGCCGCTGCCCCGGCGGGTTCACGATAAGGAAAAGATCGCATGACCATCGCTGCACCCATCGATACTGCGTCCACGTCCTTCCGCCCCAAACAGCGGCTCGGCTTCAATACCCGCGTATCTTTCAGCGACGATGCCGGGCCGGCGCAGGGGCTGCGTGAGGGTATCGAGCTGTTCAAGGCTGCCGAACAACTGGGCTACCAGTCCGGCTGGGCCTATCAGCGGCATTTCGATCACTATCTGTCCTCGCCACTTCCGTTCTTCGCCGCTGCCGGCCAGCATACCCGGCATATTACGCTCGGTTCTGCGGTCATCCCCATGCGCTATCAGGATCCGATTCTGCTTGCCGAGGCGGCCGGCACGACCGATCTTTTGATTGATGGGCGACTGGAACTTGCCATTTCGACCGGCGCAAACGCCGCCTTTGACGCGGTATTCGGCACGGTCGACACCGATGCCCGCACAGAGGCCAGACGTCGTCAGGCCCGCTTCCTCTCGGCAATCGCTGGCGATGTCCTGCACCGTGTCGAAGGCGGCCAATCCAACCCGGAAGGCACGGCACTGCGTGTCACGCCGCATAGCCCTACACTGCGTTCGCGCATCCGGCAGGGTGCAGCAAGCATTGCTTCGGCTGTGCAGGCGGCGGAACTCGGCATCGGCCTTATCTCGGGAACCGTCCAGCACGACCAGGCAGAAGGCGAGAGCTTCGGGGAATATCAGGCCCGCATCATCGAGGCCTTCCGTTCCACATGGCGCAAGACATGGACAACGGAACCGCCGCCGGTCGCCGTCGCCGCCTCCATCCTGGTTGGCACCACGGCCGAGCTTCGCGAAAAATACGCCGCCTATGATCTGGAGCGGCGTACCAAGGGTATTGCCGCGTCTCGCCCCAAAGGCGCTCTCGAACAGGCAGCCCAGCCAGCGGGGTTTCAAATTTCGCCCGTTTTCCAGGGCACGCCCGATCAGGTGCTGGAATCGGTATTCAACGATCCTGGCCTTGCAGCAGCCGATGAGGTCGTGCTGTTTTTGCCGCCTGCCTTCGGTCTCGCCGAAAACATACAACTGCTGACCGATCTGGCGGACACGGTGGCTTCGAGCCTGGGCTGGGCGCCCACCTTGTAACCGTTAGGGCACCGAGCGATTGCCACTTCGTGGCAGCGACTTGAAGACGGAAACGCGGCGGCGGTTGCTGGTCCTATATCGAAGGCCGTCGCAGGGAATATTTTCTACATATTCGATAGAAAAAGAAAGACCTGTCTTCCTCGTTCCTGCGCCGCGCCCTAACATGCTTGCATTGAACCTGAAGGAGCGCCCATGTCCGCGGAATTTATCAGCGTAAGCTTTCCCAATGCATCGAACGATCTAAACCCCGTTCCAGACGCACCTGTGGATCCTGTTTTTCTGGAGCGCTATGCCCGCGCCCTTGATGATTACGGTTTCAACTATACGCTGATCCCCTACTCCTCATCGTCTTTCGATCCTTTCACGCTGGGCGCCACGGTGCTCGCGCACACGAAAAACATCAAGATCATCGTCGCCCTGCGGCCGAACACGGTTTATCCCACAGTTGCGGCCAAGTCGCTCGCGACGCTCGATCAGTTGAGTGGTGGACGTGTCGTGGTGCACTTCATTGCCGGCGGCAGCGATGAAGAACAGGCGCGTGAAGGCGACTTCCTCAACAAGGAAGAACGCTATGAGCGCCAGGAGGAATATATCCGCATCCTGCGCCTGGCCTGGACCTCGAAAGAGCCCTTCGACTTCGACGGAAAATATTACCAGTTCAAGCAATTCCGCAGCGCGGTGCGGCCCACAAACGGGCTTATTCCGATTTCGCTCGGCGGCTCCTCGGACGCCGCCTATCGCATCGGTGGTTCGCTCTGCGATATCTTCGGCCTGTGGGGAGAGCCGCTTGCCGAAACCAAGCAGCAGATCGAGCGGGTCTATGCGGAAGCCGCAAAGGCGGGCCGCACGGATCGCCCCCGGATCTGGGTCACATTCCGGCCGATCGTCGCCGAGACGGACGAGCTTGCCTGGGAAAAGGCTCACAGAACTCTGGATCGGTTGAACGAGAACCGCCAGAAAGGTGTAACACGCGCACCGCTCAACGCGCCGCGCCCGGCCAATGTCGGTTCGCAACGGCTTCTGGAAATCGCCGCACGCGGCGATGTGCATGATCGCGCCCTCTGGTATCCGACGGTCACCGCCACCAATGCCAGCGGCGCCACCACTGCGCTGGTCGGTTCGCCACGCACCATTGCGGATTCCATCCTCGACTACATCGATCTTGGCGCTGACCTGATCTCGATCCGCGGCTACGACAATTACAACGACGCGGTGGATTATGGCCGCTACATCCTGCCGCTTGTCCGCGAAGGCATTCGCGAACGGGAAGATGCGAAGAAAAAGACCGCTGCATAATGCCGCGATCCGGCCCGGTCGCCTGACCGGGCATTTTTTTGAAGTGCAGACGGAGCCAATCGCCCCTGATGGGGAAATGGTATTCCCCACAGCCAGAGAGCCTCGACCACGCATGTCTCATGACCCAACTGTCCTAGACGCAACCGCTCGCATCCTTGAACAGGCCGCACCGGATGCGGACCAGACTGGCCAGTTTCCCTGGACGGGTATCCGTGCCGTTCACGAAAGCGGCCTCCTCGAAAGCACGGTTGCGACACGTTATGGCGGCCAAGGAGCGACGCTTGCCGATACCGCCCACATTCTCGCGGCACTTGGCCGGGGCGATCCTTCCGTGGCGCTGATCAGCGCCATGACGATCTTTACCCATCTCGCCCAGGCCGCGAAAAACCACTGGCCCGAAGATCTCTACCGGCGGCTTCTGATGGACGCCAAACAACGGCCGTTGCTGCTCAATGCCGCGCGTGTCGAGCCGGAGCTGGGGTCGCCGGCGCGCGGTGGCCTGCCCGCGACGCTCGCCCGCCGGACAAACAATGGCTGGTCTATCACGGGCCGAAAACGCTTCGTGACGGGCGCATATGGTCTCACGCATTTCCTTGTCTGGGCGCATACTGACGAAACGCCGGCGCGGGTGGGAACATTCGTGGTGCCGAACGGGTTGCCGGGCATCAAGGTCATCGAGAACTGGCAGAGCCTCGGCATGCGCGCTACGGGATCGCACGATGTCGAATATGCCAATGTCGAAATCCCGGCGGAAAACGTCATCGACCTCGTCGATCCATCGGTCGCCCAGCAGGACAACCGGGCGCATGCGGCACTCACGCTGGCTTTGACAGCGCTTTACCTCGGCGTAGCAGAAGCCGCTCAGGCCAAGTTCATCCGCTTCGCGCATGAGCGTGTGCCGGCCAATCTCGGCCATCCCATCGCCCGCACGGAACGTTTCATAACGCTTTCAGGCGAAATCGATCTTCTGGTCTCCGGCGCCCGCCAGATCATTTTCGGCACGCTCGAAAACAACAATGGCGATGCGGAAGGATTCATCAGGGCAAGGCTGCTTGCCGGCCGGCAGCTGCGTGATGCCGTCGAGATCGCAGTGCGCGGCATCGGCAATCCAGGTCTTGGTAGCGAACTGGGCCTCGAACGACATTTCCGCGACATCCAGACGGTGCTCGTCCATGCGCCGCAGGAGGATACGTCGATTGCGATTTTGGGCCGCTCCGCCTTTGGCCGCTGGAGCCGCGAGGAGACTGCGGCCGCCCAACCTTCGGCAGGACTGCAAATCCTGAAATCCGCCTGACTATCGTCCCAGCGCCCGGGCACCACTAACCGTGGGCAAGCTTTCGCGCCGGGCCGAAAACCACAAAGCTCAGAGCGGCGAGCAACCAGACACTGATGCCAGCATAAAGCATGACCAGACCGAAACCGTCCGCGAGTGCCTGATGGACGAGTGCATCCGAAACACGCTCCACCGACGATCCCGCGGTTCCCGCCGCGATCTTCTCCGCGAGCGAACGCAGGGCGGGCAAATCCGCGCCGGACGGCAGGTTGGCCCTAAGCGACGACCAGACGCCCTCAACCAGAATGAAGCCCATGATCGGGATGTTGATGGCAAGCGAGATCATTCGCGCGCTCATGTCGATGCCGGAGGCCATGCCGGAACGGGCAGCGGGAACGGCACCGGTTGTCGTATTGGTGACCGGCGTGTTGGTGAGGCCAAGCCCGACACCGGACAGGATGCAGCCGGGCAGCATGGTGAGCCAGCTCGCATCTGCGACACTGCTGCCAAGTTTCATCAGCATGAAACCGAGACCGATGGTGAACAGCCCGGCCGGGACGACAAGACGGGGTTGATAACGCAGCGACAGACGCTCGGCCAACGGCGGTACGACCAGCGCTGGCAGCGTATAGGCAAGCAGACCGAGACCGGCGGTGACGCTGTCATAACCAAGGCCCGCCTGAAACCAGATCGGCAGATAGATCATGAACGGCCAGAAGCTGATGTTCATCGCCGCCGAGCCGATAATCGCGCCGGAAAATGGCCGGATGCGAAATACGGAGAAATCGAACATCGGCCTTGGAGTGAGCTTTTCGACGATCACGAAGGCGATAAAACTCGCGACTGATAGACCAAGGATCAGAAGTGCCTTTGAACTGGCAAAGCCGAGTTCCGGTCCTTGGGTGATGAAAAACGCAAGGCAGAACACGGCAACCGAAAGTGTGGCGATACCGGCAAGATCAAGACGGGTCGCATCCGGATCACGCGATTCTTCCACACCGCTTGCGGCAAGGAACAGTGTCAGGATGCCGAGGGCCACGTGAACGAGGAATACCCACTCCCAGCTCCACAGCGCAACGATGGCTCCGCCGATGATCGGCCCGAAACCCAGCCCGACGCCGGAGACAATACCCCACCAGCCGAAAGCCATTCCACGCTCGCGGGCCGTGCGGAACTGATGTGACAGAATGGCGATCTGGCATACCAGCATCGCTCCACCGCTTAGTCCCTGAAGGAAGCGTGCGCCGATCAGCACCGCCACGCTTTCAGTCATGCCGCAGGCGAGGGAGGAAATGGCGAAAGCGACGATGGTCGCGATGAAGACGCGTTTGCGACCGAAGCGGTCGGCCAACGCGCCGGTTGCCATCAGCACCATCGTCACGCCGATCGTATAGGCGTTCATGATCCACTGCAGCTGCCGGAAATCCGCGTGCAGCACCTGCTCGAGCGTCGGCAGGATCGCCGGCACGCTGGAGATTTCCAGCCCGAACATCAGAGCGGAGAGACAGACGGCAGCGAGCGCAATGGTACTTCTACTCCGGGTTGGGGCGGTAACGGCAAGGGTCATTCTTCAGCCTTTCGTGGTTCGGACTGAAGCATCAGAAGACATGCACGCTTCGATCCGTGTTTTGCAGAGTCCAAGGCAAATTAGTGAAAGCTTGACCATAACTGAATTGGATGCTTGGATATTTCAGAGACAACAAATTTGGATGATTAAAGTGACCACTCTGGATGTGGATGCCGTTCAGGCTTTCGTCACCATCGCCGATCTGCAGAGCTTCACCCGCGCTGCCGAAACGCTCGGAACCACGCAGGGTGCCATCAGCGTCAAGCTCAAGCGACTGGAAGACCGGCTCGGCCAGCGGCTTCTTGAGCGGACGCCGCGTTCGGTGCGGCTTTCCGCGCAAGGCGCCGTGTTTCTAACACCAGCCCGCGAATTCCTTGCCGCGCACGATCGCGCCATGGCAGGGCTTTTTTCCACGCGCCGACGCTTTGGCCTTGGCATCGCCGCCCATGTTGCCGGGCCGGAAGTGCCAACGCTGCTGGCGCGGCTCAACGCGCACGATCCGGGACTGACGATAGAAGTGCGGATGGACAATTCCCGCACGTTGCTGGATGCCTTCGACCGCGGCGAGATCGATGCTGCAATCATCCGGCGCGAGGATGACAGGCGTGATGGCGAAGTGCTCGGGCCAGAGCATTTCGGCTGGTTCGCAGCCCCGCAATTCGAGCATCGTCAGGGCGAGCCGCTGCGACTGGCAGCGCTTTCGCCCGCCTGCGGTGTACGTGACATCGCCGCTCGTGCTCTTGATTCCGCCGCCATCGCGTGGACGGAAGTCTTTCTTGGCGGCACCTCATCGATGGTGACCGCGGCCGTTTCGGCAGGTCTCGCCATTTCGGCATTCTCCTGCCGCCTGGCGCCACCCGGTACAATCGAGGTCAGCCAGCGTTTCAGCCTCCCGCCGCTGCCTTCCACCGAGATCGTGATGTTCTCGACCCTTACCGACAGCAGATCCCGTGAGGCGCTGCGCACACTGGCCGCCGCTTTCCGGGAGCATCGGCCGTGACTGTGAGCGACACCCAGTGGGTGCACAGGTCCTTGACTGGTCGCGCGCCCAGGTCGCACTGATGCGCCCAAGCCGGAGTACACGGGCGCTGGAAGCCATCATCCGCGATCTCATCGAGACCCGCGACGGCGCGACATATTTCGCCGAGCGCGTATGGGGCATTTCCCTCCGCTACGAGCTAGGCGGCAACGATCCGCTGGTGGGCTGAAGCGTTCCGGACTTCGCACTGGCGGACGGGAGGAGCACCGGCGAACTTCTGAGAGAGGGCAAAGGTCTGCTTTTGAATTTTAGCGTGGACGCATCGCTTGAAGCGCTGGCAGGCCGCTGGAACGGCCGGATTTCCTATGTCGCCGGCAATGCCATCGATCAATTGGGCTTGAGCACAGTCCTGGTGCGCCCCGATGGTATCGTCGCCTGGGCCACGGAGTCTGCTCCGGACAAGGAGAAATTCGCAAGGGCAGCAGCCCGTTGGTTCGGAGAGATTTAACGGGTATGTGAGGTGGCCGATCCGGTTGCCACGCCATTTCTTCGGCAGATATGCCAGCCCCCGGCAATCTAGAGATTGTTTCATTGCCTTCCTGCGTCAGCCGTACCGATGTATCGTTCCTTCCTATCAATGCAATGGAGTCATCATGTCCCTTCCCCAGAAAATCGGCTTTATCGGAACCGGCGCTATCACCGATGCGATGGTGCGGGGGCTCCTCAGCACGCCTGCCGCCGTGCCGCATGTCATGGTATCCCAGCGCAGCGCGGATATCTCGGCCAGGCTTGCCGCCGATTTCCCGCAGGTGATCGTCTCCAGCGACAATCAGGCGATTGTCGACGGCTGCGATACCATCGTTCTGGCCATCCGCCCGCAGATCGCCGAGGACGTCATCCGGCCGCTGCGGTTTCGCGAGGGGCAGAAAGTCATAAGCGTCGCTGCCGCAACCGGTCGACATGCACTGCTTGACTGGATCGGCGTGGATGTGCGCCTGACCCAGGCGATCCCGCTGCCTTTTGTCGCCCGCCGCAAAGGCGTCACGGCCGTTTACCCCTCCGATGCGGATACCGCCGCGATCTTCAACGTGCTCGGCAATGCGGTGGAATGTGAAACAAAGGCGGAATACGACCTTCTCGCCGCCGCAAGCGCCCTGATGGCAACCTATTTCGGCATTCTGCAACAGACGACGGAGTGGTTGGCCGAAAACGGCCTGCCGGAAGAAAAGGGCCGCGCCTATCTTGCACCCCTCTTCGCCGGCCTCTCCGAAGTGGCGCTGCTTGCCGGCAAGGACACGGACTTTACCGATCTCAGCCGCGAATTCGCCACCAAGGGTGGCCTGAACGAGCAGGTTCTTCAGGACTTTGACGGCAATGGCGGTTCGAGCGCATTGAAGCGGGCATTGAGCCGCGTGCTGGAACGGATTACGCAATAGACATTCCGCGCCGACAATCGATCCGAACTGAAAGAACGATGCCATGACCTTTACTATCCATATGATCGATGTATTCGGCTCCGGCCCGCTTTCTGGCAATCCGCTGGCGGTCGTCACGGGTGCAGACACCTTGACCACGGATGACATGCAGCGATTGACGCGGTGGTTCAATCTGTCCGAAACCACGTTTCTGCTGCCGCCCACCCACCCCCAGGCTGATTACCGTGTCCGGATATTCTCACTGGACCGGGAGATGCCTTTTGCCGGACACCCTACGCTCGGCACTTGCCATGCCTGGCTTTCCGAAAACGGCCTGCCCAAAAGCGAAACGGGCATCGTTCAGGAATGCGGTGCCGGTCTGGTCACGATCCGGCACGCGCATGGTCGACTTTCCTTTGCCGCTCCGCCCCTTATCCGTTCAGGCGCGCCGACACCCGCAGAGCTGGAAGAGGCCCGGCTGCTGCTGGGAATAGAGACACGCGACATCGTTGATGCCGCATGGATCGACAATGGCCCCGGCTGGTTGGGGATCAGGCTGGCATCGGCTGAGAAGGTGCTTGCCCTTGAGCCGGTCCGCAGCTGGCCCGGCCGCATTGACGTTGGCGTCGTTGGTCCGCACGCAAATGGCGGCGAAGCCGCCTTCGAGGTTCGCGCCTTCTTCAGCGATCATCTGGGCGCCATCGCCGAGGATCCTGTCACCGGAAGCCTCAATGCCTCGCTGGCGCAATGGCTGTTTGCGACAGGCGTGGTCGCGGAAGACTATGTCGCCGCCCAGGGCACATGTCTTGGCCGTCAAGGCCGCATTTACCTGACCCGCGATGATACCGGCCAGATATGGGTCGGCGGCGAGACACGCACGCAAGTCGAAGGCCGGATGCAAGGCCTTTGAAAAGACAGATAATGACGAGGTGACTTGATGAATAGCAGTGTTTACCGCCCGATTTCGCAACGCGTATTGGCGGATGATTGGGGACGGCTGACCAAATATGAGTATGAACTTCAGCTAAGGGACGGAAGCTGGCAACGGCAGACCCGGGAGGCTTATGATCGCGGCAACGGAGCGACATGCCTGTTGTACAACCCCGCAAACGACCATGTTTTGCTCACCCGCCAGTTCCGTTTGCCGGTTCTCTTGAACGGCGGCCTCGAGTCGCTGATCGAGACTCCGGCGGGGCTGCTGGAAGGCGCTGAACCGGCAGCGCGCATGCGTGCGGAACTGATGGAGGAGACCGGTTATGAGGTTTCCGAACTCACCCATCTGTTCGATATCTATATGAGCCCCGGATCGGTCACCGAATACCTCGCCTTTTTCTACGGCGAATATGCCGAGAACCATAAAGTGGGCACAGGCGGCGGCTCCGCGGACGAGGGAGAAGACATAGACGTGCTGGAAATCGCTCTGCCAGACGCTATGCAGATGATCAGCCGCGGCGATATTCGCGACGCCAAGACCATCATTCTGCTGCAGCACCTCACCATCCGGCTTTTGCAGGAAAAGCACGGAACACGCTGATCTCGACCGCAATATCTACCAATGCGGAAGCGATGCTGATTACGGCCAGACTACAGGATCAACAGGACGAATTTGCCTGACGTAGACTGGCCGAAACCCATCACTTGCGTTGGGCAACAAAGATCAAAGACTTACGATTTGGGCTTCACCTGCCATCCTCAAAACGGAATGCGGGAAAGCCCTTGATGTCGGACGGAATGACCCAAACGCCACCGGAAAGAGGTACCTCGCTCAGCCTGTCTTGCGTCATGTTATGGCGGTGCGATGTCACGAAAAGCGAGCCGAAATCCGGCCCGCCAAAGCAGGGCATCGTTGGATGCGGAACAGGCATCCTTACCGTCCCGATCTGTTGACTGCCGTCTTCCGAGAAAATGTTCAAAACGCCGGCAGAGACACCCGCGCTCCAATATCGGCCGCTTATGTCAATACATCCACCATCGGGCCTTCCGGTCTCTTCCTGCATTTGTGCGACGAGCACACCTTCATCAAATACACCGTTGGTTTTGTCGAAATTCCGCCTGCGTATCCATTTCTGCACGGAATCGCTTTGCCACATGACGGAACCGTCCTGCGAAAAAGCGAGGCCGTTGGGACATGTCAGTCCGGTCTGGATACGTTCGGCCCCATTATTCGTAATACGCCAGAGCTCTCCATGGGGCTGCATCTGCGAGAGCGGGACATTGTGCATGGTACCAACCCAGAAAGCTCCATCCGGACCGACACGTCCGTCATTCAGCCGGCAGGCGATGCCTTCAGGTGCGGGAATGGAATGAAGTGTGCGCCGCGCGCCGCTTTCCGGATTGAGGATGAGTATATCCATCCCGCAAGCGGCAATCAGATCACCGCTCTGACAGAGCCCAAGACTGGAGACGGTTTCCGGGAACGTCCATTCACGATACTGGACGCCGCCCAGCCCAGCTGAACGTAGCTTCTTGCCAAGAATGTCGCACCAGAACAGGACCTGACGTCTTTCGTCCCACACCGGGCTTTCCGCAAGAATGCTGATTTCGTCGCACAGGAGTCCTGCCTGATCGATCGCAGGCGCGTTGTCGAAATTTGCTGTTGTCATTTTCTATCTGAACCGTTGAATTGCGCAGCGTGGCGTTATTCGAAATATTCCTGATGTGCTTCGAAGATCTGCGACAGAATGCCGAGGACGCGGCGGAGATGCTGGCGCAGATAATCCACCGCGCTCTCCTCCTCACGTGCCTTGATTGCATTGTAGACGGCCTCATGCTCCGTCAGCAGTCTGGCCATGTGTGCTTCGTCGGTAATCGCCAGCGCTCGCAAGCGGTCTAGCCCAGCCTTTTCCCGGATCAACAGGGTCTCCAGCCTTTCGAGGCCGGTTGCGGCGGCAAGGGCGCTGTGGAACTGGTCGTCATGGATACGGAAGGCCTTTTTGTCGCCAAGCTCCATCGCCACACGCTGGCCTTCCAGCGCATGCAGGATTTCCTGGTCCGCTTCGGCCGGAATGCCGGTCTGGCAGAGCCTGCGGGCAGCGGCAACCTCCAGCGCCTCACGAATGAACTGCGCGCTGCGGATATTTTTGTCCGACAGTCTGGAGACATAGGTCCCGCGGCTCGGCAGGGTGACGATCAAACCGTCATCTCGCAGCCGGCTCAACGCCTCGCGCACCGGGGTGCGGCTGGAGTTGAAGGACTGGCCAATCTCGTTTTCCGACACGGCCTGGCCCGGAAACAGCTCCCGCGAAAGGATGGCAGATTTCAGCGCCGAATAGATCTGGTCCACAACCGGTCGGTTGAAATCCAGTCGTTCCATCATCGGCACCGTGCCGCCTGTCATCGGGATCTTTGGCATACGCTCTCCAAATGTCTTTCTCTATAACCGGTATACCGGAACACTGGTGTGTTGACAACCGGCATACCGGTATGCAATTGAATGGCCATGGGAAGGAGGCTCCCGAATGCAAAATATCAAGACCTGCGTCATCGTTGGTGCCGGAATGGTAGCGAAGACGCATGTGCTTGCCTGTGCGGCAAGCCCTGAAAAAATCCGCCTGAAAGCGATTGTCGACGGTGGCTCCGGCCGCGCGAAAGCGCTGGCTGCCGAAGCGGCAAAACACACTGGTCACCACGTTGCCGTATACGCGTCAATCGAGGAAGCCGCGCGTGACGGCGATGTCGATTTCGCCATCATCGCAACGCCGCCCAATGCCCGCGCCGATATCGTCGGTCCGCTTGCAAAAGCCGGCAAACACATTCTTCTCGAAAAGCCTGTCGCCCGCAACACGCGGGAAGCGGCCGATCTGGTAGCGCTCTGCCGCGATGCGGGTGTAACGCTCGGTATCATTTTCCAGCACCGCATGCGCGCCGCATCGCAAAAGGCACGCGAACTGGTCGCATCCGGCACGCTCGGCGAACTAGGCCTTTGCGAGATTTCGGTGCCGTGGTGGCGTACCCAGGCCTATTATGATGAGCCGGGACGCGGCACGCTTGCGCGTGACGGCGGCGGCGTTCTGATATCGCAGGCAATCCACACGATCGATCTGGCCCTGAGCCTTGCAGGCCCTGTTGCCCGCGTGCAGGCCATGGCGGCAACGACGCGTTTTCACAAGATGGAAACCGAGGATTACGTATCGGCCGGCCTTCGTTTCAAAAACGGCGCCGTCGGCTCGCTCGTCGCGAGCACCGCAAGCTTTCCCGGTGCGCCTGAATCCATTCTCCTCCATTTCGACAAGGCAAGCCTGCGGCTCGCATCCGGCCTACTGCATGTCGACTGGCGCGACGGCCGCCAGGAAACCTTCGGTGGTGCCGCTTCCGGCACCGGCGGCGGCGCCGATCCCATGGCTTTCACGCATGAATGGCATCAGGGCGTTTTCGACGATTTCGTCGACGCCATTTCTTCAGGGCGCCCGCCGGTCGTCACCGGTGAAGCAGCTCTTTTGTCTCACAGACTGATCGACGCGATCATCAACTCAGCCGAAACCGGCAAGGAAGTGGAACTGCAGGATGAGTAAACCAATCAAGTTCGTGGCTCTCGGCATAGAGCACAGGCACATTTTCGGCATGGCGCAGAACATGCTGGATGCCGGTGCGCAATTTGCGGGCTGGTGGACGCAAGGCGAGCCGGACGTGGTCGAAGGTTTCGTAAAGCGCTTCCCGGACGTGCCGCGTGCTGCCTCCAAGGAGGATTTGCTGGCTGACCAAACCATCGATCTCGTCATCATTGCCGACATTCCGTCCAAGCGTGCCGATCTTGCCATCGCTGCCATGGAAGCGGGCAAGGACGTCATGTCCGACAAGCCGGGCTGCACCACGTTCGACCAGCTTGAGCGCCTGCGCCAGACCGTTGCCAAGACCAAAAGAATCTGGACCGTCGATTTTTCCGAGCGCTTCGAAGTCCCGAGCGTCACGAAAGCCGCCGAGCTGGTTGCACAGGGTGCCATCGGCCGCGTCATCCAGACGGTTGGCCTTGGTCCGCACCGCCTGAACCGACAAATTCGCCCGACATGGTTCTTCGAACGCGAGGCCTATGGCGGCATTCTCACCGATATTGCCAGCCACCAGATCGACCAGTTCATGTTCTTTACGGGCTCCACCGAAGTTGAGATCGTATCTGCCACCGTTGCCAATTACGCCAACCCGGGCGATCCGGGCCTGCAGGATTTCGGCGAAGTCGTGCTGCGCGGCGACAAGGGCCATGGGTATATCCGCGTCGACTGGTACACACCCGATGCACTGCCGACATGGGGTGATGGCCGCCTGACGATCCTCGGTACCGAAGGTTACATCGAACTGCGCAAATACGTCGATGTCGGCAACACCGAGGGCACAGACCGTCTGATCCTCGTCAATGGCGACCGTTGCGAATATATCGACGCATCCGGTGCCGGCCTGCCCTACTTCGCCCGTGTATGCGACGATATCCGCAACCGCACGGAAACTGCCATGACGCAGGAACACGTCTTCAAGGTTTGTGACCTCTCGCTTCAGGCGCAGGCCAAGGCTGAAGGAACCGCAGCATGATCGGCGTCGCCATTATCGGCGCCGGTATCGGCGCACAGCATCTCACCGGTTATCTGGCGCTGCCGGAACGTTTCACCGTCAAGGCGATCTGCGATCTTGATGTGGAGCGGGCACGGGCGGTGGCTGGCGAAAATTCTTCCATCCGCATCACGGCGGATCTCGAAGAAGTCCTCGCCGATGAAAGCATTTCGCTCATAGACGTCTGCCTGCCGCCGCATCTGCATTTCCCCGTAATGCTTAAGGCCCACGCGGCCGGCAAGGACGTGGTCTGCGAAAAGCCGCTGGTGCGTTCGCTGGAGGAAGCAAATGCGCTGATGGACTCTGTCAAGAAGACCGGACGGCGCGTCTTTCCGGTTTTCCAGTATCGTTTTGGTCCCGCCCTACGGCAGCTGCGCGCCCTCATCGACGCCGGACTTGCTGGCAAAGCCTATGTGGCAAGCTCGGAAGTTCACTGGAACCGTGGCGCGAGCTACTACGACATTCCCTGGCGCGGCACCTGGAGGGGTGAATGCGGCGGCGCGATCCTCGGTCACGCCATCCATGCCCACGACCTTCTGTGCCATGTCCTAGGTCCGGTGGAACAGGTCTTCGCCATGGCCGACACCCGGGTGAACAGGATCGAGACGGAAGACTGCGCCGCCATCAGCTTCCGCATGAAGAGCGGCGCGCTCGCCACCAGCTCGGTCACGCTTGGTGCAGCCGACGACACGTCCCGTCTGCGGTTCTGCTTCGAAGGCTTCACGGCCGAAAGCGGAACGCTGCCCTATCGTCCGGCGGAAGATAAATGGCACTTTACGGCGCGGGCGCCGACCACGCAGGACCAGATCGACGCCGTTCTCGCAACGGTTAAAGATGGCGAAAACGGCTTTACCGGTTTTGTCGAGGCGATTGCCAATGCGATGGAGGGTCGCGCGGGCAAGGAAGTGACGATTACGGACGGCTTGCAGTCCATCGAACTCGTAACCGCAATCTACACATCGGTACAGGAAGGCACGGCCGTTCGCCTGCCGCTGACCGCTGACAATGAGCGGCTCAAGGGTTGGGCTCCGCGCGCGTCCGCCACGGCATAATCATCTAAAGGGAGGAAACCAGATGAGCAGAAAATACAGCCTGGCGTTTGCCTTGGCCCTCGGGACGGCATTTTTTGCCGGTGCCGCTGAGGCACAGGAAGTTCGCTTCACCTGCGCCTATGACGGCAACGGCTGCGAAGTCCTGAAGGACATCCTGTCGCGTTACGAAAAACAGCATCCTGACGTCAAGATCGTTACGGATATCGTGCCCTACAAGGCGCTTCTCGAAGGCCTGCCGGTGCAGCTCGCCGGCGGCAGCGGCCCGGATTTCGCAACCGTCACCGATCTTGGCGGCCTCAATCGCTATTATCTCGACCTGACGCCCTACGTGGATGCGAAGTACTGGCAGGACAATTTCGGCGATGTGCTGAAATGGTATCGTAGCGGCCCCGACGACAAGGGCATCTATGGTATGCAGACGCAGCTTACCATTACCGGCGCCTTCATCAACCGCACCTTGTTCGATCAGGCGAAAGTCGCCGTTCCCGGCAAGGATGCGACTTTTGACGACTGGGCGAAGGCAGCAAATGAAGTGGCCAAGGCCACCGGCTCGCCATACCCCATGGCGATCGACCGCTCCGGTCACCGTATCGCCGGTCCGGCTATTTCCTACGGTGCGAAACTTTTCGACGCCGACGGCAAGCCGATCCTGGTCGACGAGGGCTTCACCACTTTCGTGAAGAAATTCGTCGAGTGGAACAAGGACGGCACCATGGCGCGTGACGTCTGGGCCGGTCAGGGTGGCAACACCTACCGCGATGCGGCGCAGGAATTCATCAACGGTCAGCTCGTCTATTATTATTCCGGCAGCTGGCAGACAGCGCGCTTCGACAGTCAGGTCGGCGATGCTTTCGACTGGGAAGTCGTGTCGCAGCCATGCGGACCGGCCGCATGCACCGGCATGCCAGGCGGAACGGGTATCGTGGGCTTCAAGCAGACCAAGAACCCCAAGATCGTCGCGGATATTCTGAACTTCCTCGCGCAGGACGAAAATTACCTCGATTTCACCGTCCGTACCCGCAACGTCCCGGCTCACAAGGCCGTCGGCGCAAAGCCTATCGACTACACCGGCGCAACCCCGGCGACCCAGAAGGCCATGAACGCGTGGCTGGATCAGGTCCCTGGTATCAGCCCCATCGCCTACGCCTATCAGGGCTACAAGAACAACCGTGCGATGTTCAACATTTCCGTCCAGCGCGTCACGCAGGCGATTGTTGGCGAAAGCACGGTCGACGACGCCATGACACGTGCGAAGGCCGATCTTGAGGAAGCGTTGAAACAGGCGAAGTGATCCATCGCCTTCCGGCGCGGCCTTGCCGCGCCGCGCCGGATCGAAGGAGGACCATCAATGTACAGACTTCTTGCGCCCGTCATGGGCATCATAGAGCTGCCTTTCGCCCTCTTGCAGAAAATGCTCGGGCATCGGCGCATCGCATGGGTGTTTCTGACACCCAACCTCCTGTTGTTTGCGGTCTTCGCGTTTTTGCCGATCGTTCTCAACATGGCTTATTCAGTGACAGGCAGCGAGCATATCCTGCTGTCGGAACGCCCCTCCGTGGGCGGCGAAAACTTCTCGGTCCTTCTCTCGTGCCAGAACTATTTCGATCCCAATTCCTGTCAGCGCGATCTTTTCTGGCGCTCCGTCTGGAACACGCTTTTCTTCGTGGTGCTGCAGGTCGGGTTCATGGTGGGCTTCTCTCTGATTACGGCGGTCGTGCTCAACCGTGACATCAGGGCACGCGGTTTCTTCCGCGCCGTCTTCTTCTTTCCCGTGCTGCTTTCACCGGTGGTCGTGGCGCTGATATGGAAGTGGATATTGCAGCGTTTCGGCGTCCTGAACGCTGCGCTCGATTCCCTCGGTATCGGTTCGGTGGACTGGCTGCTGGAGGCCAACCTTGCCTTTGGATGGTCGGTATTCCTGTCCGTCTGGGCGCATATGGGCTTCTACACGCTCATCCTGCTTGCCGGTCTTCAGGCCATTCCGCGTGACGTCTATGAGGCGGCACAGCTGGACAAGGCAAGCCCGTGGCGGATTTTCCGCCGGATCACAATGCCGCTTCTCGCCCCGACCATGCTCGTGGTTCTCGTATTGTCCCTCATCAAGGGCGTACAGACCTTCGATGAAGTCTTCGCATTTACCGGCGGTGGGCCGGGTTCGGCAACGACCTTCATCATTCAATTCATCTATCAGACTGGTTTTGCCGGAACACCCCGCAACTTCGGACTGGCCGCGGCCGCTTCGCTGCTGCTTGCCGTGGTTCTCGTGGTGCTGACTGCCCTGCAATTCCGGGCCAACAGGAGCAAAGTCGATGGCTAGGATTGGCGCATTTCTAACCCGCACACGCGGCAGAAACGGCAAATTGCACTGGACCGACTGGCTGTCCTACGCCTATCTCGGCGTTGCCGTTCTGATGATGTTCGGACCCGTTCTCTGGCTCGTTCTCTCCTCCTTCAAGACGGAAGCCGACCTCCAGCGGTTTCCGCCGCGCCTGCTTCCCTATGCGCAGGAAACCGTGGTCATTGACGGTCAGGCCGCACCTTTGCCGGCCTTTGTCGACAAGGAAGGCCGCAAGCTCGGCATGATCAGGCGCGTCGGGCTCGTCGCCCAGGTGGTGGATCCGGCAAAGCCCGGCGAAGTCATGAAGATGCCGTTCAACGAGCTGCGCCCGGCCGAGAAGGTGGCACTGGCGACGGAGAACTACACCGAGCTTTTCCAGCGCTTCAACTTTCCGCTTTATTTCTGGAACTCGACCTTCATAACGGTGACGTCGACCGTCATCATGCTGATCGTGAACTCGATGGCGGCCTTTGCACTGTCGAAATACAGCTTCAAGGGCAGAGGCGTGGTTCTGGCACTCGTCGTCGGAACGTTGATGATCCCGCAGACCGTCGTGCTCGTTCCTCTTTTTCTCATCACCAGCCAGCTCGGCATGATCAACAGCCTGTGGGGTGTGATCATTCCAGGAGCGGCCACACCGACAGGCGTATTTCTGCTGCGCCAGTACATGCTGACCATCCCGGATGAAATCCTAGATGCGGCACGCATGGACAAGGCCAGCGAATGGAAAATCTACTGGCGCATCATCCTGCCACTGTCTGCACCGGCGCTAGCGGTGCTGGCCATCCTCGCCATCATGTGGCGTTGGAACGACTTCCTGTGGCCGCTTATCGTGCTGACGCGCAACGACAATTTCACCCTGCAACTGGCGCTCAACTCCTTCCAGGGAGAAATGACGACAGAGTGGAGCAACCTGCTGGCCATGACGGTGCTGACATTGGCGCCAATCGCGCTGGTCTTCATGTTCCTGCAAAAATATATCGCCACCGGCATCGCATCGACCGGCGGAAAATGATCCTCAAGGGAGGGAATGACACAATGGCAAGTATAGAGCTTCGTCAGGTCAAAAAAACATATGGCGCCCTCGACGTCATCAAGGGTATCGATCTCGATATCAAGCACGGTGAGTTCTGTGTTTTCGTCGGCCCGTCCGGTTGCGGAAAATCGACGCTGCTGCGCATGATCTCCGGTCTTGAAGAGCTGAGCGGCGGCGATATCGTCATCGGCGGCGACGTGGTGAACGCGGTTCCGGCTGCCGATCGCGGGCTTGCCATGGTGTTCCAGTCCTATGCGCTCTACCCGCATATGACGGTCCGGGAAAACCTGTCCTTCGGCCTGGAAAATATCGGCACGCCGAAAAAAGACATCGTCGAGAAGGTCTCACAGGTGTCCAAGATGCTGCAGATCGACCAGCTGCTTGAGCGGCGGCCGAAGGATCTGTCGGGCGGCCAGCGACAGCGCGTCGCGATCGGTCGCGCTGTCGTGCGCGAACCGCGGGTTTTCCTGTTTGACGAGCCGCTGTCGAACCTCGATGCGGAACTGCGCGTGGATATGCGCGGCGAGATCTCCAGCCTGCATCGGCGTCTTGGCAATACCATGATCTATGTGACCCACGATCAGGTCGAGGCCATGACGATGGCCGACAAGATTGCCGTGCTGCGCGCCGGAAAGCTCGAGCAGTTCGGCGTTCCCCTCGATCTTTATAATCGCCCCGCAAACCTTTTCGTAGCAGGCTTCATCGGTTCGCCGAAGATGAACTTCTTCGCCGGCGAAGTAGTAGCAGACGGTCAGCCGTCCCTTAAAATCGCGACCGGCGAATTGATCCCGTTGCCGCAGAGCGGCTTTTCCTACGCACCCGGCCAGAAGGTCACGCTCGGCATTCGCCCCAACCATGTGCAGCCCACACCGGATGGTGCGGTGACCATGTCCGTGCGCACGGCAGAGCAGCTCGGCGGGGAATCCTATCTCTATGGCAACCTCGGTGACGGCAGCCACGTCACCCTGCATCTTGCGGGGCAGACATCGACATCGGCTGGCGAAGTCATCCGCATGTCGGCGCCGCTCCAACATATCCACCTCTTCGATACGAAAAGCGGGCAGACGCTGAAGCAGGACTAAGCCTTCGTCGCCACGCCCCCGTAAAGCAGGACCTTTGACATGACCGACAAAAAACTCCGTTCCTCCCGCTGGTTCGCGCCTGACGATCTGCGCAGTTTCGGCCACCGCTCACGCATGATGCAGCTTGGCTATTCGGAGGAGGATTTTGCCGGCAAACCCGTCATCGGCATTCTCAACACCTGGTCGGAGCTGAATACCTGTCACTCGCATTTTCCCGAACGTGTGAAGGATGTGAAGCGCGGCGTCCTACAGGCAGGTGGCTTCCCGGTCGAGATGCCCTCGCTTTCGGTCGATGAGAGTTTCACCAAGCCAACCTCCATGCTCTATCGCAACATGCTCGCCATGGAGACGGAGGAAATGATTCGTTCGCATCCGCTGGATGGCGTGGTGCTGATGGGTGGTTGCGACAAGACCACCCCCGGCCTCGTCATGGGAGCGATCTCGGCCGGCGTGCCGATGATCTATCTTCCGGCCGGGCCGATGCTGCGCGGCAACTATGCCGGCAAGGTGCTGGGCTCCGGCTCCGATGCCTGGAAATACTGGGACGAGCGCCGGGCCGGTAACGTGACCGATGAAGAATGGCGCGGCGTGCAGGGCGGCATTGCCCGCTCCGCCGGCGTCTGCATGACCATGGGTACGGCATCGACCATGACGGCAATCACCGATGCGCTTGGTCTCACTTTGCCCGGCGCTTCGTCCATCCCGGCGGTGGACGCCGAACACCAGCGCATGTCGGCAGGCTGTGGCCGTCGCATTGTGGAAATGGTGGCCGAGGAGCTGACCCCGGATCGTATTCTCACTGCGCCCGCGTTTCGGAATGCGGCCATCGTTGCCATGGCGACCGGTTGTTCCACCAATGCCGTCGTGCATCTGATTGCCATGGCGCGACGCGCTGGTGTGCCGATGACGCTGGACGAGCTGGACGAACTCGGCCGCGTGACGCCGCTTATCGCCAATGTCCGCCCCTCCGGCAAAGATTACCTGATGGAGGATTTTTATTATGCGGGCGGTCTGCGAGCCCTGATGAAGCAGATCGAAAGCCGTCTGGACTGTTCCGTGCTCACCGTCACCGGCCGCAGCATGGGCGAAAACCTCGAAGGCGCGCGGGTCTATAATGACGACGTCATCCGCTCGCTGGATAACCCTGTTTACGCCGAAGGATCGCTTGCCGTTCTACGCGGCAATCTCTGCCCGGATGGTGCTGTGATCAAGCCCGCCGCCTGCGATCCGAAACTCCATTTCCATGAAGGTCCGGCGCTGGTCTTCGATAGCTACCCTGAGATGAAGGCGGCTATCGACGATGAAAATCTGGATGTGACGCCCGATCACGTTCTGGTTCTGCGTAATGCCGGCCCGCTTGGCGGCCCAGGCTTTCCCGAATGGGGCATGTTGCCCATCCCCAAGGCGCTGATCAAGAAGGGTCACCGCGATATGGTGCGCATCTCCGATGCCCGCATGTCCGGCACCTCCTATGGCGCCTGCGTTCTTCATGTCGCGCCGGAAAGCTTCGTCGGCGGGCCGCTTGCCCTGCTGAAGACCGGCGATATCGTGCGGCTCGATCTGCCCCAGCGCCGTCTCGACATGCTGGTCAGCGAAGAGGAGATCGCCCAGCGTCGGGCCGCATGGCAGGCGCCGCCGCCGCGTTACGAGCGTGGTTATGGCTACATCTTCTCGAAACACGTTACCCAGGCGGATGCCGGATGCGATTTCGATTTCCTGCAGACGGATTTCGGCCGCACCGCTGGCGAACCCGACATATTCTGAGACGGGAGCGCGCAAAATGATGAAACGTTTGCTGATTACGGGCGCCGGCGGCAAGCTGGGCAGCATGTTGCGCGGCAGGCTCGGCCATCTCGCGGAGATCATCCGCCTTTCGGATGTGGTTGATATGGGTGCGGCGGCAGCGAATGAAGAGATCATCCGCTGCTCTCTGGAGGACGGTGGCGCCGTCCATACGCTGGTCAAGGATTGCGACGGCATCGTCCATCTCGGCGGCATCTCCGTCGAAAAGGCTTACGATCCCATCGAGGCCGCCAATCTGCGCGGTGTCTATAATCTTTACGAGGCAGCAAGGCTTGCTGGCATGCCACGCATCCTGTTTGCCTCCAGCAACCACACCATCGGATATTATCCGCAGGGTGAGCAGCTATCGCCGCAGACACCGTTTTTGCCGGATGGCCTTTACGGCGTCTCGAAGATTTTCGGCGAGGCAATGGCGAGCCTCTACCATTCCAAATTCGGACAGGAAACGGCCATCGTCCGCATTGGCTCCTGCGAAGAGAAGCCCACCAACTGGCGCATGTTATCCACCTGGCTCAGCCATGACGATCTGGTCTCCCTGGTAGAGGCCGTATTTCACGCGCCAAAACTCGGTTGCCCGGTCATCTGGGGCGTCTCTGCCAATGACGACAGCTGGTGGGATAATTCCCACGTCGATTTTCTCGGCTGGCAGCGGCGGGATAATGCCGCACGCTTCCGGGCCGATATCGAACGGGATGTCCCTCGCCCTGATCCGGATGCCGCAATCGCGAAATACCAGGGCGGCGTTTTCATAGACGAACCGATCCACAAAAACTGATGTGCAGACACTCACGCTATTCGAGGAGAATAAGATGAATACAGAAACCAGGGAAAAATTGATGACGGTTTCCGTCGCCACCCTCGCAACCGCACTCTACAAGCGCGGCCTGCGCAACCAGGTCATTCAGGGCGTCCACCCGCTTGGCCACAAGGGCGCGAACATGGTCGGGCCTGCATTCACGCTGCGTTACATGCCCGCCCGCGAAGACCGCAACCAGCTGGTGGAATTCCGCAACCCCGCACATCCCCAGCGCGTCGCCATTGAGACCTGCCCGCCCGGCCACGTACTGGTCATGGACAGCCGCAAAGACCCGAGCGCCGCATCCGCTGGTGATATTCTTATCACCCGCCTGATGGTGCGCGGTGCTGCCGGCGTCGTTACGGATGGCGGTTTCCGCGATGCTGCGACGATTGCGGAGCTGGATATTCCAGCCTACCACACCCGACCATCCAGCCCTACCAACCTCACCAAACACGAAGCAATTGAAATCAACGGCCCGATCGGCTGCGGCGATGCCCCGATTTTCCCCGGGGATATCATTGTCGGTGATGCGGATTGCGTCATCGTCATCCCCGCCGGAATTGCCGACGAAATCGCGACAGAAGCGGTGGAAATGACCGCTTACGAGGATTTCGTGGTCGAACAGGTGAAGGGCGGCGCAACCATCATCGGTCTTTATCCCTGCACGAAGGACGAACACCAGAAAGCTTTCGCCGTATGGCGCGAACAGAGAGACCGTTCGGGCGCGTGAGCCGAACAGAACGCTTGCCGGTTTCGTCCGCAATGCATTGAAGCAAGCCTGCATGGGTGGCGTCCCACTCATGCAGGCGGACTCGCATGTACAATAATACCAAGTCGCCGAAGCGACTGGGCCGACGATTTTCCCGCACTAAAAACCGGCCCGAAATTGGTTTCTGTCGATATTCGTAAAATGATCCCCTGGAGTTTGTGGTGTGTGGTAACACCCGCAAAAACACATTGACTATGCCTATATTTCCATTAATCTGGATATATGGAACAAGAACAGGCTATTCTCGCTTTGGCGGCGCTTGCCCAGCCAACCCGTCTCGAAACTTTTCGGCTTCTGGTGCGGCACGCACCGGAAGGCTTGCCGGCGGGTGACATCGCGCGCGCGCTGGTGGTGCCGCAAAACACCATGTCCGCGCATCTGAATGTTCTGTCACGCGCGGGCCTCGTATCATCGCAACGCCAGAGCAGAATCATCATGTATCGCGCGCAGATAGAACAGCTTCGCGACATGACGCTGTTTCTCCTGAAAGATTGTTGTGGTGGATCGGCAGAGCTTTGCGCTCCGCTGATCGCCGAGTTGACGCCCTGCTGCACTCCACACGCGGGAAAGTCCGCCTGATGTCCACATTTGCACGTTACCTAACCGTCTGGGTGTTTCTGTGCATCATCGTCGGTGTCGCCCTCGGCCATTTGCTGCCCGGCGTCTTCCAGCTCATTGGCGCGGCCGAGATTGCCAAGGTGAATATCCCGGTCGCAATCCTGATCTGGCTGATGATCATTCCGATGCTGCTGAAGATCGATTTCCGCTCTCTCACGCAGGTCGGCACCTACTGGCGGGGTATCGGCGTCACGCTGTTCATCAACTGGGCCGTCAAGCCGTTCTCGATGGCGCTGTTGGGCTGGCTCTTCATCGGCTGGCTGTTCCGCCCCTATCTTCCCGCTGACCAGATCGACTCCTATATCGCGGGACTGATCATTCTTGCCGCAGCGCCCTGCACTGCAATGGTCTTTGTGTGGTCTAACCTGACACGCGGCGAACCACTGTTCACGCTCTCGCAGGTCGCACTCAACGATGCGATCATGGTCATCGCCTTTGCTCCCATTGTCGGCCTTTTGCTTGGCCTGTCCGCAATCACCGTTCCATGGGACACGCTCGTCCTCTCCGTTGCCCTCTATATCGTCGTGCCCGTCTTCCTCGCGCAGTTCATCCGGCACCGGCTCATGGCGGACGGAACGTCACGGATGCTCGATCGCATTCTCGCAAGGCTGCAGCCGATTTCGCTGGTAGCGCTGCTTGCAACACTGGTTCTTCTCTTCGCCTTCCAGGGCGAGCAGATTATCGCCCAACCAGCCGTCATCGGCTTGCTTGCAATCCCCATCCTTATCCAGGTCTATCTGAACTCCGGGCTCGCCTATCTTCTGAACCGGATGAGCGGCGAACGGCACTGCATTGCCGGTCCGTCGGCACTGATCGGTGCAAGCAATTTCTTCGAACTCGCGGTTGCGGCCGCTATTAGCCTGTTCGGTTTTCAATCAGGCGCAGCACTGGCAACCGTCGTCGGTGTCCTCATCGAGGTTCCAGTCATGCTCTCGGTCGTCTGGATCGTGAACCGCTCGAAGGATTGGTACGAGGCGGCCCCAGCCGTTTCTCGAAACACAATTACCGAAAGGCAATGAGCATGGACGTCACCATCTATCACAACCCGGATTGCGGCACTTCGCGCAACACCCTCGCACTCATTGAGCACGCCGGTATTCAACCCACTGTGATCGAGTATCTGAAAACCCCGCCGAGCCGCGAGCAACTCGTCAAGATGATCGCCGACGCCGGGCTGACCGTCCGCGAGGCGATCCGCGAGAAGGGCACGCCCTATACGGTGCTTGGGCTTGGATATCCTGAACTGACCGATGACCAGTTGATCGATGCCATGCTCGAGACACCAATCCTGATCAACCGGCCATTCGTCATCACCCCAATGGGTACGCGGTTGTCGCGCCCCTCGGAAGTGGTTCTGGATATACTTCCGGCAGACGCATTCAAGGGGCCGTTTACCAAAGAAGACGGCGAACAGGTCCTCGATGATGAAGGAAAGCGCATTGCCTGACACATTCCCCGCACTTGAGGGCCAGCACCTGCACGCGATTGATCTCGATGCTCTGCGTCCGGCCTTTTCGACACATAAGCCCCGCATTCTGATCCTCTACGGTTCGCTACGCGAGGTATCCTATAGTCGTTTGCTTGCCTTCGAAGCAGGGCGGCTGCTCGAACGGCTTGGATGCGAAGTTCGGATATTCGATCCGAAGGGCCTGCCTTTGCCCGACGAAGCACCGGTGAGCCACCCGAAGGTGCAGGAATTGCGTGAGCTCTCGCAATGGTCGGAAGGGCAGGTTTGGGTAAGCCCCGAGCGCCACGGCGCGATGACCGGCATCATGAAGTCGCAGATCGACTGGATTCCTCTCTCGCTCGGATCTGTTCGCCCGACACAGGGCAAGACGCTCGCCGTCATGGAGGTTTCCGGCGGCAGCCAGTCCTTCAATGCTGTGAACCAGATGCGTATCCTCGGGCGATGGATGCGGATGATCACCATCCCCAACCAGTCGTCGGTCGCAAGGGCGTATCAGGAGTTCGATGCTAGCGGACGGATGAAGCCGTCTCCCTATTACGACCGGGTGGTGGATGTCTGCGAGGAGCTGGTGAAGTTCACCATCATGACCCGCGATGCCTCGGCCTATTTGACCGACCGCTTCAGCGAGCGGAAGGAAGAAGCGGTCGAGTTGGAGAAGCGGGTCTCCCTGAAGTCGATCTGACGACCTAGGTTGTTGCGGTGGCTGGCCGCCGACAGGATGCTGCCACCGCAACGAATGCCGTGATGCTGACCGCGCCGAGACATGCGTTTCCAATGAGTGACAGGCTCAGGCCAAAGTTTTCCATGGACGCCGCGAACGCGAAGGGTGCCCCGGCTCCGAGCGCCAGTCGAGCTGCCGCCATCTTGCCCGTGATCGCGCCATACCCTTCCGATCCGAACAGATAGAGTGGCAGGCTGCCCTGCGCGATGCTGTTGATGCCTGACCCAAGCCCGAGGCAGATTGCGAACGCGACTGCCCCCGGTAGCCAGTCTCGCGTTGCCAGCAAGATCAGGATGCCGAACACGATCAGCACCGCCGACAGGACGGCAAGCGCTGGCGGCGACAGGTTCTTTCCGAAGACCATGTTGATCAGGCGGCTTGCGACCTGTGCCGGACCGAACAGAGATCCTATAACTACTGCCGCGCCACCTAGCCCGATGGAACCGAGCATCGGCACCATGTGCGCGAGGATCGCGGCAAGCGTAAATCCGAGAAGCGCGAAGGCGAACGACACCATGATCATGCTTCGGCGGCGCGCATCGTGGGGGATTGCTCCGATTATGGCTTCGCGAGGGACGGCCGCATCCGCATTCGGTCCGGTCTTGCCGACGCGCATGATCCAGACGTGTAGAGGCATGCAAAGGAACAGGTTCAGCGCTGCAAAGACCAGATAGATCTCACGCCACGACATCCATTCGGAAAGCGCGGCCGAGATCGGCCAGAAGATCGTCGATGCGAACCCGCCGATCAGCGTGAGGTAGGTGATGCTCCGGGATGCGGTTCTGGGATCGCTTTCGACCAGCGTCGCGAATGCGGCCTGATACTGCACCATTCCGGACGATACCTCGAGCAGGATGATGGCAGCGGCAAAGATTGCGACTGACGGTGACCAGGCACAGAGCGACAGCATCAAGGCCGCAAGGCCTGAGCCGACCGTCATCACCGTGGCGGCTCCGATCCTATCCATCTGCCTGCCGATATAGGTTGCCGACAGACCTCCGATGAATAGCGACACCGAGAAGACGCCAAATACCTCCGCCAATGTCAGGCCGAGGTCTTCCGCCATGCCGGGGGCAAGAATACTGAAACTGTAATAGAGAGTGCCGTAACCGATGATCTGCGTGAGGCCAAGCGCTGAGACGATGCCAGCGGGTACTTTCGAATTATGCAACGATATTGCCCCCATCGGAGGAAGTGCCGGCCGGACTGGCGCATCCATCGCTTCGCTCGACATTCTCCAGAATCGCCGGATGTTCGGCACAACAGTCTTCTACCAGGAATTTCACAAGCTCGGCCAAAGTGTCGTAGCTGGCGCTGTAAAGGATAGACCTCGATATTCGTCGTTGCGAGACGAGGCCAGACCGCTCCAGTTCCTTGAGATGAAACGACACGTTCGTCGCCGAGACGCCCATGCGCTCGGCGATTGCACCGGCGGCCAGTCCGTCAGGACCGGCAACGACAAGTGCTCGAACGATCGCGAGGCGCGTCTCCTGAGAGAGGGCAGCAAATGCCGAAAGAGCCTGATGCTGATCCATACTTCAATAATCCTTGAATTATTGAAGTATGGATAGCGAACAGCGATGCCATCGGCAAGGCAATTTCTTCCGAGATCAAACTTGCCCCTCTGGAACATACGTAGGCGTTCGCGGCGACGGGGCTATGAGCGGCGTATGCTCTACGCCTTGCGCGCGTTCTTGTGAAACGCCTCTGATGCGAAACCGGCGAGTTCGCGAATGAAGAAATCGAGCACCGTCGAAGGCTTTTCAGCGGACCGCGTGGCAATAACGAAGGTGGACTGGATACGGGTCTTTGCTGCCATCAACGGCCGGAAAATTCCTTTCTGGACCCAATCATCCGCATAATGATCAGGCAGATACCCAACATAGTGGCCGGACATCACGAACATCGCCTGCGCCTCCATGTTGGAGGCCGAAGCGCGCGCCCGTGCCTGCGGAAAATATTGCAGCTCACGCATATTGGCATAGGGCCGCACGACAAAATCGAAGGATTCGATGCGCTCGACGGAAAGTTCGGCATCGGGAAGATGAAAGAGCTGGTGTCCCTTCGCGCAATACAGTGAATGCGCCTCTTCCCTGAAGCGCGAAAGCTTCAGGCCCTGATACGGCTGCGTTTCCGGTAAAAGTGCGATGTCCAGGCCGCCATTGGCAATTTCCGACAACAGGGCGTCCGGCGTGTCGATCACCAGCTCGATACGTGCTTCCGGCGCCTTTTCGCTGATGCGGGCGATGATCCGGTGAATGGGCAGGTCGTGATCGGTAATCGTGTTGTCCACAAGTCCCAGTCGCAACGTACCGGTAATACGGTTCTTGAGCGTACCGATATCGCTTTCGAAGGCGTTCAGCGCCAGGAACAGCACTTTCGAACGCTCATGCACGAGCGCGCCGCGATCCGTCAATTCAAAACCGGATCGCCCTCGCCGACACAGCTTGAAACCGAGCCTGTCTTCCAGCGCCTTGATATGGAAACTGACAGCGGACTGGCTCAGCCCGAGCGTGATTTGCGCGCCGAGAAAACTCTTGTGCTCCACGACGGCGCGGAAGACGGCGAGAGAACGAAGGTCGGATTGCGCGAGCTGCATGGGGACCGTTACATCAATTTTACAAATATAAACTCCATCAGTTTCCTATTTTTCTGGAATAATGTCCATGGTTTCCTCCTCCCCAATCACAAACCAATAAGGGAACGAAACCATGCAAAACCTGCTCACTCCGAAATCTCTCACGCTCTGCGCAGCTTTCGCCGTCAGCCTCGGCGCATCCGCCCATGCCGCCGATCTTCTGGAAAAGATCAAGGCCGATAAGGTTTTCACTGTCGCAACCGAGGCCCGGTTTGCGCCGTTCGAATTTGTCGAGGACGGCAAGATCGTCGGTTATTCCGCTGACATCATGCAAGAAGTCATGAAAGCCTTGCCAGGCGTTGAGCTGAAGCGTCTCGATCTGCCCTGGCAGGGCATCCTGCCAGGCCTTGCCGCCAGCCGCTTCGATTATGTCGTGACCTCGGTCACCGTGACGCCGGAACGCATGAAGGCCTACAAGCTCTCAGCACCCGTTGCCGATGCGACGATGGCAATCCTGAAACGCAAGGGCGATGCCGAGATCTCCAAGCCGGAAGATATCGCGGGTAAGCCCGTCGGCTCGCAGGCGGGCTCCGCGCAGCTCAAGGCGCTTGAGACGTTTTCCGCCGAACTTAAGGCTGCCGGCAAGGATGCCACGACGGTCTCCAGCTACACGGATTTCTCGGAAGCTTATGCCGACCTCGGTGCCGGGCGCCTGCGCGCCGTCGTCAACTCGCTTCCAAACCTTCTGGAAGCTGCACGCCAGCGGCCGGATGCTTTTGAAGTCGTTCTGCCGACCTTCGGACCGAAGACCTATTTCTCATGGGCGGGCCGCAACGATACTGACAGTGCGACACTAAATGCCTTCATGGACAGTGAATTGGCAAAGCTCAATGCATCCGGCAAACTGGCCGAATTCCAGAAGAAATGGTTCGGCGCGCAGATGGAGCTGCCCGCCACTCTGCCGGCGACTGAGTGACCGGCAGGTCGAACCGGTCATGGACAAGATATCTTTTGCCATCTGGCCGGTTCTTCTGGACGGCCTCTTCACCACGCTGACCGTCAGCCTTTCGGCGCTTCTTCTAGGAGCGCCGCTAGCCCTTCTCCTCGCGGCCTGCGGTCGCAGCGGCCGCCTGCCCCGCCTGGCATCCGGTCTCTACATCTCCTTCTGGCGAGGCACGCCCATTCTAGTCCAGCTGCTGATCGTCTTCTACGTCCTGCCACTTCTGGGGCTGGATCTGACGCCGGTTGCTGCCGCAACTTTGGCGCTGGCGCTAAACACAGCCGCCTTCCAGTCGGAGATATACAGGGCAGGCCTGCAATCCATTCCAAAGGGAGAACGGGAAGCCGCCGCCATGCTCGGCCTTTCCGCAGGTCGTACATTCCTGCACATTGAAGTGCCTCAGGCCTTCAGAACCATGTTGCCGGCACTTGTCGGCGTGATACAGGCTCTCGTGAAGAACTCCTCACTCGTTTCGGTCATCGCCGTCACCGACTTGACGCGCCGTGCCCAGCAATATGCGGCCACCACCTTCCGGCCACTCGACGCCTATCTCTCGGCTCTCCTGCTTTATGTCGCGGTTGGAGCGCTACTTGCGGGAATAGGCCTCCTTGTCGAACGGCACCTGACAAAGGGAGCGACGCGATGATTTCCGGCTTCCTGAACGATATTCCTCTCTATGCGGCCGGGTTGTTCACAACACTGACAGTTTCCATTGCGGGTATCGCACTGGCCGTCATCATCGGTATCGTGCTGGCTGCGGCGCTACGGTCGCGGTACATGGCCATCTCCCTACCGGTAAGGCTTTATGTGGAGTTTGCCCGCGGCGCGCCGCTCGCGCTGATCCTGTTTCTTTTCTATTATGGCGGCCCGCAATTGGGGCTGATCCTCAGCCCCTATGCCGCCGGCATCGTCGGTCTCGGCCTCTATGGCGCTGGCCCCTTTGCGGAGATTTTCCGCGCCGGTTTCAATGCCGTTCCAAGAGGCGAGATCGAAGCGGCGGGAATGCTGGGCATTACCTCCGGCGACACCTTTCTCCACATCCAGATGCCGCAGGCGCTGGCACTGACGCTGCCGGCTTCCGTCGGCCAGGCCATTAATCTCGTCAAGGAATCCGCCGTTCTGTCCGTCATCACGCTCAGCGAGCTGACCAAGGTCGCGGGTACGATCAGCTCGATCACCTTCGCGGTCGTAACCCCTTATCTCACCATTGCCCTGCTCTACTGGGCAATCGTCGAAATCCTGTCGCGGCTCGGCCTCTATCTCGAACGCCGCCTTTCCACCGAAGGCTCCTGACATGAGCGAACGAACAGTTGTTATTTCCGCGCGCGGCCTGGAGAAACGGTTCGGTGACAAGACCGTTCTGAAAGGCATCGATCTCGACATTCATATGGGTGATGTCCTGTGCATCATCGGACCTTCGGGATCGGGCAAGAGCACGCTTCTGCGCTCGCTTGCATTTCTCGATCCCTATGACGCGGGTGATGTCGATGTCTTCGGCCGCCTGATCGGCTGGCGTGAAACCCCGCTTGGCCGCGAACGCGCCGGTCCGAAAGAACTGGCAGAGACGCGCCGCCCGCTTGGAATGGTCTTTCAGCACTTTCATCTGTGGCCGCATATGAGCGTCATCAAAAACGTGACATTGGCGCTCAGGCTCGTCCATGGTCTTCCCCAGGCCGAAGCGATAAAGCGCGGCCGCGCCATGCTGGATAAAGTCGGGCTTGCCGCTTTCGCTGACCGCCGACCCGACGGCCTGTCCGGTGGGCAGAAGCAACGCGTCGCCATCGCCCGCGCACTGGCGGTGAACCCTCGCGCCATGCTGTTCGACGAGCCGACCTCGGCACTCGATCCCGAACTTGTCGGTGAAGTGCTTTCCGTCATGAAGACGCTCGCGGCGGAAGGAATGACCATGGTCATCGTCACGCACGAAATGGGTTTTGCCGCGCATGCGGCCAACCGTGTCGTCTTCATGGATGACGGCAAGATCGTTGAGGAAGGCGCGCCGCAGACGCTTTTCAGTAATCCGAAGAGCGAACGCCTTTCCCAATTTCTGCAAACCTGGCGCGAGCGCGCACTTTGATATCTGAAAGGACATCTCCATGACTGCCCACGGCTATGACGGCGGACGATTGAACCTGCCATTCGTCGGTATTTCCACCTTTGCCAAAAGTCCCTACGTCGAAAACTGGGACGCGATCGACGCGGATGTTGCGGTTCTCGGTGCCCCGTTCGATTTTGGGACGCAATGGCGCCCCGGCGCCCGCTTCGGGCCGCGCAGCATCCGTGAGGCCTCCACCCTGTTTTCCTTCGGCCACGCAGGCGCCTACGATCACGAGGACGACGTCACATATCTGGAAGGCGTGAAGATCGTCGATATAGGCGACGCCGACATTGTTCATACCGATACGGTGAACAGCCACGCGAATATCGAGTTCGGCGTCCGCAAGATCCTTAAAGCCGGCGCACTGCCTGTGGTGCTTGGCGGAGACCACTCCATCAACATCCCCTGCATCAATGCCTTCAGCGATCAGGAGCCGATCCATCTGGTGCAGATCGACGCGCATCTGGATTTCGTCGATGAGCGTCACGGCGTCCGCTTCGGACATGGCAGCCCCATGCGCCGCGCCTCGGAAAAACCGTGGGTCACCGGAATGACCCAGCTCGGTATCCGCAACGTCTCCTCCACCGCAAAGGAAGGATACGACTATGCCCGCTCCCAGGGCTCGGATATTCTCTCCGTGCGCCAGATCCGCAAACTCGGCGTGGACGCCGTAGTGGAGCGCATCCCCGCGGGCAAGCGCTATTATCTTTCGATCGATATCGATGGCTTCGACCCGTCCATCGCGCCAGGAACCGGGACCCCGAGCCATGGCGGCTTCATCTATTACGAGGTACTGGAACTGATTGCAGGTCTTGCAAAGCGTGGCGAGATCGTCGGTATTGATCTGGTCGAGGTCGCGCCTGATTACGATCACACCGGCTCAACCGCCATTCTGGCTGCGCAGATTCTGCTCAACACGATCGGACGTATCTTCATAGCTCGGAACGCATAAAAAACCGCGATCCGCCGATACTGGATCCTTGGCCACGCAGCGCGCAAGAAGGGCCACCCTTGGGGCTTCCTGGAGCTCGATGGTCTCGTCAGACGTGAAGCCAAAAGCCCTCCGCGGGGGGAGGGCTTTTGTTTGCATTGATGTAGCTATGGTTGCGACGGTTTTAAAAGTCCAAAAACGCCAAACGCGCCTCGCTGCACCACACAAAAATCAGATATCGACGACAAGCCCCTTTGCCTTCAGGACGGGCTCCAGATTGCTGACTTCGATAACGGATTTGCCCTGCTTGTAAGCTTCAATAAAGCCCGCTTCAGCATCTTCGCGAATTTGCGAAAGACGTGCCGATTCCTGAGCGTCCGCACGACGCACAACCACCAAACCGTCCGCATCGCCAACAATGATGTCGCCGGGATTGACGATCTCATCGCCAATGATGATCGTATCGTTTACTGCGGCAATCGTTTCCTTGACGGTACCCTTGATGCAGACGCTGAACGAGAACACAGGGAAGCCAAGGTCTCGAAGCTGCAAGGTGTCACGCACACCGGTATCCGTCACCAGACCACCGATCCCCTTTGCAAGGCAGGCATTTGCCAGCACGTCGCCAAAGGAACCAGCCTCTTCGTACTCACCAGCTGAAACCACGATGATGTCGCCGGGCTTGGCGTAATTAATGGCCAGCTGCAACATGATGTTGTCACGCGGCGCGCATTTGACGGTAAAAGCGGGACCACACAGTTTCATGCGGTAGTCGACAGGCTTGATGCGGGAGGAAAGTGCGCCTCTTCGACCCTGTGCCTCGTGGATGGTTGCCGGCGAAAACTTCGAAAGGGCTTCGATGTCTGCCTTGCTTGGCCGTTCTGCTATATCTTTAATGTGGATCATAAAACCTCCCACGGTAAGGCTGGCGGCGGGAACGTCCCGCCACTCGCATTGAGTTTAATTGTCATGTGTCAATCGTTGCCGTGGCTTGAAGCCAGGCGGGATCAGGGGATCGGGTCGAATTTCAGCTCGGAGAGCGGGACGACCTTGTCCGTACGGGTCATTTTGTATTCGGTATTCGGGCCAAGCCACTTGTCCCAGATTTTGTTTATCTCGCCGGAGGCGTCAAGTGTGCGTAGCACTTCATTGATCTTCGCTGTGAGGGCAGGATTGTCCTTTGCCATGCCGACACCGATCGGCTGATAGAGCATAGGCTCCTCGATCATGCGCATCGGTTTGCCCTTGGTCTTCGATTCATTGACGAACTTGGTGGTGGTCATGGTGTTGGCCACCATACCCCGCGCCTTGCCCTGCTGAACGGCAAGATAGGCAGAGGCAGTATCCTGGAAGGTCAGCGGCTCGGACTTGTTGAGCTTGATAGACATTTCAGAGGTTGAGCCCTTGGTGGAGGCGACACGCTGGCCTTCGTAATCCGACTTCTTCTTGCCGGCATCATCAACCGGCACGATCAGCATTTCCTTGGCGAGATAATAGGGATCGCTGAACTGAATCTGCTCGGCGCGGCTTTGTGTGTAGGCGAGATTGGCGACGGTGATATCGACGCGGCCAAGCTTGACTTCCGGCACACGGGCTTCCACCGACACCGGTTTGACTTCGGCCTTAACGCCCAGTTCCTTGGCGATCGCGTTGCAAAGATCAACGTCAAAACCGGCCATTTCACGGGTCTTCGGATCGGGTGCCGCGAATGGCACGACATCAGCAAAGGTTGCGCAACGAAGCACCTTGTTCGCCATGATCGTATCGAGTTGATCAGCCGCCGCTGGTGACGCGAGAGCGGTTCCAGCCAGTGCAACGGTAAGTGTCAGGCATTTCCAGTTCATGGTCAGTTCTCCTCTTATGATTGATTGGTATCAGTGGCGCAGATCGGAAAGGAACCGCTGCGCGCGCGGATGGCGTGGTGCTGTAAAAAACTCTTCCGGCGTCGCTTTTTCGAGAATTTCGCCGGCGTCGATGAACCAGATGCGGTCGGCAACTTCACGGGCAAAGCCCATTTCGTGGGTCACGCAAAGCATGGTCATGCCCTCTGCCGCGAGCCCCTTCATGACGGCCAGCACCTCTCCAACCATTTCCGGGTCGAGAGCGCTTGTCGGTTCATCGAACAACATGACGGGCGGCTCCATGGCCAGCGCACGCGCAATTGCCACGCGCTGCTGCTGACCGCCGGACAATTGCCCCGGATAGGCGCCAGCCTTGTCGGAGAGGCCTACCCGATCCAGAAGCTTCAAAGCTTTCTGGCGGGCAACATCAGGTGCGACGCCTTTCACCCGGATCGGGGAAATCGTGACATTTTCGACAACAGACAGGTGCGGAAAGAGATTGAAATTCTGGAACACAAAACCAACTCTGCTGCGCAGAAGATTGAGTTCCTTTGTCTTGGTTGCCGCGTGAATATCCTGCCCATCGAGCGTGATGGATCCGCTGTTGATCTCTTCGAGACGATTGACGGTACGGATCAATGTGGATTTGCCGGAGCCGGAAGGGCCGCAGATGACGATAACCTCGCCCCGCGCAACTTCGGCGTCGACATTCTTCAAAACTTCGTAGTCGCCATAACTCTTGCAGACATTGGAAATGCGGATGGTCTGCTGTGTTGATGATGCCGTGTTTGTCATGGCTGCTCCGTTATGATTTTCGCCTGCGCCTGCAATGCCTGTTGCCGGCGACCGACCACACCGGCACGGCGTTTGGCGATACGCCGCTCGACGGCATTTGCGAGATACGTCAAGCTCCAGCAAATGGCGTAGTAGACAACCGCGAGGATGAGGAAGACCTGGAATGGTTGGGTCAGAAGCTGATTATTGACCTGACTTGCCGCAAAGGTGAGGTCGGGTACGTTGATGACGTAACCGAGCGTCGTATCCTTGATCGTGGCGACGAATGTCGAGATCATGCTGGGGATCATGTTGTAAAGCGCCTGCGGCAAGATGATGAAGCGCATTGCACCGAGATAGCTGTGGCCAAGCGCTCTCGCCGCATCCATCTGCCCCGCACCAAGAGCGACAATACCCGCTCTTACGACTTCGCTGAGAAATGCGCCCTGATAGATGACAAGCGTCGTCAACATGATGACGAAGCTCGGCACGTCTGCGCCGGTCCACAGCGGAACGAGGAAATAACTCCACAGGATGAGCATGAGCAAAGGCACGCCGCGCGTGACATAGACCAGCCCCGTTACCGGCCACCGCAGGAGCCGCCACTTGGACAGGCGCGCCATCGCCATAAGGATGCTGACAGGAAAGGCCAGTGCGATGGCAAGGGCAGACAGGATGATCGTGTTCGCAAGCCCTCCAAGCGGGCCGTTCGGATATTGCCCGATCAGCAGCAGCAACCAGTTGTCATGAACGATGGTAATCATGTCGCCGATCATCCGCGTGCCCTCCACGCCGGATCAAGGCGCATCGAAAGATACGCACCGGCACCCATGATCAACAGCGAGAAGAAGAGGTACAGAACAGTTCCGACAAGATAGATCTCGAAGGTCTGGAAGCTGAGATTTTCAATTTCCTTGATGGCATGCGTCAATTCGGAAGCGCCGATAATGAGGGCGAGGCTGCTGTTCTTGAACAGGGAGACACTGTGATTGATGAGCGGCGGCAGGGCATTGCGCACGCCTTGCGGCATGATGATGAAGCGCATCGCGGAGAGATAACCGTGTCCCAATGCCTTGGCCGCTTCCATCTGTCCCGGGCTGACGGAGCGCAGGCCTGAACGCAGATCCTCACTGAAATAGGCTGCCTGACAGAGACCAAGACCCACCACGGCAAAGATCGCTTCGGCATTGTGACCGATCAGCCAGTCCGTCAAACCTGAAGGCAGGAGCGTGAATATCCCGAAGTACCACAGCATCAATTGCACGAGTGTGGGCACATTGCGGTGGTAGGAAACATAGGCCGCCACGGCGCGATCAGCAAAACGCGACGATGAAAACCGCACGCATAACAGGACCAGCGCAAGCGTCATTGCGAGAGACCATGACCCGATAAAGATGACGAAGGTCATCTGCAATCCGTGCCATAGCATTGCAATATATTGCGGGTCGCTCAGGATTGCCGACAGGTCGAAACCGCTCACGGCTTTTGTTCCTTCGCTGCGTCAGCTTGCGCCACAGTCTGCGGTTTGGCCGTCTGAAGTCCGCCCATAACCTGCAATGTCGGGGTAATTTCCATATGGCCGATATTCATGGAAACTGGCGCGGCAACGGCAAAGGCTATCGCGTCGGCAATATCTTCCGCTTTCGGCAACTCGAAACCATCGATGAAGCGCTCGCGCACGCTCGGATCGTTGCCGTGAACGTGAGTGAAGATATCCGTCGCCACGCGGCCGGGGCAGATCTCCGTTACGCGGACGCGTCTGCCGAATGCATCCAGCCTCAACTGGTTCGAAAGCATGGCGACACCAGCTTTAACGGCATGATAGGTCGAGTTGCCACCGAAATTATAGTTTCCGGCGATGGACGAGATATTGACGACATGCCCGCGATCACGCTCCACCATGCCCGGAACAATCAGCCGGCAGATGTGGAGAACGGCACGGAGATTCACATCGATCAAAAGGTCGATATCCTCCGCATCAGCCTGAAGGAACTTCTTCGGCCTGTCGACGCCGGCATTGTTCACGAGAATGTCGAACTGCACCTTGTTTGCAAGATCGGCAATTGCAGCGCGATCGGTAACGTCGATCGCGTGCGGTATGCAGCCGGTGCGTTCGGCAAGTTCATTCAGGGCGCCGGCGCTGCGGGCAACCGCGTGGACTTCAATGTTTTCGCGGCAAAACCGCTCGACGACAGCGGCACCGATACCGGATGAAGCACCGGTGACCAAAGCGGTCTTGTAATCGGAGAATGGCATTCTGATCCCCTTTTTTGTTACCATCAACACTAGCGAAGCTTTCCCTGCTTGCCTAAGACCGATTATTTTTGGAGTAATAAGTAAGTTTTATGGAGACCCGCAAACAGGCAATTAGAGACGGGATTCCAGGATGTTCTTGTTCCAGGCAGGAGCTTTCCGCTCTGGCGCCCAGATTGCAAAACGCGTGCGAGCCTGTAAGCTGCGCCAAGCATGGATATAAGACGTCTCAAATCATTCATCGTCATCGTAGACAGTGGCAGCATCACGCGCGCCGCAGATATTCTGCATCTGGCGCAACCGGCACTCAGCCAGCAACTAGCCGCGCTCGAAGATCATTTCGGCCAGAAATTGCTCATCCGCAGCCAGCAGGGCGTGACGATGACGGATGCGGGACATGCCGTTTACCGCCATGCACAGATCATATTGCGCCAGATGGAACAGGCGCAGGTCGACGTATCGGCGGCGGGTAACTCAATTGCGGGACGCGTCTCGGTCGGTCTGGTCCCATTCAGCAGCGCTGCAACGCTTTCCGTGGAGCTGTTGGCGGAAACGCGCAAGCGACATCCGGGGATATTGATCCACCTGACGGAAAGTGTGGGACAAACCTATAGCCAGATGATCATGAATGGACGTCTGGAACTGGCTTTGATCCATGGGGTCGGACCAATCAAGGGCGTAAAATTCGAGCCCATGCTCAGCGAAGAATTTTATCTTGTCGCACATCGCGATTTCGCAATCGAAGCGGATTCAAAACCGGTGCCGATCGCCGCGCTTGATGGCATGCCCATGCTGATGCCACCCGCGTATAATTTTGTCCGGCGCGCTGTAGACACGGCATTTACCCGCAGCCGGATCAATCTGAAGGTCGTCGCGGAAGTGGAAATCGTCAGAACGCTTGCCCGCGCCGTTGCCAGTGGTCTCGGCGCAACCATCATGCCAAAAGCCATAGCCAACCGGATCGTCTCGGAAACGAGCGAACCACTTATTTGCCGGCTGCTGTCGCCACGGATCGAAGAAACACTGTCGCTCTGCATGTCCGACCAGAATTCACTGTCTGAGCCGGCTTTTGCCGTCAAGGATATCCTGGTGGAACTGACGGAAAAATTGAAACTTTAGAGTATCCTTTGGCCCGGCAACCGAGCCAAAGGATCGTTTTCAGGATCAACGCATATCCTGGCAGAACTGCGCAATGCGGGCGCAACCTTCGCTCAACATCTCCATGCTCGTTGCATAGGAAATCCGGAAGTATGGGCTCATACCATAGGCGGCGCCCTGTACCGTTGCCACGTGATGCTCATCAACCAGCGCCATCACAAAATCCACATCGCCTTCGATTTTGCGTCCGCCCTTGGTGGTCTTGCCGATAAGCCCAGACATATTGGGATAGAGGTAAAAGGCGCCTTCCGGCTTATGGCAGCGCAAACCGTCAATCTCGCCGAGTTTGCTCAGAACAAAATCGCGACGGTCGCGATAGATAGCGGCGCGTTCTTTAAGAAGATCCTGGGGACCGTCCAGCGCTGCAATCGCTGCCGCCTGCGAAACAGTGGCAATGCCGCCGCCGTTCTGACCGTTTACATTGCTTATTGCGGCGATAAGTTCCTTCGAGCCGCTGGCGCAATAGCCCAGACGCCATCCCGTCATGGCGTAAGCCTTCGACACGCCGTTCATTGTCAGAACGCGGTCATAAAGCCGCGGCTCCACATCGGCAATTGTGCCGAATTCGAAGCCATCATAGACAAGATGCTCGTAAATATCGTCAGTCAGGATCCAGACATGGGGATGACGCAGCATAACCTCTGCGATTGCTTTCATCTCCGCACGGGAGCAGGCGGCGCCGGTGGGGTTGTTGGGAAAATTGAGAATGAGCCACTTGGTACGTGGCGTAATCGCAGCTTCCAAATCTTCGGCACGCAGTTTGAAACCGGTTTGTTCGACGCACGGCACAGCGACGGGAACACCCCCTGCGAATTTGACGATATCCGCATAGCTGACCCATGACGGGGTGGGAATAACGACCTCGTCGCCCGGATTGCAGGTTGCAAGCATGGCGTTGAAGATTACCTGTTTGCCGCCTGCGGAAACGATGATCTGGCTGGCATCGTATGTCAGATTATTGTCCCGCTTGAACTTTCTGGCAATCGCGGCTTTCAGCGCAGGCGTGCCATCCATCGGTGGATATTTCGTCTGCCCGCCAAGGGCTGCTTCGTGCGCGGCCTCGATTGCGTGAGCAGGCGTCGGGAAGTCCGGTTCACCTGAGGAGAGGCTGACCACCTTGACACCCTGCGCGGCCAGCTCTCTGGCGCGTTGGGTCATGGCGGCGGAAGCGGAGATGGAAACGTTTTTCAGGCGGTCTGATGTAGAGGGCATCTGCATGATCTTTCAGTAAGATTTAGAGAACGGGCCAACCAGAGGCCCATTAAGACGCGAGTTCTGCGGCAGGCGCGAGCGTTGCGCCGGAGGCGCTGATTTCACTACGCACGATACGCGCCAGCTCCAGTGAACCGGGCGTATCGCTGTGGACGAGGATGGAGCGAGCCGGCATTGTGATGATCGTGCCATCGATGGCTTTGACCGTGCCATCGGTCAGGAACCGGCGGACACGCGCACGCACCGATGGTTCATCCTTGACCAGCGCGCCGGGAAGACCCCGCGCGACAAGGCATCCCTTGGCGTCATAGGCGCGATCGGCCAAAAACAATGCCAGGGTCTTCAATCCAGCGCGTTTTGCCGCTCTCTCGATTTCGCTGTCCGGCGTTACGAACACCACAAGCTTCGGATCAACGGCAGAAATGGCATTCATCATCAAATCGGCAAGCGCCGGGTCGCGATTGACCATATTGCCCATGGCCGCATGAAAACTGAAGTGCCCGACTTCGACGCCTTCGCTTTTGGCAATCGCGATCAAGGCCCCGAGCTGATAGAGCATCTGCTGTCTCAACTCATCCGGCTGAAAGGGCATTTCGCGTCGGCCGAAGCCCGCCCTATCAGGCAATCCCGGATGCGCGCCAATGCCAACGCCATTTTCTTTGGCAAGGCGAACCATTCGCGCCATGGTATCTGGCTCGCCGCCATGAAAACCACAGGCAATATTAGCCGACGATACGATATTCATCATCGCTTCGTCGTCACAGAGCCGGTAAGGACCGAAGCCTTCGCCCATGTCGGAGTTCAGATCGATCTTCATCGTTTCCTCCCTTTGCTCCCTGGTTGTCCGTCAACCCATCGCATTCAGCGCTCGCTTGACCATTTGTGAGGTCTGGCGAACATCATCGACGTATTTCGCAACTGCCCGCTCGGCCACACGCGCTTCCTCGTGATTGGACTTCACAAATTTGATCTTCCCACCCGCGCGTGCCTGTCCTAACCGCCACAGGTCGGCGTCGATCACGCCGGCAATCTTTGGATAACCGCCCGCCGTATTTGCATCGCTCATCTGGATGATCGGCTCGCCACCTGGCGGCACCTGTACAACGCCCGGCATCACACCGTGGGAACGCATTTCGATGGTTTCGATCGGTTTTATAGGATCACCCGACAGCCGGTAACCGGTCCGGTCGCTGCGGGAGGATATGCGCCAGATCTGGCTCCAGAATTCCTCGCCATCATTGGCAAACAGCTTTTCTTCACCGGCCGGAATAGCACGTATCGGCAAAACGCCGTCCACTACAGGCGGGAAAATATCGCTTAAAGCCACGGAAGGCTCAACTACACCAAGCCCGTTTGATGGCAGTGGTAACAGATCGGCGGAAGCCCCTATTTCGAGCCTGTCACCTTTTGCAAGCGGTCGCCCATCGTGACCGCCGAAACTGCCGCGCAGTGCCGTGCTTCGAGATCCCATCAAAACCGGAACGTCCAACCCGCCCGTAACCGCGACGTAGGCGCGGGCGAGTTTCGGCGGCTGCCTCAGTTCCAGTATCTGACCTTCCTTGCCGATATGAGCGCACCAGGAAAGCAGCTCTTTCCCGTCAAGCAACGGGCGCCCATCCGTCCCGGTAACGGCAAATGTTGCTGTTTTCGTAAAACGCAATTTGAATGGAAAAGTCTGGACCTCGATGACGGCAGCATCTGCGGCATTACCGGTCAGAATATTGCCGACCTTAAGCGACAGAGGATCCATGGCACCGCCAGCAGAAACCCCGATGTCACGGTAACCGGGGCGACCGAGGTCTTGCACGGTGTTGAAGGGGCCGGTTTCGATAATCTCGATCATAGCTCGATCCCTGTAGGTATGAAGCGAACCGTATCTCCGGGTGCCAAAAGAGCTGGCGCAGAAGAGGCGGGATCGAACATCTGCAAATCGGCGTAACCGATGGAATTCCACCCATTCGGTCCGGTCAACATCGCCACACCCGTCTGCATTCCACCGATCGTCACGCAACCCTTTTCCATCTTGATCGATGGCACGGTTTTTCGGGGCATATAGATGCGCGCATCAAGACCATGCAGATAGCCAAAGCCCGGCGCGCTCCCAAGCGCGAAGACGCGGTAGGTCGCCTCATGGTGAATCCGCACGACTTCGCGGTCGCTCAGCCCTGAAAAATCACAGATGGCTGGAAGGTCGGCAGCGTATTCGCCCCCATAATGTACCGGTATTTCAACTGTCTTCCCGACAATATCCAGACTGGCTGCTTTATCCCAGGCATCGAGCAACTGAGACACGATGGACTCTGGATCTTCAGGCGTTTCCTTAAAAATCGCCAGAAGGTTCGTCATGCCGGGAATGACTTCCGCAACACCTGCCCAGACTTTTACCGTTTGCGAAAGCGCCCAGATCCAGCGTTGTGCTGGCAGATCAAATTCGCCGGATGCTTCGAGCAAGAATGACCGGGAGCCTATGAACGAAACGCGCGCCTGGCCTTTGATGACGGGCTGGATTTCGTGACGAGGTGCTAGAGTGTTCGATGTCGCAATCATGAGTGAAGCTCGATTTCGAACAGCGGATCACCAAAACCAACCAGAGCATCCTGCACGGCAAGCTGATTGACGAGCGAACCGTTACGACCCGCGACAACGGGGATGAGAATGTGGTCGATCCGGATAAATCCAATCACGTCATCTGCAGCAACCAAACGCGGAAGATTTTGCATTTTTGCAGGCAGAGCAGGCTTAGAAGAGCAGAAGAGACCGGCAATCGGCGCTTTTACCACCACTTTCGAAACAGCGGCCTTTGGTGAGCAAACAGTGCCAGCGACGGAAATTGCAGATCTTGCCGAGGCAGAAACAATAATGCGTACCTGACCCTCAGGCGTCGTGATTTCCACGCCGTCCACGCCTGCATCCGTCAGCATATCGGTCAAAGCTGTGAGTAAGACGGGGTCGCTAAAGTCGGGCCTGCTCATGCCGCGCTCCGTTCTTTTAGCCATTGTTCAAGATAGTGAATGTCTGTTTCGCCCTGCGCAAAAGCCTCGTCCTCAAACAGGGCGCGCAGGAGCGGAAGATTGGTCGAAATACCCTCCACCCGTGTACCCGCAAGCGCTTGGCGCATCCTAACCATGGCTTCAGCACGGGTCGGCGCATGTACGATCAACTTGGCGATCAAGGAATCATAATAGGGTGACACCCGGTAGCCGACATGGATATGGGTATCGACGCGAATCCCCTCTCCTTCCGGCAGCACAAGATCGGTCACGATGCCTGCCGAGGGGAGAAACTTATCAGGATCTTCGGCATTGATCCGGCATTCGAAAGAATGTCCGTCGCAGATAACATCTGCCTGCCGCAAGTCCAGAGGCTTACCCTGCGCCGCCTTGATCTGGGCCTGAACGATGTCGATGCCGCTCGTCATTTCCGTGACGGGATGTTCGACCTGCAAGCGCGTATTCATCTCGATGAAATAGAACTTGCCGTCTTCAAACAGGAATTCGAAAGTTCCCACCCCGCGATAGCCGATCTGCCGGCAAGCCTCGACGCAAGCCATACCAACCGGCTGGATCACATCGACCAAAATTCCAGGCGATGGCGCTTCTTCGACCACTTTTTGATGACGACGTTGCATCGAACAGTCGCGGTGACCAAGCCAGACGGCATTGCCGTGCGTGTCGCACAAGACCTGTATCTCGATATGACGGGGATGCTGGAGAAACTTCTCCATGTAGAGGACAGCAGAGCCAAAAGCCTGCCTCGCCTCCTCCCTCGTCAAGGTAATGGCTTCATGAAGCAAGGCAGCTTCCTGCACCACCCGCATGCCACGCCCGCCACCACCGCCCGCAGCCTTGATGATGATTGGATAGCCGATCTCATTCGCGATACGCTCAACCGTTGCAGCATCCTCGGGAAGCGCTGTATCCGGTCCCGGTACACATGGCACACCGGCCGCAATCATTGCCCGTTTGGCAGCGATCTTGTCGCCCATCGTGGAGATCGACCTTGCGTCCGGACCGATGAATACGAGACCGGCATCTTCGACAGCCTGAGAAAAGGCGGCATTTTCGGACAGAAATCCATAACCGGGATGGATCGCACCCGCACCCGTCAGACGGGCAGCGATTAAGATAGCATTCTGATTGAGATAGCTCTTGGCAGCATTCGCCGGGCCAACACAAAGGAAGGTGTCAGCCGTTTGGCCATATGGAGCCTGCCTGTCCGCCTCAGAGCAGATGGCTACGGTCTTCAAGCCCAATTCGCGGCAGGCGCGCTGAATGCGTGCAGCAATTTCACCCCGGTTGGCAATCAGAACCGTGTCGAAACCCGGCATATCCGATGTGGTGTTGAGACCTTCCGTCACTACGCGATCTCCGCCAGCAAATCATTGGCCTCAACCTCGCCACCATCAACCTCCGTCAGATAGGTGATCCGGCCAGCGCGTGGCGCAACAATTTTATTGAAGACTTTCATGGCTTCGATGATGAAGAGGGCCTGCCCCTCCTCGACCACATCTCCAGCCTCGACAAATGAAGGTTGTCCAGGCGCGGAAGCGCGATGCAAAACGCCAAAAATCGGGGCATGAACGGAGGTGGCCGATGTGGTGGCGGGAAGGATCGACTCCGACCGATCGATCAGCGCGTCATCCTCGGCTTTGACCGGGACATTGCTGCCAGTCTCTGTTCGAGGTGCGGTTTTGAATATCCGCACAGTTACGCTTTTCTCTGTCACCATGAGTTCGGTGACGTTCGTTCGTCCGACAAAATCAATCAGCGTCTTTATCTTCGGCAGGTCCATAAGCGTACTCGGCATTGTCCAAAGCCACCCGGTAATCCCGCACGATCGGGGTCACTTTCGGCTGCCTTAGACCTAGCACGATAGGCTGTTTGATGGGGTCAGAAGAACTTTTGATGGAGGTGTTCAATTAATGGAGGCCGTGAGCCTGTTGAGTTCGCGAAGCTCGAGTGGGCGTAATGGATCGACCGCTACACGCTATCAGAGCCCCACGTGGCTATACCGCCAGCAATTCATTTGCGGTATCCAACGCCCAAAACGCACGAAAGCCCTCTACGATGAGAGGGCTTTCG